>NZ_JANXLI010000001.1:0-611386 GCF_026948345.1 Dellaglioa carnosa | reverse complement strand
ACAAGAAGTACAAGAAGTACAAGAAGTACAAGAAGTACAAGAAGTACAAGAAGTACAAGACAGTTATTACGATGACCAATCTGATGAAGAAATCGTAATTGCAGATGCCACTTATCAATTCCCATCTCTTGATTTATTACCAGATCCTATCTTAGAGAATGCCGGCGAATTAGATGAGTGGGTACTTTCTCAAATTGATGTATTGAATAATACATTAGAGGCGTTTCACGTGAACGCAGAAGTTGATGGATGGACAGTTGGACCGACCGTTACACAATTCGAAATTTCACTAGCTGCCGGTGTTAAGGTAAGTAAAATTACTAATCTTGTTGACGATTTGAAATTGGCATTAGCCGCAAAGGATATTCGTGTGGAAGCACCAATTCCTGGACGGAGCAGTGTCGGAATCGAAATTCCTAATTTGAAATCGAGACCGGTTCTCCTTTCTGAAGTATTGAGATCTGCAGTCTTTATGGAAAACAAATCACCGCTAACGGTTGCCTTAGGTGTTGATTTATTTGGTGAAGCACAAGTAACTAATCTACAAAAAATGCCGCATGGATTGATTGCTGGAGCTACAGGTTCCGGTAAATCAGTTTTTATTAATAGTTTACTGGTTTCTATTCTATATAAAGCAACACCTAATGAGGTTAAGCTTTTATTAATTGATCCTAAGGCAGTTGAGTTGGCACCATACCATGATATTCCACATCTCTTGGCACCAGTTATTTCAGATGCAAAAGCGGCATCAGCAGCATTGAAGTGGGCTGTTGATGAGATGGAAGAACGTTATCAAAAATTAGCCGCTGCTGGCGCTAAAAATATTGGTAACTTTAACCAAAAGGCGGAAGCAAATGGTGATTTTGGCTTAAAAATGCCATACATTTTAATTATCATTGATGAATTAGCCGATTTAATGATGGTTGCCTCAAATGAAGTGCAAGATTATATCGCTAGAATTACGCAAAAAGCTAGGGCTGCAGGGATTCACTTGATTCTTGCGACACAGCGTCCAAGTGTTGATGTTGTCACGGGAACGATTAAAAACAACATTCCTACCCGAATAGCATTTATGGTTTCTAGTCAAATTGATTCAAGAACAATCTTAGATACTGCTGGAGCTGAAAAATTACTGGGTCGAGGAGATATGTTATATCTCGGTAATGGATCGAGTCAAGCTGTTAGATTGCAGGGAACATACATTGAAGATGAAGTTGATTTAATTACGGATTTTGTCAGAACGCAAGGAAAACCAAGATACGCATTTAATCCGGATGGATTGAAAAAAATGGCAGATCAAAATGAACAACAGGATGATTTGCTTCCAGGTATTTTAGATTTTATAGCACATGAACAGACGATTTCAATTT
This sequence comes from Dellaglioa carnosa, assembly GCF_026948345.1. NCBI lineage: Bacteria > Bacillati > Bacillota > Bacilli > Lactobacillales > Lactobacillaceae > Dellaglioa > Dellaglioa carnosa. The sequence continues at coordinate 610,016 of NZ_JANXLI010000001.1, read as the reverse complement.
CTAAGTTACAACGTGTTTTCTCAATAGGTTATAACAGGGCTGCGAATATTATTGATGAGCTTGAGAACCAACAACATATTTCGCATGCTAAGGGTTCAAAGCCACGAGATGTCTATTTAAATGAAGATGAGCTCAGACGAATGAGAGAAGAATTTTAACGACAATCTGAATATTAACTCATTTTAAGGTTTATTTATGGTAAAATTATGAATGAATAATGTCAGAAAAGAGGATAATAATGAATAATCAAAAGGTATATTACTTTGTAGGAATAAAGGGTTCAGGGATGAGTTCTTTAGCCCTAATTTTACATGATCAAGGCTTTAAAGTTGAAGGGTCTGATATTGATCAATATACGTTCACACAACGTGGACTAGAGTTGGCTGGCATTAAGGTCTATTCATTTGACGAAAATAATATGCGTGAAGGATTGACTATAATCGCAGGTAACGCGTTTACCGCAGATCATCCTGAACTTAAAAAAGCACGTGAAATGGGATTAGATATCGTTAGTTATCCTGAAATGTTGAGTCGTTTAATGGAGGGTTACACAAGCATTGGTGTAGCCGGATCACACGGTAAAACAAGTACAACGGGACTTCTTGCACATGTTCTTAGTGGTATTGCACCAACAAGTTACTTAATTGGTGATGGTACCGGTAAAGGGAAACCAGACGCACGATTCTTTGTTTATGAAGCTGATGAATATCGTCGTCATTTCGTTGCTTATCATCCAGATTATTCAATTATGACTAATATTGATTTTGATCATCCAGATTATTTTACCGGTATAGATGATGTTTTCGATGCCTTTGAAACTGTTGCAAAACAAACGAAAAAAGGTATTTTCGCTTGGGGAGATGATCCATTACTTCGTAAAATAAAAGCTGATGTACCAATTTATTACTATGGAACAAAGGATTCTGATGATTTTCAAGCTCGTGATATTAAACGGACGACTAAGGGTTCAGAATTCGACGTTTTCTATCATGATGAACCTTTAGGTCATTACCAAATTCCTATCTTTGGGGAACATAACATTTTAAATAGTTTGGCTGTTATCGCTGTTTCACATTTTGAAAAAGTTGATTTAGAAGAAATTGCAAAAGAATTATTAAGTTTTAAAGGCGTTAAACGCCGGTTTAGCGAAAAATATATTGGTGATATGACAATTATTGATGATTATGCACATCATCCATCAGAAATTAAAGCGACAATTGATGCCGCACGTCAAAAATATCCTGACAAAGAATTAATTGCTGTTTTCCAACCACATACATTTAGTAGGACGATTGCGTTAATGGATGATTTTGCGGTTAGTTTAAATCTTGCCGATAAAGTTTACCTAACTGACATTTTTAGCTCAGCCCGTGAAACATCAGGAAACGTTTCCAGTGAAGATCTGGGTGCTAAAATTGTTAAGGGCGGTGATATTATTAAACTTGATAATATTTCGCCATTACTGGATTATAGTAACGCAGTGGTTATCTTCATGGGCGCCGGAGATGTTCAAAAATATGAATATGCTTACGAAGAGTTATTGAGTAATTTAAGTTTTAAAAATAATTAATAAATTCAGTAAGGAATGACGTAAAAGTCGTTTCTTTTTTATTAGTTAATTATTTTTTAAGAAAAGCGAAGATTCTTGATAATATTAAATAATTTGATACACTTGTGCTTATACAATGAACCAGGAGGAAAAAGAGATGGATAATCAAAATAGAGTTATTATTAACGAAAATGATGGATTAAATAATTTTTTATCAAAGCTATATGGGTATATGGCGCTAGCAGTTGGCGTTTCCGCAATTACGTCGTTCCTAACCTTAACGGTATTTCAAGAATCAGTTTTTGGGTTTATGGCTGAAAATCGTTGGTCAATTTGGGCGTTATTTATCGTTCAGTTGGTAGTTGTTTTAAATATTAATGTTAAAGCTTCAAGGGCGCCTTTTGTAACTTTTGCTTTATTAATGGGTTATTCGGTACTTGAGGGTGTAACGCTTTCGTTAATTATATCTATGTATTCGGTTGGGAACATTATTGCCGCGTTTGCTGCAAGCTCAGCCGTATTCGTTACAATGACTATTTTAGGAAATGTAACAAAACGTGACTTAACTAAGCTTGGTACGCAAGCATTAGCAGCCTTAGTTGGATTAATTGTCGCTTCGTTTGTCAATTTATTCTTACAAAGTGAACTAATTAACTACGTATTCTCATATGTAGCAGTTATTATTTTCACTATTTTAACAGCTTGGGATACACAAAAATTAAGGCAGATATTTTTACAACGTAATAGTGATGTTTCAGTTCCTAATCTCGCAATGACAGGTGCATTAATGTTGTATCTTGATTTTATCAACCTATTCATTTCGTTCTTACGAATCTTTGGTTACGGTGGAAGAGATTAGTAATTAATAAAATAAGTCGTTTAAACCTCTAAGTTAGTCATTCATAACTTGGGGGTTTTTATTACTTTAGAGATATTGCGTGATAAATTATTAATCATGGCTGATGTTTGTTAAAATGGGGATAGAGATTTTAAAAGGAGACGGATATCAGATGACGAATACTAATGAAAAACTATTATTAATTGACGGAAATAGCATTGCGTATCGTGCATTCTTTGCACTTTATCAATCTGTAGATCGATTTACGAATCAAGCAGGGTTACATACAAATGCGTTATATGGTTTCAATAATATGTTGAATGTCATATTGGATACCGAAAAACCCACGCATGTTTTAGTCGCTTTTGATGCTGGAAAGACGACATTTAGAACAAAAAAATATGATAATTATAAGGCCGGAAGATCAAAAACGCCACCAGAATTAAAAGAACAAATGCCTTATTTTAAAGAATTATTGGCTGGATACGGAATTAAAACGTATGAACTAATTGATTTTGAGGCTGATGATATTATCGGAACAATGGCCAAAAAGGGTGAGGCAGCGGGATATGATGTTACGATTGTAACTGGAGATCGCGACCTGACGCAGTTAACGACTGATAAAGTAACTGTTTCGGTTACTAAAAAAGGTGTCAGTGAAATAGAAAAATTTACGCCGGCACATGTGATGGAAAAGTTTGGGTTAACGCCGCTACAAATTATTGATATGAAAGGGTTAGTTGGGGACACATCTGATAACTATCCTGGTGTCACTAAAGTTGGTGAAAAAACAGCAATTAAGTTGTTAACTGAATATGGTTCAATGGAAAATCTTTACGACAATATTGATCAATTAAAGAAAAGCAAGATGAAAGAACATTTAATTGAAGATAAAGATCAGGCATTCATGAGTAAGGATTTAGCAAGAATTAGACAGGATGCGCCTATTACAATTGATTTTCCTGATACAAAATGGGAAGGACAAGACCTAGATAAATTAGTTGCTTTCTATGAAGAAATGGACTTTAAAAAGTTTTTAAGCCAGTTAAATTTAAATCCGACGTCTGACAGTCTTGAACTGAATTTGTTCCCAGAACCTAAAAAGACGAATTACGTTACATTAACAACTGATAATTTGGATGACTTAAAGCAATTATCACAACCAATTTCATTTTATTTAGAGATGTTAGATGATAATTATCATACAGCGGATTTCGATGGATTTGCTATTGGCGATGGCGAAAAATTCTTTGTGACTCAAGATGTTGCGTTATTAAAATCGGCTACTTTGGTTAATATTCTTTCGGATGCCTCAATTTCAAAGAACGTATTTAATTTTAAACGTAATTATGTTGCTTTAAACCGTTTAGGGATTCAACTTGATGGAACTGGATTTGATCTCCTATTAGCCTCATACTTGTTAGATACAAGTGATAATAGTGACGATCTTAGCAAGGTTGCGCAAAAACATGACTATTATGATGTTAAGACGGATGAGGAAGTATATGGAAAAGGTGTTAAGCGTGGAATTCCAGAAGACGAAGCTACTTTCTATAATCATATGGCATCAAAAGTCGAGGCTTTGCATCTTTTAAAAGCCCCATTGATGGCAGGATTGGTCGACCATGAGCAACTTAATTTATATACAGATATGGAACTCCCACTATCACTTGTATTAGCCAAGATGGAAATCCAAGGAATTACTGTGGATGCGGATCGACTAAATACCATGCAAGGCGAGTTTTCAACTATTTTGACGGAGATGGAAACTAAGATATATACCGAAGCGGATGAAGAATTTAATATTAATTCACCAAAGCAGTTGGGTGTTATTTTATTCGAAAAATTGAAGTTGCCAGTTGTTAAGAAAACTAAAACGGGTTATTCAACTGCTGTTGATGTTTTAGAACAACTTAGTACAGTAGCGCCGATCGCGGACCTAATTTTAAAGTATCGACAAATTGCAAAAATTCAGTCGACTTATGTTGAAGGATTATTAAAAGTTAGACATGCCGATAAAAAAGTTCATACGAGATATCTACAGACATTAACGGCAACGGGACGGTTATCATCTGTTGATCCTAACTTACAAAATATACCAGTTCGCGTTCCCGAAGGTAAAAAAATTAGACAGGCATTTGTCCCTGAACACAAGGGATGGAAAATATTCTCATCTGATTACTCGCAGATTGAATTACGTGTTTTGGCGCATATTGCCCATGACGCTAACATGCAAGAAGCGTTTAGAGAGGGAATTGACATTCATGCCAATACTGCAATGAGAATCTTCGGATTAGACTCACCGGATGAAGTAACACCAAATATGCGTCGGACGTCTAAGGCCGTTAACTTTGGAATCGTTTATGGGATTAGTGATTTCGGGTTATCGAAAAATATTGGTATTACTAGAAAACAGGCACAAACGTTCATTGATACTTATCTAAATGAATTCACAGGTGTCAGGGATTATATGGAAAATGTTGTACGCGAAGCTAAAGATAAAGGTTACGTTGAGACACTATTTCATCGTCGTCGTTATTTACCAGATATTAATAGTCGAAACTTCAACTTACGTTCATTCGCGGAAAGAACAGCGATGAATACACCTATTCAGGGAAGTGCTGCTGATATTATTAAAGTGGCGATGATTAATATGAACAAAATGCTTGAGGAAGAACATTTGCAAGCTAAAATGTTATTGCAAGTACATGATGAATTAATTTTTGAAGCGCCAGAAGAAGAAATTGCCATTTTACAAAAGAAAGTACCTGAAGTTATGGATGCCGCTGTTTCTTTAGAGGTTCCTCTAAAAGTTGAAAGTGCATTTGGCGATACTTGGTTTGATACTAAATAAAAGTGGTAAGGAGGAGATAGTATGCCAGAGTTACCAGAAGTTGAAACGGTTCGAAGAGGTCTTAGTCAGTTAGTTATTGGTAAGACAATTGAATCCATAGATGTTTTATGGCCCAAAATTATAAATGGGGATATCATTCCGTTTAAACATGAACTTGAGGGACGGAAAATTGAATCAATCGATCGTTTAGGTAAATATTTACTTTTCCGGTTTGATAATCAAATGACAATGGTATCTCATCTTCGAATGGAAGGTAAATATTTCGTTCGTGCCACGGATGAACCAATTGAAAAACATTCACATGTTATATTCCATTTAACTGATGGTCAAGACTTAAGATATAATGATGTTCGTAAATTTGGTCGAATGCAGTTAATTCCGACCGGACAAGAACGTGAACTTTCAGGTCTTAAAAAATTAGGTCCAGAACCGACTGAAAATGAATTTAAACTCAGCAATTTTAAGAAATATTTAGCGCGAAAACATATGGCTATTAAGCCTGTGTTACTGAACCAAGAAGCGGTTGCTGGTTTGGGGAATATTTACGTCGATGAGGTATTATGGATGAGCAAAATAAATCCGGAACAACCAGCAAATTCAATTTCCGATAGTAAATTAAGTAGTTTACGTAAAAATATTATTCTTGAATTGGCTACTGCGGTTCAAGCTGGTGGTACAACGATTAGATCTTATACTGGTGCATTTGGCGAAACTGGACTGTTTCAATTTGACTTAAATGTTTATGGTCAAACCGGTAAACCATGCCCTAGATGTGGGACGCCCATAGTTAAAATAAAGGTGGCACAACGAGGAACCCATTATTGTCCGCACTGCCAACCACTGAGGAAAGCTTAAATATGACCTATATACTTGGATTGACTGGTGGGATTGCGACAGGTAAATCAACTGTTAGTCATATTTTTAAGAATTCAAACGTACCTGTAATCGATGCGGATATTATCGCAAGGCAGGTTGTTGAGCCGGAATCTGAAACTTTGAAAATGATTATCAATGAATTTGGTGAGAAGTATCTCATGGAAAATGGCACGCTAAATCGTAAAAAATTAGGAAAATTAGTTTTTAGTGATGGTGTCGCATTAGAAAAGTTGAATGGCGTTATCCATCCCGCTATTAGAAAAGAGATTTTAGCGCAAATTCAATCTCATAGAAAATTAGGTAGTCCGTTAATCGTTTTAGACATGCCATTGTTATTTGAAGAGAGTTATCAAACAATCTGTGACGCCGTTATGGTTGTTTTCGTACCCGAAATAACCCAGTTAAAACGATTAATTAATCGGGATGGGCTGACTTCTGCTGAGGCGCGATTAAGAATTAAGGCACAATGGCCAATTCAAAAGAAGAAAGATTTAGCTGATTTTGTAATTGATAATTCGACAACGGTTGCCGTTACAAGGGGTCAAGTGCTAAACTGGCTTAGTAATCAAAATAATGTCTAAATAAATGTAAATAAAAAATAATGAGGTGTCACAATGAAATGTCCACATTGCCAACATAATGGCTCTCGAGTCGTTGACAGTCGACCAACAGATGAAGGTCGCGTTATCAGACGACGTCGCGAATGTGAAAATTGTGAATTTAGATTCACAACATTTGAACGGGTTGAAGCTACACCATTACTTGTTATTAAAAAGAATGGGACGCGAGAAGAGTTTAACCGCGAAAAAATTCTTAAAGGAATTATCAGATCTGCTGAAAAACGACCAGTTTCAATGAAGGATATTACTCATCTTGTTGACCAGGTTGAAAATAATGTCAGAGCATTAGGCGAAAATGAAATTTCAAGTCAACTTATTGGTGAATACGTCATGGGACTACTTGCCGATGTCGATGAAATTGCGTACATCAGATTTGCCAGTGTCTATCGTCAGTTTAAAGATATGGGCGTTTTCCTTAAAGAATTGAATGAGATGATGGATCGGGATAAGACACCTACTGATAAGTAAGATTTGAAGGAATGATAATCAATGATTGAGACATGGGAAAATATGAGTCCAAAAGATGGCTACGTCGTACTAATGGATGAGAAAGTTACAAATGATGATATAGAACGATTAGACTACTTGTATCAACCTATTATGGGTGTGATTGCGAGTGGTCTATTTTCACTATTAAAGGGTGAAGCGAACCAAAATCCGCAATTATCTAATCGGAAGATGCATAACGAATTGCTGTCGTTACTGAATATTGATTTAGCAGCATTCTATGAAGCAAGAAGTTCACTTGAGGCTTTAGGCCTTTTAAAAAGTTTTGAAAAAGATGACGTCATGGGAAAAGTGATGGTCTATCAGTTGCGTCGCCCCCTAGAAGCGGCAGATTTTTTTACGGATGACTTGCTTAGTGTCTTGTTATGGGAATCAATCGGGGATACACGATATAAAGAAATTACTGCGCGATTTGCATTACCCACATTAAAGTTAGACGGATTTAAAGAAATTTCGAAAAGCTTCTTGGACGTTTTCCAAGTTAGCCAAGTACATCTTTCTAATAAACCTGATATTATTTCCGAGAGTAAAAAATCGTTTTTAACCAATAAAAAAGCCCCACAAAAATTGATTGAATCAGATACTATTGACTCGTTTGATTTTAAATTTTTTATTGAATTATTGAAAAAAAGTTTTGTGTCTTTAGATGAAATTAATAATCAACGAGATTTGATTGTTTCAGAGCATCTCCTGTATGATATCGACGAGATTGAAATGGCACAGTTTATTGGTGATGCGGCTGATTTATCAACCAATGAGGTTGATTATAATGTCTTTAAGCAAAAGATTGCGCATAAATATAATCAACAGGTTAAACTAAAAAAACAAGATGATCCAATGAATGATGATAGACAGAATAATGGTCAAAAATCAGTTGAGACTCTAAAAAAGGTTGGTTTTTCAGAAGAAGATTCGCAATTAATTCTTGCTAGTGACGCGTACAGTCCCTTTGATTTTTTGAAATCATTGAAGGAAAGTAAGGGCGGATACGTAACAGACAGTGAATCCTATCTGTTACAACAACTTGTACAACGCCAAATATTTACCAATTCAGTGATTAATATTTTGATACATTATATTTTAATTGATCGAGACTTAGCGACGCTTAATAAATCATTTGTTGATACTATGGCCAATGACTGGTCACAGCAAAAAGTGAAAACACCTGAAGATGCGATTAATCAGGTTCGCCATTTTAATACGAAAAAAACTGAAACTAAGGTAGCAAACCAGCGTCAAAGAAAAATAATAAAAAAAGAAACGTTGCCTGATTGGGCAAAGGATGATTATCAAGCACCAGAGGCAGATACTGAGATTGATAAAGCTGCATTGCAACGACAACTTGATGAGTTTAATAAAACGGCACCAAAAGGAGGATGACAATGGAGGATTTAGGGACAGAAATTAAGAAATTTTTAAAAAATGAAAACTTAAGTGAACGATATCCTAACGTGAATTATCGTGATTTGATGAAGAAAGTTTACGAAGATCCAGACGTGATTGCTTTTTTGGATAAAAATAAAGCTGAATTAACGGAGTCTAATGTTCAAAGAGCCGACGCTAAATTGTATGAATTTTTATCTGAAAAAAATAAAATTATTTTAGGTAAAGGGATGATAGCGCCCGGTTACAAACCTCAGTTAGTTTTGAATAATCATATGATTGATGTGTCTTATGTACCAACGGATGCGCTCATTGAGGCGCAAAAAAGTAAGGCGTTAGCTAAGCGTGTTAAATCTATGAGTATGTCTAAAGATATTAAAAATGCAACGATGAATGATTTTGATATGGATGGGCGAGGGGATGCGCTCAGCCAAAGTCTGAAATTCATAACTGAATTTGTGGCCGATCCTAGCGCATATCATCAAGCGATGTATTTTTACGGTAGTTTTGGAGTTGGAAAAACGTATCTCCTAGGTGCTATGGCCAACGAGTTGGCCAACCGTGGCTATCAAACAACCTTAATGCATTTTCCCAGTTTTGCTGTTGAAATAAAAAATGCAATTAGTGATAATCGCGTTTATGACATGCTAAATGCCGTTAAAAAATCTGAAATTTTAATGATTGATGATATCGGCGCGGATGCAATGTCCAGCTGGGTTCGAGATGATATTTTAGGCGTTATTTTGCAGTACCGTATGCAAGAGGAATTACCAACTTTCTTTAGTTCTAACTTTTCGATGAAACAATTGGAAGATGAACATTTGCGTATTAGTCAAAGGGGTGAAGATGAACCGCTTAAAGCAAAAAGAATCATGGAACGCGTTCATTTTTTAGCAAAAGAAGTTAAAATTGTTGGTAAAAATAGACGACCTAAATAAGATTAGTAGTTGCTAAAATGAACTAAAAATGGTTAAATAGTTATTAAATTGATACGGAAGATTACATTCTTTTTTTATGTCCGCAGGGAGAGAAAGCATAGCTGAAAGCTTTCTTGGCAGAGAATAAGTGATGACCACTTCCATAATGTTGCCTGACTTTTTGTTGGGTCGGATTGAATCCGTTAAAATCTATGGAGAAATTTTTGTTTCGGCAAAGATTTAAATTTGGGTGGAACCACGTTAATCGACGTCCCTAATACACAAGCTTATTTGTGTATTAGGGACTTTTTTTGTATCAAAAAATAGATAAATAATGGAGGAAGTTAACATGTCAAAAATAAATATTACATTTCCAGATGGCGCAATCAAAGAATTTGATGCGGGCATTACAACAGAAGATGTTGCTAAATCAATTAGTCCTAGTTTAGCTAAGAAATCAATTGCCGGTAAATTCAACGGTGTTTTGGTTGATTACCTTCGTCCGTTAGAGGCTGATGGTGCTATTGAAATAGTCACTAAAGATTCTGAAGATGGCTTGGTTGTTTTATGGCATACTGCCGCTCAAGTTTTGGCTAATGCTTTACAACAATTATATCCAGGTATGAAATTTGGAATGAGTTCTGATATTGAAAATGGATTCTATTTTGATACAGATAATGGAGAAACGCAGGTCAGTGTTGATGATTTGAAAAAAATCCAAGACAAAATGAAAGCTATTGTTAAAGAAAACTTAAAAATTGAACGTCAATTAATATCAAAAGCTGAAGCGCTTGAATTATTTGCTGGAGATCCTTATCGTGCTGAACTAGTCGTAGAAGCAACTGATGAAAATGGCCAAGTTGAAGTTTACAAACAAGGCGAATTTGTTAATTTAAGTGATGGTGCTCAATTACGTTCAACAGCAGACGTTAAAATTTTCCAACTATTATCAGTTGCTGGTGCATATTGGCAAGGTAAATCAAGTAATCCAATGTTACAACGTGTTTACGGAACGGCATTCTTCAAACAAAAAGACTTGGATGCAGAATTAGTTCGTCGTCAAGAGGCACGTGAGCGTGATCACCGTGTGATCGGTAACGACTTAGATTTATTCTTTGTCGATCCTAAAGTTGGTGCTGGATTACCTTACTGGTTGCCTAATGGTGCCACAATTCGTCGTACGATTGAACGCTACATTGTTGATAAGGAAGTTTCAAATGGTTATGACCATGTGTATACACCTATTTTAGCTAACCTAGATTTATACAAAACTTCAGGTCATTGGGATCATTATCGTGAAGATATGTTCCCACCAATGGATATGGGAGATGGCGAAGAATTGGAGTTACGTCCAATGAATTGTCCTTCGCATATTCAGGTGTACAAGCATCATATCCGTTCATACCGTGACTTACCTATCAGAATTGCTGAATTAGGTATGATGCATCGTTATGAAAAATCAGGTGCACTTTCAGGATTACAACGTGTACGTGAAATGACGTTGAATGATGGACATACGTTTGTTGCGCCTGATCAAATTCAAGAAGAATTTAAAAGTGTACTTCGTTTAATGATGGAAGTTTATGCTGATTTTGGGATTGCCGATTACTCATTCCGTTTAAGCTATCGTGACCCAGCTAATACAGAGAAGTACTTTGATGATAATGAAATGTGGACTAAATCACAAAATATGCTAAAAGGTGCTATGGATGACTTAGGTCTTGATTACTATGAGGCCGAAGGTGAAGCAGCATTTTACGGTCCTAAATTAGATGTTCAAACAAAAACGGCATTGGGTAATGATGAAACATTGTCAACAATCCAATTAGACTTCATGATGCCTGAAAAATTTGAATTATCATATATCGGTGATGATGGTGAAGAACATCGTCCAGTTATGATTCATCGTGGACTTGTTTCAACAATGGAACGTTTCACTGCTTACTTAACAGAAATGTACAAAGGTGCATTCCCAACATGGTTAGCTCCTAAGCAAGTGACAATTATTCCCGTTAAGAATGATCTCCACGCTGACTATGCGCATGATCTACGTGCCAATTTAGTTGCTCGTGGCGTCCGTGTAACGGTTGATGAACGTAATGAAAAAATGGGTTACAAAATGCGTCATGCACAAGTAACTAAAGTTCCGTATATTCTGGTTGTTGGTGATAATGAAGTTGCAGAGAATACCGTTTCTGTTCGTCGTCATGGTGAAGATGACTCTAACGTGTTCACAAAAGAAGACTTTATTAATAACATTTCAAAAGAAATTGCGAACTACAGTCGTAAGGCATAAAAAAGATTCGTTTCAATTGGCTTGACAAAATGTTACCAACTTGTTATGATTTAAAAGTTAAGAAAAAAGCAGAGGCTCCCGCTTCTCGCCTGAAGGGACAAAAGAGTCTCTGGGCAGAATATTATTGAAATTAAATTCCAATTAAAATGGATTTCAAGCGGGCTGTGATAATTTATTATTACTGCCCGTTTTTCTGTGCTTTTTCTCAAAAAAATTTGGAGGTGCATTGCCATAGCAGTTGATAAAGTAGACAAAATGGTCAATGAAGGTATCCGCGCGTCGGAACTTCGTTTAATTGGTGACGATGGTGAACAGCTTGGTGTTAAAACCAAACAAGAAGCATTAGATATGGCAGAAGCTGCCAATTTAGATGTTGTTGTTGTTGCTGCTAACTCGAAACCACCTGTTGCTAAGATCATGGATTATGGGAAATATCGTTTCGAATTACAAAAGAAACAAAGAGAAGCCCGTAAAAACCAAAAGATTGTTAATGTTAAAGAAGTTAGACTTAGTCCAACAATTGATATTAACGATTTCAATACAAAATTGAAAAATGCCTCAAAATTCCTTGCAAAAGGTGATAAGGTTAAAGTATCAATTAGATTTAAAGGCCGTGCAATTACGCATAAAGAAATCGGACGTGATGTCTTGAATCGCTTCGCTGATGCTGCTAAAGAAGCTGCAACAGTTGAATCAAGAGCGAAGATGGATGGACGTAGTATGTTCATGATGCTTGCACCTAAGGCTGAAAAGTAAAGCTATATTAGGAGGATATTAGGATTATGCCAAAACAAAAGACTCATCGTGCATCAGCAAAACGTTTTAAACGTACAGGAAATGGTGGCTTAAAACGTTCTAAAGCTTATACAAGTCATCGTATGCATGGTAAAACTAAGAAACAACGTCGTCAATTAAGCAAATCAACTACAGTGTCAGCATCAGATAACAAGCGTATCAAACAAATGCTTTCACAAATGAAATAATAAATATAAATTAGACAATTGATGCCATTTTAAATGGCTCAATAAGGAGGAATTTTCATGCCACGAGTTAAAGGTGGAACTGTTACACGTCAACGTCGCAAAAGAATGCTTAAATTAGCAAAAGGTTACCGTGGATCAAAACATATCCAATTTAAGGTAGCTAAACAACAAGTAATGAAATCGTACCAATATTCATTCCGTGATCGTCATCAAACAAAACGTAACTTCCGTCGTCTATGGATTGCACGTATTAACGCTGCAGCACGTATGAACGGTTTAAGTTACAGCAAGATGATGCATGGCTTGAAATTAGCAGAAATTGAAGTTAACCGTAAAATGTTAGCTGAATTAGCTGTTAAAGATTCAGCAGCATTTACTGCTGTTGCAGATGAAGCTAAAAAAGCATTAAGCAAATAATAAATTCAAGAGGGTACTTGACCAATCGTCAAGTGCTCTCTTTTTTTAATAAATTTCTGTAAAGGAGTTAAGCATGTTATTTTCAGAAAAGGTACGACGAGAATCAAATGATTGGTGGGAACGGAGTTTTGAACATCCATTTATTAAACAACTAGTTGATGGTTCCTTACCTGCGGAGACTTTTAGATATTATTTGATTCAAGATCATTATTATCTGAAACACTTTAGTAAAATTCACCAATTAGTTGGGGAACAATCAGATGATGCAGAAATTAAAAAATTAATGTTTGCTTCTGCTGAAGGATTAGCACGGAGTGAGTCAGCAATTAGAGATGATTTTTTTAAAGAGTTAAATATTACGGATGAAGAAATTGAGCAAACCGGAATTGCACCAACTGCGTACCATTACGTATCACATATGTATCGTCAATTAGCTGAATTTAATCCAGAAGCTGCATTTTCTGGCCTTTTACCATGCGCTTGGCTCTATTTAGAGATTGGCTACAAGTTAATTGGTAAAGGCTCTCCAAATCCGATGTATCAAAGATGGATTGAAACGTATTCAACTGATGAATTTAAAGAATCCGTAGACAATCAACGACGTTCATTAGATAGAGTCGCGAAGGAATCCAGCCAAGAGACCGTTGAAGCAATGGCGAACGCATTTAAAATAAGTAGTATTGAAGAATATAATTTTTGGGGAATGGCACTTGATCATCAGACCTGGGAGTAAGTTCGTTTTCATAAATGACCAGGATTAACCGAGGTTCTGAACGTTTCTTTCATTGTAAAGTGAAATTAAATTCAATAGTTTTCATAGAAAACATGCAATTTAAGCGAAAGTACATTATACTTAGATTATTATTCTAAAATTGAGGTAACTAAACATGCTTGAGAGATATAAACCAACCTGGATGGTTGAATCAATCTATGATTTAACGCCAGAAGATTTACAAAACCACGGCATTAAAGTTGTTATGACTGATTTAGATAACACATTAATTGCGTGGGATAATCCAAATGGAACACCCGAATTAAAGAGTTGGCTTGAGATTATTGCTGCGGCTTCAATTCCGGTAATTGTTGTGTCAAACAACAGTCATGAGCGTGTTGAAAAGGCATTGGAACATATTGGATTACCATTTGTTTCGCGAGCACTGAAGCCCTTTACAAAAGGAATAAACCAAGTTAAAGATGAATTCAAGATGGATAACCAAGATTTAGTCTTAATTGGTGATCAATTAATGACTGATATTGCTGCGGCTAATAATGCGGGAATTAAAAGTATTTTGGTGAAACCACTTGTTGAATCTGATGCTTGGAATACGAAGCCTAACCGTTTCATTGAAAAAAGAATTAAAAATCATTTGATTAAAAAACATGACTTTAAAACTAAATGGGGGAATTCATTGGATGACTGACATAATCGAAGTACCAGAAGTTGACGAAGATCTTTTTTGTATTGGTTGCGGATCGAAAATTCAAAGTGAAAACGTTGATGAGTTAGGATACACACCTAAGTCTGCAGTAAAAAAAGGACTTGAAACAAATGAATTATATTGCCAAAGATGTTTTAGATTAAGACATTACAACGAAATTGCTGACGTTAAGTTAACAGATGATGATTTCTTAAAATTATTGAATCAAATTGGTAGCGCCGATGCTTTAATCGTTAATGTTATTGATATTTTTGATTTCAATGGTAGTTTAATTCCTGGATTACACCGTTTTGTGGGTGATAATCCCGTTTTAATGGTTGGAAATAAGGCTGACTTATTACCTAAATCGTTAAGACGCTCGAAGTTAAAAGATTGGATGAGACAACAAGCCAACTTACAAGGATTGAGACCTATTGACGTTGCATTAACAAGTGCAACGAAAAATTTTGCAATTGATGAGTTATTGGAATTAATTGAAAAATACCGTGAAGGTCGTGATGTTTACGTCGTTGGGGTTACTAATGTTGGTAAATCAACGTTAATTAATCAAATTATCAAACAAAGAACGGGTGTCCAAGATTTAATTACAACGTCAAGATTCCCGGGAACAACACTTGATAAAATTGAAATTCCACTGGATGATGACCGTGCTTTAATTGATACACCTGGGATTATTCATCAGGATCAAATGGCTCATTATTTATCGGGTAAAGCATTGAGATTAGTTTCTCCACAGAAAGAAATTAAGCAACGTGTCTATCAGTTAAATGACAATCAAACGTTGTTCTTTGGGGCTGTTGCTAGATTTGACTACATTTCTGGCGGAACGCCCGGAGTTGTCGTCTATCTTGATAATGATTTAATGATTCATCGAACAAAAACGGAATCAGCAAGTGAATTTTATGAAAAACATGCTGGTGGTTTGTTAAATCCACCAACAGATGATGAAATGGTTGATTTCCCAGAATTAGTCCGTTTTGAATTCAAAGCAACACAAAAAAGTGATTTAGTTTTTGCTGGTCTTGGGTGGGTAACCATCAATGAAGGTGCAAAAGTCGCTGGTTGGGCACCAAAAGGTGTTTCAGTTCTTTTACGAAAAGCAATGATATAAGAGGAGTTAACTAACATATGACATTAAGAGGCAAACAAAAAAGATATTTACGCAGTCAAGCACATCATTTACGTCCACTTTTCCAAGTTGGAAAAGAAGGCGTATCGATTGGCTGGTTAAACCAGATCCGCGAAGCAATTGAAAAACGTGAATTAATTAAAATTAACATGTTACAAAATGCTACGGTTGATACAAATGAAGTCCGTGTTTTCATCGAATCTAACAGTTCGATTCAAGTCGTTCAAGTAATTGGACATACTTTAGTTCTTTATCAAGCTGCAACAGATGTTGAAAATCGCGATATCTCTGATAAGGTTAATTTACTCGCTTAATTTAAAATTATGAGGAGGTTTTTGACTTGACTATTCAAGTACAAAAATTAAAAGAAATTAATTTAGTCACGGAATTTAAAACAGCCCCCATATTGGCTAGCGAAAAAAAACGCGTTGGTATTCTCGGAGGAACGTTTAATCCACCTCATATGGGACATTTAATAGTTGCTGATCAAGTTTGTCAACAACTGGGATTAGATGAAATTCGGTTTATGCCAGATGCTATGCCACCACACATAGACAAAAAAGAAGCGATTGATGAAAAATATCGTCTTGATATGGTCAATCAAAGTATTGCTGATAATGCTAATTTTAAAATAGAAGATGCTGAGCTTAAACGCGGAGGTGTTAGTTTTACGTATGACACAATGGTTGCTTTGAAAGCTGAGCATCCGGAAAACGATTATTATTTTATTATTGGTGGCGATATGGTTGCCTACCTGCCTAAGTGGTCTCGTATCGATGAGTTAGTAAAATTAGTTCATTTTGTTGGTGTCAAACGAACGGGATTTGAACAAAAGAGTCCGTACCCGATACTCTGGGTAGATGTCCCAACGATTGATATTAGTTCGACTCAAATTCGAGATAAGATAAAAGAAGGGCGTTCAATTAATTATTTAGTCCCTAAAGCTGTATCTGACTACATTGAGAAAGAAGGCTTATATCGTGAGTAATTTAGTTTATTCTAAGAACCTTTTCAGTGGAACTAGAGAAGAATTAGTACAAATTTTAAGAGATACTTTAAGTGAAAAAAGATTTCAACATGTATTAAATGTTGAAAAATCAGCAATCGAACTTGCTGAACGTAATAATGGTGATAGAGAGAGAGCCAGTATTGCAGGGTTAATTCATGATTATGCCAAGGAACGATCAGATGAAACGTTTATCACGGTAATTAAACAAAAACACTTGGATCCCGATTTGTTGAATTGGGGAAATGCCATTTGGCATGGTATTGTCGGTGCTGAGTTGATTCATGATGAATTAGGTATTTCAGATAATGAAATACTGACTTCAATTGTGAAGCACACAACCGGGGATGTTGATATGACTTTATTGGATAAAATCGTCTATGTAGCTGATTTTATTGAAGAAAGTCGAACTTTCCCCGGGGCCGTTGAAGCACGTAAAATTGCGGCTGTAAACTTAGATGCAGCCGTTGGATTTGAAACGAAACACACACTAAGTTATTTAATTGATACCGATAAAAAAGTGTATCCTAAAACAATTTTGACCTTTAATAAATGGGTCGCAGAATAGAGGAGTAATAATGAATAGTATAGAAAAATTAGAAGTTGCAGTTAAGGCTGCTGACAGTAAACGTGGCGAAAAAACGGTAGCTATTGATGTTCATGAAATTAGCTTATTAGCAGATTATTTCATGGTAACGCAGGCTGATTCGGCTCGCCAAGTTAAAGCAATTGTCAAAGAAATACAGGACCAAGAAGAACTTGCAGGCGTTGAAGTTCGTCGTATTGAGGGACGTAACTCAACTAGCTGGGTTTTATTAGACTTTGGTGATTTAATTGTCCACGTATTTAAAACTGAATCACGTGAATTTTATGATCTTGAAAAATTCTGGTCTGAAGGCGCATCTGTTGATTTATCAGCTTGGATTGAAGAATAATGATTTACACCACCTTTTCAAAATTATATGATCAATTAATGGATCCTGATTTATATGATTCTTGGCAGACATTTGTCGAGGCACAAGTTCCCAATAAAAAAGCAGAGATACTTGAACTGGCTTGTGGTGCGGGACAATTAGCCATCGCATTAACGCAGTCGGGCTATTCAGTTGTTGGGTTAGACTTATCTGAAGAGATGTTATCAATTGCTGATCAACATGCACAAGATGCTAACGTGTCTTTGCCGTTATTACAAGGCGATATGATGGATCTAGAGGATTTGGAGTTACCACAATTTGATGCGGTGACTTGTTTTGCTGATTCATTTTGTTATTTACCGGATGCTCAGTCTGTCGGCAAGGTTTTTAAATCAATCCATGGCCTATTACGAACAGATGGCCGGTTTGTTTTTGACGTGATATCAACGTATCAAACGGACGACGTTTATCCGGGTTATATGTATAACTACCAGGATGATAGTCAAGCTTTTTTATGGTCGACTTTTCAAGATGAACAACCACATAGTGTCGTTCATGAACTGACTTTTTTTGTTAAAAATGAGAGTAATGATCAATTTGAAAAAATTACTGAAGATCACCATGAAAGAACGTATTCTGTTGAAACGTACACTAAACTGTTAAAAAATGCTGGATTTAAAAATATTCAAGTTTCTGCTGATTTTGGTACAAGTAAAATTGATGATAAAACAACAAGATTGTTTTTTGTCTGCGATAAATAGGAGTGAGGCGTTTGGACACCACAGGGGTTATCGTTGAATATAATCCATTTCATAACGGGCATTTGCATCAAATTAATCAAATAAGAGCACAATATCCTGATACAACGATTGTTGCCATTATGAGCGGGCAATTTTTGCAGAGGGGTATTCCGGCGGCACTTGATAAAGAGAGCCGTACAAGGCAGGCATTACAGTCTGGTGTCGATTTAATGATTGAGCTACCCGTTGCGTTTTCCGTCCAGCCGGCCGATTTATTTGCTAAAGGTGCAATTAAGTTATTATCGGGGATGAAAATTACCCGACTTGTATTTGGCGCCGAGCATCCAAAATTAGACTTTAAGTCTATTGCAGTTAAGATTCAAAATATTGATGGTGATTTTGATCAATTTAATGAAACTTATGCTAGTCAGTATCAGCAGGCCGTTTTTGATAATACGGGTATTCATATTGACGAGCCAAATGATTTGTTGGGTCTGGCATATGCTGAAGCCTGTTTATCAGAAAAAGCTGAGATTCAATTATGTCCTATTCAACGGATTGGTGCAGGCTATCACGAAACCATATTTGATGACTCGCAAGAAATTGCAAGTGCCACTGCGATTAGACTAGCGATTAAAAATCAAGAATCCATTGAAAATGTCGTTCCTAGTCAGACGAAGATTGATTCAGAAAATGAAAAATGGATTGATTGGTACGATTTTTGGCCTTATCTTAAATATCAGTTGAGTCTACTAACACCTGAGCAATTATCGACGTTTTATGGCATGTCTGAGGGAATTGAGTACCGATTGCTACAACAGTACGAGAAATTGCCTGAAGACGCTAGTTTTGATGATTGGGTCCATGCAGTAAAGTCAAAACGAGTAACTTATACAAAAATTTCAAGACTCGCAACTTACATTTTATTAAAAATAAATAAAAATGAAATTGACAAACAATACAAGCAGCCTTATTATCATGTCTTAGGGTTCTCTAAAAGAGGTCAGAGTTTACTTAATTATTTGAAGAAGGAAGTCCCATATCCAATACTAACTAAAATTAGTAAAAAAGATAAAGAGGGTCTTTATTCTTTAGATTATCGAGCAGGAATTATTTATGGCTTAGTTAGCCATAAGAAATCTGATCTTTTTAGACACCCCGTGCAAATTAATTAACAACCTGTCAAGGAAATATCATTGACAATGTTTTTAATCACAGGTATAATCATAAGCGTTGCATTAGGAGGCATATTTGCATGAAATGGTCCTTAGTTGAGTTAAAAAAACAAAGTGATGAACCACTTCAAGTTGACGAAATGTTAGACCTTTCCGAAGGATTAATGTTGCGCAACAAAATAATTACGTCGGTATCAGAAGTCCATGTTACGGGTATTCTAACGGCAGACCATCAAGATGTCATCGGCCATTTTAACGTTAGTTTAACAGTTAAGATGCCATCAACACGTTCGCTAGAGAGTGTCGATGTCCCATTGAATTTTTCAGTTGATGAATTTTATGTAGGTTATCGCGATAAAGCACTTGAACGATTTGATAAAAATGATGTCGTAATTATTTTGGAAGAAGATATGCTCAATTTGAATTCTGTGATAGAGGATAATGTTTTATTACAGATTCCGATGCAGATACTGACTGATGATGAGAAAAAAGCAGAAGAATTACCCGCCGGTGACGACTGGGAAGTTCTTACTGAAGATAAACTCGTACAGGTTAGAAAAGAAAAAGTTGATCCTCGATTTGCGTCGTTACAGAATTTTTTCGATAACGACGGTTCTGAAGAGGAATAAACATAACAATACTTTTATTAAAAGTTTTGGATAATTTTAAAGGAGGTGTTTGATAATGGCAGTACCAGCACGTAAAACATCAAAAACACGTAAGAGAATGCGTCGTACGCATTACAAGTTGACAGTCCCAGGTATGAGCGCTTGCCCTAACTGTGGCGAATTAAGAAAATCACATTATGTATGTCCTAGCTGTGGTTTTTATGACGGAAAAGAAGTTGTAAAAGTAAACAACTAAATTTACGCTAAGTAAAAGGCCTTAACAACCATGGTGTTAAGGCTTTTTCTGTATAAAAAACGATGACATTCAGTTGAATGTCATCGTTTTTCGTTAATTGTTAAACTCATAATTTTAAAGTCGGTCTCTGGATTGAAGAATTGAAAAGGTAGTTTAGCCTGGCCTTCAATATAATTCACGTTCTTAGCCGGCGTTTTAACGGCTTTAAAAGTTGATGAATTAATTGATTTAATTAAGTCAATTAAATCTAAAAGTAGTAATTCAGGTTTGTTACTAAGATTTGACCAACCCGAGAATTCAGAGCGGTAATTTTTGAAGATGGCTTTTCTAATCGGACTGATAAAAGCATTACTGCTGTCATTTTCATAAGGAATTGACTGAGAAGCAATTGTATGTTGACTTGTTGTACTATAAATTTGGATACGACTGTCTTTTAGATCTAAAAAATCGGCCGTTAATAATTTTCCGTCAACTTGAACAACTAGGTCAAAAGTGGGAATGTGGTTAGAAAATTCAGCCTTTGCTCGACTGTATAAAAAGGTATCGATAGCGTAGTATAACTCTTGAACTTCAACTAATTTCATATTTGAATGACCTCCTGAAATCAGTATAACAAAAAAAGACAAAATAGATAGGAATTTTTGTTGTCTGGTGTATAATTGACGTTGAAAGTTAAAATGGGTTTATTGACAAAGTCGGTAGCTGATACTTTCTTAGATTACATGGTTTTTGATTCACAAAAAATTAAAGAAATGTAGGGGGTATTATGATGGATAAGGCACAAATTGGTGTTATTGGAATGGCTGTCATGGGTAAGAATCTTGCCTTGAATGCTGAGAGCCGTGGACATACTGTAGCAATCTATAATAGAACAGGGGCTAAAACTGAGCAAGTTATGAAAGACCACTCAGAAAAAAACTTAGTACCTAGCTACTCAATTAAGGAATTTGCAGATTCATTAGAAAAACCTAGAAGAATTATCATTATGGTTAAAGCTGGGAAACCAACTGATGCTGTTATCGCAGAATTATTACCATTCTTGGATAAAGGCGACGTTTTAATCGATGGCGGAAATACTTACTTTGAAGATACTGTGCGTCGTAATGCAGAATTAGATAATTCTGGGATTAACTTTATTGGAATGGGTGTTTCTGGTGGTGAAATTGGTGCCCTTGAAGGCCCATCAATGATGCCAGGTGGCCAAAAAGAGGCATATGACCTCGTTGCACCAATTCTTGAGGAAATGTCAGCTAAAGCTAAAGATGGCGCTCCATGTGTAACTTACATCGGTCCTAACGGTGCCGGACATTACGTTAAAATGGTTCATAATGGAATCGAATATGGTGATATGGAATTAATTTCAGAATCATATCATTTATTGAGAGACTTATTAGGACTTTCAGTGGACGAAGTTGCTAGCATCTTCTCTGACTGGAATGAAGGCGAATTGGACAGTTACCTTATCGAAATTACGGCAGATATTTTAACACGTAAAGATGATTTAGGTACTGGTAAACCAATTGTTGATGTTATCTTAGATCGTGCCGGTAACAAAGGTACGGGTAAATGGTCATCACAAAGTGCCCTTGAATTAGGTGTTCCTCAATCAGTTATTTCTGAATCAGTTTATGCACGTTACATTTCAGCAATGAAAGAAGAACGTGTTGAAGCAAGTAAAGTGTTACCTAAACCTGAAGTTAAATTAGGTGAATTAGATAAAAAAGAATTAGTTGAAAAAATTCGTGAAGCATTATACTTTAGTAAAATTATGAGCTATGCTCAAGGATTTGAACAATTGCGTGTCGCTTCAGAACATTACGAATGGGACTTGAACTTTGGTGATATGGCTAAGATTTGGCGTGCTGGATGTATTATTCGTGCTCGTTTCTTACAAAATATTACTGATGCATTTGATGAAAAAGCTGATTTAAATAACATCTTATTAGATGGTTATTTCAAAGATATTGTTAAAAAGTATCAAGAATCAGTTCGTGATATCGTAGGTATCGCCGTTAAAGCTGGTATTCCAGTTCCTGGATTCAGTGCAGCAATTACTTACTACGATCAATATCGTTCAGAAGTATTGCCCGCTAACTTGATCCAAGCACAACGTGATTACTTTGGTGCGCATACGTATGAACGTACTGACAAACCAGGTTCATTCCATTACACATGGTATACTGAACAATAAATCATTAAATTAAATGTGCTAAAAACAGGTAACGACATTTTAAAATGTTGCTGCCTGTTTTTTTATAAAATTTAATTATCTGGGTGTTTTTCGATAGATTAAATGGTATTTCGATGAAAAATGTATACGGGTAACTGCATATTGTTGATAAATAATATGCAGTATAAATGCTTATAAATGGCTATCTAATTTGAGTAAACCAAGGTGTATGCAAGAATATCATTTAATGGTAGAATAAGAAAAGTAAGATATCGGTTAAAAAGTATCTGGATTTGAATGAGAAAATAAAATTAAACTAACGGGAGATCATGAAAATATGAGTCGTATTCTAATAATTGAAGATGAAAAAAATTTGGCACGCTTTGTTGAATTAGAATTACAACATGAGGGATTTGAAACTGAGGTTCATTTTGATGGACGAACAGGTTTAGAGGCAGCCCTAAATGGCGATTGGGATTCAATTTTGCTTGATTTAATGTTGCCCGAATTAAACGGGCTTGAAGTTTGTCGTCGTGTGCGACAGGTTAAAAACACACCTATTATTATGATGACGGCTCGTGATTCGGTCATCGATCGCGTATCTGGATTAGATCATGGCGCAGACGATTACATCGTTAAACCATTTGCAATCGAAGAGTTATTGGCACGTTTACGCGCATTATTACGTCGTATCGATATCGAAGGTGAACAAAACGTTGCTAAACAAACGACAGTTACCTATCGTGATTTAACAATTGAAAAAGAAAATCGTGTCGTTCGTCGTGATAAAGAAGTGATTGAACTAACAAAACGTGAGTATGAATTATTGTTGGCTTTGATGGAGAGCGTTAATGTCGTTTTAGCGAGAGATGTTTTATTAGCTAAAGTTTGGGGTTACGAATCAGAAGTTGAAACAAATGTTGTCGACGTTTATATTCGTTATTTACGAAATAAAATTGATCGCAGTGGTGAGGAAAGTTATATTCAAACGGTTAGAGGTACGGGGTACGTAATGAGATCATGAAAAATAAAATAATCCAGCATCCAAAAGAAGTAAGACGCATGTCACTCAAATGGAAATGGGCATTGGGAACGGCAATAGGGGTATTACTTATATTTGCCGTTTTTTCTGCGCTTATTTTTCAGAGTTTTAGCGGTGTTTTACTAGATAAAGAAAAAAAAGATGTACAAAATACGTTAAGAACTGTGACACAGCAGTTAAGTCGCGAAAATCAAGAGCTAACCGTCGCGAGTACTGAACAGCATTTAAAACCAATAAATTCAGACCCCAGTCCGTCTAAGGACGAAAATAATTTATATTCAAACGCCGTAATTGTTAATTTATCAAAAGAAAATATCGCGGTTGGCATCTATGATTTGAACCAAAGGGAAGTTTTTGCTTCAAGAAATTTGAATGTCCCATTTATTAAAAAAAATGAAATGACCTTTACCAGTCAGAAAATTGATGGTGTGAATGGGTACGTCGCTAGAAGAGCCATCCATTCGTCTAAGACGGGTAAAAAAATTGGTTATGCACAAGTAGCTAATGCATTAGAAAATTACCACAAAATAAGTAATAAACTCATTTTAATTTTCATAGTTTTAATCGTTACGGCTACATTTGGTAGTGCGATGTTAGGATATGTTCTTGCATCTTGGTTACTAAGGCCGATTGATGTCGTAAATGAGACGATTGATATTATAAATGAAGGGGATACGCCAATTGGACACGTCCGCGTACCCGACTTGCATCGAAATGATGAATTATCTGATTTAACCGATTTATTTAATAGTATGTTAGATCGGATGGAGCGTTATGTTGATCAGCAACAACAATTTGTTGAAGACGTTTCACATGAACTAAGGACTCCTGTTGCGATAATTCAGGGACACATGGAATTATTGAATAGGTGGGGAAAAGACGATCCGGCGGTTCTGGCTGAATCGATTGAGGCATCCCTACAAGAAATTAATCGAATGAAGAGTTTAGTTCAAGAAATGTTAGATTTATCACGAGCTGAACAAGTTGAAATGACATTTAAAAATGAATTAACTGATGTCCGATTAGTGGTTTTACAAATTTTTAACGATTTTAAAATGATACATCCAGATTTTACTTTTATTTTGGATGAAGATTTTAAAGGAGAAAGTTTAGTAAAGATATCGCGTAATCATTTAGAGCAAGTTTTAATTATTTTAATGGATAACGCAGTTAAATATTCAGAAACAAGAAAAGAAATTCATATTTCAGCATCGAAAGACTTGAAAATGGTTCAAATTGCGATTCAAGATTTTGGTGAGGGAATTTCTAAAGATGATTTGAAAAATGTCTTTAATCGCTTCTACCGTGTTGATAAGGCAAGAAGCCGTGATAAGGGTGGAAATGGGCTCGGATTATCAATAGCACAAAAATTGATAATGGGTTACAAAGGTACTTTAGTAGTCGAGAGTGTTGAAAAACGTGGATCAATCTTCAGAATTTCATTACCTTTAACCGCAGAAAAAATTACTGAGGATAAAAAAAACGATTAAACCTTCAAATCGAAGGTTTAATCGTTTTTTTTATTTTCTATTTTGTTTACCTGCGTTACGATTACGATTCTTTTTTGCTGTATCTGAAATGTTATCTTCAACATTATCAAGTGTACGTTCAACTGTTTCTTCGACATCGTCAATGATTGTATGTTCTCTAACGATGGGTGGGTTCTTAGCAAGTTCTGCTTGGATTTCTCGACGAATTCTTGGACGCATTAACATAATAATAAATGTTTGGATACAAGCAAAGATTCCACCGATGAAGAAGTAGAGACCAATACCTGCAGGAGCACTTAATGTCACAAAAACCATCATAACGGGACTTGCAATTAACATCATTTGCATTGTTTTCTTTTGTTCTGGTGGTAAGCCAATTATTGAGATGAATCCTTGACCTAAGTAGACGATAAAACATAAAACGGTAAAAATAATCGATGGTGAACCTAATTTGATACCGAAGAATACGGCACCGTTTAATTCTGCTGAGTAAAGAATGGCCGCATAGAGGGCTGCAAAGATTGGCATTTGGATTAATAATGGTAAACAACCAATTCCGCCGGTCATGCTGACGTTATTATCTTTATAAAGGGCCATCATTTCTTGGTTAATTGCCGCTTTATCTTCTGGTGATTTCGCAGCTTTTTGTCGTTCTTGAATTACTTTTAATTGTGGTTGAATGGAACCCATCTTTTCTTGTTGGACCGTTGCCTTTTTTGATTGATTAATCATCATTGGCATTAAGGCCATTCGAATAACGAATGAGATCACGATGATTGCAAAACCATAGTTGTTACCTAGATGAGCTGATAACCATTCAATTAATCCCTGGGTAGGTTTTGCTAAGTAGTCGTAAACCATTCCGTAAGGATCACCATTTTTGTCTTGGCGTACACATCCTGATAAAAACAAGATGATCGCCATAAATATTGGGAGCATTGTCAAACGTTTAAGCTTTTTCATTAATTTATTTCCCCTTTTAATATGACTATAACGATTACTATACTTTAAATATAAAGGGATTTCAATGAAATATAGACAAATATTGGTTAGTAAAGAACGGTAAATTCAGTCGGATTATAATTAGTTAAGGGGGTTTCTGTATATTCGGTGACCTTACCGGCCGGAGTAGGTGATTTTTTTATTCTTTGTATGAATTTTTCTAACTGAGTATTGTCTGGACTGCTTGCTTTAATTGTGACGCTATCATCAAAATTATTTTGCACTGACCCATAGATACCTAAGTTGTCGGCTAACCTTTTGGTTGTATATCTGAATCCGACACCTTGAACACGGCCAAAAACAGTAATTTGAATTGCATTCATTATATAATCCTCCATAACATAACATAACATAAGATTAGTGTAAGCCCTTTTATTACCCCAGTATAACTTGAAAAGATGAGAACTACCAACTAATGACATTTTAATTATGATATAATTATGATAATAGTAAGAGGGGTAACATTATGGAAAAAATTAATTCAACGCAGAATGCTAAAATAAAATATTGGAAAAAATTGCAAACGAAAAAAGGTCGAAAAAAAGAAAATAAGTATTTACTAGAAGGTTGGCATCTTGTTAAAGAAGCGCTAATGGTAGATGCTAAAATTGAGTATTTACTTGTTACAAATGATTTCAGATATTTTGATGACATTATAAATACGGAAATCGAACAAGTTGAAATCTCGTCCGAAGTAAGCTTGTACCTTGCTGATACGAGTACACCACAAGGAATTTATGCAGTTGTTGAGATGGAAGAAAATCGTCAACTGTCAATTGATAACCTCGCCGGTGGCTGGCTGATGCTGGATGGTGTCCAAGATCCTGGTAATATTGGAACAATGGTCAGAACCGCTGATGCCGCTGGTTTGACAGGAGTTATTTTTGGGGAAGGTAGTGCAGACAGTCACCACCCTAAGGTTTTACGCTCAATGCAAGGAAGTCAGTTTCATATTCAATTGGTGAATGCTGATTTAATGGAAGTTGCGACATTATTTAAAGAAAATCATATCCCTATTTATGGATCCGAATTAAATGAAGATGCACGTAGTTATCGTGAAATACCCGCTACCGCTAATTTTGGTTTAATCATGGGTAATGAAGGTAACGGGATGCGTAATGATTTGTTAAATACAACAGATGCCAACTTATATATTCCAATTAAAGGCCGTGCGGAATCATTGAATGTAGCTATTGCCGCTGGTGTGCTAATGTTTCAACTTAAGGCCTAATTTTAAACGATATAACAAGATTATTACGTTTTGTTAAAGATAGGAGATTACGCTTGCATTGGCCGCTTAATCAGATATGATGGAGATATGAAAAAATGATTCTGGGGGCGCGTTAATAAATGAAAAAAGATTCGTATCTTGATGATGAGTTGTACATGAGCTACGTTGGCGATCTTTTGGCTAAACCAGAAGTTCAAAGATTAAGTGAATATACGCAACATCATTTCTCTACTAGATTAGAACATTCAATTTCAGTTTCCTATGACAGTTATCGCATTGCAAAAAAATTACATTTAAATGCTAAGGCAACGGCAAGAGCCGGATTACTGCACGATTTATTTTACTATGATTGGCGTACAACAAAATTTGATCGTGGAACACATGCCTGGATTCATCCTCGTATCGCAGTTAGAAATGCAGAAAAATTAACAACATTATCTGATTTGGAAAAAGATATCATCATTAAACACATGTGGGGCGCAACAATTGCACCACCTAAGTATCCAGAAGGTTACATTGTGACAATGGTCGATAAGTATGAAGCAACGAGCGAGGTTTCTTCACCAGTGAAGAATAAATCAAAACGTGGTTTCCAGCAGTTAATTGCAATTTTAAAATAAGATTAACAAAGAATGGGTCTTCGGACCCTTTTTTAGTTTATTAGAAAGTAGACCGATTTGTTTACTTTTTGTTAGTTAATGATAAAATATAATAGTAAAGTAATGGAGGAGGGATAAAATGCAAATTATTCAAGAAAAAACAAATTATGAAGTCTGTCCTAAGTTTGAGAAAACTTTCTCAATTCTGGGCAAAAAATGGAACGGTTTAATTATTAATGTTTTGTTGGATGAAGGTCCTCAACGATTTAAAGAATTAGCTCAAAAAGTTGATAAATGCAGTGACCGTGTGTTAGTCGAACGTTTAAAAGAGCTTGAAGAGGTTGGACTTGTTTCGAGAAGTGCGATTGGTGAAACGAGTCGTAGTTCTTATGAACTTACTGAACAAGGTGAGGACATGAAAAATATGATGACAAGTGTTCACGAATGGTCAGAAAAATGGTATACGCTTAAAGATTGTGAGTAGGACTTGACGCTAGGCTTTTATACCTTTAAACTATGAATATAGTGTTAAAGGCTTAGATAGAAAATAGTAGGTATCTTGCTTCGAAATAAAGGGATGGGCAGCTAGACTGAGACTGACCAATAAAATAAGATATTGAATTCACTTCTGGAGCTGTTAATTAACGTAATTTTAACTTAAGTAAAATAATTAACCGGTTAATGGCCGTTATCATTTTGAGTGTTTGGGGGTCTTTTTGTCTCCAAAAACAAGGGTGGTATCGCGAGGCCTCGTCCCTTTTTAGGGATGGGGTTTTTTTGTGTCCAAAAACCTGGTAAAAACAATCAAACGAAGGAGTCGATATTAATGGATTTAAAAGAGAAGTTACTCGAACTACAAGAAAAAGGCTTAAAGCAAATTCGTGAATCAGAAGATTTAAAACAAATTAATGATATTCGTGTTAATTTACTTGGTAAAAAGGGTCCTATTACGGAAGTATTAAGGGGAATGAAAGATTTATCTGCCGAAGAACGTCCTAAAATCGGTAGTTTTTCTAACGCTATTAAAAATGAATTAGCAGAAGCAATTCGATTAAAAAATGAAGAACTTGAAATTAAGAAGACGGCTAAGAAATTAGAAAAAGAGAAAATCGATGTAACCTTGCCAGGGGCTCAAATTCAATTGGGACAACCACATGTAATTGTTCAAGTTATTGAAGAATTAGAAGATCTCTTTTTAGGAATGGGATACCAAGTCGTTTCTGGTCCTGAGATTGAAGAAGATCATTATAACTTTGAAATGTTAAATTTACCTGCTGATCATCCTGCACGTGATATGCAAGATACGTTCTATATTACGAAAGAATTATTAATGAGAACGCAAACGTCACCCGTTCAGGCAAGAACAATGGAGAACCATGACTTTTCAAAAGGTCCATTAAAAATGGTATCGCCCGGTAAAGTTTATCGACGTGATACGGATGATGCGACTCACTCACATCAATTCCATCAATTTGAAGGATTAGTAATTGATAAACATGTAACAATGGCCGACTTAAAAGGAACAATTGAATTAATTGCCAAAACAGTATTCGGTGAAGAACAAGAAATCCGTTTACGACCAAGTTATTTCCCATTTACTGAACCATCAGTTGAAGTTGATGTCACTTGTTTTAAATGTCATGGTAAAGGATGTTCAATCTGTAAGTATACAGGCTGGTTAGAAGTATTAGGTGCCGGAATGGTCCATCCAAACGTCTTAAGAATGGCCGGTGTTGATCCTGAAGTTTACGGTGGGTTTGCCTTTGGCTTAGGACCTGATCGTTTTGCGATGCTTAAATATAGTATTGATGATATCCGTAATTTCTACTTGAATGACAATCGTTTCTTGTCACAATTTACGAAGAGGGGTTAGAAAATAATGAAAGTATCTAAAAATTGGTTAAACGAATATTTAACATTAGACATTGAACCTAAAGCTATTGCTGAAAAAATAGCACGAACGGCTGTTGAAATTGACAGCGTTAAACGTCCCTCTGAAGGACTTAAAAAAATCGTTGTTGGATATGTGGATAGTTTAGTGCCACATCCAGATTCAGATCATCTGAGTGTCTGCCAAGTTGACGTCGGTGAAGAAGAATTGATTCAAATTGTCTGTGGCGCACCAAATATCGCGGCAGGACAAAAAGTAATCGTTGCGCTCCCAAATTCTAGAATTGCGGACAACGTTAAAATAAAACGTGGTAAAATGCGTGGACAAGCCTCAGAAGGTATGATTTGTGCGTTACAAGAAATTGGATTTTCTGAAAGTGTTGTTCCTAAAGAATTTGTTGAGGGAATTTACGTAATGCCAGAAGATGCGGTTCCTGGTGAACCAGTGTTTGATTATTTAGGTATGAATGATGATATCATTGACGTTGATGTCACACCCAATCGTGCTGATATGTTAAGCATGCGCGGTGTGGCTCATGAATTATCTGCAGATTACGACGTACCAGCTACGTTTAAACATCCAGATTTAAAAGAAACTTCTGATGAAAAAATTGAAGACTACGTCTCTTTAGCTTTACCAGATAAGACATTAGCACCAACATATTCTATGCGTGTTATTAAGGACCTAACCGTTAAAGCAAGTCCAATGTGGTTACAGATTAGACTTTGGAATGCGGGCGTTAGACCAATTAATAATGTCGTTGATGTTACAAATTATATCTTAATGGATTACGGTCAACCTTTACACGCATTTGATTATAATAAATTAGGCAGCAAAGATATTTTAGTAAGAACGGCAAATGCCGGTGAAAAAATAACGACGTTAGATACTGAAAAACGCGAATTGAAAGATTCAGATATCGTTATTACAAATGGCGAAAAAGCTATTGCTATTGCTGGAACAATGGGTGGGGAATCAACTCAGATAACAAATGAAACGGTCACGGTTGCACTTGAATCTGCCGTATTTAATAATTCGATGGTCAGAAAAACGGCACGTTCTCAAGGCATCCATAGTGAAGCATCAATGCGCTTCGAACGCGGGATTAACGTTGCTACGGTTCAAGAATCCCTTGATGCGGCTGCTGAATTAATTGCTAAACTTGGTGACGGAACAGTCGTTACCGGTACGGCCAGTGCAAGTCTATTAGAAGCTGAATCAACTTTTGTGGACACAACGACGACGCATTTAAATAATGTGATGGGAACTGAATTGTCAGAAATGCAAATCACTAAATTATTCCAACAATTAGGATTTACCGTAACCAATCGAGGATCAGTTTTAAATGTTGAAGTACCCGCAAGACGTTGGGATATCAGTATTGAAGCAGATTTAGTTGAAGAAATTGCTCGGATTTATGGTTATGACAATATTCCTTCAACTCTTCCAACGGGTGAGATGACACCTGGTAAATATACTTACAAGCAAAAATTGGTTCGTCAAGCACGTCATATTTTGGAATCTGCCGGATTGTCGGAGGCTATCAGCTATGGTCTAACAACTGAAGAAAAAGCCGGTAAGTTTATTTTTGAAGAAAAAGATGTGTATACAACTAATTTAATGTTCCCAATGAGTTCAGAACGAACAACGGTAAGAATGAATTTAATTAGTGGCCTATTAGATGATTTAAGTTATAATGAGGCACGTAAATCGGATAACATTGCTTTTTATGAACAGGGTAGAGTCTTTTTCCGTAGCGAGGGTGAAGATCGCCCCGTTGAAATTGAACATATAGCGGGTGCAATGACAGGTTTATTTAAACTTGCTAATTGGCAAAGTGAGAAACAACCAGTTGATTTCTTCATGATTAAGGGAGTTGTTGAACAACTCTTGACACAATTACAACTAGCTGATGATGTTACCTATGTAGCATCTGAAAGTCACGAAGATATGCATCCGGGACGTACGGCAGATGTATACCTAAAAGATGAATTAATCGGGTTCGTTGGACAAGTTCATCCTAATGCAGCTAAAGAATTTAATTTAAAAGAAACGTATGTCTTTGAATTGGATCTTCAAAAATTAGTTGATGCTAAAAAGGAAGAACGTCTATTTGCACCTATTTCTAAATTCCCGGCAGTTACCCGTGATGTAGCCTTAATGGTTGCTAATGAATCAGCTAATAGTGATATTGAAACACTAATTAAAAACCAGGGTGGAAAACATTTAATTGACATTCATTTATTTGACCTTTATCAAGGATCTCATATTGAATCCGGTATGAAATCTCTTGCCTACACGTTAACTTATCAAGATACCGCTAAGACGCTAGTTGAAGAAGACGTGACGAAAGATTTTAATCGTGTTATTGAGGCCTTGAAAGAAACATTTAAGGCAGACATCCGATAATTTTAAACGCGGCATAATGACATCATTATTATACAGCGCGAGGAGGTTAATTAATGAAAAATGAGGATGTCTCTCCGGAATTGCCACCAGAGAATAATAAAAAGCAGGCTAAAAGAATTATTGTAGGAGTAATAACATTATTATGCGTGTTACTGCTGACAATATTATTTATGACCTATAATTATATAAAGGCGTCATTAGATCCTCTAGATAAAAATAATAATAAAATTGAACAAGTTTATATTCCAATCGGATCAAATACAAAACAAATTGGAACCATTTTAGAAAAAAATAAAATTATTAAAAGTGGAACTGTTTATACCTATTATGTGAAACAAAAAAATGTTTCAAAATTTAAAGGTGGCTACTATCAACTTAAAGCGTCAATGAGTTTAGATAAGATTGCATGGACGCTTCAACAAGGTGGTAGCAGTGAACCTATTCAAAATACGTTAACTAAGGTTTTAGTTAGTGAGGGAACGACAGTCAACGAAATTGGCAAGGCAATTGCTAAAAAAACCAACTTTTCGTATGATGATTTTATTAAACTAATGAAAAATAAAACTTTTTTAGCATATTTGGACAAAAAATATCCGGAACTTTTAAATTCTTCTATGGCGTCTAAAAATGTCAGATATCATTTAGAAGGTTATCTGTTTCCGGCAACGTACACTGTTTATAAAAAGACGACGTTGAAGGATCTTGTTGAACAAATGATTGTTAAGGCCAATGATGAGTTATCACCTTATTATGAAACGATATCAAAACAAAAATTAACGGTTCAAAATGTTATTGCGCTTTCTTCATTAGTTGAAAAGGAGACGGCAAATCATGCCGATCGACAGAAAATTGCGGGTGTATATTTTAATCGAATTGATGCAGAGATTCCGCTACAATCGAACATTTCAACTAGTTATGCTTTAAACACACCGCAGAAAGACTTAACATCGGCGGACTATTATACGGATAAACCATATAATTTGTATGTCTACAAAGGATTTGGACCGGGTCCGTTTAATAATGCCAGCTTGGATTCCATTCAGGCCGTATTAAAACCGTTGGACAGGAAGAAAGATAATATCTATTTCATTTTCAACTCAAATTCTAAAAAAATAGAGTATTCTAAGACATACGAATATTATCAAGCCTTTTCTCCTACGACTCAAACGGATAATGGTTACGTGCAATAATTTACGTAACCGGTTTACAATCGCAACATTAAATGTTAATCTGATAGGCATATTGAACATATCAATTTTAAGAGGAGTAAGTAATGGCAGAAGATAAAGTATACCCAATGACCGTAGACGGTAAAGTTAAACTTGAAGAAGAACTTGAAACATTAAAAACAAAAACACGCGCAGAAATTATTAACCGAATTAAAATTGCGCGTAGCTATGGTGATTTATCAGAAAATTCAGAATATGAATCAGCTAAAGATGAACAAAGCTTTGTTGAAGGTCGCGTAAAGACAATCGAGCATATGCTACATTATGCAGAAATCATTGATAATGCCGGTATAGACGATGACGAAGTTTCAGTTGGAAAAACAGTTTCATTTGTGGAACCTGGTGAAGAAGCGGAAACATATACGATTGTTGGTGCGGCAGAAGCTGATCCAATGTCTGGTAAGATTTCGAATGAATCGCCAATTGCCAAGGGGTTACTTGGTCATAAATTAAACGAAACAGTGACGATTGAAACACCAAATGGTAATTTCGATGTTAAAATTACGGATGTTAAAGATAATTTATAAAAGCTAAATAGAAAGGATTAAGGTGCAAATATATTTGTTTCTTAATCCTTTTTTATTAAAATTAAGTGGGTGAAATAAATTGAAAAAGAATTTTGCAATCATTGGACTGGGCCGATTTGGTTCGAGTGTTTGTCAAACTTTGATTGAATCCGGACAAGAAGTTTTGGTTATTGATAAGGATGAAGCAAGGGTAAACGACTATATGGATATTGCAACGCATGCCGTTGTTGCGGATGCGCAAGATGATGAAGCACTTAAGTCAATTGGAATCCGTAATTTTGATCACGTCATTGTGGCAATTGGTGAAGATATTCAAGCTAGCATCTTAGTTACATTAATGGTTAAAGAGTTAGGCGTTCCCGTTGTGACGGCTAAGGCTTTAAATGAATATCATGCTCGGGTACTCCAAAAAGTTGGGGCAGATCATATTGTACATCCTGAACGAGATATGGGAATAAAACTTGGTAGGGCATTAAGCTCTAATCACTTGCTAGACTATCTAGATTTGGACGATGGGTATCGACTGGCTGAGATTGATATGACGGACCCAAGATACGTTAATAAAACATTAGATGAGTTAAACTTTAGATCAACGTTTAACCTGAATGTGATTAGTATTAGGCGTGGGAAAGAAATGATTATTTCGCCATTGGCGGACCAGATAATTTTACCAAACGATCAATTGTTAATTATCGGGGAAACAAGATTTGTTACAGAATTTGATGGAAAAATGAATAAAACAAAATAAAAAGGATAAGATTGCGATATGCAATCTTATCCTTTTGTATTATGCAAAAACTATCTAATCAATCTTTTAATTACAGCCGTGATTGGGTTAATGAGAACGATTAATATAGCTAGAATCGAAATTAGTAAGCCAATACCCATGTAAGGTGGCCAATAAACGAGCTTAACAGTATGTTTACCAGGCGCAACACTAAAGGCAAGGAAGGTATCCATAGATTTAGTTGTTGAGACCGACTTACCGTCTACTTTTACATGCCAACCTTTGCTATACGGAATAGTTGTGAAAATAGCCTGATGAGTCTTTTTAACATTTACTGAGCCAGTAATTGAATGTTGATTATATTTTTTTACGTTTAATTCATTTGCCTGCAAATGATTAATTTGCGTTTCAAATGACCCTATATCCATTCGGTAGAGCGTGAAGTTTTCTAAGAAAAGGGTTCTTTTCTTTAATTTTGCTGTTAAAGTGATTTTTTTACCTTTATCATTTGACGCAATATTTACAACAACAGTATTTCGATAAGTTTTATATTGTTTTAATTCATGACCATTTAACTTAAATAGGACGTTATCAGTACTTAATCCAGCACCTAAAGTTAAGTAATATGCATCATTTGTTGTTGGCGTATAAGTAAAGGTTACGATTCCAGGTTTACTCAATTTAGTTTTAGTTAACATAGAGTCGGTTAAATTGGCTTGTGAACCAACATTGTCAAAGTTGACGGTATTAAAATTGATTGGTGAGAATAAAGTACTATTGTCAGTACCCGTTAGGGAAGTTAGCCAGTTTGATTGGTATCTCAATGGATTAGTTTCCTTATTTTTCTTCGAAAGAATAGTATCATTTGCCACGTAACCAACTGATAAGGCGTAAGGATTTTTGACTGTCTCAGTCAATGAACCACTTGAAACAGTATTATAGTAAGACGTATCGGGTTTTTCGGTCAGTGGCGTTAGGGTGTCAAGTTGTGTCGTGAGAGCTTTTGACGATTTCATTTGTTTCGGAGTAAAAACGTATTTCATATTTAATAAAGCATCTGTCAGTAAAGTCCCATTTGAATAGGTGACATAGTTATCGCCGTCTGGTTGCCCAATCTTACCATAAAAGGTCGGAATAGATTTAGAGAACGCAGAGCTAAAGTGCGATCCGCTGAAGAAATCGGCTGACATTGCATCATTTTTGGTACGACTATAAGTCTGAGCAACACGGTAGAAAGAATTATCTATTTTCTTTAATGACTTACTCTCTGTTGCCAAAGCTGATGTTGAAACGTCATACTCGCTCGTAGATAAATAACTGATATTATCTAGTGAATAAACGGCATTACAAGACATTTCGGCAATAACACCCATAAATAATAACCATTTAAATGAAGGTGATGAATGGTCTTGAAACTGAATTAATATTAGCATTAACAGAATGAATAGAATCGATAAAAACAATGTTTCGTTTGATAGATAATTGTATGTCGTTCCTGATAAGAATAGGTAAGTGAACATGCCAATGAATAAAATACTTACGATGCCTATCTTCCAATATTTAATAGGATTAAAGTATTCGAACTGTTGAGCGGCCAATAGAATAATCCAAAAACAAAATACGAATGAAAAGCGATAAGGATACCAAACTGGGAACTGCATCCCATGCCATAATAAATCTAAAGGTTCAAAACACATAGATAAAACGAGGAAACTTGTGATTAAGAAAGCGACGACTCGTTCTCTAATAGAGAAACGAATATTCATGAAATATAAAATAAAGCCAATTAAAACCAGGCTTCCGACAAAGATATTTGGAAATCCAGAAGGCATTTGATCAAAATTAAAAGAACCGATTACAAATTTTGACAGCATTGCTAATGGGTTATACTCAAACTTCGCCTTAATAGATTCTTCAGTATATTGGCCCTTACTTGAAAGTAGCGAAAAGAGGGTTGGAAATAAGATAACGGCTGAAATCGCTACAGAAATTAGTGATTTATATGTAAAAGTCCAAGTTTTTTTCAGGAATTGTTTAAACGTTACGTTTAAACGACTTGTGGTATACAAGAAGTATAAAATCATAAAGAGACAAACCATATAACCCATGTAGTAATTAACAACTAAAAGTAATGCAAGCCACCAGGTGTATGCCCAACTCTTAGAATTATTTTGTAGTTTTTCAAAACCTAGAATGACAAGAGGTAATAATATTACCGCGTCCAACCATAACAGATTCAGCTGATTTGCAATCGTCCAACCCATTAAAGCGTACGCCGTAGCAAAAAGTGGAATGTAAAATGAGTTCATTCTGGTTGTTTTTTTCAGGAGTAGTCCAAATGTGAGGCCTGATAAAGCATATTTTAGAAGCGTGACCACCATCACTCCAGCGATTATTGATTTACCCGGAAAAAGCAAAAAGATGAGATTAAAAGGACTCATCAAGTAGTACGCCCATTCGCCTAACATATCGCCACCAATGGCTTGTGAAAATGAGTAGAAGAAACTTGTAGGATGGTGAAGAAGCGTTGCTCTAAAGTATGAGAAAAAATCAATATATTGCTGACCCAAATCAACAGTTAATAAAGAACTGTTGCCAAACGGATACATTTTCCGACCAATGAAGTAACAAAGCATAATGGTGAACGGAATAAGAAAGCTTAAAAGAAGAACACGATGTTTTTTTAGATAATTTTTTATTGGGAGCATTGTAAAACCTCTCTGACTATTAATGTATGGTAATAAGAATAGCATATTTAGGCATTAATCGCATGAATCAATCACGGATATAAGCACCAAATAAGAAGATAATTAAAGTTTTTATTACATTCTAATTCGTTCTCTCGCTTATGATCACAATGGGTCTCAAAATGTGGTAATATGATAAGTGATATATTTATACGAAATAAAAGACTAATAACGATACAGTGAGAGGTAATTAAACGTGAAACTTCCAAAATCAAAGCAAGGTCGAAGTAAACAAAATAAATCGCACATTCCATTCAGGTTAAATTTCTTATTCTTTATTGTTTTCTTGCTCTTTGCGGCATTACTAGCACAATTAGCTTATCTACAAATTTTAAACGGGGCTTCATTTGAAGCAACCGTTAACAGCACGGATACGACAACAGAAACGAAGAATGTTCAACGAGGGATGGTTTACGATTCAACGGGTAAAGTCTTAGTTGGTAACAACTCTTCACGTGCAATTACGTACACAAAAGGCTCAGGGGTTTTATCGCCTGATTTATATAAAATTGCTAATAACTTAGTAACATATGTCAGTATTGATACAAAAAAATTAACGGATCGTAATGCTGCCGACTATTATTTGGCAGATACCAAACACCTAGCTACGGTTACTGCTGCAATTAAAAAAGAAAAAAATTTAACTAATGCTGATGTCAATAAATTAGCTAGTACCGATTTTAACGCGATGGCAGTTGATTATGTTGTTAAAAATAATATTGACTCATTAAATGATAAAGAAAAAGAGGCCGCCGTTGTTTTTGCCAAAATGACAGGGGCATACTCATTATCAACGGTCTATTTAAAAACAGCTGACGTATCGGATAAGGAAATGGCCGAAGTTGGTGAACATTTATCAGGCATGAATGGCATTAAGATCGGGACTAATTGGTCAAGAAGTTATCCAAATGGTAAAAGTATGAATAGTATCATTGGAAATGTTACTAGTGAATCAACTGGGTTACCTAGTGATAATATTGAAACATTAATGGCTGAAGGCTATTCAAGAAATGATAGTGTTGGACAAAGTTACTTAGAGAAACAGTATGAAGATGTTTTAAAAGGAACGAAGTCACAAACAAAAGTTGAAGTGGCCAATAGTAAAATTGTAAAACAAGCACAAGAGTATAGCGGCGAAAAAGGGGATAACCTTGTTTTAAATATTAATGCCGGGTTCCAAGCTGAAGTACAAAAGATTATGAATGATAGTGTGAAATCAATTGCCGGAAGTAATCCATATAATCCTGGTGCTTATGCGGTTGTTATGAATCCCAATACTGGTGCGGTTTATGCCATGGCTGGGGTTAATCGTAATGTTAAGACGGGTAAGATTACAGATGATGCACTGGGTTCGATAAATCAAGTGTTTACAATGGGTTCAGTTGTTAAAGGTGCGACAGTTATGGGAGCTATGATGGATGGTGTGATCACGCCATCAAGTAACACCATAACTGATGAACCAATCAGGCTTGCCGGAACGGCACCTAAATCATCATGGTTTAATGCTTCTGGTTCGGCTAATATTGCATTGTCGGCGTCTGATGCGTTAATGGTTTCTTCTAACTCATACATGATGCAATTAGCAATGCGTGAGGGTGGATTCAAGTATTCAAGCGGTTCTTCACTTGATATGGCCAATTCTATCTTCCCAAAAATGCGAGGTTATTTTAATCAATTTGGACTGGGCATCAAGACTGGTGTCGATTTACCTGGAGAATCAACCGGATTTGAAGGGGTCGCTAATCAAGAAAATATTGGTAAGGCACTTGATTTATCTTTCGGAAATTATGATTCATACACGACAATTCAATTAGCGCAATATATGTCAACGATGGCTAATGGTGGGACAAGATTGCAACCACAAATTGTTAAAGCAATTCGTTCAACGAACGAAGATGGCTCATTAGGATCCGTAAAAACGGAAATGACACCTAATATTTTAAGCACGGTTAACGCAACAAAATCAGAATTTGATGTTGTTCAATCTGGATTCTATAAAGTTGTTCACGGATCGAACTCATTGAGAACTGGTGGTACGATGAGTGATGTAACACCATCTATTTCTGCTAAAACAGGTACTGCGCAAACATTCTATGGTACGGCCGAAACAGAAGCACTTAGTTTGGCTTCATATGCGCCATCTAATAAACCTAAAGTGGTTGTTGCGTTAGTATTCCCTGGTATGGCTAACAATACAGGTAGTGGTATTAACTCGCAGGCAGCGGTTAAAATTTACTCAGCATTCTGGAAAATGGTGGAATCTAGTGGTAAATAAGCATCAGAGTTAGTAATTTTAGTGCTGTAAAGTAAATTTCCTTAACAAATAAAAAAAAACACTAGCGTTTACTTATTAATAATGATATTATATAAGACGTTAAAGACTAATATGTCTTATGAAATTATGAAGAAATATATGGAGGGTTGCAACCATGCGTGTACACATTACATTAGAATGTACGGAATGTCATGAACGGACATACCTATCAAGTAAAAACAAACGTAATAATCCAGATCGTGTTGAGCTTAATAAATTTTGCCCACGTGATCGTAAGGTTACTTTACATCGCGAAACAAAATAACAACGGGAATTTTCCTGTTGTTTTTTTATTTTAAATAACTTTTATACTATTTGAAACAAAATCTTGTAAACGTTATTTTGTAAATTTGTAGATAAATAAGGAGCTATTTCATGAATTTGGCAAAATATAAAAACACACCATTTATGACGTACTTCTTCATTGGACTATCGGCAATTATTTTTGTCATGATGACGATTGCCGGTGGTAGCCAGGATACAAATGTATTAATTGAATTTGGTGCAAAATACAATCCACTGATCATAAATGGTGAGTGGTGGCGGTTATTTAATCCCATATTTTTGCATATTGGCTTTGAACATATCGTACTTAATATGTTTACGCTGTACTTTATAGGAATTCAAATCGAGACAATGTTTGGACATTGGCGTTTTACGGGTATTTATTTATTGGCAGGTATTGCCGGAAATATTGCCAGCTTTACGTTCAGTCCCGATACCATCTCGGCTGGTGCCAGTGGTGCTATTTTTGGGTTGTTTGGTGCTTTTTTAATGCTAGGAGATAACTTTAGAGAAAGTGCTTATTTCAGACAGATGTCACAGCAATTTCTACTATTTATTATGTTAAATCTGGTATTTGGATTTATGTCGTCAAGTACAGATAATGCCGCCCATATTGGTGGTATTTTATCCGGATTCTTAATTGCAACTACCGTGGGTGCACCAAATCTAGCACAGATTAGTCGTGTTAAACAGATAGCAGCATTCATTATTTTTATCGTGATTAATTTAGTTCTAATCAGAATTGGTGTTTCTAACAGTATCTAGCTTAAGGTGGTGGCTACCAAATGAAAGATTTATACGATGTCCAACAACTATTGAAGCAATTCGGTGTGTATGTCTATGTTGGTAAGCGAATGTGGGACATAGAACTGATGGCGTTAGAATTAGATAATTTACATCGATCAGGTGTGATTGATGATAAAATCTATGCTAGGGCTAAAATTGTACTATCTCACGAACACAGAATCGAAGAACAAAATAATTGAAAGCATAAGCGGAGGAATTGAATAATGGCAATTGAGAAAAAATTAATCGGTGTTGACTTAGGTGGCACAACGGTTAAATTTGCAATTTTAACAGAAACAGGCGAAATTCAACAAAAATGGAGTATTGAAACAAACGTCCTTGATGAAGGTTCACATATCGTGCCAGACATCATTGATTCAATTAATCATCATATCCAATTATTCGATATGACTGCAGACCAATTCAGTGGAATTGGCATGGGCTCACCGGGTACAGTTGATCGTGCAAACGGAACTGTCATTGGTGCCTACAATTTAAACTGGAAAACATTGCAAAATGTTCAATCAGAAATTGAAGCAGGTACTCAAATTACATTTGCCATTGATAACGACGCTAACGTTGCTGCCTTAGGCGAACGTTGGAAGGGTGCTGGCGAAGATGATGATGAAGTTGCCTTTATTACACTTGGAACT
The DNA here is from genome assembly GCF_026948345.1 of Dellaglioa carnosa. Taxonomy (NCBI): domain Bacteria; kingdom Bacillati; phylum Bacillota; class Bacilli; order Lactobacillales; family Lactobacillaceae; genus Dellaglioa; species Dellaglioa carnosa. Next base: position 568,407 of record NZ_JANXLI010000001.1, on the reverse strand, counting down.
GGTGTCGGTGGTGGAATCATTGCCAACGGTAAATTAGTGCATGGTGTTGCTGGTGCTGGTGGCGAAATTGGACATATTACGGTTGAACCAAATGGTTACATGTGTACTTGTGGCAAGAGAGGTTGTTTAGAACAATACGCATCAGCTACAGGTGTCGTACGTGTTGCTCGCGATATGGCTGAAGAATTTGCTGGTCAATCAAAATTAAAAGAAATGTTAGATGATGGTCAAGAAATAACATCAAAATTAGTTTTTGATTTGGCTAAAGATAACGATGCTTTGGGTAAAATGGTTGTAGATAGAGTTTCTTATTACTTAGGTTTGGCTTGTGGAAACTTGGGTAACATGTTGAACCCTGCCTATATTGTTATCGGTGGTGGTGTTTCTGCCGCTGGAACTTTCTTGTTGGATCAAGTAACAAAATACTTTAAACAATTCTCATTCCCAACAGTTCGTTCATCAACATCATTAAAATTAGCGCAATTGGGAAATGAAGCTGGCGTTATCGGTGCCGCTTCACTTGCTCGTCAGTTTATTAAATAATAATTGAGGGGAGAACCATCATGATTTTAGGAGCAATGAAAGTTAATGTAATCATTAATATTATTTTAATTATTATTTTAGTAGGTCTTGCTGGTAATCAATTTTACCTTTGGTACATGGGCCGTCGTTCAGCTAAATTAGTTACAAATGAAGAATTTAATGAAGGTATGCGCAAAGCGCAAATCGTTGATTTACGTGAAAAAAGTGAATTTGATGCTTCTCACATCATGGGTGCTAGAAATATTCCATATTCTCAATTTAAAACTGCAGTTGGTGGATTAAGAAAAGATTTACCACTTTATCTATATGATCAAGGTAAATCGATTAGTACTCGTGCTGCTTTTAAGTTGCATAAACAAGGATATACAGATATTACTATTTTGAAAACAGGTTTTTCAAAATGGGATGGAAAAACTAAAAAACGTTAAATAAATAAAAGCATCGAAGAATTTTTATTCTTCGATGCTTTTATTAGTTTATGAATGATGTGATGAGCGACTCTTACGTGTTGCACGTTTACGATTATCTTCAATCATTTGTTCTTTTTCTTCAAGAGGTGCAACGACGGTTTTTTTAAAGGCAACAACGCTACCAATTAATGCGCCTACAGTTGCAGCTGCTCCAACAAAGAATCCTTTTGAGAAGTTTTTCATTATGTAGACCTCCTTATTCATTTGACCCCTTCATTATGACTTATTCCGGCTAAAATTGCCACTAAAAGCACCGCTATTTTTTGATTAATGATATAATAATTTTTGGAAGTTAGGGGTGGATTGCGAATGAAGACGAAAATTTTTGCACATCGTGGTAGTAAGGGAACCAGACCAGAAAATACATTAATTAGTTTTCAGGCCGCAATAGATGCAGGTGCTGATGGCATTGAGACCGATGTTCAGTTGTCCAAAGATGGCAAACTAATCATTATGCATGATGAAAAAATTGATAGAACAACTAATTTAACAGGTAGAGTAACTGATTTAACGCTAACTGAATTAAAAAAAGCAGATGCTGGCGTTAAGTTTAGCAACGACTATGAGGGTGAACAAATTCCAACTTTAGAAGAAGTTATTGAATTATTGAAGCGCAATAACTTTAAGGGGACATTTAATTTGGAATTGAAAACAAATCATATTGAGTATCAAGGAATTGAAGAACTCGTGAACGAACAAATGAGGCAATTACCAGCGGATATTCATCTTTTGTATTCGAGTTTTAATCCAAACTCAATTCGAAGAATACAAAAAATTAACCCTGAAGCTGAATTTGCAAGTTTGTTTCAATTTAAAATTAAAGAATCGCGTCTTTTGGCTAAAAATCATTTAATTACTAGCTTACATCCTGATGTCACTTGGTTGAGGGAACGACACGGTTTATTTTGGCCAAAGTTATTAATTCGTCCTTGGACGGTTAATTCGACTAAAGATATGACCTATTGTTTTAAAAAGAAGTATGACGCTATTTTTACAGATTACCCAGCAAAGGCGTTGGAAGTGCGAGGGAACATTCAAGGAGATTAGAAATGACACAAAAAGTATTGCTGATTGTTGGACCAACTGCAGTTGGTAAAACTGATTTATCAATTAAGTTGGCGAAAAAATTAAATGGTGAAATTATTTCGGGTGACTCTATGCAGGTTTATCGTAAGTTAGACATTGGAACCGCTAAAGTGACGGAAGATGAGATGGATGGAATACCACATCATTTAATTGATCATAAAAATAGCGATGAGCGCTATTCAGTTGCCGAGTTTGTAGAAGAAAGTCGTGCGGCTATTACTGATATTGCTGCTAAAGGAAAACTACCAATAATCGTTGGAGGAACTGGCTTTTATGTGCAAGCGCTACTTGATAATTTTCAGTTGGGTACAAAAAATGACGATGATTTAACCCTTAGAGGGAAGCTTCAAGAACGTGCCGAACAACTGGGACCTGAAGCAATTTGGCAGGAGTTAAACGATTTGGATCCAAAGGCTGCAATAAAGATTCCTGTCAATAATACACTGCGAGTAATTAGAGCTTTAGAGGTTATTCAGAAATCAAAAGCGTTATTCTCTGCACAGAATGACAAAAAAACGAATGAGTATGATCCGTTCATTATCGGTTTGTCTACAGATAGGGCTGTCTTATATGATCGAATCAATCAACGGGTTGATTTAATGATTCAATCGGGACTTATCGATGAGGCGAGATGGCTCTTTGACCAGAAAATTGATGATCTTCCGGCCGGAAAAGGAATTGGTTACAAGGAATTATATCCTTATTTTGAAAACACTCAATCACTTGAAGAAGCAACAGAATTAATTAAACGAAACTCAAGGCGCTATGCAAAGAGACAGCTAACTTGGTTCAGGAATAAGATGACGGTCAACTGGTTTGATCTAATTGAATATCCAGAACAGATGGCTATGATAGAGCAACAAGTGACCGATTGGTTACGAAATTAAAAGATATCAGGAGATGAATAGATGAAAAAATGGACAGATAGCTTACCAGATAAATTGGTTGAAATTGTGGCAGAAACCGATACTCAGATTGAATCAAAGTTAAAAGAAATCGATGAACAAGTTCTATTTAATCAACAAAAAGTTTTAGAAGCATTTAAGAAAAATAATGTTTCTGAAACTTATTTTGCCGGATCAACGGGCTATGGTTATGATGATATTGGTCGTGACGGACTTGATCGTATTTATGCAGATGTTTTTAAAACAGAATCGGCAATGGTGAGACCACAAATTGTTTCCGGCACCCACTCAATTTCAACAGCCCTTTTTGGTATGTTACGACCTGGGGACGACTTATTGTACATCACAGGGATGCCATACGATACGATTCAGGAAGTTATTGGTGTTTCCGGTACTGGTATTGGCTCAATGAAAGAATACGGCATTGGGTTTGATTATGTGCCATTGACGGATGATGATCATATGGACGTTGAGGGCTTGAAAGAAAAATTGACTGATAAAGTTAAAGTTGTCGCCATTCAACGTTCTCGAGGATATGCGACCCGAGATAGTTTTGTTGTCTCTGAAATTGCGGACATGATCAAAGAAGTACGGAACATTTCGAAAGATGTCATTATTTTTATTGATAATTGTTATGGCGAATTTTCTGAAACCATTGAACCAACAGAAGTTGGAGCTGATATTATGGCAGGTTCTTTAATTAAGAATGCAGGTGGCGGGCTAGCTAAAACGGGTGGTTATATTGTTGGCCGAGCAGATTTAATTGAACAGGCTGGTTATCGGTTAACAACTCCCGGTACAGGTAACGAAGAGGGCGCAACCTTAAATGTTATGAGAGATTTCATTCAAGGGTTCTTTTTATCACCTCATGTAACGGGTGAGGCGATTAAGGGTGCCATTTACACAAGTGCTTTACTTGAAAAAATGGGGTTAGATGTTTCACCCAAATGGAATGCACCTCGAACAGATTTAATTCAGACGGTTAACTTTGGTAAACCGGAACCTATGGTTAAATTTGCGCAAGCTATCCAACACGAATCCCCTGTAGATGCTTATGTTGAACCTAAACCGAGTGAGATGGCCGGTTATGAAGATAAAGTTATCATGGCTGCGGGAACTTTTGTTGAAGGTGCTAGTGTTGAATTATCAGCCGATGGTCCACTAAGAGAGCCTTATACACTCTATGTTCAGGGCGGATTAACGTATGCGCATGTTAAGTTGGCCGTTACGGCAGCCGTAGAAAAAACATTTTATTAAACGGTTAGCTTCAAGTTATGTCATAAAATCTAACATTGCGCGTTGACAGCGATTTATTTCCTTGTTACTATAAGACTGTAATTAAAGAGGAGGCTTGTTTATGAAAGAGAAGGAACTCAGAAGGTCATTGGCGGTTCTACCAATTGGAACGGTAATGAAATTAACGGATTTAACGGCTCGTCAGATTCGTTACTATGAGGAGCAAGAACTGATTATGCCCCAAAGAAATGATGGTAATCGTAGAATGTATTCACTGAATGATATTGATAAATTATTTGAAATTAAAGATTATTTGGATGAAGGCGTAAATATGGTTGGCATTAAGGAAATTTATCTTGAAAAAGAAGTGCGCGCTAAGAGACAACGTGAATTGTTAAAGAAACCTTTAAGCGATAACGATGTTAGACGTATTTTTCAAAATGAATTTCTTTCAGTTAGTGGACTCAAAAATCCTGATGAACCTTCTTTTAACGCAAACAAGCCTCTATAAATTATAAATAACGAGGAGAGATAAAATGGCAAAAGCTGCATACACTAAAGATGATATTGTTTCACTGGCAAAGAAAGAGAACGTTAAGTTTTTAAGACTAATGTTTACAGATTTATTCGGAATTATTAAGAACGTAGAAGTTCCGATTAGCCAACTAGACAAATTATTGGAAAACAAATTAATGTTTGATGGTTCTTCAATCGACGGATTCGTTCGAATCGAAGAGAGTGATATGTACCTATACCCAGATTTATCGACTTGGATGATTTTTCCGTGGGAACATGAACATGGTAAAATTGCGCGTATTATTTGTGAAGTTTATAACGCCGACAGAACTCCATTCCAAGGCGATCCAAGAAATAATTTAATCCGTGTTTTAAAAGAAATGAACGATTTAGGCTTTACGGAATTTAATATTGGACCTGAACCAGAATTTTTCTTATTTAAATTAGACCCCATTACTGGGAAACCAACAACGCAGTTAAATGATAAAGGAAGCTATTTTGATTTAGCACCAGTTGATTTGGGTGAAAATTGTCGTCGAGATATTGTTTTAGAATTAGAAAACATGGGCTTTGACGTTGAAGCTTCTCATCATGAGGTTGCACCCGGTCAGCATGAAATTGATTTTAAATACGCGGACGCGCTACAAGCCTGCGATAATATTCAAACGTTCAAATTAGTTGTTAAGACAGTTGCCAGAAAGCATGGTTTACATGCAACATTTATGCCCAAACCATTGAATGGTATTAATGGTTCAGGGATGCATATTAACATGTCGTTATTCCATAAAGATGGTAATGCCTTCTTTGATGAAAAGGACGAGATGCAATTATCTGAATCAGCTTATCAATTTCTCGGCGGGTTATTACAGCATGCTCGTGGCTACACGGCAGTAACAAATCCTACGGTTAATTCATACAAGCGACTTGTACCCGGATTTGAAGCACCTGTTTATGTTGCCTGGTCTGGCCGTAATCGTTCACCATTAGTGCGTGTACCAATTGCACGAGGATTATCAACTCGGTTAGAGTTAAGAAGTGTTGATGCAACAGCTAATCCTTATCTTGTTATTGCTGCTATTTTAGAAGCAGGACTTGATGGACTTAGAAATAAGGTTGTTCCACCAGCATCTGTTGATAGAAATATCTATGTGATGAATCGTCAAGAACGTCAAGATAACCAAATTGGCGATTTACCATCGACGTTGCATAATGCCATTAAAGCGCTAGAAAAAGATGATGTTATGGAAAAAGCGATGGGTCCTCATTTATATCCAAGCTTTATTGAAGCTAAACAATTGGAATGGTCCGCTTATCGTCAAGAAGTTTCTGAATGGGAAAGAGATCAATATTTAGAACTTTATTAAAAAAAGTGTAATAAAGATTTGAAATGACTAACTAAATGATTGATAATGAAACTAGAGCAAGTAAAATTGTTTTAGTTTTTTTGATTATGCAACGAATAATAAAATACATAGTAAAAAAAGCAACAATTAAATATGAAATAAAGGGGTAAAACATGATGAAAGACAACCAATTTAGTTTATCAGATCATGATGAAGCTACGAATAATATAGAATTCGCACTCTCTAAAAAAGTTGAATATTTAAATCAACTAAGAGAGGCCATTAAACAACAAGATGATCGCTTAGTTTATCAATTAATTAACCAATCACGTTATGCGCAACTTTTATTAAAAAAGAGAAGCGTTTCGGAAATGGCCGTTCAAGAAGAATTGGTCGTTAAAGATTATCCGCAAATTCAACAATATTTAAGCTTGAAACTTATTTCATATTTACGTGATGCTTATCCATTCTTCTATTTTGAAGAAATGACAGTTGGAAAATTTAAAATTCATTTTGGTAACTGGTGGGATCGTAAAGAATTTGGGTATTTAGACGTTTTGAATGTTGAATTTAAATTCGATGAAGAAGAGCTAGCTAAGTTAGCTAAATCGTTTGAACTAGAATCAACGAATAAGCGCGTTAATACGGATAAGATTAATCAAATTTCAACTCAAAATAAAGAACGTCAAGAATTAGTTGATTCTCAAGATGAACGTGATTCTGAGAAAGATAAAATTCGTGAAGAAATGAAACGTAACTCGCAAGAAAAAGGTCGTCCTTGGGATGCTGGACGTATTCGTGAAGAACGACATGTTCTGAAAGAACGTCTGACGAAATTAACTGAAATGGACGAAGAAGCTAATAGCGCCTATCAAGAAATTAAATCAAGCGAGACTGATGTTTTAAGTTTAGCTAAGGAAGATACATTAATTGGTTATGAAAGACAGAGTGTTATAGGTGTATTTGGTGACTTTGAAAAATTTACTAAACATAATAATGAATTATATAGCAATTATTTATCTCACCTAATTAGTCAAAAAGGACAGGTGACTGAATAATGGCAGAAAAAGAAAAAAAATTAATTTCAACAAAATCTCGTTTAGTAGAATTTAACGAACAAATTAAATTGAGTTTAAATAACGGTATCAAATTTACTGAAACATTAGATATTTTGATGAACACGCAAGATAAAGTTGAATTAATTGATGCTGCAATGAGTTTAATGGGCTATCAATTAGATACGAGCTATTTAACTTTCCCACAAAAATATAGTGCTGCAGATTATTGTATACTCTTCTTTAATCGATTAATGGACTTACATGATAATGAAACAGCTATTTTACATTTTTCGGAACCTAGAAAAGCACTTGTTCATGAGATTCCTGGAATTAATGCTGTTGATAGTTTTTCATTCAAAATTGATGATAGCGATGGCGCTTATTATGTTGCGCAAGAGTCAGGCGCTTCGCTTTTTTATCTGAATTTACGTAAGAGAATGATTCGGATTAATAGTTCGGCTATTACGAATGTCTTAATTGTTAGTTATTTAGAGAAACTAGATGCAAAAGCAATTAAGCACCTTGAAATGATGTTGATTGATTTTGCAACGTATTTAAAAGAGGACTATGGATTCAGTGTTGATCTTAACCTTTTGGATTCAGGGAACCCGGCAAGATATGAATTAGCTGAAGACATGCTCAAGAGAGATGTTATCGATGAATTATTCGTGCTTGCTTCAGAGAATGAGTTAATGGTTGAAGCGGGCGCTAATAATAGTGCCGTCCTAAAACTAGCAAACTCAGAAATAACGATTTACGATCAACAGCAAATGGGCGAAAATGACAATGAAAAATGGGTTATCGCAGTTATGGATACGACTCAGGAAATATCATGGTTTGATATTTTACTAAATGAACCTTTCATTAGGAACTGGTATTTAAATAATATCAGTGAGTTAAGTATTAAATCAGATCCCTTAATATTTAAATAATAAGATAAAATCTGTCCATTAAGGGACAGATTTTTTTGGAGGAAAATAAGTGAATTTAACAGATATGATCCAAATGGAACGAAAATTTGACCGAGATGTTATCCAGGATAAAAAAATCAGATGGAGTCCAGAAGAAAGATTATTTAACGCTTATGTAAGTTTGGATGTTGAGTTATCAGAATTAGCAAATACAGTTGAGTGGTTTAAGGTTTGGAAAGATAATCGAGGACAAAAAACTGAAGCAGGTAAAACGCACGAAGAAACGGTACTTTCAGAATATGTTGATGCGATGAGTTTTTTCTTTAATATTGCAAACCAAAATAAATGGACTTACCTGCTATTAATCAGTGATGACGAAATGGCTAATTTTGCAAAAAAACCAATGACGATATCTCTAAATAAAGTTTTTTTATCGCTAAAATTAATGATTTCTAAAAGTTTGTTTAGTCATAAATTGGAAGATTTTAAACACGCTTGGCATCTTTTTATAAAGTTTGGATTGGTTGATCTTAAATTATCTTGGGATGATATTGAAGAAGAGTTTGTTAAAAAAAATATTGAAAATGTTGAAAGACAAGAAAATAACTATTAATTTAATGTTTTACAATAAATAATATATGTTTATTATAAAATTCATTCAATGAAGTGCCCTCCGATGCCAGACGTAAATCTGATATTGAAGGGCTATTTATGTGTTGTTATTTAAGGAAGGGTATTAGTATCCGCAATTATTCATTTAAATGTACATTCATTTTTAATTATGGTTATTATAATCATATTAATTGATTTCCAATGTTGGGATGGTATACTTAAGATGTACCCAAATAGTAGAGGGGGAGACAGAGATGAGAATGCTTAATAATATTTTGTTTAGTCTATTAATTGTTGGTGGCTTAAATTGGTTATTAGTAGGTATTTTTGGATTTGATCTGATTGCCTTTCTATTTGAAGGTGCCATCCCCGCTAGTTACGGTATTATATATATTCTCGTAGGTGTAATTGTTATCTGTTCATTAAGTCTTTTTAAGAAAACCAACGATTGAGTTGGTTATAACAAATAAAAGGAGGAAGTACAATGACAAAAGAAGATAGATTAGATGCGAAGATGGATCAAATTAAGGGTAAAATTACGGAAACTAAGGGTAAGATAACCCATGATAAACAAGAAGAAGTTAAGGGCAGGGCAGAAGGTTTACTTGGCAAAGCTAAAGAGAAACTAGAAGATGTTAAAGATGATGTCTCGGAAAAAATAATTGAAGTTATGGATAAAAGTAAGAAGAAATAATTGTTTTTAAGAAAAACGTATTACTATTAACAAGTAATACGCTTTTTTCTGTGTCAATTGCGGGGAGGAATTTTAATAGCATATTTTCCTATATTTATTATGGCTTATTGTGTACTTAATTGACACCAGAGTGTGAAAACTAGTATGCTTAAATGTATAATACAAAATTATTTAAGTTAGTTTTAAAAATTTAAAGATGATAAATAAAATTTTGAGGAAAAAATAAATGGTAACCATTCGTGATGTAGCAACAGCGGCAGATGTAGCAGTATCAACAGCTTCAAGGGCATTAAATAATAATCCTCGAATTAGTCAAAAAAGTCGAGACCGTATTCAATTGATTGCTAAGGATATGGGATATCGGGTTAACTCAAATGCAAAAAATTTGAGCCTTGGCGAGTCGAATGTGGTTGGGGTGATATTCCCGGTGACTAAGGTGGGTAACCAAGAAAATACATTTCATATTGATATGATGCGAGGGGTGAATAAAGAACTAGCTCCCCGAAAGTATGTTATGTCTGTTGCGATGGGACAAACGGATACGGAATTGTTATCTAATGTGCAGGCAATGGTTCTTGAAGCACAAATACATCGTTTTATTTTATTATATTCAAAAAAGAATGATATGGTGACTCAGTTTTTATCGACACAGAATGATGTAAGATATGTAGTTATTGGTGAGCCAGTTGATTCTGGAACTCAATTTTATGTAAATAATGATAATGTTTTAGCGGGCTTTGATGCAACTAAATTTTTAGAAAGAACATATAACAGTAAACATATATTGTTCATTAAATCAAATAAGAATTGGAACTTCGAAATACAGCGCGAACATGGATTTAATCATGCTATTGATGAACTAAAAATAAAACGTGAAAGTAGTAACCTAGGATTGCGTCACGGAAATGACAATAGTGATAGATTAATTTCATACATTAAGGCACATTCGAATGTAGATGGCGTTGTGGCTGCCGATGATATGATTGGGTTTACTTTTTTTAATTTTTGGGAAAAAACATTTAATAAAGATATACCGGTAATTGTTTTTAATAATAATCAATTATTTAGTCGAATGGGTAATAATAATTTCCATTGTGTTGATTTATATCCAGATAAATTAGGGCAGGAAGCAGCTAAGTTAGTATTTTCAGATGACACTAGAGGATATATTGTTGTTCCACATAAAGTACGTTAGAAGATTAAATTTAATATTTATAATAAGAAAAGTGAAAAGGATTTCACTTTTTTTTATATTTTTAGTGCAACCGCTTGCAATTTAATGCAAACGGTTGCATAATAAAACATATCGAAGACGTTCGATGGATTTTATTAAATTTAAGTAAGGAGAGTTTATAATGGATAATGAAAAAAATACGGTAGTTAAAACTGCCACGCTGCCTAAATTGCCAATTAGTACAATCTGGATGATGAGTTTTGGTTTTTTAGGTGTTCAAATGGCATTTGCGCTTCAAAGTTCGAATATGGGGAGAATTTTTCAAACATTGGGAGCTGATCCAACAAAGTTAGGATTTTTCTTTATATTACCTCCTCTAGCCGGAATGGTAGTACAACCAATTGTTGGTTATTATTCTGATCGTACGTGGATGCCTAAACTCGGTCGTCGTATACCATACCTTTTAGTTGGTGCCGTTGTAGCCGTTATTGTAATGTGCCTACTACCTAATTCAGGAAGTTTTGGTTTTGGAGCGGGGTCAGTAACAGCTTTAATGTTTGGGGCAATTGCAATTATGTTTATGGACGTGTCTTCTAATGTCGCGATGCAACCATTTAAAATGATGGTTGGCGATATGGTTAATGAAGATCAAAAGGGCTTTGCTTATTCAATTCAAAGTTTCTTATCTAATACTGGGGCAGTGTTGGCTAGTATATTTCCATTCGTTTTAACGATTATTGGTGTCTCGAATGTGGCGCCTAATGGTGTAATTCCACAATCAGTTGTCGTCTCGTTTTATGTTGGTGCAATTATTTTGATAATCTGTTCTCTATTTACAGTATTCAAAGTTAAAGAATATACGCCAGAACAATATGCTATCTATCATGGGATTACTGAAGAAGCGAATACTGAAAAAGTTAGTATGATTACGCTTTTGAAAAAAGCGCCAAAGGTATTCTGGACAATCACGCTTGTACAGTTTTTTTGTTGGATGGGATTTCAGTATCTCTGGACATATGGAACTGGGGCCGTTGCGTTTAATGTTTGGCATACTACGGATGCAGCATCAGCCGGATTTCAATCGGCCGGTAATTGGTTTGGTATTTTATCGGCTGTCCAGTCGGTTGCAGCGGTTATTTGGTCGCTTGTTTTATCCAAGGTTCACAATGATAAACATAAATTAGCATATAGTTTAAGTTTATTTTTAGGCGCAATTGGATTTGGAACGATATTTTTTATACACGGTCAAATGGCGTTAATTGTCTCGTTCACATTAATTGGCATCGCGTGGGCTGGAATGATGGCGTTTCCATTTATTATGCTGACAAATGCACTCTCTGGCAGCCATATGGGGACATACCTTGGATTATTTAATGGATCAATTTGTCTACCTCAAATCGTAGCATCTATTGCTAGTTTCTCATTATTTCCATTGTTAGGTTCAAGTATGCCTAAAATGTTAATGGTTTCCGCAATAATGTTACTATTTGGGGCTGTATCAGTGATGGTTATTAAGGAAACTTCTGCTGAAGCTGAAGAAGCCGAAAAAGAAATTGCTGAAGAAAATAAGTAATTATAAAATGAAAGAGGTATTTAATATGGCTAAAACAAAGTGGTGGCAAAATAGTATCGCATACCAAGTGTACCCACGTTCATTTCAAGATACAAATAATGATGGGATTGGGGATATCGGCGGAATTATCGAAAGGCTCGATTATTTAAAATCATTGGGAATTAATATATTATGGATTTCACCAATTTATAAATCGCCGATGGTTGATATGGGCTATGATATTGCTGATTATCAAGCCATTGATCCACAATTTGGTACAATGGCTGATTTTGATAGATTATCGGCAGAGTGTGACAAACGTGATATAAAAATTGTAATGGATTTAGTAATTAATCATACATCTGATCAACACGATTGGTTTAAAAAAGCACTAGCAGATAAAAATAGTAAGTACCGTAATTATTATATCTTTAAAAAAACAACTAATGGTAAGGTCCCTAATAATTGGCGTTCAATTTTTGGTGGTTCAACTTGGACTGAAGTGCCCGGTGAACCTGGTACGTATTATTTTCATACGTTTGCTAGACAACAACCAGATTTAAATTGGGAAAATTCAGTATTACGTCATGAAATCTACGATATGATTAATTGGTGGCTGGACAAAGGTGTTTCGGGTTATCGTTGTGATGCAATTACTCATTTGAAGAAAGACTTGGATTGGGCAAGTTTGGAACCAGATGGCAATGATGGACTAGTTGCCGTTATAAAAAAAGGCCAAAATCGTCCAGGAATTGACTTTTTTTTAGAAGAGCTTAAACGGGAAACTTTTGATAAATATGATGCAGTCACAATTGGCGAGGCATACGGGGTACCTGTTGAAGACTTACCTAAATATATCGGTGAGGATGGTTACTTTTCAATGATATTTGATTTTTCATATTTAAATATTGAAGTTAAAAATGTTGATGAATGGTATCAAGGTCGATCAAATTGGACTATTTCTGATTTGAAAAAAACTATTTTTGATAGCCAAAAGTCAATCGAAAATGCTCATGGTATTAGTGCCAATGTGTTAGAAAATCATGATCAACCCAGAACACTATCTAAGTTAATTGTTAAGAAAGAACATCAAACACCAACTGCCGCCAAAGCACTGGCAACAATGTACTATTTTTTACCCGGTGTACCGTTTATATATCAAGGACAAGAAATCGGGATGAAGAATATGCAACGAAAAACTATCAGTGAATTTAATGATGTTTCGACCATTAATAACTATCAGATGGCGTTACGTGAAGGATACTCTGAGGATGATGCTCTAGAACTTGTTAATTATAAATCTCGAGACAATGCACGGACTCCAATGCAATGGGATTCTAGTGAATATGCTGGATTTTCAGGCGTCAAACCATGGTTGTCAATGGGAACAGATCGTAAAGGAATTGACGTTGCTGATGAAAAAAATAACGACGAATCAGTATTAACATTTTATAGAAATCTTGCGGTTTTACGTAATGATATACAATTTCATGAAACAATTATATCCGGTAATTTGTTTGAAATTGTAGACGTACCCGAGGATGTAGTTGGGTATAAACGTGAAACCGATAGTCAAACGCTCACGATTCTGGTGAATTTATCAAATGAAGAACAAGAAATTAAATTAATGAATCCAGGACTAATAGTATGTTCTAACATTTCCGTTGATGATAACAATGTCGGAGGGATATATATTTTAAAGCCATTCCAGGCAATTGTTATTAATGAATAAATAAATTCAAGTACCATATCTTTGATTATTTTAATGGTACTTGTCAGAATTGGATATAAATATGCTAATAGATAATTAAGTTTGAGGCGCAAAAAAAGCGCAAAATGTTTTCACCATCCTATGCTTTTTAGTGCTTTCTCAAGTAAAACAAAAAACAGAAATGCCCGTTTAAAGGCATTCCTGTTTTTTTAAATCGTTCTAATGTGACTATCCATGACTTGGGTGAGATTCGAACTCACGACCGTCCGCTTAGAAGGCGGATGCTCTATCCAGCTGAGCTACCAAGTCATAACAACATCCAATAGTATATGATAAAATACCGGTGTTTGTCAATCAAAATTAGGGAAACTCTTTTAACAATATTAAATGTAAATGAAATTTTTAATGAAATGTATTATACTAATAGAGTAATATACACAAATAGAAATTAAGTCTAATTGAAATGAATGAAGAGGTTGGAAATGGTTGATTCTAATGATCCAAGAGTAAAAAGAACAAAACAAAATTTAAAAAAATCATTAGTAGTACTTATGCAGCATTATAAAGTTGAAAATATTAGCGTTCAAAAAATTACTCAAGAGGCAAATGTAACTCGAGGAACATTTTATTTACATTATCATGATAAACAGGATTTTATTGATCGAGCAATGGATGAAATTTTGGATGATTTTTTTGATAATATCATGATTATGTCAAATCAAACGCCGGACAAAAAATATGTCTATTCAAATCCAGTGGAAGTTTGTTGCCTGGACAGAGTGTTTAATTACTTACAGGATGAATCAATGATGTTCGGTGTTCTTTTGAATAGTCAAGAAGATGTCGCTTTTTCTGATAAAGTATATGATCGATTAGTTATTTATTTGAATAACTTCAGAGAGCAGTTGGCTGGCGATTTTGAGGTTTCTAAGATACCTAATGAGCTACAAGTATCATACGTGGCTTCGGCCCACCTAGGGTTCATTAAGCGCTGGTTGCGGGATGATATGATTTATACACCGCATTACGTTGCCAAAGTACTAAAAGAAATAACAGGCGTTGACACAAGTAATGGCGTTAATCTGACACATTTCTTTGTTGAAAATGAAGGATAGCGTTGACTTAATAACTTACATTTGATACTATAATAACGTTGTATTTGTGAACACCACAACTGCAACCGCACGTTTTAAGTTTTTAAGCGTTGGATTATTGTAATCTGACCACTAAATTACGGCGAGTCTAAGTAATCTATAAGGAGGTGTAATACACATGTACGCAATTATTAAAACAGGTGGCAAGCAACTTAGAGTTGAAGCCGGAGAAGCTATTTACATTGAAAAATTATCAGCAGAAGCTGGTGAAAAAGTTACATTTGATGAAATTGTTTTAGTTGGTGGCGAAAAAACCGTTATTGGTGCTCCTTTTGTTAAAGGTGCTACAGTAACTGGTACTGTTGAAAAACAAGGCCGTGAAAAGAAAGTTGTTACTTTCAAATACAAACCTAAGAAACATTCTCATACAAAACAAGGTCATCGTCAACCATATACTAAGGTTGTTATTGATGCCATTAACGCATAATTTTGAAAGTAGGTTACTAGTATGATACGTGCAGTTGTTTCCCGGAGAGATGCCAAAATCATCGATGCGTTTGAAATAACAGGGCATGCTGATTCTGGTGAATATGGTCAAGATATTGTGTGTGCTGCGGTTTCAGTGTTGACCATTAATACGGTTAACAGTTTAACCGAAATTGCTAAAATCGACCCTGAGGTTGAGATGGACAAAGAAAACGGTGGCTTAATGAAAGTTAAGTTACCGAATTCAGAGTTAACCAATCCTAACGGGCAATTGCTTTTAGAAAGTTTAGTCTTAGGACTACAGTCAATTGAGCAAAACTATCAAGATTACATTAAATTAACACTTAAATAATAAACTATAACAAGGAGGTGCATTGATTATGTTAATGAATTTACAATTTTTCTCACATAAAAAAGGTGGGGGTTCTACTTCTAATGGTCGTGACTCTGTCGGTAGACGTTTAGGTTCTAAGAGAGCTGATGGACAAGAAGTAACAGGTGGTTCAATTCTTTATCGTCAACGTGGAACACGTATTTATCCTGGTGTTAACGTTGGTAAAGGTGGAGATGATACTTTGTTTGCTAAAGTCGATGGTATCGTTCGTTTCGAACGTAAAGGCCGCGATAAGAAACAAGTCTCTGTATACCCTGTAGCTGAATAATAATAATTTAAAGGAAATCTCTTCATTTATGACAGAGATTTCCTTTTTTTGTACATAAAAAGGAGAACTTAAATGAATACCAATAGAATTGAACAATTAAGATCAACGTTTGAAAATCTCTCAATTGATTCATTTTTGGTAACTGATACCGTAAATATAAACTATCTGAGTGGATTTGAAGGCGACGGTGTATTATTAATTACGGATAAACAACAATTTATAATCACTGATCTTAGATACGAATTGGCGTTAGAAGATTATGACAATAGATTTGAAATTGAATTTACGCGGAACTATCTGGGCGTTGCAGCCGATATCATTGAAAAAAATGGACTCACCGTCATGGGATTTGAGTCTTCAATATCGTTTTTAGAATACGAGCAATTAGATGAAGAGTTGACGAGCGATTTAGTATCACTTACTAACATCGTTGAGGAGTTACGACGTATTAAAGACAAATTTGAACAAGAAAAATTAGTTAAGGCAGGACAACTGGCCGATGAAGCATTTGATTACATTGTTGGAACAATGAAAATTGGGCAAACAGAAATAGAAATCGCCAATCGACTGGATAGTTATTTGAAAAGTTTAGGCGCATCAAACGAATCATTTGAAACAATTGTGGCAAGTGGCATTCATTCAACGTGGCCACACGCGACAGTTTCAAATCGGAAAATTCAAAAGCAAGATTTAATTACGATTGATTTTGGGTATTATTATCAGGGGTACACGTCTGATGTAACCAGAACCGTTGCTATCGGATCGATATCTGATGAATTAAAAAAAATATACGATACCGTATTAATCACACAGAAACATGTTATTTCACTAATTAAACCGGGCTGTAGACTGAGTGAGTTAGCAAGGGTCGCAAATGAAATGATTGCGGAGGCTGGATATGGTGACTACTTTAATCATGGTATCGGTCACGGGATTGGCTTATCAATTCACGAATTACCTAATATCAGGACTAATGACCAAAATGGTGTTTTAATGGTCGGAGATGTTATCACAATTGAACCAGGTATTTATGTGCCGAAACTTGGTGGCGTACGAATTGAGGACGATATTTTGGTTGTTGAAAATGGTCATCAATTGTTAACGGATTCTTATAAAAAATTAATGATAATATAGACTTTAACTTGCTTTTATATGTTCATTATTGCTATTATTAGAACTATGAGATACACGAGATACTAGGAGGAATTTGCTTTATGATGTCCGTTAATGAATTTAAAAATGGTGTTACAATAGAGGTTGATGGTGATTTATGGCGTGTTGTTGAATTTCAACATGTTAAGCCAGGTAAAGGTTCAGCCTTTGTCCGTTCAAAATTAAAGAATCTCCGTACAGGCGCAGCACAAGAGAAGACATTCCGTGCCGGTGAAAAAGTTCAAAAGGCACAAATTGATAACAAAAAAATGCAATATCTTTATGCGGATGGTAGTAACTACGTGTTTATGGATATGGACACATATGAACAATTGGAATTACCTGAACAACGTGTACACGAACAGTTGAACTATTTAAAAGAGAACTTGATGGTTAACGTTATTATGTTTGGAACAGAAACAATTGGTGTCGATGTTCCTAACACGGTTGAATTAAAAGTGGCATCAACTGAAGCTGGTATTAAAGGTAATACACAGTCAGGTGGTACTAAACCGGCAGTTCTTGAGACAGGATTAGTCGTTCAAGTGCCATTCTTTGTTAATGAAGATGAAATGTTAATTATTAATACGCAAGACGGGACATACATTTCCAGAGCACAATAAATCGATGGAGGTAAAAACTTATGGCTGAAGAAACAAATATTGTTTTAAAAAGTACTGAACCTTCTTTGGGTGACATTAAGATTGCACCTGAAGTGATTGAAATTATTGTTGGAATAGCCGCTAATCAAATCGATGGCGTCTACTCAATGCGAGGAACAATTGCTAAAAATTTAACTGAACTATTTGGTCGTAAAAAATCACTTGGTAAGGGCGTTAAATTGGACTTGGCAGATGATCAATTAAATATTGATGTCTTTGTTTACCTTGACTATGGGGTGTCTGTACCTAAAGTGGCCCTGATGATGCAGGAAAAGATTAAACAACAATTATTGTTTATGACAGGTTTAGAAATTATTGAAGTGAATGTTCATGTTGAAGGGGTTATTCCTGAAAAGGAAGTCGACAAACTGAATACGGACGATTTATTTTCAGAAAAAGATGGTGAAAATTAGTGAGTGTAATATTAACTAGACATGCAATTCGTGAGAAAGCATTTCAAGCGCTTTTTGCGTTAAAATCTAACCCAGATGCTGAGAGAGAAGCTATTTATCGTGAGTTGTTAGAAGTTCCTGATGAAGAATCGGCAGTTATTCCACCATATTTAGAAGCATTAGTATCAGGTGTTAGTGACAAACAAACGGAGATAGATGCTGTGATTGAGGCTAATCTAACATCACGTTGGAAATTATCACGTTTGAATAATACGGATTTAATCATTTTAAGACTTGCCATCTATGAAATGAATTATATTGATGATGTACCAGCTAAGGTTGCTTTGAATGAAGCTTTAGAGATTGCTAAAGAATTCAGCGATGATGAATCAAGAAAATTCATTAACGGTGTGTTAGATCCTGTTGTTGAAAAAATGCCAGCTGAAACTGAAGAAACAAATGAATAATGATAATTGAGAAGTGTTGCATTTTTGCAACGCTTTTTTTTTAGAAATAAATGTCTTAAATATGATAAAATATAAGAAGTAAAAAACGAAATAGAGGTACTAATATGGTTAAAATAATTGATGGCAAAGAATTGGCGAAAACAACCACTGATAACTTGAAATTCGAAATTGAAAATTTAAAGAAAAAAGGGATTGTCCCTGCATTGGTCGTTATTGTAGTTGGAGAAGATCAGGCAAGTCAAATTTACGTTAAAAATAAACATCGAGTTGCTGAATCAATTGGTATCAAATCAATCATCACAAAATTACCAAGCTCAACATCTGAATCGGACTTATTAGCACTCATTAATGAGTATAATGAAAATCCCGACGTTCATGGTATATTAGTACAATTACCATTACCAAAACAAATAAATGAAAAGAAAATAACTGAATCTATTAAACCGGAAAAGGATGTAGATGGCTTTCATCCGGTTAATATTGGTCGGTTAGTTATGAATGATCCATTAGCAATTCCTTGTACGCCAATGGGAATTATGAGAATGTTTATGGCATACGATATTGACGTAAAAGGTAAAAATGCAGTCGTTGTGGGTCGTAGTAATATTGTTGGTAAACCGATGGCAGCACTGCTTTTGAATGCTAATGCTACGGTAACCGTTACGCATAGTCATACGCAAAATTTGTCGGAGATAACCAAACAGGCCGACATATTAGTCGTTGCGATTGGACAAGCGAACTTCATAAAGAAAGCGGATGTAAAACAGGGAGCCGTTGTAATAGACGTTGGCATGAACCGCTTAGATAGTGGCAAATTGGCCGGGGACGTTGATAAAGATGTTGCTGATGTTGCTGGATATTTAACACCGGTACCAAAAGGTGTTGGACCTATGACGATTGCAATGTTGATGGAACAAACAATTGAATTAACAAAACGGAGTGTTGGAATTGGATAAAGACAATTATTTATCAGTTACATCGTTAAACACATATCTGAAAAAAAAATTTGATGCTGATCCTTATCTCGGGACCGTTTATTTAACTGGTGAAATTTCAAACTTACGCCCTCGACCTAATGCGCACCAGTATTTTAGCCTAAAAGATGATCATGCTAAGATTAGTGCAATCATGTTTCGTTCAGCTTTTGATAAAATAAAATTTCAACCTGAGGACGGAATGAAAGTGCTAGTTGTGGGTCGTATATCTTTATATGAAGCGACCGGTAACTACCAAATTTATATTAACCGAATGGAGCCAGATGGTGTTGGGGCCTTATATCAGGCTTATGAACAGTTAAAAAATAAGTTACAAGCTGAAGGACTTTTTTCGGCACCAAAACAACCGTTAGTTAAGTACCCAAAACGAATTGCGGTCATAACGAGTCCATCAGGAGCAGTCATCAAGGATATTATGACAACTGTTAACAGACGTTATCCTATTGCTCAGTTAGTTTTATTTCCCGCTATTGTGCAAGGTGATAAAGCAGCCGGCGACTTAATAAAACGCTTGAAACAAATTAATAAATTGGGTAATTTTGATACAATTATCATTGGACGAGGCGGGGGATCAATAGAAGATTTGTGGCCCTTCAATGAAGAACTAGTCGCACGCGCAATATTTGATAGCCAGATTCCAATTATATCTTCGGTTGGACATGAAACGGATACAACAATTGCCGATTTAGTTGCTGATATTCGAGCGGCGACGCCAACGGCTGCAGCGGAATTGGCTGTTCCTGTTTACGCCGATGAATTAATCAAAATTAATCAATTGAAAGTTAGATTGTTACAAGTAACGCAAAGTTTATTGAACTTAAGAAGACAGCAATTAAATAAAATTAGACAGTCTTATGTTTTTCAACAGCCTAATCGTTTATACGAAGGCTACTTGCAAAATTTAGATAATCTAACGCAGCGTTTGACGCAAATAACTAAACAAACAATTATGGTTAAAAAACAACAATTTGAACAAGTCCGTAATCAGTTAAGTTACCAGAATCCACAACAACTAGTGGAACGATTACAGGACCAAGTTCAGCAACAAGACAAGCAGCTCCGTCAAGTAATGACATATCTACTTGAAACGAAGAAACAACAAGTTGGAGAAAAAATAAGTGCATTGGACCTATTAAGTCCATTGAAAATTATGGGCCGAGGATATAGTTATGTTTCCATGGGTGAAAACATTATTAAAAGTGTTGAATCGGTGAAAGTCGATGATAAAGTTGTCTTACATCTTGCCGATGGACAAGCACAAGCGAAAATTGAAAAAATTGAAAAGGAGACTCATTAGATGGCTGAAAAAAAAGCAACATTTGAAGATAACTTAGTGGAACTTGAAAAAATTGTTACGGAATTAGAACAGGGAGACGTCCCATTGGAAAAAGCATTAACGCAATTTCAAGACGGGGTTAAATTGAGTTCAAAATTACAAAAAATGCTTGAAAATGCAGAAAAGACATTAACAAGCGTAATGAATGATTCTGGCGAAGAAATTCCATTTGAGCAGGATGCAAAAAATGATTAGTTTAACCACTTTTTCTGATGAGATTTTACCAGAATTTAATCATAAATTAGTTGGTCGCCTGCAGGATTTAGATACTGAAAAAGCTTTAAAAGAATCAATGATTTATTCAGTTGAGGCCGGTGGAAAAAGGATGAGGCCGTTATTAATTTTTGTGATTTGTCAGATGTTTAATCATGAAATTGATAACGGGGTTTATTCGGTGGCCGGTGCGTTAGAATTAATTCATACGTATTCATTAATTCATGACGACTTACCCGCGATGGATAATGATGATTTGAGACGTGGAAAACCAACAAATCATATTGTTTATGGTGAGAGTATGGCTATTTTAGCTGGAGACGCCTTAAATACATTGGCATTTGAATGGATTGGTCGTTCTGATGTGGGCGACGCACAAAAAGTGGCTCTTATGTCTCGATTGGCCCAGTTAGCCGGACCAGAAGGTATGGTTGGTGGTCAAGTAGCCGATATTGAAGGTGAGCACCAAGTCTTATCACTGGCACAATTGAAACGAGTTCATAAACGTAAAACGGGCGATTTAATTGAGTTTTCGGTTTACGCGGGTGGTATACTTGGGAATGCAACTACTGAACAACAGGCGGAGCTCATTCAATATGGTCGCCAATTTGGATTAGCATTCCAAATTTATGACGATATTATGGACGTTGTTGGAACTTCTGAAGAAATGGGCAAGGCCGTGCATAAAGATAATCAGGAAAATAAAAATACCTATCCTGGACTAATCGGATTGGATCAATCTTATGACACGTTGAGAAGTGTAATTGATCAAGCCAAGGTAGCCATTCAAAATCTTAGAAAAACTGGTCTGGAAACCGGGTACTTAGAAGAATTATTACACTACTTTAAATTAAAAAACTAGGAGTCTTTATGAAAAAAGAACGTATTGATGTTTTATTAGTTCAACAAGGCTTGTTCGAAACTCGTGAACAAGCTAAACGCGCGGTTATGGCCGGCGAAATATTGGGTGAAAATGAAGAGCGTTTGGATAAACCAGGTGTTAAAATTTCTGTAGAAACGGAACTTCATTTTAAAGGTAAAAGACTACCTTATGTGAGTCGTGGTGGATTGAAATTAGAAAAGGCACTTAAAGTTTTTGACGCGACGGTTCAAGATAAAACTGTCTTAGATATTGGGTCATCAACTGGTGGATTTACTGATGTTGCCTTGCAAAATGGGGCAAAATTAAGTTATGCATTAGACGTTGGTACAAACCAACTTGTTTGGAAATTACGACAAGATCCAAGGGTTGTGGTTATGGAAAATACTAACTTTAGATACAGTAAAAAAGAAGATTTTGAATCTGGACAACCTAATTTTGCGACAATTGATGTGTCATTTATCTCATTACACCTCATTTTACCTGCTCTAAAGAAAATTATTACTGAAAATGGGGACGTTGTAGCACTAATTAAACCTCAATTTGAAGCCGGAAAAGAAAATGTTGGAAAACGTGGGATTGTGCGAGATGAAAAAATTCATCGTAAAGTTCTTGAAGACATTGTTCAATTCTCTGTTGCCACTGGGTTTGATGTTGCGGACCTAAGTTACTCACCTATCAAGGGTGGCGAAGGTAACATTGAATTTTTAATCCATTTAAAATCGGCGACAAATGAACAAGGTGTCATTATGGATAAGGTCAGTATTGATGCAACCTTAGCTGACGCATATGATAATTTGAATGCCGTTAAATGAGGATTTGAAGTGAATTTCTTTAACAATCATCAATATTACGTTATACTTACTGCATAAGTAATGGGTCAAGGGCTGGGGGGACTTTAATGAAAAAGCAAGAACGACAACGTTATATCCGAGAGTTATTGAAGGCAAATAATATTGATAAACAAGAAGATTTTGTTATTTTGCTTAAAAAAGAAGGTATAACCGTCACACAGGCTACAATTTCTAGGGATATTAAAGAAATGCAATTAATTAAAGTTCCGGCTACTGATGGGACCTATAGTTATAACTTACCTGTTCAAAAACAATTAAATACAGAAAAAAAATTAACAAAAACGCTGAAAGATGCTTTTATTTCAACTGATGTTCAAAATGAAATGTGTCTTATTAAGGTGACCCCGGGAAGTGGACCAGCAATTGTATCGTTAATTGAACAAATGAACTATTCATTTGTTTTTGGGACCGTAGGTGGAGATGGATCCGCGTTAATTATTTGTCACTCAAATAAAGACGCGTTGAAACTAAGTAGAATAATAAATGAAATCGTAATTGAATAAACAAACGAAAAATCTGTGACATTCTGTTTCAGATTTTTTTATTTTAAAGGGGTGAACGTATGTTACAAGAATTGACAATCAAAGATTTTGCCATTATTGATTCTTTGAATATCGATTTTATGGCTAATATGACTGTTTTAACGGGTGAAACGGGTGCCGGAAAGTCAATTATTATTGATGCATTAGGTCTTCTATCAGGCGGTAGAGGGTCACAAGAATTTATTAGAAAAGACGCAAAAAAAATGGTCCTTCAAGGTCTATTTATTCCGGCGAAACAATCAAATACATTGATAAAATTAGATCAACTAGGTATTGGACATGATGACAATTCTGTTATTTTGCAACGCGAAATACATAGATCTGGAAAAAACATCTGTCGTATCAACGGGATGTTGGTCAATACGAGTACGCTTAAATCAATTGGTGAAACATTGGTTGATATTCATGGTCAAAATGAACATCAAGAATTAATGCAACAAGACAAACATTTAGGCATGCTAGATGAATATATCAAAAATGATATTCAAACATTGACAGCAAAGTATCAAGATGCGTTTGAACAATATCAAAACTTACACAAATTACAAGTTAAGCGACAAACGAACCAAAATGAATGGGCACAACGCTTAGATATGTTACATTTCCAAAAAGATGAAATTGAGAGCGCTGATTTAATTGAAAACGAAGAAGAGTTACTTAGCGCTGAAAAAGAGCGATTAGAGAACTTTCAAACAATTAACCAATCGTTGGATGCCAGTTACCAAGCATTATCAGGTGAGGATGAGAATACGGTTGATCGTGTTGGTGTGGCAATGTCTAATATGCAAAAGATTGATAATTTGGATAGCGAATACAAAGAGTTAGCGGAGCGTTTGTCATCAGCTTATTATATGTTACAAGATGCCTCCAGTGACTTGTTACGACAATTGGATGCTTTAGAGTGGGACGAACAACGATTAAACGAGATCGAAAATAGACTCGAAATTATCGTTCAGTTAAAACATAAATATGGTGATTCCGTTGAAAAAATTTTGACATATTTAAAAACCATTTCAGATGAATTATTTGAAATGGAGGCGACTGAAGGGACAGCTGATAATTTAGACAATCAGGTTAACTTGGCCAAAAAAGAAGCTCAAAAAATAGCTGATAAATTAACTAAAACGCGAAAAAAGGCGGCTCTTGTTTTACAAAAAGAGGTACACAAGCAATTAAGTGAGCTCTATATGGATAAGGCAATCTTTGAAGTTAAATTTGAGACGTTAGATCAATTGAATAATTCAGGACAAGATAAAGTTGAATTTTATATTCAGACGAACGTCGGGGAAACAATGGGACCACTAGCTAAAATTGCTTCGGGTGGCGAATTATCTCGAATGATGTTAGCGCTAAAGACTATTTTTTCTAAGACGCAAGGTGTTACGAGTATCATATTTGATGAAGTTGATACGGGTGTTAGTGGTCGTGTTGCGCAAGCAATTGCTGAAAAAATTAGTCAAATTGCTCAAAACTCACAAGTGTTATGTATTACGCATCTGCCACAGGTAGCTGCGATTAGTGAGCACCATTACTTTATATCCAAAGAAGTTATTGGTGAACGTACAGAAACATCTATTAAGTTATTGTCTAAAGAAGAACGAATTCAAGAGATAGCTCGCATGTTGGCTGGTTCTGAAATTACTAAGTTAACCGTTAAACATGCCGAAGAGCTATTGAATATGGCCCAAAAAAATAATTAGACCAAGGTAACTTTATAACTGGGTAATAACTAGTTATAAAAAAGGAGAGTGTTAATATGCTTAAGTTTGACAATATATCAAAAATTTATAAAGGTAATAAAGCTGTAGATAATTTTAATTTAGAGGTTCAAGATGGCGAATTTATCTGTTTTATTGGAACTTCAGGTTCGGGTAAAACAACCACAATGAGAATGATTAATCGGATGTTGACGCAAACGTCCGGGACAATCACAATTGACGGTAAAGATATCGCGAAAATGGATCCAGTTAAATTACGTCGTCAAATTGGTTACGTTATTCAAAATATTGGATTAATGCCACATATGACGATTCGTGAAAACATAACATTGGTGCCAAAATTGTTAAAATGGCCCGAAGAAAAAAGAAATGAACGTGCCAAGGAAATGATTGAATTAGTTGAGTTGCCTGAATCATATCTGGACCGTTACCCATCTGAACTTTCAGGTGGGCAACAACAAAGAATTGGGGTTGTCCGTGCCCTAGCTGCTGATCAAGATATTATACTAATGGATGAACCTTTTGGTGCACTTGATCCGATTACTAGAGAAGCTTTACAAGATTTAGTTAAGGATTTACAAGAACGTCTAGGTAAAACATTTATTTTTGTGACGCATGATATGGATGAAGCTTTAAAATTGGCAACACGTATCGTTGTTATGTCTGAGGGTAAAATTGTTCAAGCAGATACGCCAGATAATATTTTGAAAAACCCAGCCAATAAATTCGTTGAAAACTTGATTGGACAAGATAGATTGATTCAAGCGCGTCCAAGTATTACAACGGTTGGACAGGTAATGTTGGCTAATCCGGTGTCAATTACGCCGGGTAAATCTTTGGTAACGGCTATTCGTTTGATGCATGATCGTCGAGTTGATACATTATTGGTTACTGATGATGCCGGTATTTTGAAAGGTTATATTGATATTGAGAGTTTAGATTATAATTTTAATACGTCAAGTAGCGTTAGCGATATTATGAACAAAGATATTTTTTATGTAAAAGAAGATTCATTAGTTCGTGATACTGTTGAACGTATTTTAAAACGTGGCTTTAAGAACGTACCAGTTATTAACAAAGAAGGTATTTTGGTCGGGATTGTGACCCGGGCAACGTTAGTTGATATTGTTTATGATGCACTTTGGGGTGATGAAAATAGCGCACCGCATGAAGAGGTATCAGGAACAACAACTGAAACTACGAACGAGAATAACCCAAGTTCAACGAAGGAGGGTTAATAATGACTTCATTTTTACAAGAATATGGCGCGATGATTATCTCGAAATTATGGGAACATATTGAAATTTCTGGGATGGCACTGTTCCTCGGAGTTGTCATAGCCGTTCCGTTAGGTGTCTTATTAACGAGATTACCCAAAACGGCAAGTGTCGTGATTGCAATTGCGAGTATGTTGCAAACAATCCCTGCCTTGGCTCTATTGGCCATGATGATTCCATTATTTGGAATTGGTAAATTTCCAGCCGTTATCGCATTGTTTGTTTACTCATTACTACCAATTTTGAGAAATACGTATATTGGGATTAATGGTGTTGATCCAGTGTTGAAAGATGCCGCAAAAGGAATGGGAATGACTAACTTGCAATCTATTATGCAAGTTGAATTGGTAATGGCTTCGCAAGTTATTATGTCAGGAATTCGGTTAGCTGCGACGTATGTCATTGCTTGGGCAACGTTGGCTTCATACATTGGTGCTGGCGGATTAGGTGATATGATTTTTAATGGGTTGAACCTATACCAACCAAAATTAATTCTCGGTGGAACGATTCCAGTTATTTTATTAGCTTTATTAGTTGATTTTATACTCGGACAAGTTGAAAAAAAACTAACAACAAAAACAACCAGAAATTAAGGAGGGCTTTAACATGAAATTAACGATAAAAAAAATACTTGTTAGCTTAAGCCTTCTGTTTGTTGGCGTAAGTTTATCAAGTTGCGGGTTTCCTGGTTTAACAGATGGATCTCAGTCGACAATTAAAATTGTGGCACAATCGACGACGGAATCTCAAATTATTGGTTCAATGCTGCAACAATTAATTGAACATGAATCAGATAATAAAGTAGAACTAATTAATAATTTAGGTTCTGGTACGTTAAGTTTTAATGCACTTAAAAATGGTGATGCAGATGTATCATCGGCTCGTTATACAGGAACTGATTTAAGCGCCGTGTTGAATAAACCGGTCGTAAAAGATACTGTTAAGGCTAATAAGATGGTTAAAGAGGGCTTTGAGGATAGATTTCAAATGAAATGGTTTGATACCTTAGGTTTTGCTGATACATATGCCTTTATGGTTACGCAAGAAACAGCTAAAAAATATAATTTAAAAACAGTTTCTGATTTAAAGAAAATTGAATCAGAATTAACTGTTGGTGTTGATGCTAACTGGATTAGTCGGATTGGTGATGGCTATGATGGATTCCAAAAAGAATACAATATTAAATTTGGAAACATTTATCCCATGCAGATTGGGTTAGTTTATAGTGCGCTTGCAAAAGGTAAAATGGATGTTGTGTTGGGCTACTCAACGGATGGGCGAATTAAAAGTTACGATTTGAAAATATTAAAAGATGATCGTCAATTTTTCCCACCATACACGGCAAGTCTAGTCGCAAATAATTCTATTTTGAAAAAACATCCAGAATTAGGACCACTGATTAATCGACTTACAAATAAAATTGATTTGTCGACGATGCAATCGCTGAATTATAGAGTTGATAATGATTTTTATGAACCATCGGTAGTCGCAAAACAATTCTTAGAGAAACATCATTACTTTGAAAAGGCGGGTGATTAATATGAATACTTTTGATCAGTTAATGTCTTATTTTGGTAATAATGGATTGTACGTTTTACAAGAATTCACACGACATTTTTTAATATCAATATACGGTGTTTTAATTGCCGCAGCTATTGGTATTCCAATTGGAATATTTATTTCGAAGCATCACCGATTAAGTGACGTTATCATTGGCGCCGCAAATGTCATCCAGACTGTGCCTTCCCTGGCAATGTTATCTATTATAATGTTAGGTTTAGGTTTGGGCGTTAATACGGTTATTGTCACTGTAGCTCTATATTCACTTCTACCTATTTTGAAAAATACGTATTCAGGGATGATTAATGTTGATCCTGGGGTGCTCGACTCTGGTAAAGGGATGGGCATGACAAGATTCCAAATTCTATATATGATTGAGTTACCATTATCATTGTCAGTTATTATGGCTGGTGTTAGAAATGCGTTAGTTGTTGCCATTGGTATTACGGCGATTGGTTCTTTCATCGGTGCAGGTGGTCTTGGAGATATTATTATTCGAGGAACAAATGCTACGGACGGTGCTGCTATTATTTTAGCAGGTGCATTACCAACTGCCCTAATGGCAGTAATTGCCGATGCAATTTTGGCACTGATCCAAAGAAAATTTGATCCAGCGACAATTAAGCGTAAATAAAAAAATGGTCATCTTCTAGTTAAATAGAAAATGGCCATTTTTATATTGAGTCAAGTAAAGCAATGTAACGAAGTTGATCATCATTAAGCAAATAAGTAACGTTGGTATATTGCGTTTTAAATATTAATTGAGCTGAGACTGGATGTCTGTATAAAGTACCACGAAGCTCTTGGAATTCTTTTTGGAATCCAGAAGGGTTTAACTGTAGAATGATCGTTTTCTTCATGGCTAAAACTTTCTCAGTAAAGAGTTCCAACTGAAATTGAGGCATTTGTGGTTTTAAAACGAAATCATCTAAATCAAAAATTTTGTGATATGAGTATTGAAGCGTTGATCCAATTGTTTGAATAGTTGTCTGCTGTTTATTTTGCATAATAAAAGTCCTCCCCGAACATTTGTTTGTATTTTTATTATACGAACAAATGTTCGATAAAGCAAGTATCAATTTAAGTTAATTTGTAAAAGCCCATTGTAGCGGATAAAGGACTTGAATAATCGACGTAAAAAGTGCATACTGTTCATTAATACTTATCTTAGAGGAGTTTACAAAATTAATGGCTAATCGTGGAATGTTGATCGTACTATCTGGTCCATCAGGGGTCGGTAAAGGAACCGTAAGAAAAGCGATTTTTGATCAAGATGACAATAAGTTTCTTTATTCGATTTCAATGACCACTCGTAAAATGCGAGAGGGAGAAGTTGATGGTGTTGACTATCATTTTGTGTCAAAAGAAGAATTTGAGAACGAAATTTCAACGGGCGGTATGCTAGAATATGCCAAGTATGTTGACAATTACTATGGAACACCGTTAAAATATGTAAATAAGATGCTTGACGCTGGTCAAGATGTCTTTCTTGAAATTGAAGTACAAGGTGCTATGCAAGTTCGAGAAAAAATTTCTGATGGCTTATTTATTTTCTTAACACCACCTGATTTAATGGAATTAAGACAGAGAATTACGGGACGTGGAACAGATGATTCTGCAACAATTGATAAACGAATGACAAAAGCCATTGGTGAGATTGATATGATGCAGAATTA
Source organism: Dellaglioa carnosa (assembly GCF_026948345.1). Lineage (NCBI taxonomy): Bacteria > Bacillati > Bacillota > Bacilli > Lactobacillales > Lactobacillaceae > Dellaglioa > Dellaglioa carnosa. The sequence continues at coordinate 538,630 of NZ_JANXLI010000001.1, read as the reverse complement.
TGACTACGCGGTCGTTAATGATGAAATAAATGACGCTGTTGAGAAAATTCAAACAATTATAAAAGCTGAACGTTGGCGTGTAAAACGATTCTTACCTGACTATAGAAAACAATTAGGAGATGTATTTAAATGATTTTATATCCTTCAGTCGATGACTTATTAAAACAAGTAGATTCAAGATACTCATTAATTATGTTAGCAAGTAAACGTGCCCATGAATTAGACGCCGGTGCTTTACCAATGCTCTCAAGTTACAAATCAATTAAAAACGTTGGACGTGCTTTGGAAGAAGTCGTTACCGGTGATTTAATTATTGATCCAGTTGAAAAAGAAGATATTCGTTAATTCAATTAAATGAAAGGGAGTTAAGACAAGCTAATTGTCCTAGCTCCTATTTTATTTCGTAGAAAATTGATACAATAGAAACTAATATAAATTCGATATGGGGGTAACATGGAATGACATTAGAAAATAAAAAAATTGGTCTTATTATAACGGGTGGTATTGCGGCCTATAAAAGTTTAGGATTAGTTCGATCAATGATTAAACAAGGCGCAGAAGTCAGAGTTGTCATGACAAATGCGGCTACTAAGTTTGTGACACCATTAAGTTTTGAAACATTAAGTAAAAATAATGTGTTAACTGACCTTTTTTCAGAAAAAGAATCTGAACATGTTGCCCATATTGAATTCGCGGATTGGGCAGACTTAATGGTTGTAGCACCAATAACAGCAAATATGATTGCTAAGATGGCCAATGGAATTGCGGATGATTTCGCGTCAACGACGTTATTAGCAACCGAGGCACCCAAAGTTATTGTGCCTGCAATGAATGAACATATGTTAATGAATCCAGCGATGCAACGCAATCTTAGATTATTAGAACAAGACGGCGTTCAGATTATTGAACCGGAGACTGGATTTTTAGCAGAAGGTTATTCAGGCAAGGGCCGATTCCCCGAGTTGGAGACAATCATGGCGGTGGTTAATGCTAATTTTAGCGATAAAAATAAACCATTAAAAGGTAAAAATATTTTAGTTACCGCGGGTGGTACTCAAGAAAGAATTGACCCAGTTCGGTTTATTGGTAACGACTCTTCAGGTAAGATGGGGTTCGCAATTGCTATTGAAGCTCAAAAGCTGGGCGCTAACGTTACCTTAGTTAGCGGTGTAAGCAAATTACCAGATCCAGTTGGTATTACAACCATTCGAGTTAAAACGGCAGTAGAGTTATCCGAAGCAATTACTCGCCGCTTCGATGAACAAAATATTTTAATTATGGCAGCTGCAGTCTCGGATTATCGGGTTCAAAATGTAGCGGACCAGAAAATTAAAAAAGACGAAGATACGCTGACGCTAACCTTGGAAAAGAATCCAGATATTTTAAAACAGTTAGGTAAAATTAAGCAAGATCAATATTTAGTTGGATTTGCGGCTGAAACTCAAAACGGATTAATAAATGCGCAAGAAAAATTAGAAAAGAAAAATTTAAATTTATTAGTATTAAATGATGTCTCAAACGCTGCAATTGGATTTAATAGTAATGATAATGAAGTGACGTTACTTAGACCGCAGATGGAAAATATATTTATTAAGCAAACAAGTAAAAAACAAATTGCCAGAGAGTTACTCAATGTTGTTATTAGTGATTTAAAAAAATAAGCAGTTGATCAAAAGAAAGGAGGTTTTGGTATGACACAGTTCGCAAAAATTATTGTTGATGTTCCCACGATGCAAACGGACCAACCTTATACTTATTCAATTCCTGAATTGTTAACGCATCAGATTGAAATTGGTATGCGTGTTGTTGTTCCGTTTGGTAATGGAAAACGACTTGTTCAAGGATTTGTAATCGAAATTATTGATAATAATCAGTTTGATGGTGACGTGAAGGCTATTCAATCAGTTGTGGATCTTAAACCTGTTGTGAATACCGAATTGTTAGATTTATCCGCATGGATAGCTAATGAAACCTTCTCATTTCGAATTACTGCGTTACAAATGGTGTTACCAAGTGTTATGCGTGCCACGTACAAAAAAAGAATTCAGTTGATTGACGAAATAGATGAGAGTCTACAAGATAAATTATTTCAAGGTAACGATTCGATTGAATTTGATTCAGAACACATGGATGCGGAATTAATGAAAGAGTTGTTGCAACTTACGAAAGCTGGAAAAGCTGAGTTAATTTATGAAGTTGGTAACAAAGCAAAGTTTAAGATGCAACTTTCTATTCAACCCGAACTTGGATTTGAAGCTTATGAAGACATTAAAAGTGGCTTACGTAAAAATGCCAAACAACAGCATTTATTAGTTAATTATCTCCAGTCGTTAACGGAATCTAAAAATAAGTTGATACCACAAAAACAGGTTGTTAAAGAAATAGGTATAACAACAGCAACAATCACGTCCGGGGCTAAAAATGGTTGGCTCAAAAAAATTGAGACAGAAGTTTACCGGGATCCTTATAAAGATACAGTTATTGAATCAACTGGTATGCAGAAGCTGACACCTGATCAAGACATTGCAGTAGCAGCCGTTGATGAGGCGATTAAAACTGAAATAAATAAAACTTTCTTACTTCAAGGAGTTACCGGAAGTGGTAAAACGGAAGTTTATTTACAGACCATTGCGAAGGCACTGGAACTTGGTAAAACGGCATTAATGCTTGTTCCGGAAATTGCGCTGACACCGCAAATGGTAAAACGGGTCAAGTCTCGTTTTGGTGATTTGGTTGCTGTTTTGCATAGTGGATTATCTGATGGTGAACGATACGATGAGTGGCGCCGAATTGAACGCAAAGAGGCCCAAGTTGTTGTTGGTGCACGCTCAGCTGTTTTTGCGCCTCTAGATAATATTGGCGTTATTATTGTGGATGAAGAACATGAATCAAGTTACAAACAAGAAGAGACACCAAGATACCATGCAAGGGACATTGTTCTTTGGAGAAGTCAGAGACACCATTGTCCTGTAATATTAGGAAGTGCAACACCGTCACTCGAATCTCGTGCTAGGGCTCAAAAGGGTGTGTATGAGTGGTTACAATTACCACAACGTATTAATGGGCAACCGATGCCTGAAGTGACGCTAGTCGACATGAGAGAAGAAATGAAAAATACGGGTGAAAGTAATTTTTCTGAACCACTTAGAAATGAAATTACCAAACGACTTGAAAAAAAAGAACAAACGGTTCTAATGTTAAATCGTCGTGGATTTTCATCATTTGTTATGTGCAGAGATTGCGGATTTGTTTTACCTTGCCCTAACTGCGATACCTCTTTGACATTGCATATGGATACGCATACGATGAAATGTCATTATTGTGGTCATGAGGAGGGAATTCCTAAGATTTGCCCCAATTGTCATAGTCGTAAAATAAGATATTATGGTACGGGTACACAAAAAGTTGAAGAAGAACTCAAAACCTTATATCCAGAAGCTAGAATTTTACGAATGGATGTCGATACAACACGTAAAAAAGGTGCCCATGAGAAAATTCTAGCTAAATTTGGTGCTAAAGAAGCCGATATTCTATTAGGGACACAAATGATTGCAAAAGGGCTCGATTTTCCTGACGTAACGTTGGTCGGCGTGCTAAATGCTGATACGGCACTCAGTCTACCGGATTTTAGGTCGAGTGAACGAACCTTCCAATTATTAACGCAGGTGAGTGGTCGGGCAGGTCGGGCTGATAAGGAAGGACAGGTCGTTGTTCAAACCTTTAATCCGGATCATTATGCCATTCAATATGCCAAACATCATGATTATGAATCGTTCTATAGAAAAGAAATGGCCGTCCGGCACATGGAAAATTATCCGCCGTATTACTACACAATCCAGCTCACTGCGAGCTACACGGATGAAGCGGGCGCGGCTAAGAAAATGTTGGAGGCCGTTCAGTTTTTGAAACCTGCGTTGTCGGATAAAGCGATCATTCTTGGTCCGACGCCAAAATCAATTATGCGAGTTAATAATCGATTTTATTATCAAGTCGTTATTAAATATAAATCAGAAGAACAGTTAAAAGAACGATTAAGAGAATTAATGACAAAATCACAAGCCGAAGTTCGTAAAGGCTTAAGATTAACAATTGATTCTGAACCAGTAAACTTTATTTAGGTTAAGGAGAAACTATGACGTCAATTGTATTTATGGGAACACCAGAATTTTCAGCACCAATTTTAGAAAGCTTAATAGAGAACGGGTACGACGTGAAAGCTGTTATGACTCAACCGGATCGGATGGTTGGTCGTAAACGAGTTTTGACTCAGTCACCAGTGAAGCAAGTAGCAGTTAAACACGGTATTAAAGTGTTACAGCCAGAAAAATTAAGTGGTAGTGACGAAATGGCCGAAGTTATTGCGATGAAACCAGACTTTTTAGTAACAGCAGCATTTGGACAATTTTTACCAACAAAATTATTAGCGGCTGCTCAAATTGGTGCCATTAATGTCCATGGGTCACTATTACCTAAATATCGCGGAGGCGCACCTATTCAATATGCTATTATGAATGGTGAGCAAGAAACAGGTATCACTATTATTTACATGGTTAAACAAATGGATGCGGGAAACATTATTAGTCATCGAACTATTAAAATTGAAGATAATGATGATTCTGGTTCAATGTTTGAAAAATTAAGTTTATTGGGTAAAGAGTTACTTTTAGAAGCATTACCAAAATTGGTTAATGGGACGAGTGAGTCGATACCACAAAATGAAGATGAGGTTACTTTCTCTCCTACAATTAAACCAGAAGAAGAGGCACTTGATTTCACAAAGACGGCTAAAGAAATTGACTGGAAAATTCGTAGTTTAAGACCAGTACCTGGCGCATATACGATTTTGAAAGGTAAAAGAACTAAATTTTGGGATGTTACTGTTTTAGACGAAAAAACTGAATTGGCGGCTGGTCAAGTCGTTGAAGTAGCTAAGAAGTTACTTAAAATTGCGTGTGGAAATGGAACGGTGTTAGCAGTTAACGAACTCCAACCCAATGGTAAATCGAAACAAACCATTGTTGACTATCTAAATGGTAGTGGACAAGGAATAAAAGAAGGACAACAGGTGATTGATGTATGAAAACTGATTTAAAAACAACGCCCCGATTCTTAGCAGTCGATCTTTTAACGAGAGTTGCTAAACAAGGAACTTATTCGAATATTGCATTGAATCAGGTAATCAAGAATAACCATATGGAAGTTCGCGATGCGCATTTATTAACACAACTGGTTTATGGTGTTATCCAAAGACGACTAACCTTGGAATACTGGTTGGCACCATTTGTTAAGAATCCTGCCAAAATGGATAATTGGGTTCAAGAATTATTATTGAGTGCCATTTATCAAATGCACTACCTTGATAAAATTCCAACTCGAGCAATTTTTAATGAATCGATTGAAATTGCAAAGAGAAAAGGTCATGCAGGAACACGTAAATTCGTAACGGGTGTTTTACATGCCATTGAGCGCGAAGGTATTCGCCCAATTTCTGATATCAAAGATGATATTGAACGTTTGAGTATCGAAAGCAGTACACCTGTTTGGTTGGTTAATGAATTAATTAAACAAGTTGGGTTGGAGAAAACGACCCATATGTTGGCTTCAATTAATGAGGCACCTGATCAATCCGTCAGAGTGAATACAACTAAAGCGACAGTTGAAGAAGTGATTGAAAAAATGGAAGCAGAAGGCTTCGACGTTAAACGCAGTCAGGTTTCACCAGTTGGCTTATTAGTGACTAATGGATTTGCTCCCGACAGTGGCGTGTACCATGATGGCTTAATCACAATTCAAGATGAAAGCGCAATGTTAGTTGCTGACGCAATGAATATTCAACCGGGTGATAAAGTTTTGGATGCCTGTGCCGCACCTGGTGGAAAAACAACGCATATTGCATCATTTTTAGATGAATCTCTATTTGGAGAGGTTGTTGGATTAGACATTCATGCGCATAAAGTTAAATTAATTGGTGATAATGCCAGACGATTAGGTTTGTCTAGTGTTGTAGAAGAAATGGTTTTAGATGCACGTTTAATTTCAGAAGAATTTGATAATGAGTATTTTGATTCTATTCTTGTTGATGCACCTTGTTCCGGAATTGGCTTATTACGTCGTAAACCAGAGATTAAATATGAGAAGACATTGGCTGATTCAAATAATCTACAAAAAATTCAATTAGCTATTTTAGACAAAGTGGCACCAACTTTAAAGAACGGTGGTCGCTTAACTTACAGTACATGTACTATTTTGGATATTGAAAATAAAGATGTTGTTAAACAATTTGTTGAAACACATCCTGAATTCAAAGTGATTGAAACGCCAACGGCTTTAGCGTTGAAGGAAGATCGAGACGACAAAGAATTAACCATTTATCCGGATGATTATCATTCAGATGGTTTCTTCATTACATGTTTAGAAAAACAACTTTAAATTCGAGGTGTAAGTATGAAGGTTGCCTATCAAACAGATGTAGGTAGTGTTAGAGAAAATAACGAGGACTATGTTGGCGTTTTTAAAAACAAGAGTGATATTTCTTTCGTGATGGTCGCAGATGGCATTGGCGGGCATTTAGGCGGAGATGTTGCTTCGAAAATGGCCGTTTCACACATGGGGTTTCGGTTTGAAGAAACAGACTTTGGTGAACCTAGTGACGCGATTAAATGGATCACCAAAGAAGTAGAGATGGAAAATAAAAAGATTATTGAAAAATCTAATCAATATGAAGATCTTTCTGGTATGGGGACAACGATGGTATGTGCCGTCTTTTTTGAGGACAAGTTTATTGTTGCCAACATTGGAGATAGTAGAGGCTATCTATTGCGTGCTGGACAGTTTTACCAATTGACTGAAGACCACTCATTAGTTAATGAATTAATTAAACGTGGAGAATTATCAGCGGAAGATGCTAAAAATTATCCTCAAAAAAATATGATTACGAGAAGTTTAGGGATTTCTTCAGACGCTGATGCTGATATTGCGGTTAATGATTCTGAACCGGGTGACTTACTAGTTTTATGTACGGATGGCCTGACCAATATGGTTTCTGACAGTGAGATGAAAGCCGTTTTGGAAAATCCAAAAAGTCTTGAAGAAAAATGTGAAGAACTTATTCGAATGGCAAACAAAGCAGGTGGATTAGACAATATTACAGTTCTCCTAGTTAATGATAATCGACGGAGGACGGTAAAATGAAACCTGACATGATATTTAATGAGCGCTACAGAATAATTAAATCGCTGGGTGAAGGCGGTATGGCAAACGTTTATCTTGCAACTGATTTAATATTAGATCGACCAGTAGCAGTAAAAGTTTTACGAGTTGATTTAAGGGATGATCAAGATACCATCCGTCGTTTTAAACGGGAAGCTTTAGCAACAACTGAATTAGTCCACCCTAATATTGTGAGTGTCTATGATGTTGGTGAAGTTGATGGATTCCAGTATATGGTGATGGAATATGTGGCGGGATACGATTTAAAAACGTATATCACAAAACAATTCCCAATTCCATACCAAGTCGTTATTGATATTATGACTCAAATATTATCGGCCGTGGAAGTGGCCCATGATCATAATATTATTCATCGTGATCTAAAACCGCAAAACATTCTAATTGATGAAGAAGGTAATGCTAAAATTACCGATTTCGGAATTGCAGTAGCATTAGCTGATCATTCGTTGACGCAAACAAACACCTTATTAGGTTCTGTTCACTATTTATCACCAGAGCAAGCCAGAGGTAGCATGGCAACTAAACGTTCGGATATTTATTCACTTGGTATCATTTTGTATGAAATGTTAACTGGAAAGGTTCCTTTTGAAGGCGAAACAGCCGTTTCGATTGCCTTGAAGCACTTCCAAAGTGAAGTTCCATCCGTTCGTGAATTTGATCCTAGTATTCCACAATCTCTTGAAAATATTGTCCTACAAGCAACATGCAAGGTCCCACAAGATAGATTCCAGTCTGCTGAAGAGATGTCAATTGCGTTAAGTAAATCTTTATCGCAAAAAGACGCAGAAAAATGGCATCCTGAAGTATTAGTTAGCGGTGAAACGAAGGTATTACCGGTACTTGATAAGAACGCTGCGGAAGCATCAAACACGACTAAAGAACCAGAAGTAACGGCAGATAAAAAGAAAAAAATGAGTCGCCGTAAAAAATGGACTGTTGGCGTTATTATGGTTGCTTTACTGATGCTTATTGTCGGTGGGGTTGTCGTTGCTACCAGTTCGCCAAAAGAAGTTAAGGTACCCGACCTAAGTGGGATGACAATTAGCGAAGCTAAATCAAGTTTGGCAGATAAAAATTTAAAATTAGGTAAAGTTACTCGAACTAACAGCGAAACTGTTTCTAGCGGGGATATTATTAACTCCGCGCCTAAAAAGAATGAAACAATTCGCGAAGAAAATAAGGTTGATGTGATCGTGTCAAAAGGGAAATCTAAAATTACGGTGGAAAATTATGTTGGTAGTACCTATTCCGACGTTAAATCAACACTGGAAAAAGATGGATTTACTGTTGAGAAAGAGACACAACACTCGGACTCCGTAACTGAAAATGAAATTATGGAACAAGATATTTCGGCAGGCGATAAAGTGGTACCAAGTGATACCGTGATAACGTTAACCGTTAGTTCAGGGCCTGAAATGTTTACACTTAGAGATTTATCTGGTTACACGACAAAGAGTGTTCAAGATTACGCTACTGAAATCGGTGCTAGATTATCAATCAGTGAGGCTTATTCAAATTCAGTTGAAAAGGGGCAAGTTGTTAAACAATCTCCAACGGCGGGTTCGAATATGTCTAAAGGTGGTAGTCTATCCGTCACTATCTCTAAAGGAAAAAAAGAGACAACGGATGAATTCACAAGAACTATAACGGTTCCGTTTAAATCAATTGTTACGGAAAGTACAAGCTCATCTGATAAAGATAAGGAAGAGTCATCAGATGATAGTTCAAGTTCCAGCTCCAGCTCGAGTTCTTCAGAATCAAAAACGGACGAAAATGTTATTGAAGTCTATATTGAAGATAAGACACATAACATTGACACCCTGTATGAGCGAAAAACGATTACGAAGGATACTGAATTTAAATTATCATTTATTGTAGATTCCGGTAAATCAGGTAAGTACAAAATTTTACGTGATGATAAAGTAATTGCGGAAAATGGTAATGTCACTAAGAATTAAATAAAAGATGTGGTAAAATTAGGTAGAAGGTAACTTTTTACCTAATTTTTTAGTTAGCAATATAAAACGATTACATTATGTTGTCTAGAGGAGGTTGATTTATTGGTAACAGGTCAGATTAGACAATCGCTAAGTGGATTTTATGACGTTGATGTTGACGGAGAAACTTATCGAACAAGAGCTCGAGGTAATTTTAGGAATTCAAATCAGGCTCCGTTAGTTGGCGATTGGGTTGACTTTAAAGCTGAAAATAAAAAAGAAGGTTACATTCTTAGTATTCATGAACGGGAGAACAGTTTGATTCGCCCACCGGTTGCTAATATTGATGAAGCAATTGTTGTGACATCGTGTGTTGAACCAGCATTTTCGAGTAATTTGTTGGACAGACAACTAATTATGTTAGAATCGCACCATGTTAGACCCGTTTTATACTTTTCAAAGGGTGATCTTATTCCCGAAGGAAAAGTGACAGAATTAAGTGACATTATTGAAGCATATGGCAAGATTTATCCTACATTCTTTCCTTTTGGTGAAAATGAGGATGATGTGGTTAAATCGTTACAAGATACTTTTCCAGGTAAAATCGCAGTTGTGATGGGGCAGACTGGGGCCGGTAAATCGACATTATTAAATAAGATTATGCCGGAACTAGAGTTACAGACGGCTGAAATATCAAAGGCATTACATCGTGGGAAACATACAACGCGTAAAGTAACCTTGATGCCTATTGCCGGTGGATTGATTGCTGATACACCAGGATTTTCATCTTTTGACTTGTTTGATATGTCAAAAGAAGAACTACCCAAATTATTTCCAGAATTAAATGAACTATCTGTGGGATGCAAGTTCAGAGGATGCCTGCACATTAAGGAACCTAAATGTGCAGTTAAAGCAGCGCTAGAACAAGGAGAAATACTAGAGAGTCGCTATAAAAACTATTTACAATTCAATCAATTGATTGTTGATCAAAAACCAAACTATAAGAAATGAGATGACCAAAATGAAATTATCACCTTCGATTTTAAGCGCTAATTTTGCAAATTTGGAAAAGGATATTAAGGTAGTCGATCAAGCAGGAGCAGAGTACCTACATATTGATATTATGGATGGTCACTTTGTGCCTAACTTAACTTTTGGCGCAAACGTGGTTGAAGCAATTCGCCCATTAACAAAAATGGTTTTAGACTGTCATTTGATGGTTGAAAACCCAGAAACATATATTGAAGAATTTGCTAAAGCGGGTGCTGATATTATTGGTGTCCATGTTGAAGCAACAGCACATATTTTTGGTGTGATTCAACAAATTAAAAAACTAGGCGTTAAAGCTGAAGTTGTGATTAACCCAGGAACGTCATTAGAAACTATTAAACAAGTTTTACCACTTGTTGATCAAGTACTTATAATGACCGTTAACCCTGGATTTGGTGGTCAATCGTTTATTCCAGAAATGAAACGTAAAATTGATCAATTAGACCGCATTAAACAAGTTCAAAATTATGATTTTGATATTGAAGTTGATGGCGGCATTAACGACCAAACGATTAAAGAATGTCTTGAAAGTGGTGCAACTGTTGCAGTTGCCGGATCATATATTTACAATAGCGATAACCCAACTGAACAAATTAATAAGTTGAGAGAATCAACAAAATGATCCTCAATATCTTAGTTGGTGGACCTAAGGAACAGTGGCCAGACGAATTGGTTGTCGGAAATATTCAGGGTCCATGGATAGGTGTCGATCGGGGTGCATTAAGATTAGTTCAATTAGGTATTACACCAGAGTTGTCAATTGGTGACTTTGATTCAATGACTGAATCTGAATTTAAATTAGTGACACAACACAGTAGGCATACTAAAACGGCTAACCCTGAAAAGGATGATACGGATACTGAATTGGCTTTGAGAGAAGCCATTGCGAATTTTACATTTGATACAGTAATGATTTATGGTGCGACGGGTGGTCGAATTGATCATTTATTGGCTAATTTATTTTTTATCTTTAGAGAACCGTTTAACACGATGTTTGAAAAAATATGTTTAGTTGATAAGCAAAATTCAATTCGTTTTTTTAAACCGGGAAGTTACCATTTGGTGAAAGAAGACGGGAAAAAATATCTTGCATTTATTCCGTTGACTCAGGTGACCCATTTAAGTTTAATAGATGAAAAATACACGTTGAATAAAACCGATTTTGTATACCCGGTCTCGCTAGCAAGTAACGAATTTGTGGGGGATACAGGTGAGTTTAGTTTTAAATCAGGAGTCGTTGCGGTTATTCAAAGTCGCGATGATGAAAAATAGGGCAAAAAAAAAGACTTAGCGTAATGCTGAGTCTTTTTAAATTGAATTAAACACGAGTAACTTTACCTGACTTCAAAGCGCGAGCAGATACATAAACTCTTTTAGGTTTACCATCAACTAAGATGCGAACTTTTTGTAAATTAGGTTTCCAGCTACGGTTTGTTTGGTTCAATGCATGAGAACGTTTCTTACCGAAAGTAGTCTTACGTCCTGTAATAAAATCTTTTGCCATATTCATATCCTCCTCTGCAATTCACTTAAAAAGCAAAGCTATGCTTACTTACCTAAACAAAAATATCATATTTAACCATATAATGCAATACTTTTCTTTCAAGTAAATTTGCTTGACAGCTTGAAATTCCCACGTGTTGGGGAATTGGATTTACTTGGCTGCTATTTTTCTTTTATTCTACCATATCCTATGATAAAATACTCTTATTGATTGTGTGAAAATATAAGGAGGCTATTCTTATGGCTGTTAAGATCAAAACGCAATTTGGTACGATTGATATTGATAATGAAGTTATTGCGACAGTTGTCGGCGGTGCCGCAACTGAAATTTTTGGTATTGTCGGAATGGCAAGTAAAAACCAAATCCGTGACAATGTAAATGAAATTTTAAGAAGAGATAATTATTCTAGAGGTGTTGTTGTTCGCCAAGAAGATAATGGTGTTGCTATTGATGTTTACATTATTGTTGGCTATGGCACAAAAATATCTGAAGTTTGTCGTAATGTCCAAGAAAAAGTGAAATACAATTTAGAAACGATGCTAGGTGTATCTGCTAATTCAGTAAACGTGTTAGTACAGGGCGTTCGCGTACTAGGCGATTAGTAACCAGCTATTTTAGTAGTGACCGAGGAGGAAGACGAAGTGACTGTAACAGAAATTACGGACCAAGAATTCAGACAAATGGTCCAAATTAGTTCACAACGATTGGCTAAAAATGCCGAATTTATTAATTCATTAAACGTATTTCCAGTGCCAGATGGTGATACAGGTACTAATATGAACCTTTCATTTGCAAGTGGTGCAAAATATGTTCAAGATTCACCTTCTGAACATGTTGGGGAATTATCTTCAATTTTAGCTAAAGGTTTGTTAATGGGCGCTCGAGGTAATTCGGGTGTTATTTTATCACAAATTTTTAGAGGTTTTTACAAACGAATTGAATCTAAAGAAGTCCTAACTGCTACTGATTTAGCAGACGCTCTAACAGGCGGGGTAGAAGTTGCCTATAAAGCTGTTATGAAACCAACTGAGGGAACTATTCTGACGGTTGCCAGAGAAGCTGCTAAGGCGGCAAATAAAGCCGCTTCTGAAAGTGACGATGTTATTGTCGTTATGGAAGCAACCTATGAGGCAGCTAAGAAGGCCTTAGCAACGACACCTGATTTATTACCTGTTTTAAAAGAAGTCGGTGTTGTTGATTCAGGTGGTCAAGGATTAACATTCGTTTATGAAGGCTTTTATGATGCATTAACTGGTAAGGAAACGGTTAGTGAAGAATATAAACCAAACGAAAAAGAGATGGACGAAATGGTTAATGCTAGTCACCATCAAAGTGTCCAAAGTCAATTAAGTACTGAAGACATTCAGTTTGGTTACTGTACGGAAATTATGCTTAAATTAGGTGCTGGTCGTCTAGTTGATCAAAAATTTGATTATGATGAATTTAGAAATCATTTGAGTGAAATTGGTGACTCATTGCTCGTTGTTGCCGATGACGAAGTTGTTAAAGTGCATGTTCATACGGAAAACCCCGGTGAGGTAATGACTTACGGTCAACATTATGGCTCATTAATTAAAGTTAAAGTTGATAATATGCGCCAACAACACGAAACAATCTTAGAAAATGACGAAGAAGAAGCCGAAGCAGCTGATACAAGTGTGGAACCTAGCGAAATCGCAGTTATTTCAATTTCATCTGGTGCCGGTGTCGCAACGTTATTTAAGAGTTTAGGTGTTTCTTACATCTTAAGTGGTGGACAAACAATGAATCCAAGTACGGAAGATATTGTTAAAGCCATCGAAGCAACTAAAGCTAAAAATGTTATTATTCTTCCTAATAATAAAAATATTTTCCTAGCTGCTGAACAAGCTGTTGAAGTATCAGCAGTTCCCGCAGTTGTTGTACCAAGTCGTACAATCGCTCAAGGAATGACGGCAATGCTTGGATTTAATATTGATAGTACATTAGAAGAAAATAAAGAGGTTATGATTGAAAACTTGGATACAGTAACTTCTGGACAAGTAACAATTGCTGTGCGTGATACAACGATTGAAGGCGTTGAAATTAAAAAAGACAACTATATGGGGATCATTGATGGTAGCATCAAAGTAACCGATAATGATCGTAAAAAAGTTGCCATCGAAATGACTAAGGAAATGTTGGATGAAGACAGTGAAATCATCACAATTATTGTGGGTGAAGATGGTTCTGAAGCTGAGGCTAAAGAAATCGAAGCGGCTATTTACGAAATTGATGAAGATTTAGAAGTTGAAATTCATGAAGGAAACCAACCGGTTTATCCTTATTTAATTTCGGTTGAATAAAATAACATAAAATAAAGGCGGGATGAGGCTATGTTCTCTCCTTTTTTTTTATATTCTGAGGAAAGTGAGGTATCAAAATGGCATCATTAGATGATTCAGTCGGCGTTTTAACGGGTGTTGGACCTAAAAAATTAACGGCACTTAACCAGTTAGGTATTAATACTATTGAAGATTTATTAACGTTTTACCCCTATCGATATGATGATTTAAAAGCGAAAAAGTTATCCGAGATTACGGATCAAGAAAAAGTAACATTAAAAGGCACTGTTTCTTCTGAGCCCGTTTTAGTTAGATTTGGTCAGAAAAGAAATTTGTTAAATGTTCGACTACTAGTTGATGACGGTAATATAACTGTTAGTTTCTTTAATCAACCTTTCCTGCAGAAGCAATTTGAGATTGGTAAGGAAGTTGCCGTGTACGGTAAGTGGGACGATAAGCGAAAAAGTTTGTCTGGAATGAAATTATTAACTAAACAAACCGATGATGGATTAGCTGCAATTTACCGGTCATCTAAGGATATTCACCAAACGGCAATTCGACAATTAATTACCCAGGCGTTTGAACAATATGCCGATGAGGTCGGCTCGTTGTTACCGACAGAATTAATTCAGAAGTATCGTTTAGTAAATCGTAAAATGATGCTTCATGATATTCATTTTCCGCAGGATGAAAAAAATTTTCATGAAGCAAAACGAACGGCTATCTTTGAAGAGTTCTTTTTATTCCAGTTAAAATTACAATATGTAAAAAAGACTGATACTAAAAATTATGGAATTAAAATTAATTATCAAAATAATGAATTAAAAAAATTTATTCAAACATTACCTTTTGAGTTAACTGCCGCCCAAAAAAAGGTAGTTAATGAAATTTGTGCTGACATGAAGCAACCTATTCATATGAATCGCTTACTTCAAGGAGACGTTGGATCGGGTAAAACAATCGTGGCAGCAATAGTTATGTACGCGGCCATAACGGCTGGTTATCAGGCTGTCTTAATGGCACCAACGGAAATCTTAGCTGAACAACATGCTAACAATATGGTAACCTTATTTGCGGACTTTCCAGTGAATGTTGCGCTTTTAACGGGGTCAATGAAGGTGAAGGCTAGACGTGAGTTGCTAGCTCATCTTGAGTCAGGAGAAGTAAACTTGATTATTGGAACACATGCTATCATCCAACCGGATGTCTCATTTAAACGCGTTGGTTTGGTAATTACTGATGAACAACATCGATTCGGTGTGAATCAACGACGTATTTTAAGAGAAAAAGGTGCCGAACCAGACGTTTTAGCAATGACGGCTACGCCAATTCCGAGAACGCTTGCAATCACCGCTTACGGCGAAATGGATGTCTCCACGATTAATGAATTACCCGCGGGACGTCAGCCAATTACGACATCATGGTTAAAAAGTTCTCAGGTGGGAAAAGGCATTGATTTAATTAAAGAACAGTTAGCTCAGGAATCACAGGCCTACATTATTACGCCATTAATTGACGAATCGGAAACTTTGGATTTGAAAAATGCGTTAGCTTTATATGAGAATATGAAAGAAATATTTGAACCAAAATATAAAGTTGGCCTGTTACATGGTAAAATGAAGAATGACGAAAAAGACCAAATGATGGCTGACTTTAAGGCGAATAAGTACCAGGCTTTAGTGTCAACAACGGTTATTGAAGTTGGGGTTGATGTGCCTAATGCGACTGTCATGATGATATATAACGCAGAACGCTTTGGGTTAGCGCAGTTACATCAATTACGAGGACGAGTTGGTCGAGGAAAAAAAGCGTCGTACTGTGTTTTAATTGCGGATCCAAAGAACGAATTTGGTATTCAAAGAATGCAAATTATGACGGAGACAACGGATGGTTTTGTGATTTCTCAAAAAGATTTAGAGTTAAGGGGTGCTGGAGACGTATTAGGTCGCAAGCAGTCGGGGATTCCTGAATTTAAAATTGGTGACCCAATAGGCGACATTAATGCATTGCAAGTTGCTCAACAAGAAGCACATGAAATTGTATTTCGGGATGATTTTGAAAATAATCCCGAATTTAAACCATTAAATGATTACTTAAAAGAACACCAAAATACGGATTTAAAATTCGATTAAACAAGTTGGGAGAATAAGATAATTATGAAATTAGCAGTTGATGCAATGGGTGGCGATTTTGCACCTCAATCAGTCGTTGAGGGTGTTGAACGCGCTAGAAATGAAGATAATACGATTCAATTTACATTGTATGGGGATGAAAAAAGAATTCGTGAATTTTTGAACGACGATAAAAATATTGTAATAGTGCATACTGATGAAGAAATCGACGGGAATGATGAACCAGTTAAGGCAATTCGTTCGAAAAAAAATGCGTCAATGGTCTTAGCGGCTCAATCCGTTAAAGATGGCGAAAATGATGCCATTTTCTCATGTGGAAATACGGGAGCGTTACTTGCCGCAGGTCTTTTTGTAATCGGCCGGATTAAAGGTATTTCACGACCTGGCTTAATGGCAACATTACCTGTTATGTCTAATGATGGAACTGTTAACTTATTAGATGCAGGTGCAAATGCAGAGAGTAAGCCTGAACATTTACACCAATATGCTGTATTGGGGAATTACTACGCTAAAAATGTTCGCCATATTGAAAAGCCTAAGATCGGTCTTTTAAATAATGGTTCTGAACCTCACAAGGGTAATAAAGTGACGCAAGAAGCATACCAATTATTATTGAATGATCCTGAAATAAACTTTGTGGGTAATATCGAATCTAATGATTTACTTTCTGGTAAAGCTGATATCATCGTTTCTGACGGTTTCACCGGTAATGCCGTTTTGAAATCAGTTGAGGGAACTGCTTTAGGGATGTTTTCTTTATTAAAAAGTGCCATTATGAGTGGTGGATTACGTGCTAAAATAGGTGCGCTTTTATTAAAACCAAGTTTGAAACAATTGAAAAACAAAATGGATTCACCAAAATATGGCGGTGCCGTTTTATTAGGAGTCAAAGCGCCTGTTGTGAAGGCCCATGGTTCAAGTAAAGCTGAGTCAATTTACTACACCATTAAGCAAACTAACGATATGGTTAACGCAAACATGGTTCCTAATATTGTTGACTATTTTGAAAAAGAGACTGATAAAACGCAAAATTAACTAGACATTTCTCTGGAAAATGGTTAAAATTACGTCATGATTTAAAAGGAGGTTATTAGAATGACAGAAGAAGAAATTTTTGAAAAGATTGCTAAAATCATTGAAGAACATTTTGATTTACCAACGGAAAAGATTACACCTGATTTAGACTTTAAAAAAGATTTGGACGCAGATTCAATAGATGTTGTTGAATTTGTTTTAGAACTTGAAGATACATTTGGTGCAGAAATTTCTGATGAAGATGCAGAAAGTTTGGTAACCATCGGAGACGTTGTTACTTTCATCAAAGCTAACTTAAAATAATTATTAAAATTAATAAATTAAATAGGTTTGTAAAAGCGTCGAGGCAATTCAGTTTGCCAGCGCTTTTTTGCGTATTAAGTACCCTTTAATTCATAAAACGGGTATAATTGTAAGAGCGTTAATGATAATAAATGGAGGATAATAAATGATAAAAGGACTAAACGAAATGTTGGAAGAAGATTTTGGTATTAAATTTACGAATGTTGCTTTGTTGGACGAAGCATTTACACAGGCATCATATGTAAACGAACATCCAAAAGAAAATTTAAAATTTTATGAACGAATTGAATTTTTAGGGGATGCCGTTTTACAGTTAACGGTTTCAGAATACTTATATCAGAGATACACGATGCTACCACAAGGCAAATTAACACGTTTGAGAGCCGCAATGGTTTGTGAGGAGAGTTTCAGTGCATTTGCTAAAGAATGTCGCTTTGATGAATTTATTCGCTTAGGTAAAGGTGAAGAAAAAGCGAATGCGCGTCAAAGACCTGCATTATTGTGTGATATTTTTGAATCTTTTGTAGGAGCGCTTTATCAAGATCAGGGTAAATTAGCCGTCGAAACATTTATTAGGAAAGTTATTTTTCCTAAATTAGATTTGGGATGGTTTGATCACGTTATGGATTATAAAACGTCGCTACAAGAGTATTTACAAAAAGATGGTGATATCGTGATTACGTACGATGTCGTTGATGACCTTGGACCGGAACATGACAGACAATATGTGATGACTGTTAGTGCTGATGGCAAGATTATCGGACAGGGTGCTGGACACTCTAAGAAAGTAGCGGAACAACAAGCAGCAAGTAATGCATTGGGGTTACTAAGAAAGTAAAAATGTTCAGGGGGTCAGTAATAAATGAAATTAGAGTCTTTAGTCATTGATGGGTTTAAATCATTTGCAGACAAAACAACAATTGAATTTAAAGATGGGATGACTGGCGTCGTTGGCCCTAATGGTAGTGGTAAAAGTAATATTATTGAGGCTATTCGTTGGGTACTTGGTGAACAATCGGCAAAAAATTTACGTGGGAGTAAGATGCCGGACGTTATTTTTGCGGGTTCAACAAACCGAGTATCGATTAACCGTGCCGAGGTTAGCATTACTTTTGATAATTCTGATTTTTATATTCAAGATAATCCCGAAAAAATAACCGTTACCCGACGGTTATTTAGAGACGGAAATAGTGAGTTTATGATTAATCAAAGGCAATGTCGACTTAAGGACATTACGAACCTGTTTATGGATACCGGACTTGGAAAAGAATCCTTTTCAATTATTTCTCAAGGTCGAGTTGCCGAAATTTTTAATAGTAAACCTGAAGATAGACGCTCAATTATTGAAGAAGTTGCGGGCGTTTTAAAATATAAACAAGAAAAACATGTTGCGGTGCGACAGTTAGAAGAAACAAAGGGACATTTGGACCGAGTTTCTGATATTATATTTGAACTCAAAGGTCAATTGGATCCGTTACGTGAGCAAAGTAGTCTGGCAAAAGATTATGTGGCCCAAAAAAAGCAATTTGATGAATTAGAACTCAGCCGGTTAGTGAAATCTATTAAAAGACAATCATTACAAAAAGAGTCTGTGGTATCGTCGTTAGATAAGTTAATTAAAATGGACGGCGATTTTAAAACTAAAGTAACGATAAAAGAACAAGAAGTAACTAAACATCGAACTGAACTAGAAAAAATTGAAAATTTAATTGATCAAACTCAAAATGACTTATTAGATTTAACAATCAATAAGGAACGTTTAACGGGACAAAGTAACGTCTCTACTCAAAAAAAAGATTTTGAAAAACAAAAAATAACGGAATTAAAAAATGAGCAAGAGACATTGGCTGATCAAATTAAGTTAAAACAAGAAGCGTTAGTAAGTATGAATAAACGTTTATTGGTATTGCAACAAAATATTACGGATGAAGAAGTGGTTATCAGTTCGATTGATAACGAGTTATCTAATATTGCTGTGTCCGGTGAAGACCACTTAAAGAACTTAGAGAACAAGGCTAATGAAGCCATTCAACAACGAACACGACTACAAAGTGAAAATGAATTTTTACAAAAATTAATAAAGTCCAATATAATCACGGATGAACAGCCGTTAATTAACGAACAAGATCAGTTAAACCAATTACGAAATGATTTTTCGACTAAAAAAACTAAATTTGATTTAGTCGGTAGTAAGTTAGCCAACGAGGAACAAAGAATTGCTGAGTTGAAAACCAATTTAAAAGTTGATGTTAAATCCTATGAAAATCAGCAACGTAATTGGTTTGAGGCATCAAATATATTACAACAAGCAAAAAATAAAAAAGATAATTTACAGTCAATTCAAAATAGTTATAACGGTTACTATCAAGGTGTTAAAGAAATTTTAAAAGAAAAGGCTCAGTTCCCCGGGTTGTATGGTTCTGTTGCCGAGTTAATGACAGTGCCAAAAGAAATTAATACAGCAATTGAAACAGCGTTGGGTGCACAATTGCAACAAGTTGTTGTCCAAAATGAGACCGTCGCTAAAAGTTCAATTAAGTTTTTAACTCAAAAAAATTACGGACGAGCAACGTTCTTACCAATATCAGTTATTAAAGGTCGGATTTTGAGTAGCACACAACGTTCTGTTTTAAGTCATGCTGGTGTAATTGGTGTTGCCGCTGAGTTGGTTCAGGTTGATCCTCGATTCTCCGAGGTTAACAACTACTTATTAGGAAGTACGATTATTGTTCAAGATATGGATGCCGCAATTACGGTTAGCCGTTTATTGAGCCATCGAGTTAAGGTTGTTACACTTACCGGAGAAGTTATGAATGCTGGTGGGTCAATGACTGGTGGTAAGCAACAACGAACGGGTGGCTTATTAAATCAAAAACAAACTATTGTACAGTTGGACGATAGTATCAAAAAAATGCAACAAGAATTGGATACTCGTGAAACTCAAGGTAACCAGACAAGAATGGCTATCGAAAATCAAAAACAGGTTATTGAGTCGATTGAACTATTGATTGTCGATTTAAAAAACCAGTATCAAGAGACGCAGTCGCAGTTAACAACGGGTCGTTTAACTTTAGAGCAACAAGAATTAATGATGAATGAAAAAAGTATTACGTTGAAAGAAAATCAAACTAACCAAATTAATAATGAAAAAAAATATAAAATTAACACGGAAAAAATAACTGATTTGACGCAACAAATTGAGACAGTAAACATCGAAATTACTGAAATTAATGTACAGTTAAAAAATACCGGTCAGTTTGAAAAACAACAACGGGTAAGAAAACAAAATCATCGTGAGAGTTTATTAGTTTTTCAAGAACAATTAAAACAACAAAATGGGCACATTACTCAGTTAAATGCTGAGATTAAACATTTAACGCAAGAGCAGGTGTCAGCTATAGAACGCTACCAAGAACTAATTAAGCGAACTGAAAGTAGCCGGATGCAAGCAGGTGAAATTCAAGAAAAAATTCAAGAATTTCAAAAGAAAATGGACAATTCTGACCAAAAATTAATTAATTTTAAACAAAAACGTTCTGAAATAAATCAGGTGCTGACTGAAGAAAATGAGTATTTATCTCGTATATCTGAATTACAGCGAAATGTTATTGCTGATAAGATAAAAACTGAAAATCAGCGACAACAACTTGATGACTCACTTGATACATCTTTAAATAAGTTAAGTAGCGAGTTTCAGAAAACTTTTGAGGAAGCAACAAAATCAGAAAGTAAGCAGACTTTTGAAGCGATTTTGCTACAACAAAAATTGTTGAAAAAAGGGTTAAAAGAAATTGGTGACGTTAATGTCGCATCAATTGATGAGTTCGAAAGAGTCAATGAGCGTTATTCATTTTTATTGGCGCAACAAGCGGACTTATTAGAGGCTGATGAACAATTGAAAAAAACGATGTTTGATATGGATACGGAAGTTGAAAAACGATTTAAACATAGTTTTGATGAGATTTCAAAGGCATTTGAGGCTATTTTTCCAGTTATGTTTGGTGGCGGTAAAGCACGGCTTCAATTAACTGATCCAGATAATCTTTTGACAACCGGGATTGATATATTGGTTCAACCACCTGGTAAGAAAGTTCAAAGTTTAAGTTTACTTTCTGGTGGGGAACAAGCCCTGACGGCGATAACGTTATTATTTGCTATCTTAAGGGTTAAACCTGTTCCTTTTTGTATTTTAGATGAGGCTGAAGCAGCACTTGATGATGCTAACGTCGCCCGATTTGCGAGTTATTTGAAATCATTCCATCAAGAAACGCAATTTATTGTGATTACTCATCGAAATGGAACCATGGTTGAAGCAAATACGCTGTATGGTGTCACCATGCAGGAATCGGGTATATCTAAGATGGTTTCGGTATCATTAGATAATGTGGTTTGATATACTACCAAAAGACTAGGAGGCGCTAAAATTGGGAATATTTAGTAGAATTAAACAGGCCTTTACGGGTGAAGAACCAGAATCTTCTGAACAAGAAAAATATGATAAGGGTCTCGAGAAATCAAGAAAAACTTTTGGACAACGATTAAATTCGTTGTTTGCAAATTTTAGAACGGTCGATGAGGACTTTTTTGAAGAACTAGAAGAAACTTTAATTGAAGCTGATGTAGGGTTTGAAACGGCTATGACAATTAGTCGCGAATTACAAGAAGAGGTTAAATTACGAAATGTTAGTGATCCAGATGCCGTCTCTGCTGCAATTATTGAAAAGTTGGTTGATTTATACGAATCAGAGGGTGAAAACGAAGATAATTCGATTGCGCAAGCTGAATCGGGTCCAACTGTTATTTTATTTGTTGGCGTAAATGGTGTTGGTAAAACGACCACAATTGGTAAATTAGCACACCGTTACCACGAAGAAGGCAAGAAGGTGCTTTTGGCTGCTGGAGATACATTTAGAGCCGGAGCAATTGAACAACTCGCTGAATGGGGACGTCGTGTTGATGTAGAAGTCGTACGTGGTCCAGAAAAAAGTGATCCCGCATCAGTTATCTTTGATGCCGTTAAACGGGCTAAAGAAGAAGACTATGATGTCTTACTTGTTGATACAGCAGGTCGTTTACAAAATAAAGTTAATTTGATGAGCGAATTGGATAAAATTAAACGCATCATCTCCAGAGAAATTCCTGACGCGCCTCACGAAGTCTTACTTGTCTTAGACGCAACGACGGGTCAAAATGCATTAATTCAAGCTAAGCAATTTAAGGAAACAACTGACGTTAGCGGTATTGTTTTAACAAAACTTGATGGTACTGCCCGTGGTGGTATCGTTTTAGCAATTCGTAATGAAATGCATTTACCGGTAAAACTTGCCGGATTGGGTGAACAGATGGATGATTTACGTGATTTTAATGCGGAAGATTTCGTTTATGGCTTGTTTAAAGGACTCGTTCGAGAACAACCTACAAAAGAGGAAGCAGAAACAACAGAAGAATAAAGTTAAGAAGTCGGATTTAATCTGGCTTCTTTTTGCTATTGACGTTTAGCCTTAAAATCGGTACCCTTCTAATAGGACTAAATGAAACAAAACGAAGGAGTTTTTTTAGTGGCGATTGATAAAACAAATCGAGTAAATGCATTGTTTGAATTTTATGAATCATTATTAACTAAAAAACAAGCTGAATACATGGCTATGTATTATGGCGATGATTTCTCACTTGGAGAAATTGCGGATAACTTTGATGTCAGTCGACAAGCCGTCTATGACAATATAAAGCGAACCGAAAAAATTTTAGAGGATTATGAAGAAAAATTAAATTTATATCATAATTTTATTAAACGTAATGAAAAATTAGATCAAATTAAACAGTACACAGATAGCAACTATGAAGAAGACCAAAAATTAACCGATCTAATTAATCAATTAGAAGAATTAGACGAAGAATAAGGGTAGGTAGTTAAAATGGCATTTGAAGGACTAACAGAAAGATTACAAAATGCGATGACGAAGCTTCGTCGTAAGGGTAAAATCTCCGAGACTGATTTAAAGGAAGTTATGCGTGAAATTCGCTTAGCCTTGCTTGAAGCTGATGTTAACTTTACGGTCGTTAAAGAATTCGTTAAAGTCGTTCGAGAACGTGCAATTGGGTCAGAAGTTCTTGATAGTTTAACGTCATCACAACAAATCGTAAAAATTGTTAATGAAGAGTTAACTAAAGTTATGGGTGAAACGGCTGTTCCGTTAAATAAATCACCTAAAATTCCAACTATTATTATGATGGTTGGGTTACAAGGGGCTGGTAAAACAACGACAGCCGGTAAGTTAGCCTTAAAATTAAAAAAAGAAGAAAATGCTAGACCTTTGATGATTGCGGCCGATGTTTATCGTCCAGCTGCTATTGATCAATTACAAGTATTAGGTCGTGATTTAGAAATTCCCGTTTTTGAATTAGGTACAAAGGTTAATCCTGTAGAAATCGTTCGACAAGGGTTAGCACAGGCCGCAGAAAATAAAAATGATTACATTATTATTGATACGGCCGGTCGTCTACAAATTGATGAGAATTTAATGGATGAATTAGCTCAAATAAAAGCATTAGCCGCACCTAACGAAATTCTTTTAACAGTTGATTCAATGACTGGACAGAGTGCCGTAGACGTGGCTAAGGGCTTCAATGAGCAATTAGACGTTACCGGTATTGTCTTAACTAAATTAGATGGTGATACTCGTGGTGGTGCTGCTTTATCAATTCGCTCCGTAACAGGTAAACCAATTAAATTTATTGGTCAAGGCGAGAAAATGACTGATTTGGATGTATTCTATCCCGATCGTATGGCATCAAGAATTTTAGGCATGGGCGATATGCTCACGCTGATTGAAAAAGCGCAACAAGATTTTGATGAAAAAGAGTCAGCTAAAATGGCTGAAAAATTCCAAGAAAATACATTTGATTTTAATGATTTCTTAAGTCAAATGGATCAGTTACAAAATATGGGTCCTATGGAAGATATCATGAAGATGATCCCTGGTATGGCTAATAATCCAGCCATGAAGAATGTTAAAATGGATCCTAAGGATATTGATCATATGCGAGCAACCGTCTATTCAATGACACCACAAGAACGTGAAAATCCAGATGTCTTAAATCCAAGTCGCCGCCGTCGAATTGCCGCCGGTGCAGGACGTCCAATCGTTGAAGTTAATCGTATGATTAAACAATTCGGCGAGATGAAAAAAATGATGAAGAAAATGAATAGTGGTAATTTTGAGGGAATGGAAGGAATGCTTGGTAAGGGTGTAACAGGTCGTTTAGCTAAGATGTCCATGAATTCAATGGTTCGTAAAAACAAGAAAAACAAGAAAAAACGTATGAAAAAAAATAAAAATTCTAGAAAATAATCGATAAATAAACCAATACCCGTGTGGCTTTAAAGGCATTTTTAAAATTTATTTTAACTGTCAAGAAAAAAACCTTTACAAGCCATTAAATAACTGGTATATTAATTATTGTTGAAGTAGATATCAGGAGGTGTATATTAATGTCAGTAAAAATTCGTTTAAAACGTATGGGTTCTAAAAAGAGACCGTTCTACCGTGTCGTTGTAGCTGATTCACGTTCACCACGTGATGGCCGTTTCATCGAAAACGTTGGTACTTACAACCCATTAACAGAACCACAAACAGTAACACTTGAAGAAGAAAGTATTATTAACTGGTTGAACAATGGTGCACAACCATCAGATACTGTTCGTAACATTCTTTCAAATGCAGGCATCATGAAGAAATTCCATGAAGCTAAATTCTCTAAAAAATAAGGACGATTAAATGACTGAAGCAGAAGTGACAAATTTAATTTTAACAATTGTCAAACCGCTTGTTGAAAATCCTGATGATGTCCAAGTTGGACAGAAGCAAGATGATCATTATGTCTATTTTGAATTATCTGTGAATGCAGATGATATTGGCCGTATTATTGGGAAGCACGGACAGGTTGCGCAAGCTATTAGAACAATAATCTATGGTGTGCGTCTAGCAAGTTCGAAACGAGTGCGTCTAAACATATTAGATTAAAATAGTAACTCTTGAATGAAGCAGGAATGTTTTGTTTAGGAGTTTTTATTTTACAATGAAAAGGAGCAAATATGGATTATTATCAAGTAGGAACCATCGTCAATACTCATGGGATCAGAGGAGAAGTCAGAATTATGGCAACAACTGACTTCGTTTCTGAACGTTTTAAAAAGGGAACCGTCTTGTATCTGTTTGATAAAAACGGTAAACAAGTTATTTCATTAACGGTTATGACCTATAGACATCATAAAAATTTTGAACTCGTGACGTTTGAAGGATTACAAGATATTAACCTGGTTGAAAAATATAAAGGCCTGGATTTAAAAGTGGCTGATGAGGGTCTTCAAGAATTAGAAGAAGGTAATTATTATTACCATCAAATTATTGGGTTAGACGTTCAAAACGAAGACAAAGAAAAAATCGGAACCATTTACGAAATTTTAAGTCCGGGTGCCAACGATGTCTGGGTTGTTAAACGACAAGGTAAGGGTGATTTATTATTGCCCGTTATTAAAGATGTTATTAAAAATGTAAATATCGATAATAATCTTGTAACAGTTGAACTTTTAGATGGATTGGACGACTAAATATGAAAATTGATGTTTTGAGTTTGTTCCCAGAAATGTTTGATGGACCGATGAAACAATCAATTGTTGGTAAGGCAATTGATAATAATGTTCTTGATTTAAAATTAACTAATTTTAGAGATTTTACGACTGATAAACAGAACCATGTTGATGATTATCCATATGGCGGTGGCGCAGGGATGTTACTACAGGCGCAACCGGTTTTTGACGCTCTAGAAGCTGTTCAAAAAGAATCTAACACAAAAGGTAAAGTTATTTTGTTAGACCCAGCTGGCCGTAAATTTGATCAAAAAGTTGCCGAAGAATTTGCCAATGAAGAACATTTAACTTTCATTTGTGGTCATTACGAGGGATACGACGAACGTATTCGTGAACTTGTAACAGACGAGGTTTCACTTGGTGACTATATCTTAACGGGTGGTGAACTCGGAGCAATGGTTATGATCGATGCAACGGTTCGTTTATTGCCTGAAGTTTTGGGTAATAAAGAATCAGCCCCAGGAGATTCTTTCTCAAATGGTTTGTTGGAATATCCACAATACACACGACCAGCGGATTTTAGAGGGATGAAGGTGCCAGATGTATTAACAAATGGAAATCATAAATTAATTGAAGAGTGGCGTCAAAAAGAATCATTAAGACGAACACTTGAGAGAAGACCGGACTTGTTGGAGGATATCCAACTATCTAAGCAACAAGTTGAATGGCTAGCCGATATAAAATCAGAGAAGTAAAGGAAATTACCTTTACGCCTCTAAATTAATATGATACACTTTCAAAAGTGGTTAAAAGCCACATAAAATTACGATATTCCGCTGGCATATAAATGTGTATGAATTTCTGTCGAAAAGGAGATCCAAATTATGAGTCCAATGATCGCAAAACTTACAGAAGCACAATTACGTACAGATATTCCTGAGTTCCGCCCAGGTGATACTGTTCGAGTTCACGCCCGTGTTGTTGAAGGCACACGTGAACGTATCCAACTTTTCGAAGGTGTTGTTTTAAAACGCCGTGGTAAAGGTATTAGCTCAAGCTACACTGTTCGTAAAATCAGTAACGGTGTCGGTGTTGAACGTACTTTCCCATTGCATTCACCTCGTGTTGCTAAAATTGAAGTTATCCGTCATGGTCGCGTACGTCGTGCTAAATTGTACTACTTACGTGCTCTTAATGGTAAAGCTGCTCGTATTAAAGAAGCTCGCCGTTAGAAAGACGTTGAAAAGCCCTGTTAATCAAGGCTTTTTTATTTTAATTTGATTTCTAATTAGTTAGTGAAAATAAATATACTTTTAAATAAATGGCATCATAATCTCAGAATTTTCGGGTCTACGATCTGTCTCCAATTTTGCTATTTGATGAATAATACTAGACAACGTTATCTGACTCATTTCTTTCTCAATAGTTTCTTGAAGTAACGCATATTGGTCGGATAAAACATCTTGAATGTTACCACCGACAAAGCAGGCAGGATTTGTTTTAGGATCTACTTGAATTAAATTGGTATCATCCTCAATACTTTTGTAAATATCTAATAAACTCATTTCTTTGGGTGACTTTGCAAGTAACGCCCCAGCCTGCCCATTAGTGGTTATAATCAAATTAGATTTTTTTAAACGACTCATAATTTTTCTGACATTTGATGGATTCGTTTCAACACTATCTGCGATATTTTGACTGGATAAAAGATTTGTTCCTTGCGACATTTCAATATATGCAAGAATATGAATTGCATCGCTAAATTGGACTGAATATTTCATGATATTAATGCTCCTTCTTAAATGTAAGTCTTGACTATTTGCTCGATAGGTATTATTCTATACCTGTAATAAATAAATGTACAGGTAATTTAAAATATAATTTAAGGGGCGATTAATATGACATATTTAGTAACGGGTGCAACTGGTGGTTACGGTAGTTATGCATTGAAGGTTTTAAAGGAGTTGGTGCCAATCTCAGAGACTTACGTGTTGGCTCGTAGCGAAGAAAAAGGTCAGGCACTGAAAGATGCTGGTTATCACGTTCGCATTGGTACATATTCTGATGAGGTATCAATGAAGGAAGCCTTAATGGGTATTGATCGATTACTTTTTGTTTCAATGGGTACTGACAATCGACAAGCTAATCAAAAAAATGTTGTGAGTGCCGCAAAAGAAGCGGGTGTGTCGTATATTGCATATACAAGTTTTCCAGATGCAGATAACTCTAAGAGCGGTCTTTCAGGTGATCATCGATTTACAGAAAAGCTAATCAAAGATTCTGGAATTGCGCATACTTTTTTACGTAATAACTGGTATTTAGAAAATGAAATGCCTATTATTGGAGCTGCCATGGCTAGCGGTAAATTCGTTTATGCTGCGGGAGAAGGTAAGACGGGATGGGCATTGAAACGGGAATATGCCGAGGTTGGTGCGAAGGCGCTCGCTGGATCCGATTTCCCGGAAGTACTTGAATTATCACGTAAGCCAACAACTTACGTGGAACTCGCTGAAGCATTGGAAAAAGGGACAGGCAAGAAATTAGAAGTGATTTCTGGTAGTGATCAGGCGTTCATTGATAGTTTGATGGCTGTCGGTTTACCTGAAAATGTTGCAGAGATTTTCTTGTCTTTTCAATATGATATTAAAGACGGGCAATTAGACGTTAATTCAACAGACTTTGAGAAAGCTCTAGGTCACGATTTAACACCGTTCCCTGAAGCGTTGAAGGAATTGTTAAAATAATAATAAAATTTTAATGGTGCTTATTTTCCATTTAAAGAATAAGTAATCCATACAGAAACAAAAAAATCCAAGTAGTTACTTTAAACGGAAGTGTTTTATTCTAACCGTTATGTGAGTAGTTACTTGGATTTTCTTATGAATTAAATAGAATAATGCGTTTAAAAAAACTGTCCGATTCCATAATGAATGAGCATTGTGATAAAGCCAATAATAATATTTCGAATGATAGCAACTTTAATTTTACCGTCTCCTAATTTAGAACTAATAAATGCTGTTAGGGCCACAGCTATGGAAACGGCGATTATTGTGCCTATCATTTTCCAATTACTTGGTAAAACGATAATAGCCAATAATGGAAAGACGCCACCTAGTGCCGCAGAAATAAATGAAGAAAAAGCAGCATCCCAGGGATTCATATAGTGTCCTAATTCAAGCCCATATTTAACGCTAATAATAGTTTCTAATGGCTTTTTCTGCATTAATTCTGTTGCAATCTCAAGAGACGTTGTTTGAGAGACACCCTTTGAAGCGTAAAAGGATTGAACTTCTTCAATTTGAGTGGCGCGGTTTGTCAGCATTCTTTGTTGCTCAACAGCGACGGCTGCTTTTTCAGTATCACTTTGTGAGCTTACAGAGGCATACTCACCAGCTGCCATCGAGAATGCGCAGGCAATTAAATCAGTGAGTCCCGCAATAAAAATAATAAAGTTATTTGTTGTGGCGGCGGCAACACTGAATAAAACGCCAACGACGGTTAAAATACCATCGTTGGAACCTAGTATACCTGCGCGAAGTGAATTGAGTTTTTCATCCATTGTTTTATATTTTTTGGTATTAATTTTTGTTTCAGTTGTCATAAATAAAGTGTCCTTTCTTAGTGCGCGAATAAGGTTCCGATGAAATATGTAACTAACATAGTTAAGACGCCAGAAACAATATTACGAATAATGGCCTTTGAACGGTTCGAATTACCTAATGTAGCAGCACTAAATCCAGTAATGGCAAGTGCGATAATAACGGAAATAAATGTGGCCGTAACTTTATATTTAGCAGGGAACATGGTGATAGCTAGTAAGGGCAGCAAAGACCCAATAGGGAAAGAAATCATTGACGCAATGGCAGCTGCATAAGGATCTGTGTAAACCTCGGGGTTAAAACCATATTTTTCACGGACGATAGTCGTTAGTGGGTTGGCAGTCATCATTTCTGTTGTTGCTTTTGAGGCTAACGTTGATGAAATTCCGGTTTTTAAATATTTTTTATAAACAAATGCGTATTCATCATCGTAATTATTTTTTAAATTAAATTCTGAATCAGCTGTGGCAACTTCTTGTGAATCTTTTTGAGTACTTACGGAAACGTATTCGCCCATTGCCATGGAAACCGTACCTGCCAACATACCGGCGATACCTGAAATAAAAATTGAAAAATTATTACTGGTGGCACCGGCGACACCAATGACAATTCCAGCGACTGAGAGAATGCCATCATTGGCACCCATGACACCCGCTCTTAGAACATTTATTTTTTGCGATAAAGATATTTTTTTAGACATAAACAACTCTCCTTTGTTATAATGATTCTAAACATATAATCATTATAAACTAAATTAATCAATAATGTCCATAAATTTTATAAATTATGCGATAATGGTTGTAGCTAATCGAGAAAACGGGGGTCGTTGAATTGACTGATAAGAATTTAGAACAAGCATTAGATATTTTAAAAGATCGTGGTGTAAGGATCACACCG
This sequence comes from Dellaglioa carnosa, assembly GCF_026948345.1. NCBI lineage: Bacteria > Bacillati > Bacillota > Bacilli > Lactobacillales > Lactobacillaceae > Dellaglioa > Dellaglioa carnosa. The sequence goes on along the minus strand of NZ_JANXLI010000001.1, from coordinate 508,050 downwards.
CAACGAAAAGTAATTCTTGAATACTTGGTAACGCAACATAATCATCCGTCTGTTGAACAAATTTTTAATGGCATTAAAGATGGTAGCGTGGGTCTTGGGATAGCGACCGTGTATAATACGTTACAAATACTAGTTGCTCAAAAATTAGTTATTGAATTATCAAATGGTGATGATGGTAAAATGCGCTATGATTACTTCGGTATTCCACATTATCACGCTATTTGTCTTAATTGTGGGAAGATAACGGATATATTTACAGAACTAACTTTTCATGAGGCAGAGCGCGAGGCAGAACAAAAAAGTGGCTATCTAATTGAAAGTACACATGTTGAAACACATGGTTACTGCCCAGAATGCCAAATAAAGCTGGGACTGACGAAGATTAATAAATAATAATGGAAAAAGTATTATCGGGTTACGTTGAATAATAACGCAAGCTAATAATACTTTTTTTATTTGTGCATTTTAAAATAAATGGAAAAGTTTAAAAACTATGCAAAATGCAGACGTTTTTTAATTGTTAATTTATTATACTTAAAAAAGTAATAAGAGTTTAATTTAGAAGGAGTGTATTAATTTGGCAAAAAAAATAACAGATGCGGATGGGAATACGTATGTTAAGAAGAAACCATTCTATAAACGAGTTTGGTTTTGGATACTAATCATTATCTTAGTTATCGCTGGAATTTCAGTATCAAGTGGTGGTTCTTCAAATGGGGGAGAAAAGGTTGGTTCAGACACGCAATCGACTAAAAAAACGACACAATTTTATAAAATTGGTGATTCCGTTAAAGTAGGGAAAGTTACCTATAAATTAACGAGTGTCCAAACGACTACAGAACGTAATGAATACGCTGATACAAAACCAAAGAACGTTTTTATCGTTAAATATACGGTTGATAATCAATCGGAGGATGACGTTCCAGTTGGAACAGATTTAGAGGCTTATGGGCCCGATAACAAAAAACTGGATTCATACGCATTAAATACAACATTTGATGCGGTTGCTGCAGGTAAGCAAATGGATGTAACGGTTGCATATGGGACGGATGAACTTGGACAGATTGAACTCCAATTTTCACCTTTAGTTTCGTTTGATAAGGCTGCTAAATTCAAAGTTAACTTAAAATAATAAAATACATCTAAGAAAAATAAATCTTTCTTAGATGTATTTTATTGTATTTTAATTTTTAATAATGTTGCAATTGTTGTCAGCAGGAAGCCATTAATAGTAAACCAGATGATGATAAACAGGATTATTCCGGTTATTTTTAATGAAAAAGTACCATTTGTGAAATAATTGATTGGTTTAATTCGATTAAAATAAGCTAAATATCTGAAAAAAAGATACGGAAGGAGCATTAGGGTGGAAACAATTACCCAATTGAATCCTGTTTCAGTCAGATTGTTGAGATTAAATTCAGAAAGAAGTGATATGATAAAAAGAATATAGACCGCCCAATCTAAAATGTTGAACATTGGTTTCGATTTTTTTTTGGAAGTTAACGCTTGTTGCATGTCACTAATTGTCTGAAAACGTTGTGCCGGATCAATTTGGGTTGCTTTTCCAATGACAAATCTTAGATTTTTAACTGTTGAACTGGTTAAATCTAAATTTGATTGTAGCAACACTAAATTTAAAACGACTCCCAGGGAATAAATATCACTTCTAACGTCTGTTTCCGCAAAACCAAAGTGTTCTGGTGAAGCAAAGCCAATTGTTCCTAAATGGACGGTATCACTCTGTAAATCGCCCTTATAGATTCTAGCTGCATGAATATCAATTAATTGGTAGTTACCGTCTGTAGTTTGAATAATGTTACTCAATGTAATATCGCGATGTAAAATACCTACCTCGTGTAGGTCCGAAAGGCTATCTAATAATTGGGTGGCAAGCTTAATTATTTGTTGTAAGGTTAAGGGTGTGATATTTACGACATCGGTTAGTGTTGAGCCTGATATGTATTCCTCAATCGTCATTTTAAGTGTTGGCTCCGTAATTATTTCAACAATTTTTGGCATATGACGTGGTATTTTATTGTTGTAAGCAGCAACTAATTGTAAGTCATTGTCAGAAATTAATTTTGCGACAAAAATTTGTGATCTTTTTTTAACAAGCAATGGACTTGGTGAGTCGCTTTTAAGTCTATTAATAACTTGATAGTCGTGGGAAAGTAACAGAGTTTCTATTGTGTCATCTGAAGGAAATATCAAAATATTTCAACCTTTCAAAAAATATAGTTGTAGGGAGTACTAATATAATGGATAAAAATACTAGTGAGTTTATTAATCAAATAAAAAATGCAAACTCAAGTGATCATTTAAATAATTATCAATTTATCCCAAGCGATGCAGCGGGACATTTAAAAAATCTATTAAAATTAAAAAAAACAAAAAAGATTGATGTTATTAGACGTGCTGATTTAAATGCAAGTTCCGCGTATCAATGGTTTGATGGACGACGTAATCCAAATAGAAATGCACTAATTTCGTTAGGATTTGGATTTGAATTATCTCTAGAAGAAATGAATATCTTATTGAAACAAAGTAACTATTCACAATTATACGCAAAAAATAAGCGAGATGCATATATTATTTATTCGCTATTACATTCAGAAAATAAATCTGAATTAGAAACGCACTTGACGACGAACAATCTGGAACCATTGTATGAAGAAAAATAAAAAGCAATGATAACCAACTCAATTGAGCTGGTTATCATTGCTTTTTTTAAAACTTAGATTTCTATCTTTTTTCTAGAGATATTTAAATAAATAATTAATGCACAAAATTCGCAAATTAAAATTAAGATGGTCATTGGAATGTACGAATAATCACCCATAATGCCAACAAACGGTGACAGGATACTTCCGACCAGGTTCATACCTACGCCTAAAACTGCGGACGCACTTCCAGCATGTTGGCCTTGTTTTTGCATTGCTAATGAAAATGCCGTGGTATTGACAAGTCCTACCATTGAGACAATGAGGAATAAACTAATCAATACTAAAGGTAGTGAATTACTGATGAACAGTGATATTGTTAATAACAAGCTTCCAAGTAATGCGAGATAAACACCCAATTTAAGTCCAGTATTTTCGGAAAAACTATCTGAAATTCGGGAACTTAACTGGGACATTAAAACAATACCGAATCCATTGATTGCATATACCAAACTAAACATATTTGATGATAAGCCGAATAGATTTTGTAGAACAAATGAAGATCCTGAAATATAACAGAACATTGCACCAGAAATGAATCCTTGAATCAAAGCGTAACCTAAGAAAAATTTATCAGAGATCAAATTTTTAAGAATGTTACCTGTCGAATCAAGAGCGGCTTCTGATTTAGATTTAGAGAGTGTAACTTCATTTGTTTCAGGTAAGGTTATTAATACGACAAAGAATAGCAGCAGGCCAATGATGGTTAGAATAACAAAGATACCACGCCAAGATGTAAATTTTAAAATGAAGCTACCAATTATTGGCGATATGATTGGGAAAATACCATTCACTGCCATTAAAAGAGAGAAGAACTTTGTTAACTTTTTACCGGTATATAGGTCACGGGCAATTGCTCGTGAAATGACAAGGCCAGCAGATCCAGCTAATCCTTGCAGCAAGCGTATACCAATTAAAATAGTGATATTTTGGCTCGTTGCCGCAATAACGGATGTAACAGCGAATAAGATTAACCCCCATAATAAAGGTTTTCTACGGCCTATTTTATCGCTATATGGACCTACAATCAGTTGACCAAGCGCTAACCCTAACAAACAGGTGGTAATTGTTAGCTGAGTAAGAGAGGCATTTGTATGTAGATGTTGTTGGATAACTGGTAATGCAGGTAAATACATGTCCATTGAAAGTGGCCCAAATGCGCTTAATGTTCCTAGTAATACCGTTAAAAATAACTCATGTTTTTTTGGATTTTTAAAATAAGTTAAAACCAACTGATTCACGTCCTTTTAAATGATTAAGTAAGCATACCATAAATAAATGTTAGTAAGATACGGTATTATCGGTAAAATTTTGGTCCATTACGATTAGTTGTTTAGGACTGACTGATAATCTATTTAAAAGTTCATGGACATCTAATTGACATAGATGTGAACTAATTGAAAATATATTTTTATTTTTGTTGTTCTCAAAATGGTCTGCGAGAACATATCTATTTTCGGGCGCTATAGTAAATAAATCTGAGTTAGCTTTAACGTCTATTAAAATATATTTGGCGGGATTATTTTTAATTACTGGAACACTGGAACTATCTACAAGTAGTGTTTCTGATTCGGGATAAAAGTAAGCTAATAAGTGATTTAACTTGGAATTAAGAACAACTATTTTATCTAATTTTTTAGCCATGACAGTTAAACTATAAACTAAATGAAGATTGTCATTGAATAAAGTAATAGCCGTCAACTCGTTTATTTTAAGCCGTTTAGTGAGGTGGTCTAAAATTGTAATTTCAGTATAATCATTAATATTTGGTTCATAATTAGCATCTAGAATTAGCGCGTCCAAGGGTGATTGATTTATATGACGGATCCATTTTTTTGTTCTCTTCTTATGAGGCCCATTTAACCTTGTATCTCCGGTAAAGAAAGCTCGTTTGTGATCATCATCTTCTATTAAAAATGCCAGAGATCCAGTATGTATAGAATCTGATAAAAAAGCTGTGATCGTAAAATCACTTATAGTTACGGGTACATTAACTGGGATAATTTTATAATTTAATTGCGTTTTTTCAAGTTCACCTAATAAAATGAGTTGTTGTCTCAATTCGAATGCTTCTTTTGACAAGTAGATAGGTAGCTCAGCCATAAGTTTTGATGAGAGAATTTTTTCTTGTGCGTCTATTGAGAAATGCGTTAAAAAAAGAGCAGTTACTTTTTCCGTGGGGACCACATTCATGTTAAATTGGATTGTTGAATGTGAATGCTCAAACTTTAATTGGGTACCGTAACTATTCTTAGTTAAATTAATTGTGGTCATAATGTGCCTCACTTTCTAATTAAGGTTATCATACCACGACATTTAAAGTCGGTATAGTTGTCATAAATATTAGGTGGTGTACAATATAGTTATTAAAGAAAGGTGGTAATCTTATGTATTTAAAAGCTAGCGAAGATGCAAAGAAGAAAATTATGAAACTTGTTGGTGATGATTCGGATATTTTGCTTGATTTTGATGATGGTGTTGGTGCTTTATCAAAAGCAGGAACATGTTCATTGGATTCAAGCTTCAGATTGTTGATCGTCAACAATCAAAATGATAGCGAAGCATATGATGAAATCATCGAGTCTGATTTAGGTCCAGTTAGGGTAAAAGGTTACAGTAAAACTTATATGGACGAAAATATGCAACTCTTGATTAATGAGAGATTTAACACATTATCGTTGCATGGTGATAATTCAGGACTATTAACGGGTACAGTTAAATTAGAAAATTTTGCTAAGAATTAATAAAAATGACGTAAACAATTTCTTGTTTACGTCATTTTTTTATTTATTTTTTAATTTTCGTTCGTAACGAGAATAGTAAAGAAAGGCAACTAATCCAGAAATAACAGGACCGGCGACCATCCAAAGGGCGTTACTTAACGAATCGCTGATGACCGTGAAGATAATTCCAAATGCTAGAACTAACCAGACAAAAATAGTAATAATATTTGTCATAGTTTTATTTTTATATACTTCAAAAGGTCGATTTAAATCTTGGCGTTTTTTGAAAAATGGAAAAGCACCAATTAGGAACAGGTAAGGAACAGAAGTTGAGATATTACCCATTAATGTTAATTTTGAATAAAATAATGTTGAATTTGAACCACCGAACGATACGGCCATGATGATTACGATTACGACTATAGCTTGAACCCACATTGCAAATTCAGGAATGTTATGTTTGTTCAACTTAGTCATTCTTGGTGTCCAGATTTCTTTAGGTGTTCCAAGAATGAAAGATTTAAGTGGTGAGTAGATAAGTACAAAGAAAGCGCCAGTATAAGCCATAAACATGCTTAAACCAGTAATTCTGGCAAGGGTATGACCAAAGATTGTAGAAGCACTTGCACTCATACCGAAGCTTTGACCGGCAAAATTACCAAGGTTTTCCATTAAGACATAAGAAATATTACCCAAGTTAGCATTTTGACCACCAAGTTTACTCCAATTTGTACTAACTCCCCAGAAGAAGATTGAGATGGAATAAGCAAAAAGAATTAATAAAGTTGAAACAATTAATCCTTTCGGAAAATTCTTTTTAGGATTTTTGATACTATCTGTGACACCACTAACTGATTCCATACCACCGTATGCGAAAATAGCAAAAACAATAAATGAAACTAAGGCAATAGGTGATTGATAACTAGGATTTCTAGAAGTAATAATGCTGGTCATACCGTGCCATGGTTCTTGTAGAGCACCATGATTAACGATTAAGATAACAACACTTAATATAAGGAATAAGGCATTTAAACCAAGAATTGCAATACCACCAATGGAAGAAATTTTAGCAATACTGCTGATTCCTCGGCTTGCAACGAATGTAACCATTACGATCCATAGAATAGCGAGAATACCAATAGTTTGTGTTGACGATAAACCAAAGATTGCCCAAGATTGAGTTTGATCACTCCCTGCAAATATTGTGGAAAGTGGGATCCAAACCTTAGAAGCAATTGATACCATCCAGACAATCCATGAGAAAAGCCAGATGAATGTCCCCATGAAAGCAAGTTTAGGGCCAATTGATTCTGCTAACCAAGAGTAAATACCACCTTTTGATTCATTTAATGCTGAACCATATTCGGCAAACATTAGGGCAGTTGGTAAGAAAAAGAAAAATGCGGCTAAAACGTACCAAATAATACTGGCATATCCCATTTGAATAAAAGCGACGGGCGTGTTAGCAAATCCAAAAATTGTTGTAAATATCATTAAAATGAAACTTGTTAGAGAAATCTTCTTTTGTTTGTCCATTAGACTTTGTAATTCCTTTCAGTATCTTATATTTATAAGTTTTGATCAGTTTTGAAATTTAATGGTGAAAAGTCAGTGGACAGGGTGATTAGTTTACCAATTAAGGCTTTAACTTTAATCTCGGCATCGCTGGCAATTTTTAGATTTTCTTTAGTTAAAAAATCAGTAAGTTCTGCGTTGTTTTTTGAAATAGATTTCGACTGAATTGATTTTACGTTAGCGTTAAATTGGCTAGTTATTTCTTTTTGTAAATCCTTTAGTAAAGGTCCGAATTCTAAGTAATGGGAATCAATTAAAATACCCAACTGTTTGTATAACCAATAAGCGGATTTATCGTCATACATATCGGTACCAATTTTGTAATTTTCTGGCGTATCCGTGATACCAGCGAAGAAAGGCACATAAACACTTTGAGCCGTAACGCCCATTGATAGCCAATGAATACCACCAATTTCAAAAGGTAATGCTGGATTAATTTGCAAGATATGTGATTCTTGTGTTTTTGCTAAACTAACGGGTCTAAATTTATGTTTATCTTGGGCTGAACCCGAACCAATTGGATCATATTGAGTTCCCTGGTAGTGTGACCCAAGGATTTGTTCCAAGTCTTCAAGTTGAATTAAGTTATCCGCTTGACGGATGAATGGCAGGTCCATACTCATAGGATCTTGGGTTTCAGATGATGGCGTTAAAAGTAGTTGTCCATACCAAACTCTTGGCGTGCTGTAGATAGCATCAGATTGGTCATGTGTTCCAAATATATTTCTAAAATTAAATGAGTCTCTTTGATTATTAAGGCGATTATCAGCAACAAATTCTTGAATACCAGTGCTGAACATAAAATTCGTAGAATCAGTAAAATTAATTTCTTGAATGGCTAACTGATTGGCAACAACGGCGTATGAATCATCTGGAATGCGTTGAGCAACCCAATGGTGACCAGTTGCAATTTCCATATACCAAACATCTTTTTTATCTGAGAATAAAACACCGTTTGTTTCACTTGAACCGTATTTTTCAATTAAGGCTCCAAGATAGCTAACACCTTCTCTTGCAGAGTGGATGTAGGGAAGCGTTATGGTAACAATAGCTTCTTCACCAATACCATTTTCAAGTAACAAAGGATCATAACTGAGAACGCGACTATTAGCGTATGCACTCTCAGTCGCACTCATGGCGACACCGAATTCATTAAATCCGTCTTCTTCAAAAACGCCAAATTCGGGGGTCCATTCAGGAGTTGCTGAATATTTTCCGCGAATTTTTGGTAAAGTCATTTTAAACTGATTATCAGGTGATTCGAATAAAGGTGATTGGTCAAATTCTGTATGTGGGTGAACAACAAAATGTTTTGGCCAAGCTGTCTTAGCATCTTCATTACGGCCAATAAATGTCGACCCGTCTGCGGTAGCTTTAGAACCAGCTAAAACACTTGTACATGCTGAAAAATTGAAAGGGTCCGTTGTCATGGATATTTCTCCTCCTAATGGATAAATTTATATATCACCATTTTATCATTTAATTGTCATTTTGAACGCCATATGAGAATAAATAATCAAAATAAACCGGTTACCTTGCATAATGTTAGTTTAATAGAAATTTAAAATGAGAGATTTCTCATTTTATTAATAATTTTATCTAATAAAAGGTAAAATAAATAGAATCACATATTAAGGAGGAAAATTTATGAAGTTACCAATTTCTGATACAAGTAAACGATTAGGCATGATCGGATTTTCCGGCTTATTGATTGCCTTAGCACTTAATTTCTTTTTGATTCCTGGAAATATTTTTGGTGCTGGCGCAAATGGTATTGCTCAGTTAATTTCTGCCATCTTTAATGACTTATTTCATATTAAAATCGGCACTGGTTATTTAATTATGTTAATTAATATTCCGATTGGTATTTTAGGTTGGTATAAAATTGGTCGCACTTTTACGTACTATAGTATTTTGACTGTTGCAGTGACAACAATTTTCACTATTATTTTACCAGTACATCAGCTATCAACTAACCCATTAATGGCAGCATTATTTGGGGGAGTTATAACAGGTGCGGGTGTTGGATTTGCATTGAAATATGGATTTTCAACTGGTGGCATGGATATTATTGCGCTAGTTCTCACCAAGACAACAGGACGAACGGTTGGCTCATTAATGTTATTAACGAATATGATCATTATTTTAACGGCGGGTTTTTATTTTAGTTGGGAAAGTGCTCTTTATACAATCATTTCGAATTACGCCATGTCACGAGTTGTTGACAGCATCCATACTTCGCATGAAAAATTAACGGCTTTTGTTGTTACAAAAAAGGCTGATGTCATTATTAGTACGTTACAAAAATCATTAATCCGTGGTATTACGGTTATCGATTCTAAAGGGGCATTCTCAAACGAGAATAGCAAAGTGTTAATGTTAGTTATTACACGTTATGAATTGTATAACTTAAAAATGAGAATTAGAGAAGTTGATCCAAATGCCTTCATAAATTTAGTTAATACGGCTGATATTGAAGGTAACTTCCTGAATTCGGATCAACAGGAATTATTACGAAGAGAACAACTAACGAAATAAGAAAGGAGAATTATTATGCCTATTGTAAATATTGATTTAATTGAAGGACGCTCGCAAGACCAGCTTAAAAATTTAGTTAAAGATGTTACCGATGTTGTCGCAAAAAATACTGGGGCACCTGCAGAACATATTCATGTTATTTTAAATGAAATGAGAAAAGATCGTTATAGTGTTGGCGGTGTTTTAAAAAGTGACGAAAACTAATCACGATTAAAAATGACCTATGGATAATAATATCCGTAGGTCATTTTTTTACAAAAAAGCTAGACCAACATTGGTCCAGCAATAAATAAGTATTATTTAGCTAAGTTTAAGTAATCTTCTAGATAGTGGGCGAGTCCATTTTCTTGATTATTTAATGTAGTGACATCATTAGCCAATCCTCTAATCTCTGGAGTACCATTTTGCATAGCAACACCCCAGCCGGCATATGAAAGCATTTCTTTATCGTTGCTTTCATCGCCAAAGGCAACAATATCTTTCTGCGCGATACCATAGTAATCAGCTAGGTATGAAACGCCAACGGCCTTTTGGATACCCTTTGAAACAACTTCAAGGACTGCTTTTGGGCCACCCCAAGTATTTACTTCAATTACGTCGCCATATTTTTTTAGTAACCGATCCGTAATTAATTGCTTTTTGTCTTGATCAACGAACATAGTAATCGATGTTGGATCACGTTGTAGGTTCTGTTGATTAAGAATCTGATTTGATTTTAAAGCTTGTGGGAAAAAGCCTTCAACTAATTGACTTGCGTTATCTGCTAAGAGCATATGCTTTCCTTCAGCAGCCAGCATGTTAATACCTAGTTCTTTTCTTGAATTCAAGATATCAAAAACAATATCGCGATTAATTGTATATTCATAAGATTTATCCCAATTTTTATGAGGAATGTGAGCCAATGCACCATTAAAATTAATCATTGGTGTTGTTAAGCTTAATGAATCATATATTTGTTTTGAAATTCGATAAGGGCGACCTGTCACAATACTGACAATGTGGCCTTCGGCAGTTGCTTGGTTAAGCACTTTTTTTGTGGTTGAACTAACTTCTGCCTTATTATTTAAAGTGGTACCGTCTAAATCAATTGTAATTAACTTTTTATTCATATGTTTATGTCCTCCATTAACTTAATCTAAAATATCATATAACCGTACTGAATTCTAGTACAATTACTTTTTTACAATGGTAAAGAGTTTAATAACATTAAAATAATTGATTGCATTGCCAAAATATAAACGATAAACTGTAAATATTAGTTCTTCAAGAGGAGGTTAATCCTATGGTAGAGAGACGAAATGTAGAAATAATTAAACAAGATATTTTAGCGCGTTTAGAAAAAGTTATGGATCCCGAATTGGATATGGATATCATTAATTTGGGTTTAGTTTACGAAATAGAGCTAGATAATAAAAATAATTGTAACGTACAAATGACTTTAACAACAATGGGTTGCCCTTTGACAGGGATTTTATCGGATTTAGTTGAAGAAGCTTTAAAACCAATTCTTGAAATACAAAAGGTAACTGTGCAATTTATCTGGAGTCCAGCTTGGTCAATTGATCGTATGTCAAGATACGCGAAGATGGCATTGGGTGTACATTAAAAGTTAAGGGGTAACTGAGTTCATGATGCGAAGACGATACATATTCATAGTGGTTATTTTATTACTAACATTTTTCACCACTTTTTTATTTTTTAAGATGCAGGAAAAGGATTTAATTACAAAATTAGATAACCATAATCTTTCTGAAAATGCTTATGTCCTTAAAACAAAGGAACAAAATTTGGATAACTACAATGCAACATTGGTTAATTCAAAAAAAATAACTGATTTTCAAATTCATTATCAAGTGAAAAATAAGAAAAACGTTTCTTATTTTTACGCGAAAGGTAGTTATGAACAACCACCTATGATTTCCGGAACTTTTTTCTCAAGTAATGATTTCTTGTCAGAGGTGCCTGTTGCCGTAGTAGGGCGAAACGTCAGCAAGACGCTGTATTCACCATTTCACCAACAATATTATAAATTAAATGGTCAATATGTCGCTGTTATCGGGATTATGGGAGACAAATACAATTCTGAGTTAGATAATCAAATTTTTATTGCAATGTCAGATGCTAATCCAAGTAAATTAAAGGCAGATAATACAAACATTGTACTTGATTCAAAGGATGTTATGACGAAACCGACATTAACTTCGAAATTGGCTAATACAACTGTTTCTAAACAAGTTAAGGCTGATCTTATTTTAACTAACCATTCATGGATTCGTCGGCACTGGCAACAAACAATTGGGTTGTTAGCAGTAATCGCTGGTGTTGCTCTCGCAACTTACATTTGGATTGTAGGGGTTAGCAAACAAATTCGAAATCAGAAATTTATTAAACAATCAAATAAACTTATTATTTGGAATAATTTGCTAATTTATATGGGGTCGTTTTTGGTTGGTGGGTTGTTAGGGACAGCTATTGGACAATCGCAGTTTTCGATTAAAACAAATACGATGATTCTATACGAATTTGAGGGTAGTCTGTTTATTATTGCGTCCGCTATTTTCTATTTTGTCATTAACAGGAAAGTTACTAAACAGAATAAGTAATAAAAAACTTTAAATCATTGTTAGCAAGAGCTAACTGATTTAAAGTTTTTTTTATTGTTTTTGGTTTTTAAAATTTTGTAACTCAGACGATAAAATATATCTGACGCCTGTTAAATCAGTTATCTTTTTGACACCAAGTAGTGTCATAAGCATCTTAATTTTTGTTTGGTAGTCAAAAATAGTTTCTGTTAAAGCGTCTTGACCTTGTTTATTAAGAATATGTAAGAATGTTCCTGATAAACCAACACTTTTGGCACCTAAAACCAAACATTTTACAATATCTAACGGTGTGCGAACACCGCCTGAAGCAAAGATTGTTAAGTTATTTTGAAATGAGCTTGTATCAATAAGACTTTCGGCAGTTGACAAACCCCAGTCTCTGAGAAAAGAAAAATCTTTATTATGTCTACGTTCATTTTCAATCATCGCAAAATTTGTGCCGCCATGACCAGAAATATCAACATAACGGACACCAATATCAGATAATTTTCTTACTGTTTCATGAGACATCCCAAAACCGACTTCTTTGACAATAACGGGAACTTCAAGCTTATTTACGAGTGTCTCGATATTTTTTAACCAATAAAATTCACGTTCACCTTCTGGCATAACTATCTCCTGAGCAGCATTGATGTGAATTTGGATTGCATTAGCATCAATCATATCAATGGCTTTTTTTGCTTGATCTAGGGTAGCATTTGCGCTCAAATTAGAAAAGATAATTCCGTTTGGATTTTTTTCACGTAACACTTTAAATGTGTGTGCAACGGAAGGATCTTTCAATGCGATACTTTGAGACCCCGTCGCAATTATTGTATTTGTAATCGCCGCCACCTCAGCTAGTTGTTGATTCAAAATACCAGTCCGCTCACTGCCACCAGTCATAGCATTAATATAAAAAGGAGATTTAAAAGAAAAATCAGGGAGTTCGACACTTGATTGGATGTCGTTAACGGAAAGTTCAGGAAGATTTGAAGGAATAAGTTTAATTTCGTTTAATCGATTATTCGATTCTTCAGTGAATAGTTTTTCTGCAATAAACACATGCTCATCTTTTCTATGACTTTGAATTAAATTAGCGTCTTTACCCATGAGTGAACTCCTTACTTTCTTAATTTAATAACGTTACTTTGATGTCGAGAGGTTGGATGGCATTATTTAACCAATCGTTAAATAATGCGCTGCGATTTGTTTTTGAAGTTGCCAGGGCAATTCCGCAATCACCACCGCCTGCACCTGATGTTTTTGCGGCGGCGTGCTGTGATTCCGATAAATCGCAAAGCGCGGTTAAGGCGGCAGTCTCAATTACAATCTGACTAGCGTGGGCTAGTTGTTGTAAAATCAAGCGATTATGTGTCACTTCTTTTTGAATCATTGCTGAGTCGTTTCGCTCAAAACCTTTAATCATAGCGTTTACACATTTTTTTGAATCTTCTAAAAATTTAAGGTATGTTGATTTTTGTTTTCCTTTAAAAAGAGCCATTTTATCTACAAAAATAGATGTTGAAGCCGGAGAACCAGTCCAACCAATTAACAATTCGAGGTCATGAGGCTGTTCTAGACGCTCAATGGAAAGCATTGGCCAACTCATCACTAACAGGTCAACTAATGGCGTATCTTGTCGCATAATCCTTAACCAATCCCGGTCAAATGAATGATAAGCAATCCAACCCCCATAAACGCTTGCGGCGATATCCCCAAGTGAGCCATTTCCTTGAACGTCTAGGTGGGCCATAGATGCTAACTTAAACAGAGAATCATCTGTTAATTTTAAGTTATAAAATAACGAAAGGGCTTTGACGGTGGCTACGGTTACCGCAGCGGAACTACCAAGACCATATTTTTTACCATCAGTACTATCTAAATCACTATCAATATTGACGTGATAGTTAACCATCTGTTTTCCGATGGACTGCGCGTATAATTCCGTTAAACGTATCGCGGATAATATGTAATGAAAAGGATTGTCCCGGTTATCAAAAATAATTTTGTTTCCTCGTCGATGCCAAGATAAAGAATTTTCTTGATATTGTTCCGATGAAATACTACCAGTTTCTTTACTTTCCTTAATTGTGACTGTCACAAATTGATCAATGGCAACAATAATTGCCGGTGACCCGGGTTCAACAATTGCATATTCTCCTGCAATATAAAGTTTTCCTGGTGCTTTAGCGGTTATCAAATAACTCAATTCCTTTCAATCCAGGTAACGCTAGATAATCGTTGCTCCTGGTCCTGGTTTGGCGACTAAAAGATTATCTGCGCCAAAAAGAGGGCTTAGTTTATTTAAAATATAAGGTGTTTCGGCTTTAGAACAAATAATTTTAACGTTAGGGCCGGCATCCATTGTAAAATAACAGGTAATACCACTTTTACGTAGGTTCTTTACGGCATCCATTGCGCGGATACTATCTGGATTAAAATAAGTGAAACTGGGATTAGCACTAAGGGTTGTTGCGTGCATTTTCATAGCGTTATTTTCAGCAATTTGGCCGACCTTGGCAAGATCCCTTTTTGAAATAGCATCCTTCATATCAATTAAATCTTGTTCCGTAGTTTTGACCCAGTCGTGATAAAAAGGGGACGTATCCACGGAATGTTGCATGCCGGAACGAGAATCAATTTCTTTTTCATGACTATTAATCATGATGGCAATCATTTGGATATCCCAAGTAACATTTTCTTCAATTGGAACGGCAAAAGAATCTTCATCGTTGTGCCCTTTTTCCCATTCAACGAGTCCTCCAAAAATAGAACGACTAGCTGAACCAGAGCCACGTCGTGCTAAGCGCGATAATTCTCGTTTAGTTAATTGCAAGCCAATTGCCGAACTAGCCGCGAGTGCTAAGGCAGCATATGCGCTAGCTGAAGATGCAAGACCAGCTGAGGTTGGGACGTGATTTGTTGATTCTACTTTGGCAAAAACATTTTTTTGTGCTTTATCTCGAACGATATCTAAAAAATGAACCACTTTTTTATCATTTATACGCTGATCGTTCAAAAAGAAGGTATCTTCAGATAACGTGTCATCAAAAGTGACAGTAGTATCTGTATAAAAATGTTCTAATGTTAAAGAGAGACTATTATTGTAAGGAATAATTAAATCTGGGTCTTGTTTACCCCAGTATTTAATGAGCGCTATATTAGTATGCGCTCGAGCTGAAACTTTATTTTTCAATGTCTTGAGACTCCTTCGTAAGGGGTTGAATCCAGGTCGAAATAGCACCATTTCGATTCAAGAGATGGCTTAAATTGAGAGCTTCTTCCGGCGTCTTAACTAGGGCAATCATACAACCACCGCCACCGCCGCCAGTAAGTTTTGCACCTAAAGCCCCGTTTGACAAGCTAGTTTCAACGAGAAAGTCTAATTTTGGATGACTGACTCCTAAATCCTTTAATAATTCATGTGATCTGGTTAAGGTATGTCCTAAACTGATGGCATCGTCAGTTGTGATTTGGGATTTAGCCATGCTCGTTAGTTGACCCAGTTCGGCAATTATTTTTTCAGTTGCGTCGGGACTCGATAAGACACGATCTCGCACTTGTCCAACTGTTAAACCCGTTTGTCCCTTAATGCCTGTATCTGCAACCACTAAAGTGGCCTCTATATTCAATGGAACGGAGTACGCTTCTTTGTGTTTAATAAACCAAATTGGTTCATGACTGCTTGTGGTTGCTGCATCAATTCCGCTGGGAGAACCATGGGTGGTTGTCTCCGCAATGTTGGCAATAAACAGAAGTTCTTCACGACTAATTTCAGTATTAAAAAAAGCATAAAGGCTTCGAATAATGGCAATTATTGTTGCTGCGGAAGATCCCATCCCACGTTCAGAAGGAATTTCACTTTCAATCGTTAATTTGAAAGATTGTTTTTGTTTGTTTAATAAGCTCAGTATATAATGAACGACTTTTTTTATACCGTGCATATTCATAGGAACATTTTTAATTTCACCGCTATAAAAACGACTTGCGATCCACTGTTTATCGGCTATGGCCTCTGTGGTAACGGATATTTTTACGTTCGATAAAGGGAACGCAATGGCCGGTTGACTATAAACAACGGAGTGTTCGCCGATTAGTATAATTTTTGCATGACTTGTGCCAATTGATTTTGGCATTAAATTATCTGATGAATTGTTCAAAAAAAGAGTCCTCTCCGGATAAATTTACTTCCATTATCATACATTAAATTTAGTGTTATGGCTATAATGTGTTGGATGAACTTAGGAAATTTATAATGATTTAGGGTTTATTATAGGATTTATTAAGCAATATGGTAAAATGAATTACATAGAAGCGTTAACTTAAAAAGACTGGTGATAGACTGCAATGAATAAAAATACGATTTACGCCGTAGTGGATATCGAAACGACCGGAACGAATCTAAAAAAGGGCGATCGAATGATCCAATTTGGCTGCGTTTTGGTTCAAAAAAATAAAATAATAAATTCATTTTCATTTGATATTAATCCTGGGATGGCAATTCCAAAAGCAATCACGGAATTAACTGGTATCACAAACCGTCAAATTAGAAAAGCTACTTATTTTGAGGATGTCGCTGCAACTATCTATGCGATCCTTCAGGATACTGTTTTTGTTGCGCATAATATTAATTTTGACTTACCTTTTATTAATAGTGAACTGGAGAGGGTTGGTTATCCCGCGTTAATGATCAAGGGGATTGATACTGTGCAACTTAGTCAGATTTTATTACCAACATCGCCCAGCTTTAAATTGAAGGATTTAAGTCAGTACTTAAATCTAACTCATGAAAATCCGCATCACGCTGATAGTGATGCGCATGTAACCGCCGAATTATTTATTTATTTATTGAAGCGCCTAGAGGAAATTCCAAGCGAAACCTTATTTGAAATAAATCGATTGAGTTCATTTTTGTTAAGAGACACAAAAGAGTTATTTACTGACGCATATGCTGTAAAACAAGCGAACCAAGAAAGGTTATCAGAAGAGCAACACATTGTTGGTGGACTCGTTCTACAGCGCAGTAAACAACAAACGTTTAATTTAACGAATTATGAGTATCCTGAAAATGAAACCGATAAGAAAAAAATAATTGAACCACAGTTGAGCTGGCGATCAGAACAAGCTAAAATGATGGATTTAATCGCAAACCATTTGAAAAGTCGTGAACGAACGCTAATTATTGAGGCGCCAACGGGAATTGGCAAAACACTTGGGTACTTAATTCCCGCTGCTTACTATGCTCAAAAGCAAAAACAAATTGTTATTAGTAGCGCAACAACCTTACTTCAAACTCAGTTAATGAATCAGTCCTTGCCATTATTGAATAAGTTGTTGCCTTTTCAAACGTCTGCAATAAGTTTAAAAGGAAGTAACCATTATATTAATCTGGCAGAGTTTAAAAAAGAATTAACTCAAAAAGAAACGTCCGGGCAGATAGCGCTAATGAAAATCCGAATTTTGGTATGGCTAGCTGCTACTAAGACAGGTGACCTAGATGAGTTAAGACTTTCGAGTTATCAAAATCCTATTTTTAATCAAATTAAACATCGCGGTGTCGGAAGTTTAGTGTTAACCGATCAATTTTTTGAAGTCGATTTTATTAATGTGCTATACAGGCAAGTTGAATCAACGTCAATCGTTTTTACAAATCATGCCTTTTTAATGAAACATCCTGATTTATTCAATTCAGACCGTACAATAAATGCACCTGAATTAATCGTGGACGAAGCACAGCACCTGGCCGATGTTGCACTTCAGGCTAACAAAGGTCGAATTCGCTTTTGGAAGATCATTAACCTATGTGATTCGCTCTTGACGAGTATCCAAAGTTCGCAGAAATTTTCATTTAATAATTTAATGGAAATTAATTTTTTAACAGTTGGTGAAAACAGACAATTGTTAACTGATATTAGAAAGCTACGTGAATCAATTGATACGTTGATTAGACAGTTCACAAGGGAATATGGGCGACGAATTAATAGAAATGCCGTTAATAAAAATGAAACAAATGATAAAGCACTTATTTTAAAATCAACGGAATTGGCTGATTTAATTAATAGAAATAAAATAGCAATTGAATCCGTCTCAAAAACGGTCCTTCTTTTGAAAAAAAACGATAGCATTCTACAAGATCGTTATGTTGCTGCAAAAAAACAACAACAGATTGGTCGGGATGAAAATCAACTTTTAAATCGAGTTCATCGATTTTTTAAGCAGTTATTCACCGAACTTGAGGTTTGGAACGTATTTGATCAGGATCAAACTAAATTGAATGAAAAAGTACTTTGGTTAAGTTTTCCAATTAATGGGCAAACGGATAAAATGCAATTTGAATTTAGCCTGGCAGACTCTACTCATTTTCTATCTGATTCAATTTATCGACATTTTAATCATTTGACGTTTACTGGGGCGACATTGCTACTACCTGGGAATAAAAATTATATTGTTGATCAATTAGATATTCAAGAAGATAATTACAAAATAGAAAAACTGGGCAGTCCTTTTGACTATAGTAAACAGGCTAAATTGTATATAGCAAACGATTCGATTGATGTTCGATCATCAAAAGAAATGTACGAATCATATTTGGCGGATTCAA
Source organism: Dellaglioa carnosa (assembly GCF_026948345.1). Taxonomy (NCBI): domain Bacteria; kingdom Bacillati; phylum Bacillota; class Bacilli; order Lactobacillales; family Lactobacillaceae; genus Dellaglioa; species Dellaglioa carnosa. Next base: position 489,305 of record NZ_JANXLI010000001.1, on the reverse strand, counting down.
TTTATCAATTGATAAAGGCACAACGTAGACAAACCTTGATTCTTTTTAATTCGCTTGAAACAATCGCAAATGTATACGAATTATTAGCTAAAAAAGGACTACATATTGACCGTGAACTGTTAGTTCAAGGAATTACAGGACGACCTGAAAAATTAACAAAGCGTTTCTTATTAGGAAAAGATGCAATCTTGTTGGGAACAGGTAGTTTTTGGGAAGGCGTCGATTTGCCTAATGATAGGTTAGAACTATTAATTGTGACAAGGTTACCATTTGAATCACCGGAATCTTTGAACGTTAAGGCGAAGGAAAAAGAATTTGAAGGACAAGGCAGGGATGTATTCAGTGAATACTCATTGCCAAGGGCTACAATGAGGCTTAAACAAGGGTTCGGGAGATTAATTCGAACCTCGACCGATAAAGGAGTAATGGTGGTGTTGGATAGTCGGTTAATTAACCAAAGTTACGGTAAACAGATGATTGGTGTATTACCGGATAAACTGCCAATATTCAATGAACCGTTGTCAGATATTATCGATAATTTAAATGAATTTTTTGATTTATCTTGATAGTTAAATGCCTGGATGAGATGTCTGGTATAATGGAGCAATAGAAAATTAAGACAGGAGTAATTAGACATGCAAAGATCCCAAAAGAAATCAAAAAATATTATGTTTCTTTCCATACTTGGCGCTATAGTTGTTATTGTAGTGGGAGCTTTCATCTTGTATAGCCGGGCAAAATCGCCAATGGTTACTGCTGAAAAAGAGGCTGTTACAATTGCTAAAAAGTATGCAAATTTAGACAAAGAATCAGAATTTTATAGATATAATAGAGATGCGACGTACTTTACCGTTGCAGGAACGACAAAAGCAAATAAAAAAATTTATGTGATCGTTGCTCAAAAGGGTGGCAAGGTTAAGGTTCTAACGCAAGCAAATGGGAAGTCAAAGAATGATATTTTAACTTACATATGGGATAAAAAAAACCCAAGTAAGATATTAAATATTGGACTTGGCATATACAATGATGTGCCCGCGTGGGAAGTCAGTTATCTGAATAAGAAGAAGGAACTTAGTTATGAGACGATTCAATTTTCAGATGGGAAAGTTTTGAAATCTGTCGAAAATATCTAATTGTCTTATGGACTAACATATCCGACTAATGATATTATAAAAGGAATGAATCGATCTTGAGACTCAGATCGTGATGAGGAGGAAGTTTATTGAAAACAATTAGTATAATTGATGCTAAAAACCATGTAGACGAAGAAGTGAAAATCGGTGTTTGGCTCACTAATAAAAGATCTAGTGGTAAAATCGCATTTTTACAATTACGAGACGGAAGTGCCTTTTTCCAAGGTGTTGTTGTAAAAAGTAACGTCAGCGAAGAAACTTTCGAGATGGCAAAAGAATTACATCAGGAATCTAGCCTGTATGTTATTGGCGAAATTCATGAAGATAAACGCTCTCCATTTGGTTACGAGATTGAAGTTAAATCACTTGAATTAGTTGGTGAAAGTCAAGATTATCCAATTACACCCAAAGAACATGGAACTGAGTTTTTAATGGATCATCGTCATTTATGGTTACGTTCAACGAAACCATATGCCGTTATGCAAATTAGAAATGAAATTATTCGTGCAACATATGAATTTTTCAATAAAGAAGGATTTATTAAAATTGATGCTCCCATTTTGACTGGTAGCGCACCAGAAGGGACTACTGAACTCTTCCATACGAAATATTTTGATAAAGATGCTTATTTATCACAATCAGGTCAATTATACGAAGAAGCTGGCGCAATGGCTTTCGGTAAAGTGTTCTCATTCGGGCCAACTTTTAGAGCTGAAAAATCTAAAACAAGACGTCATTTGATTGAATTTTGGATGATTGAACCCGAAATGGCATTTATGCATCAGGAGCAAAGTCTTGAAGTTCAAGAACAATATATTGCCTTTTTAGTACAAAATGTTTTGGATAACTGTGACTATGCCTTAGATATTCTCGAAAGAGATAAAGAAGTCTTGAAAAGTTATACAAAAACACCGTTCCCTAAAATTTCGTACGATGAGGCCGTTGAGTTGTTACAAAATTCTGGTGAATTCCCTGACACTAAATGGGGCGATGATTTTGGATCTCCTGAAGAAACTTATTTGGCAGAACATTTTAGCATGCCGGTATTTGTTTTAAACTACCCCAAAGCAATCAAACCATTTTATATGAAACCACATCCAACAAGAGAAGACGTTGTTATCTGTGCTGATTTATTAGCACCTGAAGGTTACGGCGAAATTATTGGTGGTTCAGAACGTGAAACGGATTTAGATAACTTAACTGCACAAATTAAAAAAGCTGGACTTAATGAAAAAGATTACGAATGGTACTTGGATCTTAGAAGATATGGTAGCGTTCCTCATTCAGGATTTGGCCTTGGCCTAGAACGTGCAACAACTTGGATTACAGGTGAAGAGCATATTCGCGAAGCCATCCCATTCCCACGTTTATTAAACCGTATTTATCCATAAAGTAGATAAAAAGAACCTTAACACGAAAATGTTTAAGGTTCTTTTGCTATAAAGAAGGAGGTTTACTATGGATCAATTTATGAGTCAATTTTTAGAGGCAGGAGAGACACATATTTCCAATTTAATTTTACAAAATTATCGAAAAATTGGATTAACAAGTGATGAACTAATTTTTTTGATTCATCTACTAAGTTTTAATCAGGCCGGTAATAAATTTCCAGATACGAATCAGATAGCCAGTCAAATGGGTGTAACCACCCAAGAAACGTATACGTTATTGCAGAAATTAATCGAAAAAAAAATAATTTCAATTAAAACGATTGATGACCCTAATGGATACAGTACTGATCAATTTAATTTTAATGCATTATATGAAAAATTGAATAATTTAAACCAGCGAACACAAGAAAAGGTTGAGGTTATTGAAAAAAATAATTCTCGAAAAGACGTCTACGAGAAAATTGAAGTTGAATTTGGGCGTCCTTTATCGCCAATGGAGTTAGAAAGTATTAGTATGTGGATTGATCAAGATCACTACAAGCCAGAGCTCATCTTAATGGCGCTTAAGGAAGCTATATTGAATCAGGCATATAGTTTGAAATACATGGACAGAATTCTATTAAATTGGGAAAAGAAGCATATTAAGACAAGTCAGGATGTTAAAAAAGATAAAGAAAAAAGACAACAACGAAACTTTTCGAACGATGTAAGTAACAAAGATATAGCAAAAAATACCAATGATAAACCAGAAATTCCACTTTATCATTGGTCGAATTAAAAAATGTATAAAAATAAAAAACGACAATATTTAGTTTTTAAACTAAATATTGTCGTTTTTTTAATTAGAAGCGGATGAAGCTGAGCTACTTGTACTTGTTGACTCTTTAGGAGCTGAACTTGAACTAGCAGCTGAACTTGAACTACTTTCTGGTTCGCTACTACTTGATTTTTCAGAAGAACTTGAACTACTACTGCTACTTAAACTAGATGCACTCGACATTTCAGGGATATCGTATGAACTATCGTCAGATGTCGTTGTATCAGTGGATGAATCAGTTAAAGATAATTCACCATGATTTAGATAAACGTCAGAAGGCTTTGTCCAATCCGAATTTGAAACAGATTGAGAAACATATTGCATTAAGTTTTTATAAATACCTGTAGCTATATGTTGAGAAGTCACATCCAAGTAATTATTTGCAACTAACGGAGAATCGTATCCCGTCCAAACTGAGATAGAGTAATTCTTAGTATAACCAGAGAATAATGAATCCATGGCCGCGTTAGATGGGAATTTAGAAGCAACGTTAGAAGGATAATCAGTTGTTCCGGTTTTACCAGCTTGATAAAGTCCAGGAATTTGTGCTGCTGTACCTGTACCACTAGAACTGTCAATAACGCCTTTAAGCATGTCCGTAATCATGTAAGCCGTTGAGATTTTCATGGCTCTACTACCTGAACTAGAATAATTTAAAACAGTACCATCTTTTTTTACAATATCTGAAATATAAGACCCTTTACGGTAAGTACCACCGTTTGCGAAGGCCGCATAGGCTTCAGCATTTTGCGTAGTTGATATGTTACCACCAATACCAGATGAATAAGTTTCAACTTGATTCTTTGAAATACCAAGTTTTTTAACAAACGTTTGTGCCTGTGGTAGCCCAACTGCTTCAAGCGTTCGAATAGCAGGGATATTACGCGATTGAACTAACGCACTTCTCATTGTCATTGTGCCTAAATGACCGTGATCAAAATCGTTTAACTCTTTTGTGCTTGCATCAGGATAGTAATATTTTGTATCATTAACTTTTTGATTTGTAGGGTAGTTCAAATACTCAATAGCGGGAGCAAAATCCATAATTGGCTTCATAGTTGAACCATTACTTCGACTTGTTGCCACGGCACGATTGTATCCGAATGTTACATTCGTTTGTTTACGTCCACCAATCATCGCAGATATAGCACCCGTTTTTGAATCAACCATTGTAACGGCTAATTGCATTTTATCATCGGGATAGTTAACATAATCGTCTGTATTAGCTATATCGTAAAGTCGTTTTTGGGCATCTAAATCTAAGTTGGTATGAATTTTAAGGCTACTATTGTAAGGATCTAAACCTTTATCTTTAACTGTTTGAATAACTTCTTTTAAATATGAATCAGAAATTTTAGCATTATAAGTATCTTTTTCAGCGGAATGAGACGTTCTCAATCCGGAAGTAATTGGTGTCGCTTTTGCTGTACTTGCATCACTTGCTGATATTTTGTCATTTGATACCATGGCATCAATAACTTCATCTCGTCGTTCCTTTGAGTATTTTGGATGAGCATAAGGATTGTAAGATGATGGCGCATTAGGAATTCCAGCAAGCATCGCAATTTGTGCGATATTTAATTTATCTAATTTTTTACCAAAATAATAGTTTGAAGCGGTCTGCATACCATAAACACCATTACCCATAAATACTTTGTTAGCATAGAACGTTAGTATTTGAGATTTACTGTATTTACGCTCAACTTGTAAAGCTAACCACGCTTCTTGCGCTTTTCGCTTCATGGTTTGATCAGACGCTTTCGTTGAAAAGACAGATAGTTTAATAAGTTGTTGGGTTAAGGTACTACCACCTTGTAGTCCAGCTGAACCGCCGGTAACATTTGCCAATGCTGCACCTGCGATTCGAACAGGATCAACACCATTGTGTTTGTAGAATCGCTTATCTTCAATAGAGACAATCGCATCCTTCAATGTTTGTGGAATATCGGAAGATTCGGCATAGACTCTTGAGGTTCCAAGAGTCGTAATGACTTCATCATTTTTAGCGTATATAACACTGGCCGGTGTACTTTCTAAACTACTTGACGTTATTTTGGGTGAATCTTTAGCGTAGTAGAAAAATAAGCCAACACTTGCGATTACACCAACAACGAACAAACCAATTAGACTAAGAAAAATACGTTTGAAAAGTTTTTTCTTAGTAGGTTTCCCCGTTTTTCCTTTTTTGTTAGTATTTAATTCTTGCTCGCGTCGCGCAACGCGAGTTTTACCTTTATTATCAGCTGTTGCCATAAATAAAATTCTCCTTTAATTACATAAAGCCTTAATTATAGATGCTCTATCATTTTATCAACGTATTTTAAATAGGGGATAACCGGATTTAAAGTATATTGTAGTTCGAATCCTTCAGTTTGGATCGTTTTCAATGGAATTGATTTACGACCATCTTTATTCTGTTGATCCCAGTAGCTAAAAAGTGTTTTTGATGGTAACAAGTATAGTTTATCCAAGGTTGCAAACTTTATTATAACAAAACTAATTCCCTTTTGTAACACGCAAGCTTTCATGTGTTCAATCTGATGTTCGTGAAAGTTGCTCAATGGAAACGATGATTTATTTTTTGTTTCCTTTGCCTCAAAATCTAAATAATGACCATTGTAAATACCATTATAATCTGTCGTTGATGCTGTTTGAAAGTAGGCTTCTTTAATGACAGCCGCACTTCGTTTGGGGTAATCAACTTTTACAATTTTAATAGGTGTTGGTTTTTTATGGATGACGGCCACGTTATTAGCAAGATAAAATGCATTACTTGCGTTAATATCATCTTCTAATGACATGCCTCGTTTACCAAACAACAATAGATTTGATTTTTTTGGCGTATTTAAAGGTGATTGTTCATAAATTTTTCCATTCGGATAGTTAATACTCACGATTATCTCACACTCCAATCTAAAATATTATAACAATAAGTGATATAATTTAATAGCTTTAAAGGATTTGGTAACATATTCTTAATATAAGGAAAGGATGCCTAATTAATTATGAAACGTTTATGGGTGACCGGTTATCGAACATATGAGTTGGGTATTTTTAACGAAAACGATCCTAAAATAACCATAATAAAAAGTGCAATCAAAAAAAATATTATTAACGAAATTGAAAATGGGTTGGAGTGGGTTATAACTGGACCACAACTTGGTATCGAGCAATGGACAGCGCAAATCTGTCTGGATATACAAACAGATTATCCGGACTTTAAAGTATCGCTTATGTTACCGTTCAAAGAATTTGGTAATAATTGGAAGGACGACAAAAAAATAGTTTTAAGTCAAATTTTAAATGAAGTTGATTTCTCTGGTTATGTTAGTAAGGATGTTTATCAGTCACCACAACAGTTAAAGAATTATCAATCATTTATGATTGAACATACGGATGGTGCTTTACTAGTATACGATTCAGAAAATGAGGGTAAAACAAAATTTGATTTGCTGAAAATTAAAAATGTCAAGGAATCAAAAGAGTATCAGTTACGGATGATAGATTTCATGGAATTAGAGGATGTTGCAAATGAAATTGAAGAAGAACGAAAAAATCATTTGAATTATTGAATAATTCTGCTATAATAAACGAGTATTAACATTATTTATGAGAAATTAGTGATGAGGTGTACGAATATGACGGATGTTAATTTTTCACCTAAAGATATCCTACAAAAGCATTTTGAAACAAAAATGCGTGGATATGATTCTAAAGAAGTTGACGAATTTCTTGATGACGTTATTAAAGATTACGAAACCTTTGATAAAGAAGTCAAAAAAGTTCAAGAAGAAAATGATCGTCTAATTGCGCAAGTTGATGAACTTACGAAACAGGTAACTGTGGGTAAGAGTTCACAAACAACTCAAACAACGTCTACAACTTCAAATATGGATATTCTTAAACGTTTATCAAATTTGGAACGTCGCGTATTTGGTGCTCAACTAGATGAAAATGAAAATTCTAGAAATCAATTTTAAATTAATTGAATGATGTAGTAATATAGATTTAGTGTAAATTTCGGGTAATTGCGGTCTATTAAGTTAGGCTGAGGAAAGTCCATGCTTGCACAAGCTGAGATGCTTGTAGTGTTCGTGCTTGGTGAAAAAATAAGCCAAGGTACCTTCGGGTAACGGCGGATAAAATGACTAAGGCTTCGGCTATGTCAAAGTAATCTGTAAAGTGCCACAGAGACGATACAATATTGGAAACGGTATTGCTGGAACGCGGTAAACCCCACGAGTAGGCAACCCAAACTTTGGTAGGGGCGCTTCATGACGGAAATGAACAAATCATGGGGGCAGATAATATCTGGAGATAGATGATTACCACTGATTTCATCGCCTGAGATGGATGACGTACAAAACATGGCTTATAGAAATTTACATGATTTCAGGATGAACTAGGATGAAGGATTTTCTTTTATCCTAGTTTTTTTTATTAAAAAAATTAAATTATAGTGAAGGTGCAAAATGGAAACTTTTAAATTATTGGCAACCGCAGCTAGCGGTATTGAGTCAATTGTTGGAAACGAACTTAAACATATGGGCTACAATGTCCAAGTTGAAAACAGTCGTGTTCGTTTTGAAGGAACGATGGAAGATGTAATCAACACCAATCTTTGGTTGAGAAGTGCCGATCGCGTTAAAATTATTGTAGGTGAGTTTACTGCGACTACTTTTGATGACCTATTTGAACAAACAAAGGCGATTTCTTGGGATAAATTTTTACCATTAGATGCTGAATTTCCAGTCCAAGGTAAATCTCAAAAATCGACGCTTTACAGTGTGCCAGATGCGCAAGCGATTGTTAAAAAAGCAATCGTTGATCAATTAAGCGATGTTTATCATCGAACAACGCGCCTACCTGAGACGGGAGCTAAATACCCATTAGAAGTTGCGATTAATAAAGACAACGTTCTTTTAACGCTTGATACGACGGGTAGCAGTTTATTTAAACGTGGTTATCGTGTTGAAAAGGGTTACGCACCATTAAAAGAAAATATGGCTGCCGCTCTAGTTATGTTAACAAATTGGTACCCGGATAAACCATTCGTTGATCCAGTGTGTGGTTCGGGAACAATTCCAATTGAAGCAGCATTGATTGGGCACAATATTGCACCAGGTATTGGTCGCTACTTTGTGTTTGAAGATTGGGATTTTGTTGAAAAAGGACTCTTCGACCGATTAAGAGAAACAGCAAAAGGTGAAGCAAACCTTGATGTTGTTTTAGATATTGCAGGATATGATATCGATGCCGGTATGATTGAAATCGCTAAAAAGAATGCGGCTGAGGCCGGCGTTTTAGATAGTATTGAATTTAAACAACTTGCTGCAAAAGATTTCACAACTGAAAAAGAAAATGGCGTTTTAGTTGCCAATCCCCCATATGGTGAACGATTAAGTGATACTGAATCTGTTCGTGTCTTATATAAACAGATGGGTGTTGTTTATAAACAAATGCCAACTTGGAGTAAATATATTTTAACAAGCGATTTAACTTTTGAAGAATTTTATGGCTCAAGAGCATCTAAAAAACGTAAATTATATAATGGTTCGTTAAGAACAGACTACTTCCAATATTGGGGCAAACGTAAACCCAGAGTCTAACGAGTTGAATTGCATCTAACTTAATAATAATTGGATGTCTAAACAGTTATAAGTTTTCGTTAGAAGTATTATTGATAAAAAAAGAAGCCTGCTATTAAATAGCAGGCTTCTTTTTTTATCAATAAAGAGCATCACGAATTTTTATATTTTTGATTAGTTTAACTAAGATTGTTGTTATTTTATATATTTTGTGCTTAACAGATAACGCTAAGAATACTACAAAATCAACTCTTAAGACCGCACATGCATTCCGTATAAATAAAAAAATAACATTTAACGCTTTACTTATTAAAAGTAAGTGATATACTAAGTATATTCAATTAGAGAAGGAGAACTTAACTATGAAAACTCAATTATTAGATCTTATGGAACAACGTCGCACAATCTATGCTTTAGGTGATAATGTAAGTCAAACACCCGACGAAATTAGCAGTGTTATCGAAGGTGCTGTTAAACAATCACCAACTTCATTTAATAACCAATCAATCAGAGCAGCTGTTTTATTCGGTAAGAACTCAGATAAAGTTTGGGACATTGTTGAAAAACGTCTTGAATCTGAAGTGCCTAATGCAGATGCCTACAAAAAAACGCAAGAAAAAATTGCTTCATTCCGTGCCGGATTTGGAACAGTATTATACTTCATAGATACTAACGTTATTGCTCAAAACGAAAAAGATTTTGCATTATACGCTGATAACTTCAGAGTATGGGCAGAACAAGGTTTGGGTGGCGCTCAACAAAGTGTTTGGACAGCATTAGCTGAAAATGGTATTGGCGCAAGCTTACAACATTACAATCCACTTATCGATGTTGAAATTAGAAATGCATTCAATATTCCAGAAAACTGGGAATTACGTGCACAAATGCCATTTGGTTCAATTGAAGCAGTAGCAGGCGATAAAGATTTTATGTCTGATGACGATCGTTTCTTAGTAATCAAATAATAATTAAAATGGATGAAACTTAAGGTTTCATCTTTTTTTGTGTAAAAATTTAAAAATAACTGTTTAGTTATGTTAGACTTTAAACATGAATAAATTATCTTAGATTGGCGGAGAGGGATAACGCGTATGCAAAGACATCAAAAAACATATTTTTACCAGCCTGAACTAGCAAAAACGGTTATTTTATGGTCATGGACATTTTGTTTATTATTGAGTAGTTTATTATTATGGTTGGAGATAACGACGTTACAGATTTGGACAATCGTTTTATTTGTTATTTTTCTTATCGTATCGGTCATTCAGATTTTTAGTCGAAAATTAATAATTGACGATAAACATATTAAATTGACGAAAGTTATTCGAAAATATAATGAAACAATTGATATTTCTGAAATTAAAAAAGTTAAACTAAGAAGATTTGGACTTTCTTTTTACTTTTCAGATGGAAAAAAATCAATTGTTTTAAACTCTAGAAGTAAGTTACAACTATATACGGATTTACAAAAAGATAAATAAACGATGCCAGTTGGTTTCGTTTATTTTTTTGTAAAAAAGAAATATTAAAAATAAAATGACACAATACGGTCGCTAAAATACGAACTATTTTTATCATATTTTAAATATTATCCTTTTTTTGCTTTGACACAACGCTTAGTTGCTGATAAGATAGGCTTATTAAAATTGGAGGTAATCTAATGGCAGATATAGCGATTGTAATGGGCTCAATTTCTGACTGGACCACAATGATATTTACGGCTAATATATTAGATGAGCTTAAGATTACATATGATAAGAAGGTTATCTCGGCACATCGAATGCCAATTGAAATGTCTGAATTTGCAATGAATGCGGACGAAAATGGGTATAAGGTCATTATCGCGGGTGCCGGGGGTGCCGCGCATCTACCTGGAATGATTGCTGCTTCAACCAGTCTCCCCGTAGTAGGTGTACCCGTGCAGTCTCATGCACTGAATGGGATGGATTCTTTATTGTCAATTGTACAAATGCCATCGGGAACGCCAGTAGCAACCATGGCTATTGGTAAGGCTGGTGCAACAAATGCTGGCATTTTTGCCGCAAAAATTTGTGGTTTATATAATTCAAAAATAAATGATACATTAAAAGCATATCAACTGCAGATTCGTCAAAAATCCTTGGAAAGTAGTGATCTACTTGACTGAAAAAATATTACCAGGACAGATAATTGGAATCATAGGCGGTGGGCAGTTAGGTAAAATGATGACGACATCAGCAAAAGAGATGGGTTATCGTGTTATTATTTTGGATCCAGAAGCGGATTGCCCTGCCGCTCAGGTTGCTGATGAACAGGTTATCGCCAGTTACGATGATGAAGGTGCTATCATAGATCTCGCGAAAATATGTGATGTTTTGACTTTTGAATTTGAAAATGTAAATGCGGATACGATTGATATGGCAACACGCTACTGTTATATACCACAGGGATCAACTGCATTACGCATTTCACAAGATAGAATTAGTGAGAAACGTTTTTTAGACGTACATAATTTCCCGATTGCACCGTTTAAAGTAATTCAAAATTCATTTAACTTACAAGATGCAATCAAGATGATGGGTTATCCAGCTATTTTAAAAACGGTTCGTGGTGGGTATGACGGTAAGGGGCAAGTTATCCTGAAAGATGCTCAAAATTTAACCGAAGCGATAAAATTGCTTCAAAATGGTGAGTGCGTGTTAGAGGGGTTCGTTCAATTTGATCGTGAAGTTTCCGTTATTATAGCTAGGAATGAATCAGGGCAGCAAAGTATTTTTCCAATTATTGAGAATCGACATCGAAACAATATTTTACATGAAAGTTTTTGTCCAAGCTTATTGTCCGCCGAAATGGTTAACCAAATCGAAATGATTGCCAGCGAAATCGCTGATAATTGTTTGTCTGTCGGAACGATGGGTATTGAATTTTTCATCTCAGATTCAGGAAATATTTACGTTAATGAAATAGCGCCCAGACCTCATAATTCTGGTCATTTGACGATGGAAGCCTGTTCACTATCACAATTTGAAGCGCATATTCGGGGTATTTGCAATCTACCAATGCCAAATCCGCAATTACTATCTGGTGCTATTATGATTAACGTTTTGGGACAGCATGTTTCAAAAGCAATGAATGAAATTAAAAATAAATCACAATGGCATTTTCATTTTTACGGTAAAAAAGAAGTGAAACAAAATCGTAAAATGGGTCATATAACAGTTTTAACAAATAATTTGGAACAGGCAACAACAGATATTTATCAAACAAAAATTTGGGATTAAGAGAGGAAGATAATAATGATTGATCGTTATACGAATGCTGAAATGGGTGCCGTTTGGTCGGATGAAAATAAATATAATGCGTGGTTAGAGGTTGAAATTTTAGCCAGCGAGGCTTGGGTCGAGTTAGGGCACGTGCCGGCCGAAGATGCGGGTAAAATTCGTAAAAATGCCAGCTTTGATATTGATCGTATTTTAGAAATTGAACAAGAAACAAAACATGATGTTGTTGCCTTTACGAGAGCCGTTTCGGAATCTCTTGGAAAAGAACGTAAATGGGTTCATTATGGGTTAACATCTACTGATGTGGTTGATACGGCCTATGGTTCTATTTTAAAACAGGCCAATAATATCTTACGTAAGGATATTGAAGAATTTATGACAGTTTTAGCCGATAAAGCAGTTGAGTATAAAGATACCGTTATGATGGGTAGAACACATGGGGTACATGCCGAACCAACAACTTTTGGATTAAAAATTGCTTTATGGTATTCAGAAATGAAACGTCATCAAACACGCTTTGAAGCTGCGGCCTCAGAAGTTGAAGCTGGTAAAATAAGTGGTGCAGTTGGAACTTTTGCGAATATTCCAATGTTTGTTGAAACTTTTGTATGTGACCATCTTGGAATTAGGCCACAAGAAATTTCAACACAAGTTCTACCACGCGACCTGCATGCTAACTATGTATCAGAAATGGCCTTACTTGCGACGTCAATTGAAAAAATGGCAACAGAAATTCGTGGACTACAAAAAAGTGAAACGCGCGAAGTTGAAGAATACTTTGCTAAAGGACAAAAAGGGTCATCTGCCATGCCGCATAAACGCAATCCAATCGGATCCGAAAATATTACAGGATTAGCACGCGTTATTCGAGGTCACATGGTGACGGCTTTCGAGGACGTTACACTATGGCATGAACGTGATATTTCGCATAGTTCTGCGGAACGGATTATTTTACCTGATACAACTATCTTATTAGATTACATGTTACGTCGATTTACAAAAATCATTAAAGAGTTAACCGTATTTCCAGATAACATGAAAAAAAATATGGGGCGGACTTTTGGTCTTATCTATAGTCAACGAGTTTTACTTAAATTAATTGATAGCGGGATGTCCAGAGAAGCCGCGTACGATTTAATTCAGCCTAAAACCGCAATTTCATGGGATCAACAGATCCAATTTCGACCATTGTTGGAAGCAGATGAACAAATTATGTCGGCACTGACTCAGGAGGATTTGGATGATGCGTTTGATTATCATTATCATATTCGGAATGTTGACGCAATCTTTAAACGCATTGGTCTCATTTAGTCTTGTTTTAAAGGGATTTTAAGTTTTGTAGTTCTCAATGTGAATTGTTAGTGATCATAGTAATGAATGGAATGATTTAATAATGACGTTATCGGAAAGTGTCCTTAATCGGGAAATACTTCTGATAATGTTTTTTTAATCGTTGATAGTGTTGCTAATGGAATATTCAGCTCAAGATTACTTTATACGGATTAGGCATATATCTAGCCGAAAAAACACTTCACGTCAGGATTAATTACTACAATCTTGACTAATAAAATGTTTTTTACGGTCTAATACATTTTTGCTTTAGCATTACTGTTAATCTTTAGTTAGAATTTAATTTTACGAAGTGCAGCTTCGCGTTTAGCGAGCTTAGCATCACCATCAAAGGTCAGCCATTTAAATTTTTTTAAACCAATTTTATGAAAAGTTCCTACCCAGAATGAGTAGAAGACAGGTTTATGATAATGTAATTTATAATAAAAAGGCGGGGTTCCCATAGTTGTCATCATGATAACCGTGGGATTTTTAGGAAAAGGTGATTTTCCATGCTTAGGTAAAATTGAACGTGATAAAACTTTGTCTAAAAAACCTTTTGTCATAGCAGGCATAAGTTCCCACCAAATTGGAAAAATAAAAATAATTTTATCCGCGTCTAATAGGCGGTTCTGGTAATCTAATGTTTGTGGATCTAAAGAATGCCCCGTTCGCCAACTGGCTAAATCTTCAGCTGACATAATGGGGTTAAAATGATCTGCATGTAAATCGATAATATCAACGTCTTCACCTTTTGCCTTAAGCATGTTAACTGTCTGCTTAAGGACAGCGGCGGCATAGGCACGATTATGGGGTTCATTTTCACTGGCAATTGCAGTGTAAGGGTGGTCAAAAATAATAATATTTTTAATTTTATTTCCTTCTTTCTGTTTATATTCTTTGGAATATAAACTATAATAATACGTGGCGGTATAAATGTCAAATATATATTCCTTGGAATTAAAAAGAGGCTTACTATGAATGAAGAATTATTGCAGGCATTACGTGAATTTAGAGAACGTGACGATGAATTAGATATTGAACATCAATGGATTGTTGACCATTTAGAAAGCGTAAATTTAAAAAAAAGAACTGAGACAATTAATTCTAGTGATTTGGGTGTTTTATCACTCATTTCAGAACGTCCCATTGCTTTAAAAGAAATTGTTTCAAATGTATCAATGACGCAAGGAGCAGTTTCTAAAATAATCTCTAAGTTAGAAAAAAAGGGATTAATTGAAAGGATCAAACGACCGACTAATCAGAAGGCTATTTATCTGTTATTAACGACGGATGGAATCGAATTAAAAAAAGTCCATCAACAAATGCATTTAGATCTAGATAGAAAATATGCGCAATTAGAAGACGAATTTACACCAGAACAATTAGCGGTTATCCTAGAGTTCATACAGAAAGTTAATCATCTACGTTATGATATAAAATAAAATTTACCGAAATTCAATTGTTAAATAGATTGGTTGCTTGCTTTGTTCTAATGGGACAGTCTATTTATGATAAAAATTATTTGTGAAAAGATAACTCCGTTCTAGTATTTTACTAGAGTGGAGTTATCTTTTTTTGTAGTTATTAGTTTTTTGTAATTATGTAAATGATTCTTTGGACCGTATATGCCAATTAAACTCAAAAATATTTCTACATTTAGTTAAACACGAACTATTTATTTATTATTTTGAAAATATATCGTATTTAACTATTGATATTTCTTTAATATATTGTTAAACTTACTTTATTATTAACGAACAATTATTAATATTTTTATTAAATTGTTAAGTGATTATCTAAGGGAGGCCATTTGATTGGAGCAATTAATTTACGAGGGAAAAGCTAAGGATGTCTACCAAACAAGTGATAATGAAGTGCTAAGAATAGTTTATAAAAACCAAGCAACTGCTCTTAATGGTAAACGAATGGAAGAAATATCGGGTAAAGGGTCCTTGAATTGTCAAATCTCTAATATCATTTTTGCTTATTTGGCGGAGAACGGAATTAAAACACATTTCATTAAGAATGTGTCAAAAGACGAACAATTGGTTAAAAAAACTAATATCATCCCAATTGAATTTGTTTTACGAAATGTAATTTCTGGCAGTTTTGCTCGTAAGTTTAATCAAATTGAAGGAACCAAACTATTATCACCAGTTCTTGAATACTATTATAAAAGTGATGCACTTGATGATCCGGTAATAAATGAATCCCAAATTTTTGCGTTAAAATTTGCAACGGAACTCGAAATAATTGAGATAAAAAAACAAGTACTACTTATAAATCAACTATTGGTTCAACTCTTTAAAAAAATAAACATTGATTTGATTGATTTTAAACTTGAATTTGGTCGTTACCATGGTGCCATCATCTTAGCAGATGAGTTCTCACCAGATAATGCGCGTTTATGGGATACAACGACACACGATTCATTAGATAAAGATATTTTTAGAAAAGAACAAGGAAGTATTATTCCAGCGTATGAGGAAGTATTAAACCGATTGAAAACGGAAAAGGGGCTAACTAATGTATAACGTAAAAGTATATGTCACCTATAAAGAATCAGTTTTAGATCCACAGGGGCAGGCTGTTAATGAAGCAATCAGTCGATTGGGCTTTTCAGGCGTGAGTGATGTCCGGGTTGGGAAATACTTCGTAATGAACATTAAGGCAACTGAACTAGAAATCAATCGAAAGGTTGATGATATTTGTGATCAATTGTTGGCTAATCCCAATATGGAACATTATCGCTATGAACTTGAAGAATTGGGGGAATAAGTATGAAATTTGCGGTTATTGTATTTCCAGGTTCGAATTGTGATGATGATCTGTTTTATGCCATTCGGGATGGCTTGCATGAGCAGGTAGCGTTCGTATCGTATACGGAAACATCGCTCGATGGATTTGACGGCGTTCTACTTCCCGGCGGATTTTCATATGGGGATTATCTAAGAAGTGGTGCAATCGCAAGTTTATCGCCAATTATGAATGAAGTGAGACGGTTTGCTGATGAGGGTAAACTTGTGTTTGGAACGTGCAACGGCTTTCAGATGTTAACTGAAATGAACTTACTTCCGGGAGCCCTAATTCGAAATAAAAAAATTAAATTTATTTGTAAACCTGTTTCATTAAAAATCGTCAATAATCAAACAAGTTTTACAACCGGTTATAAAAATCAAACATTAATCGAATTACCAATTGCGCACGGTGAAGGTAGTTATTATTGTGATGATGAAACTTTAGTTAAATTAAAGAAAAACAAACAAATTGTTTTTAGATATGAAGATAACCCAAACGGAAGTATCAATGATATTGCTGGAATTGTTAATGAACGGGGGAATGTTCTTGGTATGATGCCTCATCCAGAACGGGCAATCGAAGCATTACTGGGTTCAACCGATGGACTTGATTTATTTAAATCGATGCTAATGACTTACAGAGAGGGAGTGAGGTAATTTGGTTATGATGCAAGAACCGACAGCGCAGGAAATCGAAGAAACCAAACTGTATCAAGAATGGGGTTTAACGGACTCGGAATATAGATTAATTAAAAATGATATTTTAAAGCGTCAACCGAATTATACCGAGTCCGGTCTGTTTTCAGTCATGTGGAGCGAACATTGTTCATATAAAAATTCTCGACCCGTTCTAAGTCGTTTTCCAAATTCTGGTCCACAGGTTTTACAGGGACCAGGAGAAGGTGCAGGTGTTATTGACATTGGTGATGGTAAGGCGGTTGTTTTCAAAGCTGAAAGTCATAACCATCCTTCGGCCGTCGAACCGTATGAAGGAGCCGCAACAGGTGTCGGAGGTATTATCAGAGATATCTTTTCAATGGGTGCTACCCCAATTGCGCTGCTGGATAGTTTGCGTTTTGGTGAATTAGATAACGAGCACACAAAGTATCTTATGTCAGAAATTGTTGCCGGTATTGGTGGCTATGGTAACTGTATTGGGATTCCAACCATTGGTGGCGAAACGAGTTTTGATCCTTGTTATGAAGGAAATCCACTTGTAAATGCCATGTGTGTGGGACTCATTGATCACAAAAATATTCAAAAAGGTCAAGCAAAAGGAAATGGTAATTTGGTCATTTATGTTGGCGCAAAAACAGGTCGTGATGGTATTCACGGGGCAACGTTTGCTTCCGACGAATTCGCTGATGATAAAGAAACGCAACGTTCAGCTGTTCAGGTGGGAGATCCATTTATGGAGAAATTACTGATGGATGCCTGTCTGGAACTTATTTTGGACCATCCCGACTGGTTGGTAGGTATTCAAGATATGGGTGCTGCTGGATTAGTTTCGTCGACGGCCGAAATGGCTTTTAAAGCCGGTTCCGGTATGGTTCTTGACCTGGATAAAGTGCCACAACGAGAAACGAATATGTCTGCTTATGAAATGATGTTATCTGAATCTCAAGAGCGCATGGTTCTCTGTATTAAACCCAAATTTGAAACAGAAGTAACGGATTTATTTAAAAAATATGATTTAGAGGCCGTTAATATAGGCTATGTAACGGAAAGCACGGATTACATATTAATACATGAAGGAAAAATTGTGGCCAATTTACCAGTTGATTCTTTGACAAGTGACGTACCCGTTTATCACAAAGAACAAAAAGAACCGGCTAGAATTAATCAATTTAAAAATCAGGATGATTTTATTCCTGAAATTAAAAATGTGAAGGAAACTTGGCTAGCTTTATTGAGGCAACCAACAATTGCATCTAAAGCATCGTTGTATGAAACATATGATTCGCAAGTTAAGGTTAACACGGTTGTTAAACCCGGTAGTGATGCCGGTGTCATCCGTATTAGAGAAACGAATAAGGCGCTCGCAATGACGACGGATTGTAATGCACGATACATTTACTTAAATCCGAAAATTGGTGGACAAATTGCTGTTTCTGAAGCCGCACGTAATATTGTTGCATCTGGCGGGAGACCGCTGGCAATTACTGACTGTTTAAACTATGGTCGCCCAGAGAACCCAGAAATATTTTGGGAATTTGACCAAAGTGCCATTGGTATTTCAGAAGCTTGCGAGTTGTTTAATACACCAGTTATTTCTGGAAATGTCTCGTTATATAACGAATTTAATGAACAGGCTATTTATCCGACACCCATGATTGGGATGGTTGGTTTAATTAATGACGTTAAACACATAACAACACAGGATTTTAAACATCCTAACGATCTACTGTATCTGATTGGTACAACATACGATGATTTTAATGGTTCAGAAATTCAGAAAATGGTGTCCGGCGAGATTTCTGGTGATCTCACACATTTTGATTTAAAGCAGGAAAAACGTAACCAAGAATTAGTGTTGGAAGCTATAGAGTCTAATCTGGTCGAAAGTGCTCATGATTTGGCTGAAGGGGGCCTGGCCGTTGCCTTAAGCGAGTCGGCGTTTAAAAATGACCTGGGTATGTCAGTCGAGCTAGACATACCCGATGCACAACTTTTTTCGGAAACGCAATCACGCTTTATCTTATCGGTTAATCCAGAGAACACAGAAGCATTTGAAAAGTTGATGGAACTAAATGCCCAAAAAATCGGTCGCGTAACAGCGACACGGATGATTGACGTAACGACAAAAGATAAGCATATAGTAATGGCTGTTGCTGAAGCAAAGCATGCCTGGGAGGATGCCATTCCATGTCTAATGAAGTAAGAAGCTTAAACGAAGAATGTGGTGTTTTTGGTGTTTGGGGTCATGAAGATGCTAATCAAATAACTTATTTTGGCCTTCATAGTTTACAACATCGTGGACAAGAAGGTGCCGGCATTGTCTCGAATGATGAAGGCACGTTAATTGGGTACAGGGGATTGGGATTATTATCAGATGTTTTTAGAAAGCCCGAAAAGATTAAAAAATTAACGGGGAATGCGGCCATTGGTCACGTTCGGTATGCAACGGCTGGAAGTAATGGAATTGATAATATTCAACCTTTCTTGTTTGATTTTTATGACGCACAATTTGCGTTAGCACATAACGGTAATTTAACAAATGCAACTACCCTCAGAAATGAATTAGAACAAGATGGTGCCATTTTTAAATCAAGTTCAGATTCGGAAGTTTTGATGCATTTAATTCGGCGTTCGAACGCGGACACTTTGCATGAACAAGTTAAGGAAGCATTAAATCAAGTTCGTGGTGGTTTTGCGTACCTATTAATGACATCTGACTGCATGATTGCAGCGCTAGATCCAAATGGGTTTAGACCCCTATCAATTGGGCAAATGGTTAATGGTGCTTATGTTGTTGCGAGTGAAACATGTGCGCTGGATTCCGTTGGCGCAGCGTTTGTACGTGACGTTAATCCCGGGGAAATTGTTACGATCAGTGATGAGGGATTATCAATTGATGTATACACAACGGATACAAAAATGGCAATTTGTTCAATGGAATATATTTATTTTGCCAGACCGGATTCAGATATTTGTGGGATTAATGTCCATTCAGCACGTAAAAGAATGGGTCGTCAATTGGCAAGAGAGACAAGTATTGCTGCGGATATGGTTATTGGTGTGCCAAATTCATCACTATCTGCGGCGAGTGGGTATGCGGAAGAAAGTGGCATCCCTTACGAAATGGGATTAGTTAAAAATCAATATGTTGCTCGAACCTTTATTCAACCGACACAAGCGCTGAGAGAACAAGGTGTGAGAATGAAATTATCAGCCGTTAAAAGTGTTGTTAGAGGTAAAAAAATTATATTAGTGGATGACTCAATCGTTCGGGGGACAACGAGTAAACACATCGTTCGCTTGTTGAAAGAGGCCGGGGCAGCTGAAGTTCATCTGAGAATTGCTTCACCACCCCTTAAATATCCATGTTTTTATGGAATTGATATACAAAAACAATCTGAATTGATTGCTGCTCACAAATCAGTAGAAGAAATGCGGGCCATTATTGACGTAGATTCATTATCATTTTTAAGTGAAACCGGGTTAATTGACTCGATTGGGCTGAATTTAGATGCCTCTTATTCAGGGTTATGCATGGCATATTTTAATGGAGACTACCCAACGCCATTGTACGATTACGAAACCGAATATTTGGCGAATTTAACGGCAGAAAAGTGAGGATTTTAAGATGGTAAATGCTTATCAAAAATCGGGTGTTGATGTAACTGCAGGATATGACGTTGTTAAGCGAATCAATAAGCAAATGTCATTAGTTAATGGAGCGAGTGACATTTCCGGATTTGGTGGACTGTTTGATCTGAGTACGAAACAGATTCAAGAACCACTGATGGTTTCAGGGACGGATGGCGTTGGCACAAAATTGATGGTAGCTTTTGAAGCAAACAAGCATGACACAATTGGTATTGACTGTGTGGCAATGTGTGTTAATGATATTGTCGCGCAGGGCGCAACGCCTTTATATTTCTTAGATTACTTAGCAACGGGTAAAACTAATCCCGAGAAAATCGAAAAAATTGTATCTGGCGTGATCAAGGGATGTCAAATAGCTCACATGGCCCTTATTGGTGGTGAAACGGCCGAAATGCCAGGGATGTATCAAGAAACACATTATGATATGGCAGGATTTGCAGTTGGGGTTGTCGAAAAACAACACTTAGTTGATGGACATTTAATTCAGGCCAATGACGTCTTAATCGGTATCTCATCCACGGGTATTCATTCGAACGGGTTTTCATTGGTTAGAAAAATATTCCTTGAAGATAATCGGTTTAAGTTAACTGAACCTCTACCAGAAAATCTAAATGAAACACTTGCTGAGACATTACTGACACCCACTAAAATATATGTTGATGACTTACGCCCTTTATTCCAAGCTAACCTGATTAAAGGTGCTGCTCATATTACGGGGGGCGGCTTCATTGAGAATATTCCAAGGATGTTACCCAATGGTCTTCAGGCAAAGATTCAATTAAATACGTGGCCAGTGTTACCTATTTTTGAGGCCATTGAAAAATATGGCGAGATCCCGCATTCGGACATGTACGAAATTTTTAACATGGGAATTGGGATGGTTTTAGCGGTCGGTGAATCTAAGGTAGAAGCTGTCTTGACGAGCCTAAATAAGCAAACGGTTCAAGCTTTTGAAATAGGACGTGTAGCCATTAAAACTAATGATGAAGTCATCAGTTTAGAGGGGGCCTGAAATGCTGAAAGTTGCTGTTTTTGCGTCAGGAACCGGGTCTAATTTTGAAAACATTGCGGATGATCAAACGCTGAAAGATAGGGGATTAAAAATTGAAATCCTGGTCTGTGATCGACCAAGAGCCGCCGTAATTGAAAAGGCTAGGCGTAGAGGAATCCAGACGTTCATCGTAAAACCTAAAGATTTTGAAAATCGAAACTATTATGAACAAGCAATTGTTAAGGAGTTAGCTAATTATCAAATTGACTTCATCCTGTTGGCAGGATATATGCGGGTAATAACAACTACGTTACTTGATGAGTATCCAATGAAAATAATTAATATTCATCCCGCTTTATTGCCTCTTTTTCCAGGAATTCATGGGATTGAAGATGCTTATAATGCTGGGGTAACCGAAACAGGTGTAACCATTCACTATATTGATGAAGGCGTAGATACGGGGCCAATTATTGCGCAACAAAAGGTCCCAGTCCTAGCACATGAAACGTTAAAACAATTAGAAGTTAAAATTCATCATATAGAACATCAGTTATATCCGAGTGTTATTTTGAATTTATTAAATAAATGATGAAAAGGGAGATTGATTAAGATGAGAAGAGCGTTGATAAGTGTTTCCGATAAAACAGGTATTATTGATTTTGCTGAAGGATTAATTGAGCGCGGCTTCGAACTTATTTCCACGGGTGGGACATTTAAAGCTTTGAAGAATGCAGGGCTTTCGGTTATTGAGGTTGAGAAAGTAACTCATTTTCCAGAAATGCTTGACGGGCGAGTTAAAACGTTACATCCTATGATTCATGGTGGTTTATTAGCGAAACGTGATAATCCCACGCATATGGCTAAATTAAAAAAAGAGTCGATTACGCCAATTGATTTAGTTTGTGTCAACTTATATCCTTTTAAAGAAACAATTGAAAAACCTAACATAATTGAGTCTGAAGCAATTGAACAGATTGATATTGGTGGCCCGGCAATGTTAAGGTCCGCCTCTAAAAATTTTCAATCAGTGTATGTTGTGGTTGATAAGGATGATTATGCGGCTGTTCTAATTGAACTTGACGGCGAAAAACAAAATCATCATTTTCGTCGTCAGTTGGCTGCCAAGGCATTTCGACATACAGCAGCATATGACGCGCTTATTGCAGATTATTTAACAAAAGAATTGGAAGTTGCTTTTCCTGAAAAATTATCGTTAACATATGATTTCAAGCAAGGGATGCGCTATGGTGAAAATGCTCATCAGAGTGCTGCTTTTTATCAGGCTGGGATACCTAATGTCTTTTCTATTGCCTCAGCTAAACAATTGCATGGTAAAGAATTATCATACAACAACATCAAGGACGCAGATGCTGCATTAAAGGTTGTTTCCGAGTTTAAACGTCCTGCTGTAGTAGCGATGAAACACATGAATCCTTGCGGCGTTGGTGTTGGCGAGAACATCTATGAAGCATGGCAAAAAGCATTTGATGCTGATAAAACATCTATTTTTGGTGGCATTATTGCCTTAAATCGTGAAGTCGATTTGGCGACCGCGACTGATTTACATCAGTTATTCTTAGAAATCATCATTGCACCTAGCTTTACTGATGAAGCTTATGATATTTTAACAAAAAAGAAAAATCTACGCGTGATGACACTCGATTTCAGTCAAAAGGATCAAGCTGATAAATATGAATATGTATCAGTTCTAGGGGGACTACTGGTTCAAGAACGTGATCAAGTCATCGATCAAATGTCAGAATTAAAAACGGTCACCGAAAAATTACCAACAATTGACGAGAAGGAAGCTCTGTTGTTTGCACAAAGAATTGTTAAACATGTTAAAAGTAATGCAATTGTGATAGCCACAAAAGATCAGACGTTGGGAATTGGGGCTGGCCAAATGAATCGTATTGGTTCCGTTAAAATTGCAATTGAACAAGCCCTTGAACATGGGATGGTAGAACCATTTGTTTTAGCTTCAGACGCTTATTTTCCGATGGACGATAGTGTTGAGTATGCTGCTGATCATGGCGTAACTGCAATTATTCAGCCGGGTGGATCGATTAAGGATCAGGATTCAATTGACATGGCTAACCGTAAGGCAATCGCAATGGTCTTTAGTGGTCGTCGTCACTTTAAACATTAATCAATTCAAGCAGGTTAAATGATTAATTCTGAAAGGATTATTGAATACTATGAAAATATTGGTGATTGGTTCTGGTGGTCGTGAGCATGCTATTGCGCGAAAATTCGTTGAAAGTAATACTGTATCTGAGGTTTATTGTCTTCCGGGAAATCCTGGGATGAGTAATAACGGGATTAAGTCAGTTAAAATTGATATAACTAATTTTAAGGATATAGCCAATTTTGCCCGTGAAAATGAAATCGATTGGACTTTCGTAGGTCCAGAAATCCCATTAATTGCCGGTATAACTGATTTTTTCCAGCAGGAGGGTTTAGCTATTTATGGGCCTTCGCAAGCTGCTGCTCAGTTAGAAGGATCTAAAGAATTTGCGAAACAAATTATGAAATCAGCTAACGTTCCGACGGCAGACTATCGAAGGTTCACAGACTACCAAATGGCAATGGATTACGTTGGTATGGAACCATTCCCGTTAGTTATTAAAGCAAACGGATTGGCTGGGGGGAAAGGAGTCGTTATCGCTCAAAACCACTCAGAGGCAAAGCATGCTTTAAATTCATTTTTACTGCAGCATCAATATGGTACGATAGAAGTTTTAATTGAAGAGTATCTTGAGGGAGAAGAATTCTCCTTAATGGCATTTATTGATCGCGACAAGGTTTATCCGATGCCTATCTCCCAAGATCATAAACGCGCATTTGAAGGAGATAACGGGCCAAATACTGGTGGAATGGGCGCCTATTGCCCCGTACCACAGATCTCTGAAGATATTGTTACGATGGCTATCCAAAAGATTGTGCAACCGACGGTAGATGAAATGATGAACAGGCGTATCCCATTTATGGGTATTTTATATGTCGGGTTAATTTTGACAAAAGCTGGACCTAAAGTAATTGAATATAATGTTCGATTTGGAGATCCCGAAACTGAAGTAGTAATTCCAAGATTAAAATCAGATTTGGCAGTAGTAATTTCGCAATTATTACAACATAAGGAACCGGTTCTCGAATGGGAAACGGAAGGGGTTACATTGGGAGTAGTGCTCGCTGCAGAAGGTTATCCGGAGCAGCCCTTGAAGAATATCGTATTACCAGGTCTTGAGGATTTTAAACCTATTGTTGATAAGATTGATTTTGCAGGTGTTGATACAGTCAAGAACGAGTTAGTCACCACTGGTGGACGAATTTATATTCTGCACGAAACGGGTTCAGATATAGTCGATGCACAAAAAAAGGTCTATAATTTAATGACTGATTTTGAGGTTCCGAAAACATTTTATCGGTTAGATATTGGTTATCGGGCCACAGTAAAATAAAAAATCATCCATCCTTACTTATGGGTACGAGTAAGGATGGATGATTTATCGTTTATGAAAGATTATTATTTTATAATTGTAACGTTGGCAGCTTGTAAACCACGGCTACCTTCTTTAACTTCAAATGTTACGTGTTGACCAGTTCCAAGGACCTTAAATGCGTCAGACTGTATAGCAGTGTAATGAACAAATATTTCTTGCTCATCACCATAAGCAATGAAGCCATAACCTTTTTGCGCGCTAAACCATTCAACAATACCAGATTCCATATCAAACGCCTCCCAAAATTGGTCATACAATTGAGTACCCTTCCAGTATATGTAACTTTAGTCCGTAGTGCAACTAATGACAATCGCCGTTTTCTCAGTTATACTTAAGAAATTGAATATGGAAGGATGATAAACTTGAACGATATAGAAATTGCACAAAAAAATGTGATGAAACCTATAGAAGATATAGCTAATGAGATTGGTTTGAAAAGAACTGATATTGAACCATATGGTAACTTCAAGGCGAAAATAAATTTACCTTTAGATTTACCTGAAAAAAAGGATTCTAAGTTGATTCTAGTCACTGCAATTAGTCCCACTCCAGCTGGAGAAGGTAAATCAACGGTAACTGTTGGTTTAGGGGATGCTATGCATCGTTTAAATAAAAAAGTTATGATTGCACTCAGGGAACCTTCATTAGGCCCGGTTATGGGGATGAAAGGTGGCGCAACTGGTGGTGGTTATTCTCAGGTTGTTCCAATGGAAGATATCAATTTGCATTTTACGGGTGATATGCATGCTTTGACAACCGCAAATAATACATTGGCTGCCTTAATCGATAATCATATTCAACAAGGTAATGATTTAAAAATTGATCAAAGACGAATTATTTGGAAACGAGTCCTTGATATTAATGATCGCGCACTTCGAAATGTCGTTGTAGGTCTTGGTGGCCCAATGCAAGGTGTGCCTAGAGAAGATGGATTTGATATCACGGTCGCTAGCGAATTAATGGCTATTTTATGTTTGGCAAAAGATATTAAAGATTTAAAATCTAGGATAAATGGTATAGTTGTAGCATACAATTATGATAAAAAACCAATTACTGTATCTGATTTGGGAGTGACAGGTGCAATTAGTCTGTTACTAAAAGATGCGATTAAACCTAACTTAGTCCAGACATTAGAACATACACCCGCAGTTATTCACGGCGGTCCCTTTGCTAATATTGCGCATGGATGTAATAGCGTTCTCGCAACACAGACGGCACTTCAATTGGGTGACTACGCAATTACAGAAGCTGGATTTGGTGCTGATTTAGGTGCCGAAAAATTCCTCGATATCAAGACACCAGTTTTAGGTAAGACGCCAGATACAATTGTTATTGTGGCCACAATTCGTGCGTTAAAAATGCATGGTGGTGTTTCTAAAACTGATTTAGAATTAGAAGATGTCGATGCATTAAAAGTAGGGTTTTCAAACTTGAAAAAGCACGTTGAAAATATGCAACGTTACAATATTCCAGTTGTTGTTGCTATTAACAAGTTTACTGCTGATACGAATCTTGAAGTACAAACGTTGATTGATCTTTCTGCCGAAATTGGTGTTTCTGCTGTACCCGCAGACGTATGGGGTCAAGGTGGTACCGGCGCAATTGATTTAGCCAATAAAGTGATTGAAACAACAAGTGAGGTTCATGAATTTAAGGCATTATATGAAGCCGACGATTCCGCAGAAACTAAAATTGAAAAAATTGTTAAAACAATCTATGGCGGTACTAATGTTGAGTACGCACCTAAGGCAAAACAACAATTACGCCAGTTTAATGAACTTGGTTGGGACAAATTACCAATTTGCATGGCAAAAACGCAGTATTCGTTATCTGATAATGCTAAACTGTTAGGAGCACCCACCGATTTTACGATTCATATTCGTGAGTTTAATCCTAAACTGGGTTCACAGTTCTTAGTTGCTCTAACTGGTAATGTATTAACAATGCCAGGATTGCCCAAAGTACCTGCTGCGAACCATATGGATATTGATGATAACGGTGTAATTTCAGGACTATATTAATGAATAATTAAGAGGGTTTAATATGTTTATATATGCACTGTTAGCGGCAATTATATTAGTTGCCGACCAAGTTGTGAAATACGTCGTCTCAGCAAATATTGCGTTAGATACGAGTCAAACGGTTATACCTAATCTATTTTCTATCGCGAATATTAGAAATGATGGGGCAGCTTGGAGTTTAATGGCTGGTAAGCAATGGTTCTTTTTCATTGTTTCCATTTTGGCTTTAGGATTGATGCTTTATTATTTCTACAAATATAGAGCAAATACAGGATATAAAATTAGTATTGCTTTAATGATCGCTGGAACACTTGGTAACTTCATCGACCGTTTGAGATTTGGCTATGTCGTAGACATGTTTCAAACCGATTTCGTTAACTTTCCAATTTTTAATGTGGCGGATATGTCGTTAACGGTCGGAGTTATTATTTTATTAATAATTGTTTTAAAGGAAGACGATAAATGACAGAATTAGTGATTCAAAATGAAACGGGACGGCTTGATAAAGTTGTCTCACAGTTAATGCCTGAAATATCTAGATCTAAATTACAACATTGGATTAGAAGTGGCGACGTATTAGTTAACGGGAAAATGGAAAAAAGTAAATATGATGTTCAATCGGGTGACAAAATTAGTTTAATTGAACCGGATCCTGTTGCATTAGATTTAGTACCCCAGGATATCCCGTTAGACATTGTCTACGAAGATGACGACGTTATTGTTGTCAATAAACCGCAAGGCATGGTCGTGCATCCATCACCGGGGCATCCAGATGGGACATTAGTAAATGCGTTATTATTCCACAGTCCATTATCAACAATTAATGGCGCATTCAGACCAGGAATTGTTCACCGAATCGATAAAGATACGTCCGGACTTTTAATGGTTGCTAAAAATGATAAGGCACATCAATCATTGGCTGCCCAATTAAAGGCAAAAACGAATGTCCGTGAATATATCGCATTAGTCCATCAGCCAATTAAAGAGGAGTCGGGTATTATTAAGGCACCACTTGGTCGCTCACCTAGAGATCGAATGAAGCAGGCCGTAGTCGAAGATGGTCGTCCAGCCGTTACGCATTTTAAGGTAGAGAAAAATTATGAAAATTACTCCCTTATTAAATGCCAATTAGAGACGGGACGTACACATCAGATTCGCGTTCACATGCAATACATTGGGCATCCAGTTGTTGGTGATCCATTATACGGACCGCGTAAAACGATAAAAGGACGTGGCCAATTTTTACATGCTGCTAAACTTGGCTTTAAACATCCCACAACTGGGGAAGAGCTTATTTTTGAAGTACCAATCCCACCTATTTTTAAAAGCACCCTAGATTATCTTGACAAAACAAATTCTATCTAGTAATATAAAAACCAATAAAGATCCTTTAAAATAGTCCCGTGAGACTAAAAGGTAACACACAAATAGATTTCTCTTTGTAGAAGTCTGCCTCTTAGTCTAAGTATTTTTAGATTGGGAGGCTTTTTTATTGGACAAAATGAGGAGGAAATGGTGAATGGCAAAAGAAGTAATAGATTCATTAGCAATGAAGCGTGCCTTAACACGAATGACATACGAAATTATTGAAAAGAATAAAGGAATCGATAATCTTGTATTAATTGGAATTAAGACAAGAGGAATCTATTTAGCAAAACGTATCGCAGATCGTTTAAAACAACTTGAAGGCGCGGACGTTTTAGTTGGATCGTTAGATATTGAACTTTACCGTGATGATCGTCATGACGCGAGTCTAGGTAATGAACCAACGATCAATACTAAAGGTAGCCAAATTGATTTCGATATTACTGGAAAGCAAGTTATTTTAATTGATGATGTGTTATTTACCGGTCGTACAATTAGAGCAGCTCTTGATGCGTTAATGGATCAGGGCCGCCCACAAACAATTAATTTGGCTGTCCTTGTTGATAGAGGTCACAGAGAATTACCCATAAGAGCAGATTTTGTTGGTAAAAATATTCCCACTTCACCAGATGAACAGATTTCAGTATCAGTAGAAGAAGTTGATGGCAAAGACTCAATTGAAATTGAAAGAATTAAATAATAAATCGTTAAATTGTTCCAGAGAGAGCAAACGATTTAGAAACGCGACATGGAATTAGTTTAAGTCGGGTTTCAACTTCGAAGGCATCTCTCTATAGAGGTGCTTTTTTTATACAGAAAGGAAATGATTAAAATGGCAGAAAAATTTAGAAATGAAGATGCAATACTTGATATTCATGATAAACCGTCGTTCGGACAATGGATGGGGCTATCAATTCAGCATTTATTTACAATGTTTGGTGCAACAGTTTTAGTACCAATCTTAGTTGGGCTAAACCCAAGTATTGCCCTATTTAGTTCAGGGGTCGGGACGTTAGTTTATATCGGAATCACTAATGGTAAAATACCGGCTTATCTTGGATCGAGTTTTGCTTTTATCGCCGTGATGCAAATGTTAATGAAAACGTCTGGATATCCGGCAGTTGCTCAAGGAACTATCTCAGCCGGACTCGTTTATCTGATTGTTTCAATTATCATTGGGAAAGTTGGATCGGGGTGGCTCGATCGAATTCTACCGGCGGTTGTTGTTGGTCCTGTTGTAATGGTCATCGGGTTGTCTATGGCGACAACAGCGGCAAGCAATGCAATGTTGAACTCTGGTACCTACGATATTAAATACGTCTGGGTCGCAATCTTTACTTTGGCAATTACAATTTTCTTCAACATGTATCTTAAAGGATTTATAAGTTTAATTCCTATCTTACTGGGAATCGTCTGCGGGTACATTATGGCAGTCTTATGCGGTATCGTTGATTTTTCTACGGTAGAGAAGGCAAACTGGTTTACATTACCTGCATTCAACGTAGCATTCATAAATTATCAACCTAAAATTTATTGGAGCGCAATTATTGGTATGGCGCCTATTGCATTTGTCACAATGACGGAACATATGGGTCATATCATGGTCTTAAATAAATTAACAAAGAGAAACTTCTTTAAAAATCCTGGATTAAACAGAACATTGTTAGGTGATGGTGTGTCATCAATTATCGCTGGATTCGTTGGGGGTCCACCAACAACATCATATGGTGAAAATATTGGTGTTTTAGCCATGACTAAAGTTCACAGTATCTGGGTGATTGGTGGTGCCGCATTCTTCGCAATTATCTTTAGTTTCGTTGGAAAAATAAGTGCACTGATTCAAAGTATTCCAGGGCCAGTTATTGGTGGAATTAGTTTCTTACTCTTCGGAGTCATTGCTTCAAGCGGTTTAAGAATCTTAATTGATAATCAAATTGATTATGAAAAAAAACGTAATTTAATGATTACTGCTAGCATTTTAGTATTAGGTATAGGTGGTATGTACTTAAAAGTTGGAGATTTACAGTTAACAAGTATCGCACTTGCAACAGTCGTTGGTATTGCATTAAATCTTATTTTACCTAAAGAAGCTAAAAGCGAAAAATAATAGGAGATGATATTTTGTTAAATAAAAAGACAAATTTAGTTCAGTTACAACATTTGGTATCAATTGAAGACTTATCTACGGAAGAAGTTGAGGCATTAATTGAAAGAGCCGAAAAATTTAAACAAAATCCGTCATTATTTAACTTAAAACATCCCATCTATACAACAAATTTATTTTTTGAAAATAGTACGAGAACACATAGCAGCTTTGAGGTTGCGGAACAACGAATGAAATTAAATATTGTCTCGTTTAATCCAAGTATTAGTGCAGTAAGTAAAGGCGAGACACTGTATGATACGGTTCTAACAATGGGTGCAATTGGCACACAAATTGCGGTCATTCGTCATCCTGAAAACGAATATTACCAACAATTAATTGGCGAGAACGATTTGGGTGTTGGTATTATCAATGGCGGAGATGGAAGTGGTCAACATCCGTCACAATGCCTGCTTGATATGATGACTATCAAAGAAGAATTTGGGACGTTCAAAGATCTAAAAGTCGCAATTGTGGGTGATCTCACTAATTCAAGAGTGGCGAAAAGTAACATGCAGTTATTGAAAAAATTAGGTGCATCATTATACTTCTCGGGTCCGAAGGAATGGTTTTCCGAAGAATTTGCTGAGTACGGTCAGTACTTAGAGATGGATGAATTAGTTGCCGAAGTAGATGTCATGATGATGTTGCGCGTTCAACATGAGCGCCACGCCGATGATAGTAAATTTTCAAAACAGAACTATCACGAAAAATTTGGATTAAGTATTGAACGTGGTAAGAAGTTAAAAGCAGGATCCATCATTATGCATCCTGGTCCGATTAATCGCGACGTTGAATTAGCAAGTGACTTAGTTGAATGTGAGCAATCACGATTTGTTAAACAAATGACGAATGGTGTTTTTGTTAGAATGGCTATTTTAGAAGCAGTTATTAACGGTCGTCATCTTATGGAGGCAGATTAATTTATGAAAAAATTAATTAAAAATGGCACACTTTTCTTAAATCACACTTTTACGCAACAGGATTTACTGATTGAAGATGACAAAATAAAAGCAATCGGGATAGATTTGGCAGACGAATTTTCGGATATTGATTTAATTATTGATGCAAAAGGATTAATTGTAACCCCCGGATTAGTTGATGTTCACGTTCATTATCGCGAACCAGGATTTGAATATAAGGAAACAATTAAAACGGGGAGTTTAGCCGCTGCGCATGGTGGTTTTACTACGGTAGGTGCAATGCCAAACCTAGATCCCGTTCCGGATACTGTTGCACATTTTGAAGAAATAAAAAGACGAAATAAAAAAGACGGTCAGGTTCATATTCAACAATACGCCGCAATTACTAAAGATAGAACGTCAGAGGAACTGGTTGATTTTGAAGGTTTAAAAAAGGCTGGTGCCTTTGCCTTCACGAATGATGGATCAGGGATTCAAACGGCGGGAACAATGTATCTCGCAATGAAGGAGGCAGCACGAGTTAAACTGCCGCTTGTCTCACACGTTGAAGATAATTCGTTATTATTTGGTGGGGTCATGAACGAGGGTGTACGGGCTAAAAATCTGGGACTACCTGGCATAATGGGTATCGTAGAATCGTCACAATTAGCACGTGACCTGATGCTTGCACAAAAAACAGGTGTACATTATCATATGTGTCACGTTTCCACGAAGGAAAGCGTTGAATTAATTCGAATAGCTAAGAGCCATGGGATAAATGTTACATGTGAAGTTTCACCGCATCACTTATTATTAACAGATTCGGATATTCATATGGATAATGGAAATTATAAAATGAACCCACCTTTAAGGACAGAAGATGATAGATTGGCCTTAATCGAAGGATTGTTGGATGGCACAATTGATATGATTGCGACGGATCACGCACCACACAGTGAAGAGGAAAAGCAAGGCAGTATGATTGACGCGGCTTTTGGCATTACAGGAAGCGAAACGGCATTTTCGTTGTTATATACAAAAATGGTTAAAACCGGCATTTTAACTTTAACGCAACTAATCATTTTAATGAGTGAAAATCCGTCGAAAACTTTCAACTTAGAAAGCGGTTTGCTAGAACCAGGAATGATGGCTGACATTTCACTTTTTGATATTAGTCATGAACAAACAATACGAGAATCAGACTACATATCTAAGGGTAAGAATACACCTTTCACTGGACAAAAAATATACGGTACAACAATTGTGACACTGGTTAGTGGTGAGATTAAATATGATAATCGAAAGGTTGAGTAAAAGTCATGAAGCGATTCTTAATTTTGGAAGACGGAAGTATCTTCAAGGGATTTAGTTTTGGTGCTGTAGCTTCTACCACTGGAGAAGTTGTTTTTACTACGGGAATGACAGGGTATCAAGAAGCAATTACGGATCAATCATTCAGCAATCAGATTATAACGTTTACCAACCCAATAATCGGTAATTATGGTATTAATATGGATGACTATGAGTCGATAGAACCTTCCTGTAAAGGTGTGATTGTTAACAATGTTGCCAGAGTCTCCAGTAACTGGCGTCAACAATTAACTTTAGATGAATTTTTAAAACAAAAGGATATTCCGGGTATATATGGAATTGATACACGGGAATTAACAAAGAAGTTACGAAGCGTTGGGACAATGAAGGGCAGTATTATTGATGCAGATGCCGACATAGAGCATGCATTTGATGCTATGAATGCGACCGTACTCAATCAAAATATTGTGCAACAGGTTTCAACGACGAGAGCATACCCTAATCCCGGAACAAAGTTAAACATTGTCCTGATTGATTTTGGCTTAAAACATAGTATTTTGCGAGAGTTATCAAAGCGAGATTGTAACGTAATTGTTCTGCCTTACAATGCAACTGCGAAGCAAATATCTGATTTACAGCCGGATGGCGTTTTATTATCAAATGGGCCGGGAGATCCCAAAAATTTACCAGAAGTAGTTGAAATGATAAAAGAGATTCAGACTAAGTTTCCAATCTTTGGTATTTGCCTGGGTCATCAACTCTTTGCGCTAGCAAACGGTGCAGATACATACAAAATGAAATTTGGTCATCGTGGATTTAATCACCCGGTTAGAGAAATTGCAACTGGACGAATCGATTTTACTTCACAAAATCATGGCTTTGCAGTTGACAGTGACTCTATTGATTCAGATAAGTTGCTGGTCACGCACCGTGAAATTAATGATGAAACTGTTGAAGGAATTAAACATAAAACTGATCCGGCATTTAGCGTCCAATTCCATCCGGATGCCGCACCTGGGCCCCATGATGCAGATTATTTATTTGATGAATTTATTGAACTAATAAACCGAGTTGGGAGAAAATAATTATGCCGAAGAGAAACGATATTCATAAAATAATGGTACTGGGATCTGGGCCAATTATTATAGGTCAAGCAGCAGAGTTTGATTATTCTGGTACTCAAGCGTGTTTGTCATTAAAAGAAGAAGGGTATGAAGTTGTTCTCGTAAACTCTAATCCGGCTACAATCATGACAGATAAAGAAGTTGCCGACGAGGTATATATTGAACCTTTAACGGTATCGTCTGTTTCGGGCATCCTACGTAAAGAATATCCAGATGCAATTCTACCAACATTGGGCGGACAAATCGGTCTAAATTTGGCAATGGAATTATCAAAATCGGGAATTCTAGATGAACTTAACATTGAATTGTTAGGGACAAAATTAAAATCGATTGATCAAGCTGAAGATCGCGAACAATTCAAACAATTAATGCAAGAATTAAATGAACCTATTCCAGACTCATTAACGGTCGAAACAGTAGAGCGCGCGATTGAATTTGCGGATATTGCAGGATATCCAGTTATTGTCCGACCCGCGTTTACAATGGGAGGTACTGGTGGTGGCTTATGTAAGACAGTTGATGAACTCAGAAAAACGGTCATCAACGGCTTAGAATTGTCTCCGACGACTCAATGCTTGATAGAAAAGAGTATTGCAGGATACAAGGAAATAGAATTTGAAGTCATGCGTGATCATGCGGATAATGCGATTGTCGTTTGTAGCATGGAGAATTTTGATCCAGTCGGTATTCATACCGGCGATTCAATTGTTTTTGCGCCAACGCAAACTTTATCTGACAGAGAGTATCAAATGTTACGCGATGTTTCATTAAAACTGATTAGAGCACTGAAAATTGAAGGTGGTTGTAATGTACAACTTGCGCTTGATCCCAACAGTTTTAAGTATAATATTATAGAAGTTAATCCACGCGTTAGCCGTTCATCGGCTTTGGCTTCAAAGGCAACAGGTTACCCAATCGCGAAGATTGCTGCCAAAATCGCCGTAGGATTGAACTTAGATGAAATTTTAAATCCAGTGACTAAAACAACCTTTGCGGAATTCGAACCAGCCTTAGATTATGTTGTTGCTAAAATTCCACGCTGGCCATTTGATAAATTTAACCACGCAAACCGTTCGCTTGGAACGCAAATGAAAGCCACCGGTGAGGTTATGGCAATTGGTCGTAATATGGAAGAAAGCATATTGAAAGCAATTCGTTCTTTAGAAATTGATGAAGATTATTTGCAATTGAGCGGTGCGGATAGTCAAACTGATTCTGAATTAGAAAACCAATTGGTTAATGCAACTGACCAAAGAATCTTCTATTTAGCAGAAGCAATCCGACGAGAATATACAATTGAAGAGATATCCGAGCTCACCAAAATTAATTTAGTATTTTTAGATAAATTAAAACATATTATCGAAATTGAGATGGCATTGAGTATAACAAATACGGATATAGATGTACTTACTGATGCAAAGATTCATGGATTTAGTGATAAGACAATTGCTAATATCTGGCAAACAACTGCTGATGCCGTTAGAGCGACTCGAAAAGAAAATAAGATTGTTCCGGTTTATAAAATGGTTGATACATGTGCCGCAGAATTTGAATCGTCAACACCTTATTTTTATAGCACATATGAACACGAAAATGAGAGTGTTAAGAGTCAGAAACAAGCAATTATGGTTATTGGATCTGGTCCCATTCGAATTGGTCAAGGCGTTGAGTTTGATTATGCAACGGTTCACTGTGTCAGAGCGATTCGAGACGCTGGGTACGAAGCAATTATTATGAATAGTAATCCGGAAACTGTTTCAACTGATTTTTCTATCGCGGACAAATTGTATTTTGAACCGTTAACGTTAGAAGATGTTTTAAATGTTATTGATGTTGATAGGCCTTTAGGCGTTATCGTTCAGTTTGGTGGGCAAACTGCAATTAATCTTGCCGAGGGTTTACAGCAACAAGGCGTTAAAATCTTGGGAACATCTGTTAAAAATTTGGACCGTGCCGAGGATAGAGAGTCATTTAATCAAGCAATTAAAAAACTGGGCTTAAAACAACCCGTTGGTATGACTGCAACGACTCAGGATGAAGTAATTAAACGAGCTACGGAAATTGGATACCCTGTGCTTGTTAGACCTAGTTATGTTTTAGGTGGGCGCGCAATGGAAATTATTCAGAATACCACAGAGCTTAAACATTATTTGCTTAATAATGTTAAGGTAGCTCCTCAGCATCCTATTTTAATTGATAGTTATCTAGAGGGTATTGAGTGTGAAGTTGATGCGATTTGTGATGGCACGTCGGTTCTAGTACCTGGAATCATGGAACATATTGAACATGCCGGAATTCATTCAGGCGATTCAATGGCAGTTTATCCGTCTCAACATTTATCAGATAAAATTAAGGCAGAAATCGTAACTGCAACTAAAAAAATTGCTCTTGAACTAAAATGCGTTGGATTAATGAATCTTCAGTTTATTGTCCATCAAGATGAATTATATATTTTAGAAGTTAATCCAAGGGCTAGTCGAACGGTCCCATTTTTAAGCAAAGTTACCGGAATTAAAATGACTCAAGTCGCAACCAAGATTATTTTAGGCCACGACTTGCAAGAACAGGGATACAAAGATGGTTTGTTTGAAGAACCCAATGTAATACATGTGAAGGCTCCCGTCTTCTCGTTCAGTAAATTGAACGACGTTGACCCATTTCTCGGACCAGAAATGAAATCAACTGGAGAAGTTATGGGAACAGATCATTCTTTCCCTAAGGCTCTTTATAAAGCATTTGTTGCAGCAAACGTTAATCTTGCAGGTAACGGGTCTATTCTATTAAATATAAATGATAAAAATAAAAACGAAGCATTACCACTTGTTAAACAATTTGTTTCTCTTGGTTATCAAATTGTAACGTCAGCCAAAATGACTCAATTTTTCATGGAAAACCAAGTTAAGACGGTCACCAGTACTAAATCGACAGCCGTTGATGGTCAATTAAACGATATCAGCGAGTTAATTCAATCTGGAACGGTTCAATTCGTTATCGATACGCTATCTGACGATCACGATAAAGACTCTTACGGATACCAAGTCCGAAAAATGGCAATCATGCAACACATTCCATTATTCACATCGCTGCAAACCGTTAGTACCGTAATCATGTCCTTAGAAAGTCAGGCATTTTCAGTATCCACGTTATAAAACATAAGGGGGAACAATATGATTAATCGACCTATTATTGCCTTAGATTTTCAAAACAAGCGTCAAACGACAAGTTTTTTACAATTATTTCCTCAAGATGAACAATTGTTTGTCAAAGTCGGAATGGAACTATTTTATAGTGAGGGAACCAACTTTGTCGAAGAACTGATTGATCAGGGACACGATATTTTTCTTGATTTAAAATGTCATGATATACCAAATACAGTTCGTCAGACAATGACAAGTTTAAGCCGTCTTGGAATTTCGTTGACGACTGTCCATGCGGCTGGTGGGGTTGAAATGATGAAATACGCATTGGATGGTATAAATAAAGGTAATCATTCGAAAAAAATACCACAAATTATTGCAATTACGCAATTAACATCAACTAGTCAAGAACAACTGGAAACAGAACAACTGGTTGAGCGTTCTTTGATAGAAAGTGTCGTTAATTACGCAAAACTAACTGAATTGGCCGGGCTATCCGGGGTTGTTTGTTCAGCTCAGGAGGCAAAAATTATTAAAGAAGCTACGTCAAAAGATTTTTTGGCAGTTACACCTGGTATTCGATTAGAGGGTCAGTCAGTGGGCGATCAAAAGAGAGTGATGACGCCAACTGCTGCAAAGAAAAATCAAAGTAGTGCCATTGTTGTTGGAAGGTCTATTACGCGGGCAGAAGATCCATTTTCCGCCTATCAGACAATTAAAAAAATGTGGGAGGACGCTTAGATGAATTTAGCAGAAACGATTGCCAGTGACTTATTAGAGATTGGTGCCGTAACGTTATCGCCAAATGAACCATTTACCTGGGCAAGCGGATTAAAGAGTCCCATTTATTGCGATAACCGATTAACAATTAGTTATCCGATTATCCGAACTAGAATTGCTAAAGGGATTGCCGATATTATCCGTGAGAAATATCCGGAGACAGAAGTAATTGCGGGGACTGCTACTGCGGGAATTCCGCATGCCGCGTGGATTGCCGATGAATTAAAATTGCCACTTATATATGTTAGAACAAAACCTAAAGATCATGGTACGGGGCAGCAGATTGAAGGGCGATTAATTAAAGATCAAAAAGTTGTACTGATTGATGACTTAATCTCAACTGGCGGGAGCGTTATACAGGCAGTTAAAGCGGCGAAAAATGAAGGCGCTGATGTCTTAGGCGTCGTTGGTATATTTAGTTATGAATTAGAATCGAGTACCACTAATTTTGCAGAAATTAATACAAAATTTAATACCTTAACGAATTATTCGACGCTTATTAAGGTTGCTAAAGAACAAGATAAAATTAACGCTACAGAAAAAACATTACTTGAAAAATGGCGTGTTAATCCAAATAATTGGCAATAACAAAAAAATTCGACTAAGAAATTACTCTTAATCGAATTTTTATTTATTTACGACGCATTGCCATAATTTTTTGTAAATCTGGTGTTATAAATGTCGAATTTTGCCCTTCGTAGACAACAAAACCCGGTTTTGAGCCATTTGGTTTTTTAATTCGTTTAACTTGAATATAGTCCACTGGTACAGATGCGGATTGACGATATTTTGAAAAATAAGCCGCTAGGTTAGCTGCTTCCGTAACCGTCTCATCGCTAGGGTCAGAGCTATGGATGATGACGTGAGATCCAGGTATATTTTTAGCATGTAGCCAAATATCTGATTTATTAGCGGTCTTCATCGTTAATTGATCATTTTGAAGGTTATTCTTACCAACGGAGATTAGCGTCCCATCGGTTGCATAATATTCATCTGGTTTGCTTAATTTAACCTTAATTGCTTTTTTATTTTTGTTTAATTTTTGTTCTTTTAACAATCCTTGTTGTTGTAATTCAATTCTAATATCTGGCAAGTCTTTTGGTTCTGCCAATTCGATTTCTGATTGAATTTCTTCAAGATAGTTAATTTCTTTTTGATTAAGCAAGAGTTGCTCATTAACAAAGATAACTGCATTTTTTTGTTTCTGATATTTTTTAAAATATTTTTGTGCATTTTTTGAAGGCGAAATTTGATTAGATAATGGAATTGTCATTTCTTTTTCATTATCATAGAAATTAGGTAATGAAATCTCCGTCATACCTTGTTTAACCAGGTGGAGGTAAGTTGTCAGTAACTCGCCCTGAACACGTAACAGGTCTGCAGTTTCAGTGTTTTTAAGTGTTTTTTCTAGTTTCTTTTGTTTGCCACGATTTTTCTTTAATTCGTTTTTAACGACACGAATTAAATGGCTACCCTGTTGCTGAACGCGATCTTTATTAGCTTTATCAAGATAATAAGTATCGAGCATTTCACTTAATGAATCAAATGATTGTCCAGTCGTTAATTCAACATTTGGAATTGCCGAAAAATCAAGTTTTTTACCAGATAAAATGGTAGGTACGGGCGTATCAAATTGTGTGAAGAATTTTTTCCAACTACTATCTAAATTTTTGGTGTCAGCATGCAACGCCGTTGCAAGATCTAAACTCGATTGTCCAGCTAGACCCTGGTAACGATTTTGAAGTTCTTTTGCTAACACGTCCTTGTTGGGAAATTCAGATAAAAGCGGTTTAAAAGTATCAGATGTATCCGTAAATGGATTTAACTTATCTTGAGCGGGCGGTTGACGATAAGTTGCACCTGGAATTAACATGCGATAGCGATTTTGATCTGAACTGATATGTTTAATCGTATCTAAAACCTTATCATTAGTTGGGTTAACAAGAAGACAATTACTGTATCGACCCATCATCTCTAAACTTAAAATTAATGGTTGTTCATCACCAAGCTCATTCCTAGTTAAAAATGAAAAATTAATGATACGATCATTATCAATTTGATCAATTGCAACTAATTGACCGCTCTCCAAATATTTACGGAGCATCATGGTAAAGTTAGTTGGTGTCTTAGGATTTGAATATGGTATATTCGTTATTTGCGCACGAGCATAACTTGAATGCGCCGATAATAGTAAGGGTTGATTCTTTCTATTAGCACGAATTGTAATAATAACCTCATTAGGGTAGGGTTGTGATATTTTTGAGACCCGACCACCGATTAGTTTCGTTCGTAGTTCACTAATCATTGCATGAGTAAAAACGCCATCAAATGACATTTGATCAACTCACTTTCTATAAAATATGTTTAATAACTATAAGTGTAACGTTTTGAACGTTAAATCGCAAAGAAACGTTATTAAATAGTTTTCTTGCCATAATTAGACCAAATATTGTATAATGCAAGGTATATCTAATTTAAGGGGTTAGCAAAATGAAAACAAGTCTTGAAAACTTACTATCAATCGACAGACAATATAAAATGATTCTACAACGATTAACTAAAAAAAATAATTTAACGATATCTGAATGGCAGTTATTAAAAAAGATTGCTGCTAAGTTTAATACACAAGAAAAGTTGTCTAAAGAGACGGATTTAGATATTTCGACGCTTAGTCGACAATTAAAACGTCTTGTTGAAAAAGATATGCTTGATAAACATAGTATTGGCGATGATAAACGACAGTTAATTTATACAATGACTGAAGTTGGCGTTGAATCTTCAAATGCGGTCGATTTGGGTTTTACTGAACTTGAATCAACTATATTTGAAAAATGGCCAGAAGATGAGCAAAACTTATTGCGAATGTTACTGAATCGTTTAGACAAGAGTCTAACGAGAACTGACGTTTAAACCGTTATAAAATGAGGTGTTTAATTAATGAAAATAGCAATTGTAACAGATAGTACATCGTACTTATCTAAAGAACAAATTGAAAAAAATAATATTACGATTACCCCTATTCCGGTAATTATTGATAACAAAATTTATAATGAGGGCGTTGATATTACCACGGAAGAATTTTATGAAAAATTAAAGACGTCAGACTCATTTCCGAGCACGTCACAGCCTTCCGTAGGGGAAATGATTAATTTATATGATAGATTAGGTAGCGAAGGATACGATGTTGTTCTTAGTATCCATTTAACAAATACTATTTCGGGATTTGTTGATAACTTAAAAAATATTGCACCAACAATTGAATCAACCCGTGTGATCCCGTATGATTCTGGGATTACGGTTATGTTAATGGGTTATTTAGCTTTAGAGGCTGCTAAAATGGCTAAAGAAGAGGCTGATATTGATGATATTATCAACCGCTTAGACGATTTAAAAACAACGTTGGGTGAATACTTCATTGTCGATGACTTACAAAACCTTGTACGTGGTGGTCGATTATCTAATGCTTCAGCATTTATCGGAAGTGTGCTTAAAATTAAACCAATTTTAACTTTTGACAGTGTTTCAAATAAAATTGTTGCATTTGAAAAAATTAGATCAACAAAAAAAGCGATTAAACGAGTTGAAGATTTATTTGAAGAACATCGATCATCAATTGATTATCCGTTACGCGGATTAATTATCCATGCAAACGACGAAGCTTCAGCATTAAAATGGCAGATTAAAATGAAGAAAAAATATCCTGATATGACATTTGATATTAGTTATTTTGGACCAGTTATTGGAACTCATTTAGGTGAAAAAGCATTAGC
Organism: Dellaglioa carnosa; assembly: GCF_026948345.1. Taxonomy (NCBI): domain Bacteria; kingdom Bacillati; phylum Bacillota; class Bacilli; order Lactobacillales; family Lactobacillaceae; genus Dellaglioa; species Dellaglioa carnosa. Next base: position 447,610 of record NZ_JANXLI010000001.1, on the reverse strand, counting down.
ATTAGCTTGGATCAAAGATTTCGATCAAGCATAATAGTTGTCACAGTTAAAAACTGATATCCAGAAAATAGGATATCAGTTTTTATTTTTTTAAATATTGATAGATTAAATTATTTTTTAACGCGATATAACAAATTATATGATAAATAAAGATAGAAGCAAATACATAAGTACAAAATGAAAAAGCTGATAAATTAAGGGTTTATAAATCAATCACAATCAACTTTAGTTAAAACACACAATTTAATGAAAGTTGGATATCAACGTCCATATGACATTCATGTGTTTAAAGTTCACAATACTAATTTATTTCATTAGTTCTTTAAATTATATTCAACTCCAATTTATTTTCTAAGTCTCACTCTCAATAATAATAGTTAAAAAGTAAATCTAATATTATTTCAATGATAACTGTATTGATTTTATTTAGTCCAGTTAGTCGTTGATACAATTTAATAGACCGACAATTTGTGCTAATAACTGATTATGATCTGATTTCTGATTGTTAAACCTGTAATCATCGTGATTCTTAGTTTGTCAATTTATCCATACATATGGCTAATTGAAACACATAAATCGACGTTTTTCAGTTATCAAAATGTTTCAATAGATAATTGTTGCTCACGCATGTCTTGATTTAATGGATGCTGAGCTTAATAACATAGATATTAGATTTTTATTTATACTTTAACGAAAGTTGAAAACGAGTTCCCTTATATGTTATTCTCTAAACAGAAATTGATTTAATAAGTGAGGTGTCTTTTTGAGAAAAGAAAAGTATTTAGAATTAATCGAAAATGAATTACAGCAGCAACCCTGGTATGCGCAAGAATATTACCAATCTAAATCGACGATTCCCCTATCCAATGCAACTTTATACCAATATTTAACGGAATTTAGACGTTTTTTTGAATGGTTAATAGCCGAAGGAATCATTAATGAAACCTCAATTAAGACAATTGATATTGGTGTTTTAGAACACTTAAAAAAAGAAGATATGGAACTATATAAGTCTTCCCTACTCTCAAGAAGTAAATCTAATAATGCTAATAGTAATACTCAACTCTCGAGAAGTACCGTAAATAGGTCTCTAACAGCGATTTCTTCTCTTTTCAGGTATCTTTCCGAGGAAACAGAAAAAGAAGATGGGGAGCCCTATTTTTACCGTAATGTGATGAAGAAAATTACAGTGGTAAAAGATAATGAAACTTTCGCAACACGAGCAGCTAATATCAAGGATAAATTAATGTTAGGCACTGAAGATCGAGACTATATTAATTTCATTGATCAAAAATATGCTGATTTACTGAAACCTAAAGGTCTCTCCTTTTTTAAACGTGATAAGGATCGAGACATAGCAATTAATGCGTTAATGCTTGGCAGTGGGTTACGTGTCTCAGAAGTTGCTAACAGCGACCTACCCGATTTAAATTTAAAAACGAATAATATTACTGTTATTCGAAAAGGTGGTAAAAAGGATACCGTTCCGATTGCACCTTGGGTAATTCCGTATCTCGTTAAATATATTGAAGTCCGAACGATAAATTATAAAACGGACAAAACTGAAAAAGCATTATTTTGTTCTGCCTATCGCGGAAGTGGAAAAAGAATTGAGAGTGGTACTATTGAAAAGTTGGTTGCCAAATACTCGTCTGCATTTAAAGTTCGCGTAACGCCGCATAAATTACGACATACGCTTGCTTCTAAGTTATATCTGGAAACAAAAAACGAGCAACTTGTTGCGACACAATTGGGACAAAGTTCAACAAGTGCGACTGCACTGTATACGCATATGATTGATGAAGAGCAACGCAATGCCATTAATAAATTATAAATAAAAACGATTAACTCAACTATTTGAGTTAATCGTTTTTATTTACGCCTGTCCGTCCCACTCGGCTTTAAAATTCTCAAGGAAATCTAGCATAATACGATGTCTTTTCTTGGCTAATCTCTTTCCAGGAGCAGTTTTCATTGAGTCTGATAACGTGAGTAGTTTCTCATAAAAATGATTAATAACCGTTTGATTATCAACGTTCCGATATTCTTCAGGAGACATATTCGCTCTAGGTCCATGTTGTGGATCATAAATTTTACTTCCAACATGTCCGCCGTAGTAAAATGTTCTTGCAATTCCAATAGCACCAATTGCGTCTAATCTATCTGCATCTTGAACAATCTTTGCTTCTTGTGACAATGTGATTGATTCATTTGAAAGTTGTTTTTTAAATGAAATAGATTGAATAATAGTCAAGATATTACTAATTTGATCAGCAGTTAATTTAATCGATTCTAAAAAAGTAATTAGATTGTCGGTTTCTTCTTTAACATTTGTGATTACTTTGTCATCGATGACGTCATGCAGATAACCGCTTAGAACAATAACCAAATAATCAATATTATGGAGCTCTGACGCAATTGTTTTTGAATTTGCTACGACTCGTTCTATATGGGCAAAATCATGTCCAGAAGCGTCTGATGATAGCTTCTTTTGTGCGTACTTTTTAACTGCTTGAATTTGCTCTTCGGGATTCATGTTAAATTCTCCTTAAAATAAAAAAGCTTAGACTTGAGATCTAAACTTTCCAGATATTTATTATGCTTCAAACACTGTTTGTAGCTGTGGAACAACTTGTTTCTTTCTTGAAACAACGCCAGGTAATGACAATTTGTCGGCAACGAGTTTTTTATTGAAGGCTTTTTCAACCATTTCTTTTGGTTCGCCAACAACAAGTAATTCAGAATCGCTGTCTAGAATGTTTGTAACTAGTAATAAGAATAAGTCGTAGTTGTTCGTTTTACTATCAGCTTCAATTGCTGAAACCAATGCGGCTTCACGATTAAAGACTTCTTCTAAATCAACTGTATTTACTTGAGCAACTCGGACAGTTTTTCCAGCCATATCGAATGATTTGGCATCTCCGTTAATTAATTCTTCTTCAGTTTTACTTGATAAGTTAGTACCAGCTTTTAGCATATCCAAGCCGTATACGTTGTAATCAGTATTACTGATTTTAGAAAGTGCCTTTGTTGCTTCAACGTCAACTGGTGTAGTTGTAGGTGATTTGAATAATAATGTATCTGAAATAATAGCTGACATCATTAAACCAGCAATATTAGCAGGAATTTCAATTCCATTTTCATTAAACATCTTCCAAATAACCGTACTTGAGCAACCGACAGCTTCTGAACGGAAGTTAAGTGGCATATTAGTTGTAAAGTTAGCAATACGATGATGATCTACAACGTCTGTAACAACCAAATCAGCAATGTCAGAGACACTTTGTTGAAATTCATTATGGTCAACTAACATAACTGACTCTACTTCATTTTTAGCTGTTTCGATGATTCTTGGTTCTGGTTCGTTAAAATAATCTAAAACAAATTTTGTTTCTTCGCTTAATGAACCTAACGCAACGGCTTCAGTATCGAAACCTAATTTGTTTTGTAAGTATGAAAATGCTTTTGCAGCAACTACGGCATCTGTATCAGGACTTTGATGCCCAAAAACTAATTGTTTAGTCATTATTATTATCTCCTTGATTTTCATTAATTTCTTTAAGGCGTGTCATGTAATCTTTTTCATCTAAAAATTGGTCAAAAGCGTTTAAAAAATGTTCATTTCTAGGTATTTCATCTTTATCTTTTCTAAAGACAAAAGATAAATCGAATTTAATTTCTGGTTCAAAATGAGAAGTCCAAAGATCTTTCCCCTCAGGATGAGCAGCTAAAAATGAAGTTGGTAATGCCGTGTAAGCATGAGTTGCACGAGCAAATTTTAAAATTTGTGAAGGCGATGTAAAACGAGCGACACTTTTTGGTAAATTAACTAATTGACTTTGATAAATTGTCTTAATTGTTCTATCAAGATAGTAATCGCTTGGATAAGTCACCCAAACGTTATCAATTGTCTCTTGTAATTTAACCTTCTTTTTGGAAGCCAATTTTTCATTATGATGTAGAAATAATAAATCTTCAGTAAAAATTTTCTTGCTCTCATATGGCTTCCAATTTTTAATACTTTCGTCTGGAAGATACATGATTGCTAGATCGATTTTATTGTTCTCAAGTTCACTCCAAATTTCTTTGCGCGTTAATAAATGAAACGACACAATAATATCTGGATTATTCTTGTAATATTCAATTACAAAATCATCAAATACTTCATCTTCAATCGAAGCCAAAATACCAATAGTAATTTCCCCTTGTGTGGCACTGGTTGATTGTTGAATCTCATTGGTTGCTTTATTTAATGTTTCATAAATTTGATGTGTTGCATCTAACATGGTGTAACCCGCGTCTGATAGATGTAATTTTTTACCTACAGAATAAAATAATGGTGCGCCAACCGTTCTTTCTAATTTTTTAATTTGTTGTGTTAACGCTGGTTGTGTAATTCCTAATATTTGGGCCGCTTGCGTATAATTCATAATATCCGCAAGTTGCAAAAAATATGTTAACGTTTTTGATGAAAATATATTTTCTTGCTTTGTTTTCATATTATCCGTGTCCCCTCGAGTTCTAAATAATAGTAGCCATATTAATATAATAAGCGTAATAAAAAAAAAGAGCAAACTAATTTGCCTTTTTTTAAAGAATTTAATTATTATTTAATCTCACTCAACAAAATTGGCATACCCAATTGAGCCGTATCGATTATGAATGATCCATTCGAATATCTGTCTGACAATGGGTATGACATTGGTTCAACAATGAATTCATTACCACTTTCAGTAATAACACTTAAATTTACTTCTTTAGTAATTGGTCTAACGCCAATTACCTTGTGAGGCTCTTTCTTAAGCTCTCTAAGAATGAGAACACCACGTTTTGCCCGACTCGTCGAACTCACTTCTGAGACGGACATACGTTTAAATGAACCGCGTTGCGTTAATAGTCCAATCTGACTATTTTCGGATACTAAACAGGTTGAAGCAACAAAATCGTCTTGTTTCAGATTCATTGCAATCACACCGGCAGCTTTAGCACCAACAACAGGAACCTCTTCAAGCGGATATCTCAGACCATAACCATCGTGCGAAGCACTAAAGATGAATAATGAATTATCGTCTTCCTTGAGGTATGAAATCAGAATAACGTCATCATCAGCTGATTTTAATTTCATAAACTTACTTGCGTGACCTTTATATGTTCGGCCGGGTTGTAAATCTGAAACTGCAGTTTGTTTAATAAATCCGTTCTTTGTTGCAAAAATAAATTTACCAGGAGCATCAACCTTTTTGAAAGAAAATGCCTTAATTAGATATTCATCAGTATCTAATCCAATCGTTTGCGAGATATGTTCGCCAGTATCTTTCCACTTGGCTTCTGTAATTTCATGGATTGGTCGGTAAATCATATTACCTTTATTTGTAAACATAAATAAATGATCCAAAGTATTAACGGATTCATTGAATACAATACGATCTTCATCCTTTAAGCCGTTCTCATCTACGCCAGAAGCATTAAATGAACGTAATGAACTGCGTTTAAGGTAGCCATCATGACTGACCAGAACTTGAACGTCTTCAGGTGTAATTAAGACGGCAGTCTCAATCTTAATATCTTCAATATGTTCTTGTATCTCTGTCATACGCGGTGTGGCATATTCTTTTGATACTTGTTTTAATTCTTTTTTAACAACATCTGACAACATCTTAGGATCCGCTAATATTGCCTTATATCCAGTAATTTTTTCAGCAAGCTCCGCATTTTCTTTTTCAAGCGCAGTTACATCTGTATTAGATAAACGGTACAGTTGCAAGGATACAATGGCTTCAGCTTGTTTTTCCGTGAAGTCGAAAAGCTCCATTAAGCTTACTTTAGCGCTCTTCTTATCTTTACTTGCGCGAATTGCCTTAATAACTTGATCTAAGATAGAGAGAGCCTTAATTAAGCCTTCAACGATATGTTGACGAGACTCGGCCTTTTTTAAATCAAATTCAGTTCTTTTTTTGGTAACACTTAACTGATATTCCAAGTATGATGATAAAAATTTCTTCAAACCAACTAATTCAGGTCGTTGATTGTTGATTGCAACCATGTTGAAGTTATATGAAATTTGTAAATCAGTGTTTTTAAACAGATAGTTTAGAATACCTTGGGCGTTGACGTTACGTTTTAATTCAATGGCAATCTGTAATCCTTCACGATCACTTTCATCACGAACCTCGGCAATGCCATCCACTTTTTTAAGTAAGCGAATTTCGTCCATCTTTTTTACAAGTACAGCTTTATTCACTTCATATGGAATTTCAGAGATGATAATTTGCGTCTTTCCACCTTTTAACTCTTGAATCTCAGTCCTTGAACGAACAACGACCTTACCACGACCCGTTTTGTATGCGCTTTGAATACCAGAGAGTCCTTGTAAAATACCGCCAGTAGGAAAATCGGGTCCCTTAACGAATGACATTAATTTGTCCAACGTTGCGTTAGGATGTCCAATTAGGTAGACGACGGCATCCACAACTTCACTTAAGTTGTGAGGTGGAATTTCAGTTGCATATCCAGCTGAAATTCCGGTAGCGCCATTTACTAATAAGTTAGGAAATCTTGCCGGTAGAACTGTTGGTTCATATTCTGTATCATCAAAATTTAATACGAAATCAACGGTTTCTTTCTCAATATCACGTAGCATTTCAGTTGCAATTTTACTTGTACGGGCTTCCGTATAACGCATTGCGGCTGGAGAGTCACCATCCATTGACCCGTTGTTTCCGTGCATTTCAATAAGAGGTGTACGTAATTTCCAGTTTTGACTCATTCGAACCATGGCTTCGTATATTGAACTATCACCATGCGGATGAAAATTACCCATAACATTTCCGACTGATTTGGCTGATTTTCTAAAACCCTTATCGTAGGTATTACCGTCTTGGTTCATAGCATATAAAATACGACGTTGAACAGGTTTTAAGCCATCACGAATATCAGGTAGCGCACGTTCTTGAATAATGTATTTAGAATAACGACCAAAGCGTTCGCCCATAACATCTTCTAGAGTTAGTTCTTGAATTTTTGATGTGTCTTGTTCTATAGCCAAGTTGATATCCTCCTTCCTTAGTCAGTTGACGTTTGATCTTCAAATAATGTTAATTCAGGGTCATCATCGTTGGAGTCAGTAACTTGTTTACTTGCCACTTTGTCCAAGATACTACCATCTTCTTCGAGTGAAAATTGAACATTTTCTTCAATCCAATTTCGACGGGGTTCTACCTTATCGCCCATTAACGTTGTCACTCGTTTTTCTGCAAGTGCTGGATCATCGATTCGAATTCTAACTAAAGTTCTTGTCATTGGATCCATGGTTGTTTCCCACAATTGATCTGCATTCATTTCACCAAGACCTTTAAAACGTTGTAGATTATAACCACGTCCAATTTGTGCCGTAGCTTTATTAAGTTCTTCATCAGTCCAGGCGTAAATGCTTTCCATTTTTTTACCTGTTCCTTTTTGAATTTTATATAAAGGTGGTAAAGCGATATATATCTTACCAGCATCAATTAAAGGACGCATATATTTATAAAAGAACGTCAACAATAACGTTTGGATATGTGCACCATCGGTATCAGCATCGGTCATGATAATAATTTTATCGTAGTTACTGTCTTCAATTTTGAATTCAGCACCAACACCGGCACCAACCGTATAAATCATTGTATTTATTTCTTCATTTTTTAAAATATCTTGTAATTTTGCTTTTTCAGTATTCAAGACCTTACCACGTAATGGCAAAATAGCCTGAAATTTACGTTCTCGCCCTTGTTTAGCTGAACCACCGGCAGAATCACCTTCGACTAAGAACAATTCGTTTTTCTTAGCATTTTTTGATTGTGCGGGTGTTAATTTACCTGAAAGTAAGCGATCGTTCTTCTTTTTCTTTTTACCATTTCGTGAATCATCGCGAGCTTTACGGGCAGCTTCACGGGCTTCGCGAGCTTTAATTGATTTTCTAACAAGTTCTTGAGCGAACTCACCATTTTCCATCAAATAAAAGCCAAGTTTTTCGCTCAGAACACTATCAACGATAGACCTTGCTTCAGGTGTACCAAGTTTCCCCTTAGTTTGTCCCTCGAATTGGAGTAACTCTTCAGGTATTCGTACTGAAATGACGCCTGAAAGGCCCTCTCGAACATCACTACCTTCTAAATTACGATCCTTATCTTTTAAAAGACCTAATTTTCTGGCATATTCGTTAAAAGCTTTAGTCCAAGCAGATTTCATTCCAGCTTCGTGTGTACCACCATCTTTTGTTCGAACGTTGTTAACAAAGGACATTAGGTTCTCTGAATAACCGTCATTGTACTGGGCAGCAACTTCAACTTCAATTTTATCTTTAATTCCATCGAAGTACATCACTTCGCCAATCGTATCTTTATCCTCATTCAAATAGGCGACAAATTCTTTAATCCCATCTTCAAAATGATAGATATCTTGTTTATCTGTTCTTTCATCTGTTAGAACGATTTTAACGCCACGTAACAAAAAGGCAGATTCTTTTAGTCTTTCGGCTAAAATATCATATTTATAGATTGTCGTTGAAAAAATACTCTCATCTGGTTTAAAGGTAACCGTTGTTCCATTTGCCCGTTTGGTTGCGCCTAATTTTTTTAAAGTGCCAACTGGATGGCCACCATTTTCAAATTTTTCTTCATATCGAACGCCATCACGAACGGTATCAACCGTTAACGATGAAGACAACGCGTTAACAACGCTAGCGCCAACCCCATGAAGGCCACCCGATGTTTTGTAACCACCCTGGCCAAATTTCCCACCAGCATGTAAGACAGTAAAGATAACTTCGACAGTTGGGATTCCTGACGCATGCATACCGATTGGCATACCACGTCCGTAATCTACAACAGTGATACTGTTATCATTATGGATTGTGACATCTATTTGTGAACCATATCCTGACAAGGCTTCATCGACTGCATTATCAACAATTTCATAGACAAGGTGATGTAATCCTTTACTATCTGTTGACCCAATATACATACCAGGTCGTTTTCTAACCGCTTCTAGTCCTTCGAGAACTTGAATTGAATCATCATTATATTTGTTTTTATTTAGATTAGTCATTCAGTCAAACTCCCTTACTCCGTATTCCTACAGTAACGTTACTATAATAACCCATTCTTTTTTGAAATGTAAAGGGAAATCCGAATAGACGTTCTATTTTATAAAAAAATTGGTGTCTTCTAAAAAGAATGTTAAAATACTACTTATCGGATTATCGGTCGAGAGGAGTGCTTTATTTATGGGTACAATTTTATTAATGTTAACAATTGCTTATCTTTTAGGATCAATTCCATCTGGGGTTTGGATTGGAAAATATTTTTATCAAAAGGATATTAGAGAATTTGGTAGCGGAAACGTCGGAACAACTAATACTTATCGAGTTCTTGGACCAAAAGCAGGTACGATTGTTTTAGTGATGGATGTTTCAAAAGGGATTATTGCTGCAAGTCTTCCGTATATGTTTGGCGTTGCCGCAACTGTTAGTCCACTATTAATTGGTGTAGGGGCAGTTGCCGGTCATACATTTTCAATTTTCACAAAGTTTAAAGGCGGTAAGGCTGTCGCTACTGGCGCGGGAATCCTGTTGCCATATAGCCCACTATTCTTCGCAATCGCTTGTACAATCTTTATTTCGCTGATTCTTTTAACGAGTATGGTAAGTGTTGCAAGTGTACTTGGGTTTATCGGCATTACGATTACTGCACTTTTATTCCAAGATTGGCTATTAGCAACAATTGCTGGAATTCTGACTATATTTGTTATTTATAAACATAGAGGCAATATAAGTCGTATTTTTAGTGGTACTGAGAGCATGGTTCCCTTTGGACTCGGATTATATTTACGAAATAAAAAAAATCGATGACATTGTCATCGATTTTTTTTGCCTTAAAATACTGTAATATCATATGATCCTTCGAACGATTGATTTTCTTCTAACACATGAATATCACCCTTGTCGGATAATTTTCCAGTTGATTTAACGTTATCCGCTAGACCCCACCATGGTTCAATACAAACAAATGGTGAATTTTCGGGATATTTAGACCAGATACCAACGTAGTCAGCGTTATTTACTGTGACTGAAACACCATGATCATCTTCAGGTGTTGAGAGTAATACAGTCGTTTCTTCTTGATTTAATTCATAGATTAGAGCATCATTTTTGAACGTCTCACGAGATAGTTTAATCGGCTCATTAAACTTAACTACTTCGGCATTCTCTGCATCATTAAAAGGACCAACTAACGGAATTTGACGTCTTTCAACATTTGGTGCAACATCAATTTGATAATTTTCCAAATCTAAATACGCGTTTTTAAGTGGGACATTAAACGCTGGGTGTCCACCAATTGAAAATAATAAATCGTTTTCATCCGGATTATAGACATCATAGATAACTTTTATTTGATGGTTAGTCAAAATATAATGCAATCTTAATCTAAAATCAAACGGATATTTTGATTTTGTTTCTGGGGATGAACCTAGTTCTAGTACGGCTGATGTTTCGGTCTTAGAGATTACCGTAAAAAGCATATCACGGGCAAACCCATGTTGCCCCATTTTGTACGTTTGTTGATTATATTCGTACTCATCATTTTTTAATCGACCAACGACTGGAAATAGTACTGGTGCGTGTCTCCCCCAGTATTTTTTATCTGCTTGCCAGATGTATTCAATATCAGTGTCGACGCCTTTAATACTAACTAATTCGGCACCTTCTTCAGAAATTTTAACTGTGACAAAATCATTCTTCAATTCAACTGTCATTCTACTCACCCATTTCTATAAGATATAACGACTAAGATCTTTATCAGCGACAATGTTACCAATTTTATCGTCAACGTAGCTTTCAGTAATTGTGATATCGCCCATTTGCATGTCAGGACCTTCAAACAATAAATCTTCAAGTAATTTTTCTAAAATAGTATGCAGGCGTCGCGCGCCAATATTTTCGGTATCATGGTTGACGTTGTAAGCAATTTCAGATATTTTTTCAACCGCTTCAATTGTGAAGGTTACATTTATATTATCGGTGCCAATCAAAGCAATGTATTGTTTAATCAAGGCATTATGAGGCTCTGTCAAAATTTTAACAAAATCTGATTGACTCAAATCGTCCAACTCAACTCGAATTGGAAAACGACCCTGAAGTTCCGCAATTAAATCACTCGGTTTGCTTTCATGAAATGCACCTGATGCAATAAATAAAATATGATCCGTATTAATGGGGCCAAACTTAGTTGAGATTTGAGACCCCTCAACGATTGGCAGGATATCACGCTGAACACCTTCTCTTGAAACCTCACCACTATTTTTCTGAGATTTAGAGGTGATTTTGTCGATTTCATCAATAAAAATAATACCCGTGTTTTCGGCGCGTTCAATAGCTGCTTGATTTATATCTGCCGAGTTAACTAATTTTTTCGATTCTTCACGGATTAGAATCTTGCGAGCTTCCGCTACCGTTAATGTTCTTTCAATTTGACGATTTGGTGTTAAGGCACTTAAAGAATCACCTAAATCGATTCCCATTTGACCCATCATACCGTTCATTCCAGAAGGTTGTTTTGGTTCATCAATTTTGATTGTGACTTCATTGTTTTCTAATAACCCTCTAGTCAATTGTTCTGAAACAGATAATCGTTCATTTCTGATATCATCTGTTACTTCTTCTTCATCTTGTACGTCCAATCCTGCAGGCATCTGACCTTTTTGAATTTGGGACATCATTTGCATGAAGTTAACATTTTCAGCTTTTTTTTGTTTTTTAATTCCTGGTACCAATAATTTTACAAGACGCTTGTCAGCCATTCTTTCGGCTGCTCCTGATACACGACCATATTGAGCATCTTCTTCTAATTTAATTGAAACATCTACTAGATCACGAACCATTGATTCTACGTCTCGGCCGGCGTATCCAACTTCGGTGAATTTTGTTGCTTCAACCTTCACAAATGGGGCTTCAAGCATTGTTGCTAAACGACGCGCAATTTCAGTCTTACCAACACCAGTTGGCCCAATCATCATTAAATTTTTAGGGGTCACATCTTTTTGCATTGATTTAGAGAGCTGCATACGACGATATCTATTACGTAACGCAACAGCGATTGCTTTTTTTGCATCATTTTGACCTATAACATATTGATCTAATTCTGTTACAATTTGTTTTGGTGTTTTATCAATAACAGTCATAATTTTACCTACTTTCTATAATTCTTCAGAGATAACGTGATGATTTGTAAAAATGTCAATATCGCCAGCAATGTTGATTGATGCTTCAGCTATTTCTTTGGCAGACATGTCAGTTGTATGATGTTTAAGTGCTTTTGCAGCAGACAACGCAAAGTTACCACCGGAGCCAATTGCTAAAATATCATCATCGGGTTCGATAACTTCACCACTACCAGAAACTAACAACATCTCTTCACTGTTCATCACGATTAAAAGAGCTTCTAATTTCTGTAAAGCTTGTTCACTACGCCAATCTTGAGCCAATTCAACTGCGGCGCGCTGTAAATTGCCGCTAAATTCATTTAATTTTTTTTCGAAACGTTCTTCAAGGTTGAAAGCGTCAGCAACGCTACCAGCGAAACCAACAACCACTTGATCATTATAGATGCGGCGAACTTTTCTGGCGGTTCCCTTCATAATAACCTTTTCACCCATTGTTACCTGACCATCTCCGGCCATCGCACAATGTCCGTTATGCTTAACGGCACAAATTGTTGTTGCATGAAATGAAACTGCTGCCATAATAAATTCCTCCAATATTACTTATTTTATTGTATTAAAAAACTTCATTGAACGCTACTACTGTAGCACAACAATGAAGTATAACTCAATTATTTTAAAGGATATTTCATAAATATTTAAAGAGTTGGTTTAACAATTGCTAAATGGTCTAAAGCACGATTTGCAACCGCTTGATTCTTTTCTTTCTTATCTCTAATTTTTGTCCCTAATTTAGGTATAATGCCGAAGTTTGCGTTCATTGGTTGAAAATGTTTACCACTTGCATGTGTTATATAATGAGCCATAGAACCCATAACTGTTGTCTTAGGAAGAACAACAGGTTCTTCTCCTAAAACAATATGTGCAGCATTTATGCCCGCCAATAAGCCACTTGCGGCACTTTCAACATAACCTTCAACACCAGTCATTTGACCGGCAAAAAATAGATCATTTCGGAATTTAGATTGATAGGTTGGTTCTAAGGTGTCGGGCGAGCGCATAAATGTATTACGATGCATAACGCCATAACGAACAAATTCGACATTTTCTAAACCCGGAATTAAAGAGAAAACCTTTTTCTGTTCGCCCCATTTTAGATGCGTTTGGAAGCCAACAATATTATATAAATCACCAACAGCATTATCTTGACGTAATTGAACAACTGCGAAAGGTGTTTTACCAGTCTTAGGATCCTCTAATCCAACTGGTTTTAATGGACCGAATAACATCGTTTTAGCGCCTCTTCTAGCCATTTCTTCAATTGGCATACAGCCCTCAAAGAATTTTTCATCTTCAAAATCATGCATTTCCGCTGTTTCAGCTTCCACAAGGGCTTTATAGAATGTTATGAACTCTTCCTTAGTCATAGGACAGTTAAGATACGCAGCTTCGCCCTTATCATAGCGCGATTTTAAATATATTTTATCCATATTTAATGATGATTTTTCTAATATTGGTGCGGCCGCGTCATAAAAATATAGACCGTCACTACCATTTAATTTCTTGATGGACTCAGCTAAACCAGATGACGTTAATGGTCCAGTGGCCACAATTGTGGGACCATCTGGTAATTCTGTTAGCTCCTCATTAATAACGGTAACATTTTTATGATTCTTAACTAAATCCGTGATTTCGCCAGAAAACTTATCGCGATCAACGGCCAACGCACCACCTGCAGGGATAGAGTTATGGTCTGCCGATTTCATAATTACAGAATCTAACTGTCTCATTTCTTCCTTTAGAAGTCCAACTGCGTTTGTTATTTGATTGGCTCTCAAAGAATTGGTACAAACAAGTTCAGCGAAGTTCTCAGTATGATGAGCTGGTGTCATTTTAATGGGGCGCATCTCATATAAATTAACATGAACCCCTCGATTAGCAATTTGCCATGCAGCTTCACTACCTGCGAGCCCGGCTCCAATTACATTAACGCTCGTTTTTGTCATTACATAATCTCCCTGCTAGATTTATTTTTGAACGGCTTCTTCATAATCACAGTTACTACATTTAACTTGTTTGCCACCTTTTACTTTTTTCTCAACTAAGTAATGTTGACATTTAGGACATTCGCGCCCAATTGGTTTATCCCATGAGACAAACTCACAGTCTGGGTATCTTGAACAACCATAGAATAAGCGGTTACGCTTAGATTTACGTTCAATTACTTCACCTTGGTGACATAATGGACAGATAACGCCAATTTCTTTGACAATTGCCTTTGTATTGCGACAATCCGGAAAACGACTACATGCGAAAAACTTACCATAACGCCCCATTTTAACAACCATTGGTGATCCACAAATTTCGCAATCAAAGCCAGCTGGTTCATCTTTAATTTGAACCTTTTCGATTGTTTCTTGCGCATGTTCAACGTTTTTAGAAAATGGTTTATAGAAGTTATCAACGACTTGAACCCAATTTTCATCACCGACTTCGATATTATCGAGCCCTTTTTCTAACTCAGCGGTAAATTTAACATTCACAATATCACTGAAATAAGCTTCAATCATATCATCGACTATTTCACCCAATTCAGTCGGTTCAAAACGTTTAGCAACTAACTTAACGTAATAACGTCTCTGAATTGTATCTAACGTTGGCGCGTATGTTGAAGGACGACCAACACCATTTTCTTCAAGTGTCTTAATTAGATTAGCTTCAGTAAATCTAGCTGGCGGTTGTGTAAAATGTTGATTAGGCTGATTTTTAGCCAACTTAGCTTTATCGCCAACCTTTAAATCAGGTAATATATTATCTGATTTTTTGTTGTCTTCGTATATTTTTGTATAACCCGCGAATTTAGTTTTAGAACCGGAAGTATGGTAAATAACCCCATTTTGTTCAATAGATACAGACATGGTATCCATAACCGCAGGAGTCATCTGACTAGCGACGAATCGTGACCAAACTAATTTGTATAATTTCATTTGATCGTTACTTAGATAATCTTTCATCGAAGCAGGCGTTCGTAGTACAGATGAAGGTCTAATAGCCTCATGCGCATCTTGCGCACCTTCTTGTAATTTACCTTTACGAGGTTTGATTGCAGCATATTCTTCACCGTATTTTTCATGTAAAAATTGAGCTGTTTCATGCTTAGCCGTTGTAGATACACGAGTTGAATCCGTACGCATGTAGGTGATTAATCCTACCGTACCTTGTTTTCCAAGATGGATTCCTTCATATAATTGCTGCGCAACCATCATTGTTTTTCTAGTACGGAAATTTAATTTTCTATTGGCATCTTGTTGCATTGTACTAGTCGTAAATGGTAGTGCAGGGAATCGTTTACGTTCTTTTTTTGTAACGGCAGTAATATCAAAATTAGCTTTCGTATCAATTAGTGTCATTACTTTTTGAACGTCATCATTGTTCTTTAATGCTTTTTTCTTTCCATCAACACCATAGAAAGCAGCATCAAATTTTTCTTTACCTTTTTTAAATTCAGAATCAATGGTCCAATATTCTTCAGGTTCAAATGCCCGGATTTCTTTTTCTCTTTCAATAATTAAATTCAAAGCGATTGATTGAACACGTCCGGCACTTAATCCTTTTTTTATTTTGGCCCAAAGTAATGGACTAATTGAATATCCAACTAATCGATCAAGGATCCTACGTGCTTGTTGTGCATCCACTAGGTTCATATCAATTGATCTGGGATCAGTAAAAGCATTTTTAACAGCATCTTTAGTAATTTCATTAAAGACAACACGATTTTTTGCCGTGATATCTAAATCTAAGATATGAGATAAATGCCAGGCAATTGCCTCACCTTCACGATCAGGATCGGCTGCAAGATAAACATTTTTAGCCTTCTTGGCTTCTTTTTTTAAGCTTTTAATGACGTCGCCTTTTCCACGAATGGAAATGTAGTGCGGATCGTAGTTATTTTCGACATCTACGCCCATCTTACTTCGTGGTAAATCTCTAATATGTCCAAGACTGGCTACGACATGATAACCACTCCCAAGGTACTTTTCAATTGTTTTAGCCTTAGAAGGGGATTCAACAATAACTAGATTTTTCTTAGCTGGTGCTCTTTTTTTCTTCTTGGTTACTGGCATAATTGAACTCCTTCGTCGTATTTATATTGTATACAATAACATTTTTTAAAATCGTAAGTAATCTTAAAGCATGATAGAGAGACTTGTCAAGCGTAATCAGTTTTCATAGAACTCATCCAGTATTTGTTGACCATTAATAACTGGTGTGGCCCCTGCTACTATTAATTCGTTGCATCCTAGTGAAAGGGGGCTTGAGATAGAGCCTGGAACAGCCAATACTGTTCTATTTTCTTGCAATGCCAAATTGGCCGTTATTAAACTTCCACTATGGTGTTTAGCTTCAGTTACTAATAGACACTCACAAAGACCAGCAATGATTCGATTTCGTTCCGGGAAATGATTTCGGCGTGGTCCCGTATGAAGGCCATATTCGGAAATTAAAAGACCTTTTTGGGCAATCTCCATTTGTAAATTTTTGTTATTTTTTGGATAATAAATATCTAGTCCTGTACCAATAACAGCGATAGTGTCTGCCTGGTTAGCAATTGAAAACTGATGCGCTAATGTATCCACCCCGGCCGCAAGTCCGCTTACGATCACTTTATTATTTCGAACAACATCGGGTAGTAATAATCGAATTGCTTCTATTGAATAACCTGTCCTTTGTCGTGCACCAACGACTGCTAATGATTGCTGATTTAACAGTTTCAAATTGCCTCGCATAAACAGAACAATCGGTGGTCGATAACATTCTTTCAATAGAAATGGGTAATCTCTATCCATGATAGTTACCGCAACAGAATTCAATTTATTAGCGCTCACTTCATTTTGTAATGAGCTGCTATTAAACGATTTAATCAGTCTTGCCCTTTTTTCGCCATTAAGCTTTAAAATACTGATGATTAATGACAACGGTAACTCCTGGCAATCTGGATTTTGTTGAAGCCAGTCAAATATTTTATTTTCACCAATATACGTAATTTCTGAACATAATCTAAGTTTAATTAATACATCTCTTATTGTCATGATTTCTCCTTATTAGTTAATACTAATAAGGTACGTATTCAAATAATTATTTTTTTAACATTGATTTAATTGGTTCAAACGTTCGACGATGAATATCGGTAATCCCTAACTCATCGAGTCCTGCTAAATGATTTTTAGTGCCATAACCATCATTATGTGCAAAGTCATATCCTGGATAACGTTCATCATAAAATTTCATAATATGATCTCGATAAACCTTAGCAACGATACTTGCTGCTGCAATACTAGCACTCTTTGAATCACCCTTAATGAAACTTTCTTGTGGAATATCACTATCAATTGTCATTGCATCAATCAGCAATTGTTGTGGCTTTATATCCAATGAATTAACGGCTTCTAACATAGCAACTCGTGCAGCCTGGTAAATATTAATTTCATCAATTACTTGGCTGTCTATTACAGATACGCCAACAGAAATTGCTTGAGATAATATTTGACCGTACAAATTTTCTCGCTTAGCAGCAGATAGTTTTTTTGAATCATTCACATCAATTAAATTGAAATCGTGTGGCAATATAACTGCAGCACTAACTACCGGCCCGGCCAGTGGTCCTCTACCAACTTCATCAATTCCGGCAATATAAGGAATACCGTTCTGCCAAAGATTTCTTTCTATCGTCAATCTACGGTTAAAAGATTCTTGTTGTTCAAATAGTTTTGTTTGTTTCCTATGATACTGGGCTAAAAGCGCGATAGTCCCTTTACGAGGATCGTCAGCAATTTTTTGAATAAACTGCTTCGAAGGGTTATCAAGTAATTGTGTTTTTATTTGTGAGATAGTAAATTCCGGCACGCTTACTCGCCACCTAATTGTGGGATTTCTAAAGTGTATCTACCGAGTTTACTTTGTCTAATATCGAAGATAATTCGTTCACTTGCACGATCGTAATCTTCTTTAAAGCCCATTTTTTTCGTTAATTCTAATAATAAATCAACATTACTTAATTGCATTTGTTCATCAGTTAACTTGTATTTTTCTTGTAATGCTTTTGGATTTGTTTGTTTAAAATGTTCTAACCCATATAAGGCGATATCATCTTTCGCATACAAAGAATCCTTAATTGCACCCGTTAAAGCGAGACGCTTGCCAATTTCTTGATCCTCAAATTTTGGCCATAAAATACCTGGAGTATCTAAAAGGGACATTAATTTACCAGCCTTTAACCATTGTTGTGCTTTTGTTACGCCGGGTCTATTCCCAGTTATTGCTACATTTTTATTCACTAAATGATTTAATAATGTTGATTTACCGACGTTAGGAATTCCAATACACATTACTTTAACGCGTTGTTGAATAATTCCTTTACTCTCTCTTAATGCTAGTTTGTCTTTTAGAACAACATTAATTTTCTTCTCAATTGCGCTTAATTGTCCGTGCTGACTGTCTACAGCAACTGCAGGAATTCCTTTACTTTCGTAGTAGCGTAACCAGCGAGCCGTCACATTCGGATCCGCCATGTCTTTTTTTGTTAAAACCATAATATGTGGCTTAGTTTCAAGTAATTGTTCAAGTTGTGGATTTCTAGATGATTCAGGTAACCTTGCATCAACCAATTCAAGCACAATATCTACTAAATTTAACTTTTCTTTTACCAGTCTTAAAGCTTTCGCCATATGTCCTGGGAACCATTGAATAACTGTCATTTAAATTCTCCTTGTTAAGCCAAGAAAACTTTCGATTAACTTGCTTAATTCTTTATATTTAACACTCTTAATCAGAATACCTTAAATTCTGCACAAAAAGAAGAGAGTTCCGCCATTTAGTTTCACTCTCTTCATGCTTTTATTAATTTATGACTGCTTTAATTGCCGCATCGTAAGCGGGATCGTTCTTTGAAATCTTTTGTTGAACTAAAGATTCTAATTTTAAAGCAGTTTCTTTATTAACTTCACCGGACTGATCTAACTTGTTTGATTCTTGGAAAGATTTAACGGCGGTAACCGTTGATGTACCAAAGTATCCATTATTTTTATCTGTGTAGTATCCTAACGCTTGTAAATAGATTTGAATATTTTTAACTTGAGTTGAAACATCTTCTTTTTTATATGTCTTATCTGTGTCGATTAATGATGAATATGCATATGTGGGATAGTCCGCAGCGATGGTTGGTTTAATTCCTTTTCCGTGTATCCATGAACCATCAGGAGTTAACCACTTAGCAATTGTTACTTTTAGTTCAGTTTTGTCCGTAAAGTTATTAACGGTTTGAACAGTCCCTTTTCCATATGAGGTTGCACCAATTAATTTATCGTTTGCAGATTGATTGAGTGCAGCTGCCAAAATTTCAGAAGCACTTGCACTATCTTTATTAATGATAACAACTGTCTTTTCTGTCACTTTAAATCCAGAATCATATTCTTTACCGGCTTTATATATTTCAGGAGAGCCCGTTTTTGGTTGAACTTGCATAATTTTTTTGCCATCTTTTAAGAACATCGAACTAATAGCTAACGCTTGGTCCATCAGACCACCTGGATTATCACGAACATCAAGTACGAATGATGTTGCGCCTTCTTTTCTAAGTGACTTAACCGCTGATTTAACTTCATCAGATGTTTTTTCCGCAAAAGTACTAATTTGAATATAACCAATTTTCTTATTTTCTTTTGAAAGATTACTATAAACCGTTTTAACGGGAATATCATCTCGTTTGATTGAAACGTTAAATGTTGATGAGCCACGTTGAATAGTTAATTTAACGGTCGTTCCCTTTTTACCTCGAATTTTCGAAACAGCTTTTTCTAAACTTTCACCATAAACTGACTTACCATCTATTTTCTGAATAATATCGTCTGTTTTTAAACCGGCTTTTTTAGCCGGGGTACCCTTAATAGCTGAAACAATTTGAATATTCTTTTTATTAATCTTAACTTCGGCGCCTATTCCGACAAATTTACTAGAAATTGACGAATCTAAATTTGTCGCATCTGCCTTACCCAAATAGGCTGTAAATTTATCACCCGTTGCATCGACCATACCATTAATAGCACCATTGACCAGTTTCGTTTTACTTATGTCCTTGTAGTACGAGTTATTTAACGTTGTGTATACAGATTCAATCTTAGATAAATCTGCACTAGTTGCTTGTAATGAACCAACTGCGGTATTAATTTGTCTAATTGCAAAAAAATACATTGCGGCAGCTCCGATAATAAATGACAAACAGATTGAGCCTACCAACGTCCAGAAATGACGATCAAATTTAAATCGTTTTACGTCTTTTTCTTCTTTCACTGTTCAGAACCTCCACTAATTCATTTTATCTAAATATCGTGCCCAAGCATCATCAAAGATTGTCATTGAGGGTAAATAACCTGCATTTAATTCAAGATAATTAGATACGAAATCATAGTTATCCGACAACTTTGGAAAACTTTGATCGAAAAAAGCATTGTTTGCAAATTGGGCCACTTCATCCGTACTGTGATCATTTCGTTCGGTCATTAAAAATTGATAGAATGTTTGTCTCATAAACGTTTACCTCATTTAATTTAAAGGGATAGAAACATTGAATTTAAAAACATTTGTTTTTAAATCAATTTTCGTAGCGCTGGCTTGTATACCATTTTCAATATCTAACTTTTTTAAGTTAAGCACAATTGTCTGATTTTTACTATCAATTGTAATCCAACTTGGTAGATCATATGCTTTTTTTACATAATTCATGATGAATTTTTTGGGAACAGGTAGTGCACCCACAGCGACTGACTTCGCTTTTAGTACGATATCACCACTAGAAGTTACGATTGGGTCAGAATATAATGTGAATGAAACATCTTGACCCAGTACTTTTGTTGTACCCATTAGGATAGCAGACTTATCTACCAAAAATCGGTATTTGATTGACTGCCCTTTCTGGATTGATTTTAAATAATAATTGATTGTCCCGTTTAATTGATCTTTATTCATCTCAACGCTTAGATTTGTCCTCTTTGTTGACTTTGAATTGGTTTGAGTTATTAGTGCTTTTTGATCTTTAGATTGACTCATAGCACCAATTGACAGGTAAAGTGCCGTCCCAATCAATAAAGAAAGTAACACAATGAATGCGATTTTCCATGCGTTAATATTTTTTTTAGTTTTCAATTTAATCTGCTCTGATCTCTTAGCCATAAGTCTCCTTGTTATTTAAATAAATGATTTTCCTGCATTGATTTATAGAGTAATTCAGTCATTTTTTCGTAACCTTTATTATTCGGATGAAAATGATCGGTCACAGAAATGTAATCGTTCTTCTCGTCCTTTTCCTGTAGGACTTTTTCAAGGTTAAGTCCTGATAAACCAGACAAATCAGAACTATCAGAAGTTTTAGTTAAGGCACTTTTTTTACCATAATATTGGCCTTCAGAAAGCTGTTTTGCGACATCCACAAAGTAACTATTTTTATCATTTTTAATTACTTTCTTGGTTGTATTATTCCAAGATTGAACAATTGTCGTCATACTACCCATATTAGGGAAATAAACGTAAAAAGGATTATAAACGCTGATAGTGTATATAGGCGCATTTGAATTATATTTTCTAATTTCTTTAAACAATTCATCTAATTTTTTTAGATACGTCACTTTTTCAGCATCAATCGCTTTAGTTAACTTAGACTCGTCATTTGTTAGAATATTTTTTTGAATAACCTGTAGTAAATCGTTACCTCCAACCGTTAAGGTGATTACTGTCGCTTTTGATAGTGCTTTTTGTATTTTAGGTTGTTGTTTTAAACGATCATAAATTTGATCACTTCGATCTCCAGATAATCCAAAGTTAGAGGTCGTTGTTTTTATATTTTGATTATCATCAATTTTTTCACCTATTAATGGTACAAATCCGCCCTTATTGGTTGTATCACCCACACCTTCAGTTAAGGAATCACCAAGTGAAACTAATTTCATGGTTTGTTTTGTATGTGGCACTGTAATCACTCCTTTATTTGAAAAATGACCTGTTATGAACCACATACCACCGAATACAAGGCCACTTAATACGGTGATACTTAATATAGTAATAAGCAAACTTTTTAAAAATTTCAAAGAATCATTCCTTTTCTGGATTAAAAAAACTGGACAAAAACAGTTGTTTTTGGACCAGTTTAACTATCAATTTTTAGATTTTAAGCTTTTTCAGCATAGAACATAACTGCGAAAGCGCCTGGTCCACCATGGGTTGCAATAATAGGCGCTGTTTGTCGAACTAAAATATCAATTGTAGGAACTGCCGTTTGTAATAAGTCACGAACTTCAAGGGCTTTTTTTTCATTTCCCGCATGTGAAATACCAACCGATTTAACATTTGGCGTTGTTTTTAATTCTTCGACTAACTCTGAAACAAATTTATTCACCGTCTTCATGCCACGGCCTTTATTTTTAATTTTCAATTCGCCGTCAATCATTTCAAGAATAATTTTCATATTTAATACACTTGAAAGAACACCTGTTAATCTTGATATACGTCCACCCTTAACCATATTGTCTAAAGTCATGACAGCCATATATAATTTCGAATTTTCACGTATTTCGGCTATTTTTGTTATGATATCAGCCATAGATGAACCAGCGTTTGCTAGTTTAGCAGCAGCTAAAACTTGAAATGCCATACCCCTATCGGTAGACCGCGTATCAATAACCGTTACATCCGACTGACTCATTTGTGCGGCTTGTTCTGCAGTATGAACCGTGCCACTAATTTGATCAGTCATGTGAAGCGAAAGAATTTGACTACCATCTTCACCAATCTTATCAAACGTCTCTACAAAAGTCCCGATTGGAGGCTGACTCGTCTTAGGCAATGTTTTTGATGATTCCATTTTTGTTTCAAATTCATCATTCGTAATTGATTCACCCTCAACATAAATAGTGTCATCTATCATGACACTCAATGGGATAATATTAATATTGTTTTCTTTTATTTCGGCATCCGTTAGTCCAACAGATGAGTCCGTTATTATTTTAATGTTTGTCATGTTTCTTCATCCACACTTTCTTAACAAAAGTTTTTAATCATGGTACAATAATGACACTATAAACTTTTCCATTTATAATGTCTAGTATATCAGAGATACTGGCTTATTTCACATAGAAATTAATGACTGAGGTGTTTTTTTGAAACAAAATTATAGTAGAAGATATCTTATCTTGAATGAGGTATTAAATGCCATCACTCATGGTATTGGACTTGGCTTAAGTATAGCCGGATTAATTATCCTTTTAATTAAAGGTGCTCATAACGGTAGTGCATTAGAAATCACGTCATACGCGATATATGGCTCATCACTAGTGCTACTCTACCTAACATCTACATTATTCCACAGTTTGATTTTTACTCGAGCAAGAACTGTTTTTCAAATATTTGATCATAGCAGCATTTATATATTGATTGCGGGCACGTATACGCCCTACTGTCTACTCGCCGTTAAAGGTGCATTAGGATGGACGTTGTTTGGTATTATTTGGGCCATGACCATTCTGGGAATCATCTACAAATCAATTTGGTTAGGTCATTTTAAAGCCATTTCGACAATTATTTATTTAGTTATGGGATGGCTTTGTATAAGCGCAATGATTCCCCTTTACTCTAGCTTGGGAGCTACTGGATTTTGGTTACTTGTTTCAGGTGGGGTCGCATTTACGATTGGTGCGGGTATTTACAGCATAAACGGTATTAAATATTTACACGTCATTTGGCATTTATTCGTGATGCTGGGTACGGGGTTAATGTATTTTTCAATTTTATTGTACACTTAAGCACGTAAAAAATGAAGTCACCCTCGTTAATCTGAGGATGACTTCATTTTTATTTTCTATTATAAATTCTAAACTCATGTTGATATTTATTTTTCTCATCGGTTTGACCATCAATTTTTTCAACTAATTGCCAATCATCATAGTTTATGGGAACCATCGTCACGTCGCCATCAAAAATAGCGTGAATCTTCGTTTGATACAGGCGGTCGACATTTGAGTACATTTCTTCAAATAACGTTGCACCACCAATAACGAAGATATCATCGGAGAATGTTTCTAGTAAGGAATTTAACTCTGGTATTGAATGAACAATTTTTAAGTTGTCCGTTTCAACCAAATCCGATTTACTGGATACGACGACATTAACGCGATTAGGTAAAAGACCGGGAAAACTTTCAAACGTATTCCTGCCCATTACTACTACCTTATTAATTGTCATTTTTTTAAAAAATTTCATATCATTTGGTAAGTGCCATGGTAATTTACCTTTATACCCAATGTGTTGTTCATCATCTTCAGCCCAAATAAAATTAATCATCCTGATCTCCTTATCAACTTTTAAACCGCGACAGGTGCCTTAATTGGTGGTGCCGGATTATATCCCTCAATCTTTATATCAGACATATCATAATCAAAGATACTTTCCTTATCAGGGTTTAACCATAGTTTTGGCATTGGTTGAACTTCACGAGTGAGCTGTTCTTTCACTTGTTCAATGTGATTGCTGTAAATATGCGCGTCACCTAAGGTATGGATAAATTCGCCAACCTCAAGTCCAACTTCTTTGGCAATTAGATGCGTTAATAGGGCATAACTTGCAATATTAAATGGCACTCCCAGAAAAACATCGCCACTTCGTTGGTATAACTGACAGCTTAATTTACCGTCTGCCACGTAAAATTGAAATAAGGTATGACAAGGAGGCAATGCCACGTTTGGGACGTCTTCCGGGTTCCATGCTGATACAATCAACCTTCTAGAATCAGGCGTTTTTTTGATTGCTTCAATAACATCCGAAATTTGATCAATTGTGTCACCTTGTCTCGTTTTCCATTCGCGCCATTGGCTACCATAAACGTCCCCAAGCTCACCAAACTTTTTAGCAAATGCATCATCTTCAATAATTTTATCGCAAAAAAGCTTTTTCTGAACGTCATATTCTTTCTTAAATTCGGGATCAGAAAGAGCACGGCGACCAAAATCAGTCATATCTGGACCCAAGTAATCAATGCTCTCGATATAATTTTTAAAAGCCCATTCGTCCCAAATATGATTCTTATGCTTTAATAAATATTGAATATTGGTATCACCTTTTAAAAACCACAATAACTCACTTTTAATTAAACCAAATGGCACTTTTTTAGTTGTTAGTAATGGGAATCCTTGACTTAAATCAAATCTCATTTGGTAGCCAAAAAGACTTTTAGTCCCGGTTTGAGTGCGATCAGTTTTGTCGTTCCCATTTGCTAAAATATCACGTTCGAGTTGTAAATACGTTTCTTCCATGCGAAGATTACCCCTTTTCTGCATATTTTCCTAAGTAGTCCCAACGATTCATTTTTTCTTCAATTTCAACATCTAAATTATCGATTAAAACTTGTAATTCGCTTAGTGCAACAAAATCATTACCGCTTGTTTTTGCCATATCATTTTCGGCTTTTTCTTTAGTCGCTTCTAAGTCATCAATTAATTGTTCGATTGTTTCAAATTCTTTTTGTTCAGCATAAGTTAACTTTACTTTTGAATCGTCATCTGAAATAACGTCACTTTCAGATGACTTATTTTTGGTTGTAGCTATTGTATCATCTTCCATCGAATTATTAGCAAGATATGCTGTAAATAATCCCGTATATCGATTAATCTTTGCGTCACCTTCAAAAATAAGAAGTTGATCCGCAACTTTATCTAGGAAGTATCGGTCATGGGAAACAGTGATAACAGCCCCATTAAAGGATTCAAGGTAGTCTTCAAGTACCGTTAATGTTCCAATATCTAAATCATTAGTGGGCTCATCCAGCAATAGGACGTTAGGTTGTTGCATTAATAATTTCAGGAGATACAGTCTTCTTTTTTCTCCACCAGACAGTTGTCTAATTAACGTGCCATGCATGAATCTAGGGAAAAGAAATTGTTCTAAAAGTTGTGTTGTACTAATTCGTTCACCATGCTTATTTTCAACATTTTCACCAATTTCATTTAAATAACTAATCATTCTCTTATCTCCGGGAATAGGTTCGGTTTGTTGTTGGTAATAACCTAACTTAACTGTTTCACCCATCAACAATTCACCAGAATTAAGAGGCAACTTACCAGCTATTGCATTTAATAAACTTGATTTCCCGGCACCATTTTTACCAGTAATCCCAATTCGATCACTCGCTTGAATTAATTCACTGAAATGATCAATAATTTTATGATTCTCTAAAACAAGGCTAGCATCTTTTAATTCGATAACTTTTTTACCAAGTCGTTGTTGTCCTAGACCAATTGATACATCCTGATCAATTTGAAGTGAATTCATATTTTCCTTTAAATCATTAAAACGATTAATTCTAGCCTGCTGCTTTGTTGATCTGGCTTTTGCACCAGTTCGCATCCAAGCAAGTTCCTTTTTGTATAGCTGTTGTTCTTTATGTTCAGCGGTAACTTCTTGCGCTACTCTCTCCGCTTTTTGAGCCACAAAATCTTGATAGTTACCATCGTATGAGTATAATTTTCCGAATGATAACTCCAAAATTTGGTTAGCAATCTGATCTAAGAAGTAACGATCATGAGTAACCACAATTAGTGCGCCTTTATATGTTTTAAGGTAACTTTCTAACCATTCAATTGAGCTAAAATCTAAATGATTAGTTGGTTCATCTAAGATTAATAAGTCTGGGGCTTGAATCAATACTTGGGCTAACCCAACTCGTTTCTTCTGTCCACCAGATAAGGTTGCAACTTTTTGTGTTAAGTCAGTAATTTGCAGTTGAGTTAAAATTGTTTTAACGTCGTTATCGGCATTCCATGCATCTTCACGATTCATACGGTCTTCCGCATCTGAGTAACGCTGTTGTAATTTTTCGTCTTCAGGATGCTCACTATATGCCGTTAAAGCTGCTTCATAGTGACGAATAGTTTCAAAAACGGGTGAAGCACCCTCAAAAGCAGCTTCCATAATCGTCATTTCATCATTTAATTCAGGAATTTGCTTTAGATAACTCATACGATAATTATTTGGTTTGATTAAATCACCTGAATCAGCTGGATCAAGCTCAGTTAGTGCGTTCAATAATGTCGTCTTCCCTGAACCGTTAGTCCCAATTAAGCCAATTCTATCTTTTTCATTAACGATAAAATTTAAATCATCAAATAATGTTTTTTCACCATACGTTTTCTTTAAATGTTCAACTCTTAATGTTTGCATATAATCACTCTCTTATCTGATTTGATTCTCTTTTATTTCATAAGCTAAATTTGAATTAATCTTCTAAATTAATCTAACTCCGACGCTAATCGTTCAGCTAATTTTAATAATTGAGTCGATTCGTTTGGTATTTTTTCCATTAATACTTGATGTTCTAATGCTGCTAAAATACGGCCTAATTTTTCACCAGGTTGAATACCTACTTCTTTTATCAATTGTCCACCATTAACAAGCATTTCTTTTTTAGACTTAATTGGTAGTTGCTCATAGTCGCCTTCCAGGATTTCAATAGGTATATTACGGTTAAATATTGTTGCAATTTCGTTGGCAGTTAACAGTAACTCTAGACCTGTTTCATACATGAGTTCTCGGTCAATCGTTTTATCTAGAATACTATTTAGAGCCCTGATAACCGCTTGAACATTTGAAATTAGTTCATTTGAACTTTTCCAAGCAACTAAAAAATGACTAATATCGGATTCCGATACTTTTAATACATGAATGACTAGCGACCAAGCAGCAGCTTCCGACGAAAGTTTAATTGAATCTAAAGTTGCCATATCAGTTAGTTCGGACATATAATTATCAAATTCAGGACAGTATCTTGCTAAATCAGCCGTCATAAAATGTTGTAATCCCGTTTTAGGATTTTTTCCTAATAATAATTTTACAAATTCAATATGAATACGTTCAATCGCAATTTTCTTCAAAAGTGACGCATGTTTTTTTAACGCAATTGTTGTTTTTTCTTCAATTGAAAAATCTAATTGACTTGCAAATCTAATTGCCCTCATCATTCTTAAAGCATCTTCATTAAAACGCTCGTCTGCTTCCCCCACGGCCCTGATAATATGATTTTCTAAATCCTGTAATCCATCAAATAAATCAATAATTTGGCCTTCATGAGTCATTGCTAACGCATTTATGGTAAAATCACGGCGTTTTAAATCTTCTTCCAATGAACGGACGAATTCAACGTGATCCGGACGTCTAAAATCCTGATAGGTTGATTCTGTTCTAAATGTGGTGATTTCGTATCCTTCTCCATGATCTAAAACCATAACGGTACCATGCTGAATACCAGTATCTACGGTTTTATTGAATATTTCTTTAATCTCTTCTGGGTAAGCACTTGTTGCGATATCAACATCATGGATTGGTAAGCCAAGAATTGTATCTCGAACGCTTCCGCCAACAAAATAGGCTTCAAATCCAGCTTCTTCAATGGCTTTAATAACTGGTTCGGCTTTAAGAAATTCGTCTGCAAGGTTGGATACTATCATAATAGATTTTCCAATCCAACGAGTAATTCCTCACGTGTACCAATTTTTTCAACGGCAACGGCAACACCGGACATGAATGATATACGATCGAATGAATCCTGACGAATCGTTAATGCTTCACCATTTCCGCCAAATAAAACTTGCTCATGAGCAACGTAACCCGGTAGGCGAACACTATGAATCCTCATACCCTCGAATTCTGCGCCTCTTGCGCCCGGTAAAGTCTCTCTTTCATTTGGGTTACCTTGAACTTTAGGTTGACGAACTTTAGCAATTAACTTCGCAGTATTCAAAGCTGTACCACTAGGTGCATCTAATTTTTTATCATGATGCATTTCTATTATTTCAACGTCGGGTAAGTACTTAGCGGTTTGTTGCGCAAATTGCATTAATAAAACTGCTGAAATACCAAAGTTAGGTGCAATTAATCCGCCTAACTTTTCGAGTTTAGACAATTTTTTTAGCTCAGTTAAATTATCTTCCGTTAAACCCGTAGTACCAACAACTGGCGACATGTGTTTTGAGATAGCAAATTTCACATTTTCAAACACGGCACCAGGTATTGTAAAATCAATCCAAACATCGGCTTTTATATTTATTTTTTCTAATTCATTAAATACAGGTACATTCTCTGACTTATATTCAGCAATTTCATTTATATTTTTTTCCGTAGCAGATGTACTGTAGACACCAACTAATTCAAATAATGGATTTTCTAAGATCATATTTGTTGTGGTGGTCCCCATTCGTCCTTTGAATCCAGCAACTAAAACTTTAATCATAGTAATCCTCCTCATCTTTAATTAATACAATCTAGTTTAACAGATTTATACTAGATTTAAAATGCCAGTGAACAGACATTTCTCAATAATATGGTATGATATTTATAGTGAATTTATTTTAGGAGGTGGCTCTAATTTTAAAAAATGAACGAATTAAAATAATGGATTTAATCATGATTGCGCTTGGATGTTGTTTCTATGCATTCGGACTCGCAACTGTTAACATAACGAATCACCTGGCCGAAGGTGGTATTACTGGTATTACCTTAATCTTACGTTTCTGGTTTCATATCGATCCAGCCTACTCAACGCTTGCTATTAATGTCCCATTAATTCTTATTGGCTATCGATTTCTAGGCAAACGATCATTAATTTATACTATTTACGGAACATTAATGCTATCTTTATTCTTATGGATTTGGCAACGCGCACCAGTTCAAATTAATGTAAACAATGATTTATTTTTGGCAGGTATACTAGCAGGTGCTTTTGGTGGAATTGGTTCTGGATTAGTGTATCGTTTCGGTGGTACAACAGGAGGCACAGATGTGGTCGCTCGAATTTTAGAGAAAACCCGCGGTGTTCAAATGGGGAAAACAATTCTTGCCCTTGATGTTGCTGTCTTGGTGGTATCTCTAAGTTACCTTGATCTTAGACATATGATGTATACCCTACTGAGTTCATACGTTTTCTCAAGAATTGTTAACTTTACGCTTGAAGGTAGTTATTCTGGACTTAGTATATTAATTATTAGTGACAAGTACCAAATTATTACTAACGAGATTTGGAGTAAATTGGAACGCGGCGTCAGCTATATTAATGGTGAGGGGTCTTATTCTCATCAGGACAAGAAAATGATTTATGTTGTCATAAATCGTAATGAACTTCATCAATTAAAAGAAATTCTTAAAAATCAAGACCCTAACGCCTTTGTTTCAATTAGTAATGTAAATGAGGTCTTGGGTCAGGGATTTAGTTTTGACCGGCAACAAAAAAATAAGATAAGCCAGATTTTTAATCAGTAACAGGGTTGCGCACTGCGTTCTTTGCAGTGCGTATTCCTTTTAATCGTGTTATAGTTAAAGTAACTTATTATTTATTACTTAGGAGGTTTCAAAATGAGTTATCCTTACAAAGAAGCATTCAATTTATCTTTACTCACCCGTTCTCTATCGGAAGCAACTATTATAGAATATAATCATGATCTTAGCGACTTTTTTAATTTTCTACGCCACTTTAATGATGCTTACCTTGAAAATAGTAATGTTGAAACTATTCTAGAATCAGACGTCAGACAGTACCTATCAATGCTGCAGATTCAAAGAGAAGTTAAGAATTCAACGTATACAAAAGTTTTATCTCATTTAAACGGTTATTTTAAATACTTATTCATTCATCAAATAAATACACATATCCCAACTTTAATGTTGAAAGGCAAAAAAAATGTCCAAAGTTCTGTCCCGACTTTTGATTGGTTATTGAACTTTGACTCTTATCTTTTAAATTCAGAAATTAGTTATTACTCGAGACTCGTATTACTAATGACTCGTCACTTCTATAAAATTTCAGAAATTTTGCAACCTGGTTTTTACCGTACTTTCAAACTACTTTCTTTCTCAGAATCAGAACGCTTATTTTTAAATCAATTTGACGTGCATATTAAGACTCTGCAAGACTTGCAGCGGTCGGACGATTCCTTTTTAAAATTACGTCAAAATATTGATTCCCCATTACTATCTTTACCCGGTTTACATAAATTTTTAAAAAAAGATTTGCATTTTATTGCTTCTAACATCTCTCCAAGCTCTTTATATCAATCAGCTATATGCTTTTATATTCTCACACATGATATAACAACAGATTCTGAATTCATGAATGCTTTAAGACTTGATCCGAGTTCACTGTTATATTATCGCCATTTAATTATCGAGCAAAAACTAACCATTTAGATGCAAAAAAGGAGCTAGAAAATTTCTAGCTCCTTTTTGAAAACTAAGTTTTGTCCATTTTGTTCAATAAACTGATAACCATTTCTTTTTGCCACATTCATACTTTTTTGATTGTCCATATTTAAAATTATTTTTAATTCTCTAATTTTATAGTCTCTTGCTGATAACTTCTCAAGATTTTTCAGCGCCAAGGAA
The DNA here is from genome assembly GCF_026948345.1 of Dellaglioa carnosa. Taxonomy (NCBI): domain Bacteria; kingdom Bacillati; phylum Bacillota; class Bacilli; order Lactobacillales; family Lactobacillaceae; genus Dellaglioa; species Dellaglioa carnosa. The sequence continues at coordinate 415,951 of NZ_JANXLI010000001.1, read as the reverse complement.
ACGATCCCTTTCCCAACTGAATCCTTATCTAACCAATACCCTACCTCTGCGGTTCCCGATTTTATCTCGTGTAAATCAATCATACCAACAAAATTTTGATTAATTATTATGCCAAATGTAAGTTTAGTCGAATCTTTCAGAGAGCCCCGTAAAAAATTAGTCTCGTCTGCACTCGATTTCATTAGTCTAACCCAAGGAAGCCAACGTTTTAATTCAGAACGATTACGGTTAACTAAATTAAATATTTCATCGCTATCTTCTAATTTAGGCGTGACTATCTGAATCTTTACCATTTAATCCCCTCCTCTGAACACAACTATCCGTTAAAAGTAGTTTATCTCGCCTTAACTAGATAATCCAGAAAAACGTCCACACTATAGTAGTATGAACGTTTTTTCTAATCGTTTATATCGTTTTGAATATCAATAATTTCTTGATCATCGGGCACTAATGCTAGATAATGTTTAATTGCATCTTGTAATTCTTCTTGTCGACCATTTTCTCTAAAAACAAATATAACAGATCTTAGAAAATCACTTTGATTAGTAAAGTATGGGTACGCCTCCAAATAATTTTCTTCAGCTTTCTCATAATTTTCAAGTCTTTCATATGATATCGCTAGATTCCAGAATATTTGAGGATCTACATCACCATCGCTTTTTATGTCTTCTAACAATTTTACGTCTTCGTCATCGCGTTCTTGCTTAACTAACAAGTTACTCAATTGAAGTAATATACCCGTATTATCAGGATTTATGTCGATTGCCTTATTTAAATACTTCTCAGCTTGCTTCTCGTCGTCCAATTTTAATGCCACAATGGCTGCTTGTTCGTATAATGTATCATTTACCTCGTCAACGGACAAACCTTCTTGATAGACAAGTAAGGCATCATTCAATCTATTCTCATTTGACAATGCTTGACCAAGAATCGGATAAAGCGACGTGTAAGATGGATCTTCTTCTTTTAAATCATATAGAATATCAATCGCTTTTTGTTGATCGTTCAATTGTAAATATGTTAATCCCATTTGTAATTTGGTATCGGAATCCATATTTTCTAAATGTATTTGTTCCAAGTACGCCATTGCTTTTTCAAATTGTCCACTATTTGCATAACTGACACCAAGTCTTTGAACTAGGTTAACCTGAGAAAGTTCAGTTTGACCCGCCTTAATTAATTCAAGGTAAAAGCCAATTGCTTGACTAAATTGTTTAGTGTTGAAGTACAATTCACCTAAAGCAAATTGAATGACCTCTTCATCCGGAGCCAATCTAAATGCAGTCAATAGCTTATTTTCACTAACTTCAAACATGCCCTGCGTTTGATAAAGATCAGCTGCAACCATCAGCGATTGTAGATACGCATCCGAATCCTCATCAATTTCCGATAAATAATTAAGTGCCTCATCAGATTTACCCTCGCTGATCGCAATATCTGCCAAGAAAGTCCGTAATGTGTCTTCTTCCGGATATTTTTCAAGCAATCTTTCATAGGTACGTTTTGATTGTGCTAAAAAGCCCAAACTATATAATTCTTCCGCCAAACTAAATAACGTTGCATCGTTATCTTTTCTTAATGCCTTGGCAAACTCCTTCATCGCTTCGTCTATTTGACCTTCGTCCAAGTAATCTAACATAATTTCTGAATGTGTCATTAATTAACTTCCCTTCACTTCGTTATCGAATCAATACGAGTTAGTTTAATCTATCGTGCACACAATAGCCAGTAATTACTTGCATGACTATTGTCTATAAAATAAATTATAGAATGAAAAAGCTAGTACAAAATGAATTGTACTAGCTTTTTCTAAGTATTATTTAACTGAATCCTTTAAAGCTTTACCTGGTTTAAATGCAGGTACTTTACTTGCAGGGATTTGAATTTCTTCACCAGTTTGTGGGTTACGACCTTTACGAGCAGCGCGTTCGCGTACTTCAAAGTTACCGAAACCGATTAATTGAACTTTTTCACCTGTAGCTAATGTGTTTTGGATTGAACCAAATACAGCGTCAACTGCAACTGTAGCATCTTTTTTCGTCAAACCTGTTTCTTTTGCAACATTTTCGATTAATTGAGCTTTGTTTGCCATAATGTTTCACCTCCCCTAAAATGTGTCCAAATATCCAAGGATATCCAGCCATTATTATTAAAATAAATAATAATAACAGAACCAGAGATTACTCTACTAATTCTTTATTTAAGATACCACACAAAACGTATTACATCAAGGTATTTAACCCTTTTTGAAGAAAAAAAGATATAATGATAGCGTTTTATCTATCCTAATTTATTTTCTTCTTCTTTCAATAACATGAATTGGAGTTCCTTCAAAATCAAATGACGTTCTAATCTGATTTTCTAAGAATCGTTCATATGAAAAATGCATAAGATCTGTATCATTAACGAACACAACAAACGTAGGTGGTTGAATGGCTACCTGCGTTGAATAGTAGATTCTTAAACGTTTACCATTATCAGTTGGCGTTGGGTTATGCGCTACGGCATCCATAATAACATCATTTAATACTGATGACGTTATTCGACGACTGTGGTTCTCATTAACACGTTTGATTAATTCAGGTATCTTAGTCAAACGTTGTTGCGTAATTGCTGACACAAAGATAATAGGTGCATAACTTAGGTAAGCAAATTCTTGACGGATATTAGCTTCAAAGTCAGATAATGAATGATTATCTTTTTCAAGCGTATCCCATTTATTAACGACAATAATAATACCACGGCCTGCTTCATGAGCGTAACCAGCAACACGTTTATCTTGTTCGCGAATACCTTCCTCGGCGTTCAACACGACCAAAACGACGTCTGATCGATCAATAGCACGCATAGCACGTAAAACGGAATATTTTTCAGTATTTTCATAAACTTTTCCGCGTTTTCTAATACCGGCAGTATCGATCATTGAGAACATATCGCCTTCGTCTGTATCAAAAGCCGTATCAATCGCGTCTCGTGTTGTTCCTTCAATGGGTGAAACAATCACTCTATTTTCTCCCAAGATAGCATTTACTAATGAAGATTTACCAACATTAGGACGGCCAATTAAACTAAATTTAATTCGACTATCATCTTCGTCTGGAACATTTTCAGGAAATTTCTTTGTGATTTCATCCAATAAATCACCGACACCAAGCCCATGACTCCCAGAAACTGGGAATGGTTCGCCGAATCCTAATGAATAAAAATCGAAAATATCTTGTCGGGATTCTGGATTATCTACTTTATTAACGGCTAAAATGACGGGTTTATCCGAACGATATAAAATTTTAGCAACCTTTTCATCGGCATCCGTTACGCCTTCTTTAACACTCACAAGAAAAACAATAACATCAGCTTCATCAATCGCAATTTGTGCTTGTTCAGTAATTTGCGTTAAGAATGGTTCATCACCAATATCAATACCACCAGTATCAATTAGGCTAAATTTCTGTGCTAACCACTCGCTATGCGCATAAATACGATCTCGTGTAACACCCGGGGTATCTTCAACAATTGAAATTCGTTCCCCGGCTATTCTATTAAAAACTGTGGACTTCCCAACATTAGGACGACCAACAATTGCTACAACAGGATTTGCCATAGACAGTACCTCACTTTCTGAATATCTCTTATAATAATAAAAACGACTGAACTACAGTTCAGTCGTTACTTAAAATAATATTTTAATTATTTGTTAGTATCTGCATCTTCTAATGCTTTACCCAAAATATCTCCAAGTGTGAAGCCAGTACTTTCTTCTGGCATACCACTCATTGTTGATTTAGGTGCTTTAGCTTTTGGTGCAGCTTTTTTAACTGTTTTTTTCTTTTCAGGTTTTTCTTCTGTTGCTGGTTTTTCTTCAAGAGCTTTAATTGATAAAGCTAAACGATGTTCTGCTGGATGCACTTCAAGTACTTTAACTTGAACAGCTTGACCAGTTTTTAGAACTTCACCTGGCGTTGCAATATGTGTGTAAGAAATTTGTGAAATATGAACAAGTCCTTCAATTCCAGGCATAACTTCAACAAATGCACCAAATGTCGTTAAACGTTTAACAGTACCATCTAAAACATCATCTACATGAATGTCATTTTCAACATTATCCCATGGTTGAGGTAATGTTTGTTTGATTGACAATGAGATACGGTTTTTATCTAAATCAATTGCCAATACTTTAACTTTAACTTCTTCGCCAACAGATAAAACGTCTTCTGCTTTTGAAATACGGTTGTATGAAATTTCTGAAATATGAACAAGTCCATCGATACCACCAAGGTCAACGAATGCACCAAAGTTAGTTAAACGAGCCACTGTTCCTGTTACAACTTCACCAACAGTTAAAGTTTTAAGTGTTTCAGCTTTTTGAGCATCTCTTTGAGCTTTAACAATTGCTTTATGTGACAAGATTAATCTATTTTCAGTTGGGTCAATTTCAATAATCTTGAAATCTAATGTTTGGTGATTGTATTTTGATAAATCTTCAACAAAACGATCATCAATCATTGAAGCAGGTACGAACCCACGTACGCCAGCATCAGCAACCAATCCACCTTTAACAACTTGTGTGATTGTAGCTTCGATTGTAGCATCATCGTCAGCCAATTTTTGTAAGTCATTCCAAACTTCACGTTCAGCAATTCTTCTTTGTGATAGTAAGTAACTACCACCTTCTTTATCGCCACCGATACTTGAAATAACAACTAAATCCATAACGTCACCAATTTTGACAACGTCTTCTGTTTCTTCGCCAGCTTTAAGTGCTAGTTCTTTTGCTGGAACGACACCTTCAACTCCGGCGCCTTCAATACCAACAATGACTTGTTTAGCATCATCAATAGCTAAAACTTCACCTTTTATAACAGAACCAACCTTAACTTCACTCACACTATTTAGTGCTTCTAGTAAATCATTATTTTCTTCAATATTACTCATGGACAATGTCCTCCTTAGCGAATAAACTCTATTTATTATTTTAGCTGAAATGAAGAGTAATTACTAGTACTAATACTCATTTTTCATATTTTATTTTATTATTTGTTAATTATTTCCATAATTTTCTGTACAACACCTTCAATATTCATTGAAGTTGTATCTACAAGTATAGCATCTTTTGCCTGTACAAGTGGGGAAATTTCACGTGTAGAATCTTTTCTATCCCGTTCGGCAATTTCTAACTCTAAAATATCGAGCGCCGTATCAATACCTTTAATCTGATTTTCTTTAAAGCGACGAAGCGCCCGTTCCTTAACACTAGCAACTAAAAAAATCTTAATTTCGGCATTTGGTAACACCGTCGTGCCAATATCACGTCCATCCATAACAATTGAACCCGCGTCGGCAATTTCTTGTTGACGTTTTACTAATTCCTGACGGACGCCTCCTTGAGCGGCAACCGTTGAGACATTATTAGTTACTTCTGGTTGACGAATAGCTTGCGTGATATCTTGATCATTGATAAAAACTAATTGTTCTGGAACAGCTGGTTTAAATGAAATTGTCGTCTTTTTTAATAAGTTAACTAACTCATTATCATCATCTAACGAGATATTTTTTGCCATTGCTTCAAAAGTGATTGCCCGATACATTGCGCCTGTATCACAATAAACATAGTTTAATTTTTTTGCAACCAACTTGGCAACAGTACTCTTACCTGCCGATGCTGGCCCGTCTATTGCAATTTGGATATGTTCTTTCATCTGTTGATTCCTCCATAAAAATAGGATTGATTAGACATCAATCCCATATGTATTATTTAACTCTTATTTGTTGTCCTGCACTAATTGCCGAACTAGCAGTTAATCCCGGATTCAATTCCAAAAGTTGTTCTATACTCAAGCCGTTATTTACCGCAATACGATAAATGCCTTGTCCCGCTTCAACGGTTACACTCGAATTTGATGATGCACTAGACGCACTTTCAGAACTTGACGAAGCGCTAGATGCAGATTCAGAACTTACTTTTGATTTCGATTCTGATTCCGCCTTAGCCTTCGACTCTGAATCCGATTTAGCTTTAGCTTTCGATTCAGAATTTGCTTTTACTTTAGATTCTGATTCCGCTTTAACTTTTGATTCAGAACTTGCCGTATCATCCGTCTTAGCTACAGTCTTTTTACTTGAAGAGCTTTCGCTTGTTGCGACATCTTCTGGCTGATATACCTTGTTACTTTCAACAATATAAAAACCAATTGTTCCAACGATAATGGCTACAAAAACAACTAATAATCCCGTGGTCAACAATGAACTATTCTTACTCTTACGTCTGTTTGCTGATCGAGAATAATTCCCGTTGTCATCCCTATCATCTTCAAACGATTTTTCCCAAGGCTTTTTCTCTGAATTATCTTTTTTATCACTCAATTTTTTCAATCCTCCTAAAAACAATTACCATTATTTTACCATAACAATCCAAATTATTCTCAGGATTTTTGAAATAATTTTGTCATAATTGTTTCTGATTGCTGAATTAATCGTTTTTCATTGGTCACGTTTATTCTTTTTTTCAGTCCGATTACCTCAAGTATCTTTTCATTAAAAATAATTGAGCAACAGCTTTTATCATGTTGCACTGTTTTTGATTCACCGAAATGTCTTAAAATTTCTTGTTTTCGGCACTGATTGGAATCAATAAATGCCATCATATTTTGTAACCCAATCTCTTTTTCGATTTTTCTTTGTCTAAATAGCGCTTGCACCTGATCAACCGTGTCATGTTTCTCATAATAATAATCTAGTAGCTTACCTTTTTCTTCACCAAGTCCAACTAATTCTGCATGTTTTTTAAAATATAGCTTAATAAAATCAGCATCCGGAATCGTTAAATCAATTAATCCTCTCTGTAGGAACAAATCGTTTACTTGAGAGAATACTATCGCGATACTTTGTTGTCCATCCCGACCGGCTCGGCCAAATTCCTGCACATAACTTTCAAAATTAGCAGGCATATGGTAATGAATGACATACCGAATATCCTTTTTATTGATTCCCATGCCAAAAGCACTCGTTGCGCAGATAACATCGATTTGATTCATCATAAATTGTTGTTGAACTGTATATCTTGCCATATCTGTTAGATCAGCGTGATACGGTTCAGACTTCAGTTCTGTATGCTGATTTATTAACTCCGAGATTTCGTTGGCTTTTTTCTTACTCGAGAAATAAACAATCCCAACGCCATCCAACTTATTTAACAATCCTAATAATTGTTCATTTTTTTCAAATTCATCATTTACTTTTATCGTGCTCAAAAAAATATTTTCCCGATTAACTGATCTAATAATTTTATTAAAAAAACGATTTGGCATTTTTAATTGTGCGACAATATCATCTTGAATTCTTGGTGTGGCCGTCGCCGTTAAAGCCAAGATTAGTGGCTTACCAAGTTCAGTAATGACCTTATTTAAGTTTAAATAATCAGGTCTAAAATCTGGTCCCCAAGTTGAAATACAATGTGCCTCATCGACAACAAACAAGGATACGTTAATGCTTTTTAATGCATTGGTAACCTCAACCTGACTCAACATTTCGGGAGAGAGGTAGATAAATTTGTAAGTATTAATATTTTTTAATACATATTTTTTTTCAGAATAACTTAATAATGACGTTAGTCCAATCGCTACGCCATTTCCTCGAAAATTAAATTGGCTAACTTGATCTTGAATTAATGACAACAACGGTGAAACAATAATTGTTGTTCCATTCATAAGATAACCGGCCAATTGGTAACATAACGATTTTCCAGTTCCCGTAGGTAGTACCGAAAGTGTATCTTGGCCTGACAAAACGGTTTTAATCGTCTCTTCTTGCCCCGACATAAATGACTCAAATCCAAAATATTCTGACAGTTTTTCTTTTAAATTTATTGTAGTCATCCGTTTTTACTCCTATAAATTTGATACAGACGGTAATCAAAAAAATTAATTTCTGGTATTTTTTCTTGTATTTCCTGAAAAGAATATTGATCAATATTTCCGCCAATTATTTTCGTTAAAATACCAACTAATTCGCTAGTCAAAAATAGTTGGTAAGGAAATTCGTCATCAAACATTGCTAGTTCAAGTAGATGTTCATTTATTGTACTTTTCTTTAATTGCCTTTTTTTAGCAATATCGTCAACGGATAATCCTGAATTAATGTACTTCATGGTATCTTGCGCGCTCTCTGAAATAATTCCCTTATTTCGGATTAACTGAACTAATTCTTTAAACACACTTTGCTCTTGTTTTTCTATCCAACTTGCAAAATAATTCATCGTATCACGATACATTAGGTCGGTCTCTATTTCTGAAAGAGTTAACTCAATTGCTAATTGTTTATTTGTTAGTCCATTAAGTTGGTGTCCAATCAATTTATTCATAAAAATTAATTCTGCATTTGTATCCAGTTCTTTGATAAAGAGTTCTAATTCCGAATGGACGTGGTTTACTAGTTTCTCCTTACCATTATTGGAAAGCCATCTCTTAATATTAAATTTGGTTAACTCAGACGTCACTATAGGATAGTAATGTCGATTAGTAAAACTGAGCTCAGATATAACTTGGATAGCCAAAATAAGCGTCTCCGACCATTCGTTAAATCTGTATCGATTCATTAACTTGGGGTGTTTCACTTGATATAGGCTTTTTTTTAATTTCTTTTTTTGTTCGAGTCCTAAACTGGTTAACTTGATCCCTATATCATTCTCTTCAAGTAATTTATTTTTTTGTAGTTTAGTGATATTTTCTCGAAATAACGTATTTGAAAACTGAGGATCCATTCCAAAGTAATCCAGCAAATTATAACGCATACCCCAGTATATATTTGAAACTGTATTTCGTCCTATGATAATGCTATACACAACGTTAGGGCGACGAGGATTCTCTTGAAACATTTGCAAAATGTAATCTTCAATCATAAATTATCATCCTTTTAAAACAAAATAGGGAAGAATCCTTTAAGAATTCTCCCCTATTATACTATATTTTTTTATACTTTTTATTATTCAGTTGAACCCAACTATACATTCTACGGTACAAGATACTAAATACACCAACAACTAAAACGCCTTTTATAATATTAAAAGGAATGACGCCAATTACAACATACTTCGATACTGACATACCTATATCCATACCGATTACATTTAAGTACACCGGCAAGATGACAAAATAATTTGCAATAGATAACAGCACAGTCAACACTAGCGTACTTGTTAAAATGGCCAATATACTCTTCCAAATCGTGGGTTTAATACCACTACCACCTTTAAGAATAAAATAAGCTGGAAATGAAACCGCCATTGATGCTAAAAAATTAGTTCCAACACCTATCAAACTGGCGATATCCGTCCCGGTTGAGACGAGATACAATAAAGATCGAACTATAGCTACCATTACGCCACCCAATGGGCCCAAAATGAAAAACCCAATTAAAATAGGTAAATCACTAAAATCTATTTTTAGATACGGGATTAGTGGTATCACCGGGAAAGATAAAAACATTAATACGTACGAGATAGCGGCTAAAAATGCCGTAATCACAACTCTGAAAATTGGTGAACGATTCATACTAGAAAACCTCCTGGAAGGCCATCTTCAATGAAGAACCCTTTAAATAAATAAAAAAAGAACGCCGTTAATCAACGAAGATTAACAGAGTTCATTTGAAATTACTTACTCAAATAAGCCCTATCTTCTTTATCCAGACTTTAACTGTCGATACTGGAATTTCACCAGTCCAGCCACATATGTAATGCGGGTCGCGGACTATAACCGCCGGTCGGGAATTACACCCTGCCCCTGAAGACGAACCAAATATTTTATTACGTTATAGAATATAACATATGATAAAAAGAGTTACAATTATTTACGCTCGGCGATGCTCTTCAATGCATGAACCTCTTCTTCAGAAAGTTCACGATATTGACTTGACGTTAACCCGTATAAATCCAAGAACCCATAAGTTTCACGTTTTAATTTTTCGACTGGATGACCAATTTCGGCCATCATGTTCTTAACCTGATGATTTCGGCCTTCATGAATCGTCAATGAGACAATCGCTTTTTGCTTATTTTTATCCGCTGAAATAATTTTAGAATGAGCAGGTGCCGTTTTCTTACCGTCGATAACAATTCCTTGACGTAAAGCTTTTAGGTCATCGTTAGATGGAATTCCATTTACTTTTGCAACATAAGTCTTATCAATTTTATATTTTGGATGAGTCATTTTGTTGGCTAATTCACCATCATTTGTCATCAATAGTAGTCCCGATGTATCATAATCCAATCGACCTACTGGATAGATTCTTTCCCTTACACCAGGAAAGTAATCCGTTACAACTTTACGATCTTTATTATCCTTAACGGATGAGATAACGCCTCTTGGTTTGTAGAATAAATAATAGACTAATGGTTCCTCATTTAAGCGAATGCCATCAACTTCAATTTTATCCTCACTTGTCACTTTAATACCTAGCTCATTTGCTACCTTGCCATTTACCTTAACATGGCCTTCTGAAATCATTTTCTCAGATTGTCTTCGAGAGGCAACTCCCGCTTGCGCCATAACTTTTTGTAATCTTTCTGCTTCTGCCATATTATTCCTCATCTTCTTGTAATTTTTCATTAAAGTTAGTTAAAAAAAGCTGTCCAGGATCCAAATTAAATTCCTGACTTTCGTCAATTACTGGAAGTTCTTTAAGCCCATTTAGTCCAAAGTAATTCAAAAATTGGATTGTCGTTTTATATATAATTGGTCTTCCCGGAGCATCAAGACGTCCGTTTTCATCAACCAGATTCAACGCAATTAATTTTTGTAACGACCCTGAACTTTGAACACCCCTAATTGTATCAATTTCAAGCCGCGTTGTGGGTTGCTTATAAGCAATAATTGCCAATGTTTCTAACGCCGCCGCAGACAGTTTTTTTGAATTAGGGTTTTCAAAATAATTTTTAATTAAACTAGCTAATTCTTTTTTTGTTACCAATTGCCAGAAATCGTCATACTGGATTAGCTGTAAACTAGAGTCTGAATCATTTACATACTTAGTAGCTAATTTATTAAGTTGTTCCTTAACCGCTGATTTCATTAACCCAGTTAGTCTGGATAATTCCGATAGAGATATGCCCTGATCCCCACTCACAAATAGAAGTCCTTCAATATTTGCTAAATGACTCACTCCCATACCTCCCAACATCACCTTATGCTTCTATTTTTACGATCTGAATCGTTTCATAACTATTAGTCTGCTTCAATTTGATTTGCTTCATTTTTGACAGCTCCAATATTGCCAAAAAAGTAATCACAATTTCGCTAACTACCATCGGCTGCTCAAAAAGATCATCGAAAGTTAACCTTCCATTCGAACTTTCTAAAATTTGTTCAATTTCTATTATTTTATCAGCAAGCGAAAAAGGTTGCATATTAATTTTCTTTTGAACAGGTTGTCGGTCAACTTGCCTTAGCAAGACCCTCTTAAAAGCGTTCTGAAGAACGTCAAGACTCAGTCCGGGAATAACAAGTGGCTGTTCGTCAACGACTTCTTTAGGTGTACGACTTTGTTCCTTAGAAAAATAATCCGAACGGTTACTCGCCATTGCTCCTAACTTATTAGACGCGTTTTTAAAATTTTGATATTCAATTAATTGCTCAACTAAATCAGTCCTTGGATCAATTTCGTCCTCCGCAACCTCGTAATCAATCACGGGTAGAAGCATTCTACTCTTAATTTCCATTAAAGTTGACGCCATTACTAAATACTGACCAATTGTATCTAAAGGCATTTGGTCAGTTCTATTAATAATTGACAGGTATTGATTAGTTATTGACGAAATCTGAATATCATAAATATCCATTTCGGCATCCTTGATTAAGTGCAACAGTAAATCAAGTGGGCCTTCAAATGATGCCAATTTTAACGTCACATGGTTAATTGATTCACCCTTTTGACTCATTTTTTTGCATTTCCCATTTTTCAATTAATTTTGTTGTATCAATCGTTCCCATAATTTTTCTATCGGGGTACAACGCCAAGACCGCGTCTAAAATTAAAAAACTAACCTTCTTATGTCTTTCATCCGGACTCAATGAGATTGCTCGAACTACTAAAATATTCCGATCATCTTCTATACCAACTACACCAGTAAAGTCACCATCTTCATTTTTCCAAAGATACAAATCTCGGTTATCTATATCTAGGTAACCCTTAATTGCTGAATTAATTCTGGTAACATCTTTCAGGTCAGGTATGAATGATAATAGGCCCATCGCAATCTTCTCATAATCGTTCTTATACTTAATAAGCATTATTGATCTCCTTTATGCATGACATCTTCACGAAATACTTTATCATACGAAACATTTCTAAACAAATAAATTAAACGTTACATGAATCGCAACGCCTCTTATTCTTTTGATTTCCTTTGACAATTCATGCATACTCCGTGAAAAGTAAGTCTATGATCTGTTACTAAGAAATGAAATTGTTGAGAGACTAGTCTCTCAACGTCTTCTAACAAATCTTCATGAATCTCTTCAATTGAACCACACTGAGTACATAAAAGATGGTGATGAAAATGCTGTTTATCATTTATGGTTAAATCATATCTAGCCATGCCATCCTCAAAAACTATCTTATCAATGATGTTTAACTCAACCAGTACATCTAATGTTCTATACACTGTTGCTAACCCTATCTCAGATGATTCTTTTTTCACAAGGGCAAAAATTTCTTCCGGGCTTAAATGTTCATTAACGCGTTTGTAAATAACGGCTATAATAGCTTGACGTTGAGGCGTCAATTTAAAGTTAGACTGGTGAATTTTATTTTCAATGAAGTTTATTTGTTGTACTTTATCCACCAGAATCCCCCACTATCTATTGATTTTCTATATCGTCAATTGATTCATCCGCATTGTTTTCAAGTTCCTCGGGCATTTTTATTAAAATAAGTTTGCCGTCTTCTTGTTTAACATAACGTCCTTTTAATAAATGACCAACTGCTCTTTTAAATTGTCCCTTGCTAATTCCAAAATATTCTTTAATATCTTCTGGATCACTTTTATCAGTGAATGGTAAACTTTGATCGTCATTATGCGTCAACGCTGCAACTAACATAGCCGCATCATCGCCAATTGCTTCATAGGCGCGTGGTTTAATCGACAAGTTAATTGTGCCATCCGTTCTAATTCCAATCACACGACCTTCTAAGACTTGTCCTAGTCGGGGTTCGTTAAATCGTTCTGAAGGATGAATGAAACCTAAGTAATCATCATCCGTAATGACAAACGTACCAATCATTTTCAAACGAATAACCGTAAATTTCATATTCTTATTTTTTAAAGAATCATCAGGTTTTTTAGCAATCTCGCGGAACATTTCTTCATCCGCAACATCACCCCAAATACGATCTTTAGCATCTATTTTAAGACCGACCATTAATCGATCACCGGCTTTTGGCCAAAGTGATTTCATTTCTGGTAAGTCATCTAGCGAAACTGCCACATCTTTATCTGGCAAGCCGATATCAACAAAGACACCTAAATCTCTCCTAACCTTAACCACATTTCCAAAAGCGTATTGATCTATACCTGCTCTAGGGATAGTTGTTGAAAGACTTAAGTCGTGGTCCTCATTTTCATAAACAAAGCCTTTAACCATTGAACCATTTGTCAATTGACCATTTGTATCATCTTTTAGCAAATGCATTGTTGTGCCATCTTTTTGTACTAAAAACTCTGTGTCGTTCTCATCGGTTACCATTGCGGTAACAATTTGTCCCATAATTGAACTCATTTATTTCTCCATTTCAAAAAATCTTATTTATTTTATGCCAATTTATTTATATTCATAAAATCATTATATGACTTCATTTTACCTGATATTAGGCTTAATAGCCAATTGAATAAAAATATTGAGTAATAAAAAAAGCGGCTAGACTTATGAAGTCTAACCACTTTTTCAGTGTGAAATTGATACAAGATTCGGTTTATCATGGCAACTAATGTCACCGAAAAACTCAAAAACTTGAATCTTAATACAATTAATCTACTAATTGAACTTTCAAACTGTTTGTTGTACCTTTTTCACCGACTGGAAGACCAGCAGTAATTAAGATAAGGTCGCCTTTTTTAGCAAAACCTAATTCTTTAGCTTTTTCAGTTGCTAAGCTAAACAATGCATCTGTTGATGCTGGTTTTTCAGCGATGATTGGGTGAACACCCCAGTTAACTGATAAACCATGACGAGTTTGTTCGTCAAAAGTAATTGCTAAGATATCTGAATCAGGACGGTATTTAGAAATCATACGTGCAGTTTGACCTGATTTTGTAGCAGCGATGATTGTTTTGATACCTAAGCTATCAGCTGTTTCAGCAACTGCACGGCCGATAGTTTCTGTAACATCACTCTTATCGAATTCATTTAAAACATATGAACCATGAGCGCGTAAAGCATTTTCAGCTTTTTCATCAATACGAGCCATTGTTGCAACTGATTCTACAGGGTAGTCACCATTAGCACTTTCACCTGAAAGCATTGTTGCATCTGTTCCATCAAATACGGCGTTAGCAACATCAGAAGCTTCAGCACGTGTAGGACGTGGGTTTTCTTGCATTGAATCAAGCATTTGAGTAGCAGTAATAACTGGTTTACCCAAAGCATTACATTTTTTGATTAAGTCTTTTTGAACTAAAGGTACATTTTCAGCAGGAATTTCAACACCCATATCACCACGGGCAATCATTAATCCTTCAGAAACTTCCATGATAGCATCAATGTTATCAATACCTTCTTGTGATTCAATTTTAGGGAAGATTTGAACATGTTCCATCCCTTTTTCTTCAAGTAAAGCACGGATATCTAAAACATCAGCTGGTTTACGTACAAAACTAGCAGCAATGAAATCAATATTTTGATCTAAACCAAAACGGATATCATCTGAATCTTTTTCAGTAATACCAGGTAAGTTAATTGATACACCAGGAGCGTTAACACCTTTACGTGAACCTAAACGACCAGCATTCATAACAGTTGTTACTAATTCTTTAGCAGCTGTATCGATTTCGTCAATTCTCATATCGATAAGACCATCATCAAATAATACGTGGCCTCCAACATGAACATCTTCGATTAAACCTGGGTAAGTAACAGCAATCTTTTCATGTGTTCCTTCAAGAGTGTCATCCATTGAAATACGAACGATATCGTTA
This sequence comes from Dellaglioa carnosa, assembly GCF_026948345.1. Classification (NCBI taxonomy): domain Bacteria; kingdom Bacillati; phylum Bacillota; class Bacilli; order Lactobacillales; family Lactobacillaceae; genus Dellaglioa; species Dellaglioa carnosa. Next base: position 400,767 of record NZ_JANXLI010000001.1, on the reverse strand, counting down.
ATTTCAAAGTTGATTTTACCTTCTTTTTGAACAGTAGTACGGATTTCTGCACCTTTAGTATCAAGCATGATACCAACCATTTTACCAGTAATTTTTTCTGCTTCATGAACTAAAGTCATACGACCTAAATGTTCTTCATGGTCACCATGAGAAAAGTTGAAACGGAAAACATTAGCACCGGCTTCGATTAATTTAACAATTGTATCAAGATCTGAACTGGCTGGACCAAGTGTACTTACGATTTTAGTTTTTTTCATTATATTATGATCTCCTCTTAGTTTACTTATTATTTATAAATAACGATATTATAATTATCTAGGTGTTGATAGTCGTGCGTTTAAGTCTAAAAGACTTAAATCAGTATGATGTTTATGTTCTTCAAGCGTTGCAACAATATCCTCAGCAACTAATTCGTTGTTTTGAATACCGATGGCTAATCCGCCCTTACCTTCCATGAGAAGTTGAACAGCATAATCACCAAAGCGACTTGCTAAGACACGATCTTTGGCAGTTGGTACACCACCACGTTGTGTATGACCCAAGATAGTCACACGTGTTTCAAAATTACCGTATGTGTCCAATTCAGCAGCAAAATCGCTAGCACCCATAACACCTTCGGCTAATACGATAATTCCTGAATCCTTGCCATGTTCACGGTTATTGTTGAGTTTATCCGCAATTTCTTGCATGTTATACCCCTTTTCAGGAATAACAATAATATCAGCGCCACCGGCGATACCAGACCACAAAGCGATATCTCCAGCGTTTCTACCCATAACTTCAACGATAAATGTACGTTGATGTGAACGAGCAGTGTCGCGAATACGATCAATTGCATCAAGAGCTGTATTAACAGCTGTATCAAATCCAACTGTAAAATCTGTATCAGGAATATCATTATCGATTGTTCCTGGAATACCAACAGCATTAAATCCACGTTTTGTGAGTGCAAGAGCACCATGATATGAACCATCCCCACCGATAACAACTAAAGCATCAATACCGAACTTCTTAAGTTGTTCGATACCCTTTAATTGTCCTTCAGCAGTTGCAAATTCAGGATAACGAGCTGAGTACAACATTGTTCCACCACGTTGAATAACATCATCAACGTCAGCATATTCAATTTTATGAATATCCCCGGCAACTAAGCCTGCAAAACCATAGTTAATACCATATGCTTCTAATCCTTCACCAATTACACGACGTGCAACAGCACGAACTGAAGCGTTCATACCTGGCGCATCTCCACCACTTGTTAAAATACCAATGCGTTTCATTTCTTCACCTCAATAAGTAATTTAAGTACATATTTCACTCACTATGTTAACACTTTTCAGAAAAGTTGTCTTGTTAAATGTGAAAATATTTTCAGTATTTTCATGAACTGATTATTTAATGACGACATTTTCAGAACCTAACGTTTTTGTAAGCGCTGTATGCGTTTCTTCATCATCCCTCAACCAATAAGTTCTATCCAAACTGATTTTTCGATTGTCTTTTTCGTAGTATAAAATGACGGGTGTCTGGCCTAATCGTTTTTTCATTATTTGCATTAATTCTTCTACTTTTTCATTAGTTGATTCTTTAGAAATTTTTAGAAACCATTTTTTTTGTGTCAATTTAGCAAAATAATCATCCGCTAAATCAATGCTTTTTACAATAATTTGTAAGCCTCTGTTTGTCTCGACATCCCCTGATACGACGACAACTTTATTTTTTTCAAGTAGTGATTCTTTCTGTCGAAATAAATCAGGAAATATTGTTAAATCTATTTCACTTGTTTCATCTGAGCCATTCAAAAAGGCCATTTGCTGACCCTTTTTTGTACGAATAACTTTAATCTTAGTCAGGTTCACTAAAATCGTAACACGCGTTTTTTCATTTATCTCTGAAATCTTTTGTATCTTAGTTTGACTTAGTTGCTTACGGTATTTTTCGATTGGATGCCCAGATAAATATGCTCCCAGATACTGGGATTCTTTTTCTAAACGAAACATCAATGGAAAATTCGATTGTCTCGCTATTTTAGGTGTTAATAGTTCAAATAAATTAGTATTATTTCCACTTAAATCAATACTACTAATCAATTCTGGCAAAGCACCAACCAGCTCTGCACGATTGTAGTCAAATTGGTCAAAGCAACCAGCGTAAATGAGCGCCGCAATATTTTCTTCGTTCAAGTATCGCTTATCTATTCGGTGTAAAAAAGCTTGAAAATCTGTAAAAAGCGCTTCTTGCCGTAGATTAACAATGTGCTCTATAAAATCTTTTCTAAGTCCTTTTATGCTACCTAATCCGAACCGGACAATATTGTTTTGCAAACTAAAACCGGCCTCACTGAGATTAATATCAGGTAATTTAATAGTTACCTGATATTGCTTAGCTTCAACAAGATATTCTTTTATTTTTTGCGGATTATTACCCACGGAATTCAGAATTGCTTCAAAAAATGCCGCCGGATAATTAGCTTTGATGTAGGCTAGTTGAAATGCAATTTTACTATAAGCAACTGCATGTGATCGATTAAATCCGTAGTTAGCAAACCGCTCAATATATTGATATACGACTTCAGCAACGGCCTCTTGTATACCATTTGTATGTGCGCCTTGAACAAACTGGGTACGCATTTCATCGATTGTTTTCTTTTTCTTCTTACTCATCGCACGACGTAGTAAATCGGCTTCTCCCAGTGTAAAATTACCCATTTTTGATGCAACCTGCATGACTTGTTCCTGATAAACTAAAACGCCATAGGTCGGTTCAAGAATTTGCTTCAAACTATCATCTGGAAATGTTATTTGTTCAAGTCCATGTTTACGCGCAATAAATGTATCAATATTCTCCATTGGACCCGGACGATATAATGCATTCACGGCAGCAACATCTTCGAAAGACGTCGGTTGTAACTTTTTCAAAACGTTCTTTATGCCACTTGATTCAAATTGAAAAACACCCGAAGTATCGCCCATTCTAAAAAGAGCTAGCGTTTTTTCGTCTTCCAGATTAATGAGCGCAGGATCAAAGTCAGCCTGATAATTTTTCTTAACTTGCTTAACGGCTTGATCTAAAATGTTCAAATTACGTAGTCCTAAGATATCAATTTTTAACAACCCAACATTTTCAACCAAGTCTTTAGAGTATTGCGTTAATAAAATATCGTCACTCCCATTTTGTAGGGGTGCAACTTCTCGTAAATCAATTTGACTGAGTACAACCCCAGCCGCATGAGTTGAATAATGTCTAGGTATTCCTTCGATGTGCTGAGCAATTGTAAAAATACCTTTATTTTTTGTACTATCATTGACTAGATTACGTAATTTTTGAGATTGTGCTAACGCATCCGACAATGTTATTTTTAAGACATTTGGTATCGCATCACTCCAGCTTTTCATTTCAAATGGTGATATACCAAAAACACGGCCAACATCCCTTAAAGCCTGTTTAGCTGCCATCGTTCCAAACGTAATAATTTGAGCCATATGGTAATGACCATATTTGTGATGCAAATATTCAAGAATCATTCCCCGTTTGTCATCAGGTATATCCAGATCAACATCTGGCATTTGCACTCGTTTTGAATTTAAAAAACGTTCAAATAACAAGTCGTATTGGATTGGGTCAACATCTGTAATTGTTAAAGCATAAGCAGTGAGAGCACCAGCAGATGACCCTCGTCCAGGACCAGTAATAATTTGCTGTGAATGTGCATAGTTCATGATATCCCAAACAATTAAAAAATAGTCTTCGAATCCCATCTCTTGAATAACGCTTAGTTCAAGAGCTAATCTTTGTTTATATTCATCGGGAACCCCATTCGGAAATCGTGCGTTTAAGCCCGAATTACTAAGTTTTTTTAAATAGCTATGAGCCGTCTCATTGTCTGGCAAAGGATATTCTGGTAGTTTGGGTTGTGAAAATGTCAACTTTAGAGATGTCGCATCCGCCACGTTTTGCGTTTCCTGAACGGCTTCTACCATGGATATTGCCTGATAACTATCCATTATCTCATTTGGATTTATTAGCGAGTATGCCCCTTGTACCTGTTCACCCAGTTGATCAGCCGGAATCGTTTCCCCGTTGCTAATTGCCTTTAATACGTCAACATCGGCTTGGTTTTCGGGATTGAGGTAACTAACTTCATCTAAGGCTATCACTCGCATATCGTAGCTATCGGCCAGAGCCTTAATTGATTGTGCGGTGATTGTATCCATTCGATGTGATAATCCAATTCGGACATTTTTTGAACCCATTAAGCTTTGATATTTAGCTAATAAGTCTTTCACATCAGAAATTTGACTTTGTTCAATTAAATAACTAAATTCGCTTTTTTCGTTAGGCGACAAAATAAATAATCCATCTAAATAATCAGCAAGATGATCAAAATTTAAATTCCCTTCACTTAGGGTCATTTTTAACGTTGATAATCGCATTAAATTCTGATATCCTTGCTCATTTTTAGCAATAAAAGTCAGTTCGTACTCCCGATTCGTTTCAATTAAACCAGCAATATCTAATGTCAGTCCGATAATTGGTTTAATTCCAACTTTCTGACAGGCATTATAAAAATCAATTGCACCATACAATACATTGTTATCCGTTAGAGCAATTGTTTCATAGCCTCGTTCTTGTGCTTTTTGAACTAAATCATTAATTTTAGTGGTACTTTGTAATAAGCTAAATGAACTTTTAACTTTTAACGGCACAAACATGATGACCCTCCTTTTTACGTATCTATTACTGCTATTATACAAAACTTTCTAACAATACCCAACAGACACTAAAAAGCTTTTGCAAAAATAAATATTTGTGTTAAAATTACTTTTGAATGTGAGGTGCTGTTCTATGATGAAACAATTAACAATTCTCTTTTGGGGCTTCATTTTTGGTGAAGTAATTGGCTATATCGTAAGCTCACTAACTGGTACGCTCTTTGCCCCAGTTTTACAAATCGGTATTATCTTCGCAGTTGCCGGCTCAATTGTCGTGAACTGTCTCTACGCCATAATCAAAGATCCTAAATCTGATAAATAAAAAAAGATAAACTAATTAGTTTATCTTTTTTTATTTATCTTAAAATGGCTATTTTGTTTCTTCAGATACTAATTTTACAATTTCCAATACAACATCTGTTGCCTTTTCCATCGTTTCTACTGAGACAAACTCAAATCGTGCGTGCATATTTTCTGCTCCAGCAAACAAGTTTGGTGTTGGTAATCCCATAAATGAAATTTTCGAACCGTCTGTTCCCCCACGTACCGGATAGATATCAGGTTTAATTAATAAGTTTTCCATGGCTTGTTTAGCAACATTCACAACGGTCATATCTTTTTCGATTACTTCGCGCATATTATAATACTGATCTGCCATATCAATCGTGACCCGATCTGTATCGAACTCGGCATTCATCTTATCAGCAACACCCATCATAAATTTCTTACGATCTTCAAATTTTTGATGGTCATGATCACGAATAATGTAAACCATTTTTGCTTCATCAACTGTGCCATCCACTGAAATCAAATGATAGAAACCTTCACGACCTTCAGTCTTTTCAGGAACCTCATCTTGTGGTAAAAGTGAGTCAAATTGACTTGCTAATTTATTTGCATTGATTAAAACACCTTTGGCAGTTGCGGGGTGAACTTCTTTACCTTGAATTGAAATAACCGCCTGCGCGGCATTAAATGTTTCGTATTCCAATTCACCTAATGGCCCACCATCTACTGTATAAGCAAGGTCGGCGCCAAAATCTTTAACATCAAATTTATCTGCTCCTACGCCAATTTCTTCATCAGGTCCGATTCCAACCTTAACATCTCCATGCTTAATTTCTGGATGCGCAACTAAGTAAGCTACGGCCGTGAAAATTTCAGCAACACCAGATTTATCATCCGATCCTAGTAAAGTTGACCCATCTGTTGTTATAAGCGTATTGCCTTTATAATTTTTTAAATTAGGAAATTCTTTAACGGTTAATTTAAATTTACCTTCATCATCAAGATTAATATCAGATTCACCATCATAATTTTCAACGAATTGAGGATTAACACCCTCTGCCGTAAAGGCTGCTGTATCCATATGCGAAATAAATCCAACCGCTTTTACTTTTACATCATTTTCTAAATTACTGGGCAACGTTGCTAAAACGTACCCACTTTTTTCAGAAATGCGTGCATCAGTTAATCCAATCTCTAAAAGTTCCTTCTTTAATTCTTTTGCAAATTCAACCTGAGTTTGCGTCGAAGGTGTCAATCCTGAATTTTCATCAGAGCGAGTTTCTGTTTTAACGTACTTAATAAAACGTGGAATTAATTCTTCATATTTTGTCATGATGGCATATCTCCTAATATTATTATTTAACAATTCTAATGATACTCTAATTTTTCAATTAAATAAACTGAAATGGATCTGTATTGATAGTTGATTCAATCGTTTCAATTTGCCAATCATTATCAATAGTCCATTCGTCAAATAATCGTTTCAGTTGAGGCTTACAAATACTTTCAATATGATGTCCAGGATCCACAGCAGACAGACCTTCAGCTAACATGTCGTGAGCTGTATGATAGTAAACATCCCCAGTCACATAGACATCTGCCTGATTTTTAATTGCCTCGGGATAAAATTTTCCACCATCACCACCCAAAATGGCAACTCGCTTAACTAATTGCGTTAAATCAGTTGAAATAACCCGTAGTCCACTGAGATTAAATTGTTGTTTACAGTACTCTGAAAACTCAGCAACGGTCATTTCATTCTTTAGATTCCCTACACGACCCATTCCATAATCCATACTCGTCGTGTGCACTAATGGTATTGTCTTTTGCAAGCCTAATTGATCTGCCAACCAATCATTCATCCCACCAACAACATTATCTAAATTAGTATGTGCGGCATAGACGGTAATATTATGACTCAATAAATCAGCGTACATTTTATTTTGCGGATTCGTCGTATCCAAGTTTTTAGCCGGTCTGAACATCAAAGGGTGATGCGCAAAAATAAAATCAATGTTATTATCAATTGCTTCTTGAACAACTTCTGGACGGACATCAAGTGTCGTCATGACCTTAGAGACTTTATTATTCATATTACCTAACTGGAGACCAACCGGATCACCCATTTCAGCCATATCTTTAGGCGCAAACAGTTCAAACCGTTGAATTAAGTCACTAATTCTTGTCATTTTAACATCTCCTCAATTTCTTTGATATCAATTTCTAGGACCTTTTTTTTATCAATCGGCACCTCATTAGCGGCCGCAAAATGTTTCAAAACTTCACGTTTTTTGGCCATTTGGCGTTGCCACTTAGCCCTAAATACCTCATTTTGTTCAACTCTTAGATTTGGTCCGTATTTTAAGTCCAACGAAGAGTATCCAACCTTATTACTAACCTTTTCAGCCACAATAATCTCATAGATGTGATGATCATCTTCAACAATATCCTCATCAATAATTTGATAAGAATGATTCATCAGCCATTCTCGGATCAATTCCTGACCCACGTTAGGTTGAATGATCAATCGACGAACACCTACCAACTTCTCTAAATCGGCATTAAAAATGTCTCTTATTAATGGGCCACCCATTCCTGCAATCGTAATCGTATCAATGTTATCGTCCGTTTTAATTGCCTTCAATCCATTAGCTAGCCGTGGCATAATCATATGATCTAACCGTTCTGTATTAATTTCTGTCACCGCATTTTCATACGGTCCCTTTGCTACCTCACCGGCAACCGCATATGAAATAATCTTGTTAATAGCTAAATAGGCTGGAAGATAAGCATGATCTGATCCAATATCAGCTAATCGTGCATCCTTTGGGACAAATTTCGCAACTTTTTTTAATCGATCTGATAAATGACGTGCATCCATGTATTTGTTCCTCTTCTTTCGCGTGTTATCTTCCTTCATTATAACTAAAAAAAAGCGATTATAAAACAGGTTTCGTTTTATAATCGCTTTTAAATTTTTATTCTAAGAAATCTTTTAATTGTTTTGAACGAGATGGATGACGTAATTTACGTAACGCCTTAGCTTCAATTTGACGAATACGTTCGCGCGTCACACCAAAGACTTTACCAACCTCTTCAAGCGTTCTTGTACGACCATCGTCAAGACCGAATCTTAGACGCAAGACATTTTCTTCACGATCAGTTAGGGTATCAAGAACATTTTCAAGTTGTTCCTTCAAGAGTTCATAAGCAGCATGATCAGCTGGACTTGTTGCATCTTGATCTTCAATAAAATCACCTAAGTGAGAATCATCTTCTTCACCAATTGGTGTCTCCAATGAAACAGGTTCTTGAGCAATTTTCAAAATTTCACGAACTTTTTCAGCTGGCATTGCTGGCATGTCCATTTCGGCACCAATCTCTTCAGGAATTGGTTCACGAACAAGTTCTTGTAATAATTGGCGTTGAATTCTGATTAATTTATTGATTGTTTCAACCATATGAACGGGAATTCTAATCGTACGAGCTTGATCAGCAATTGCTCGTGTAATTGCTTGTCTAATCCACCATGTTGCATACGTTGAAAACTTAAATCCTTTACGATAATCAAATTTTTCAACGGCTTTCATTAGGCCCATGTTACCTTCTTGAATTAAATCAAGGAACTGCATCCCACGACCTACATAACGTTTAGCAATCGATACAACCAAACGCAAGTTAGCTTCTGCCAATTTTTGTTTAGCTTCTTCGTCGCCTTCTTCAATTTTCAAAGCCAAAGCAACTTCTTCTTCGGCTTTTAAAAGATTAACACGACCAATTTCTTTCAAATACATTCTAACCGGATCATTAATTTTAATTCCGGTTGGTGCAGAAGTATCTTTTAAAGCTTTTTTTGTTACTTTTTCAGCAGCTTTTAAACTGTGTTCACTTGGGTTTCCCTCTTCGTCAACGACAGCAATACCAGAATCTTCAATTTTTTGAAGCAATTTATCCATACGATCAGCATCTAAATGAAAAGGCGTTGCTAATTCATTTGTTAAATCATCATACTTAATTTCTTTTTTAACTTTGTATTCTTTGATTAACTTCGTTTGTGCCTTTTTGAATCCTTTTTCATCAAATTCTGTTTCTTCGACTTTTTCTACTTTTTTTACCATTAATAATTCCTCCCTTAGATGGATGTTCGTGGTACTTGTTGTTTTTGATACAACGCTATTAACTTAAATGATAGTTCATTTGTTAGTTCCGTATTGCCTAAACGAGTTGCCTCCGCAAGATCAGAACGAACTTGATTAATTGACCGTTCAATTGGCGAATCATTCATGATAACTGATACGCAATCATTCAGTTCATCTTCCGATGAGTCATCCGAAACAGTCATTAGTTCAATCTGCATTACGAAACGTTTTAAAGCCTCCTTGGGTAAATAATCTAGGAAACTAGCAATTTCATATTGATCGTGCAGGTCCAGATAACCTTCAGCCAGCGTATATATCAACTGATAATTATCATGGACAAAACTGAAGTCATCGACTGCTCTGATTTTTAACCACGCTGTATGATCGTGCAATACACGATACAATAACAACCTTTCGGCCCTCTCAACGCGATCAATTTTCTCATCTCGCATGATTTCTTGATGTTGTTCAATTGGTGGCTCGTCTGTCCGAACTCTTACCGGATTAACCCTATGTTGCGGTTCTCTCGGTTGGTTAGCTACTAAATCTACTAGTTGTTGTCTTAAAATTGTTTTATCAATTTTAAATTCATCAGCCAATTGATTAACATAAATATCTTGTTCAAAGGGTGTTTTTATTGTAGCTAAAACTCGTAAGACTTGATCGATATAATCAATTTGCTCACTTTCATTTTTTAAATTTCGATCTCGTTTTAAAAAGTTCATTTTAAATGAGATCGTCGTTTCCCGAGCGGAGTGAGCCAACTCAAGAAACGCTTCTTTACCATTTTTTGTAACAAACTCATCAGGATCCATGCCATTAGGAATGACCAGCACGCCAACCTTCATTTTCGTTTGGTTTGTCAATAAATCTAAAGCACGATTAGTTGCATTTTGTCCAGGGTCATCCCCATCGTAACAAATATTTAACTGCGAAGTTGAACGTTCTAACAAATAAATTTGTTCATTTGTTAGACTGGTTCCCATCGATGCAACACCATTTTTAACGCCAGAACGATAAGCAGCTATAACATCCATGAATCCTTCGAACAAAATAACGTTACCCTCTGTTCGAATTTCTTTTTTTGCTAAATCGTAATTAAATAAAATATCACGTTTATTAAAAATGGGTGTTTCTGGACTATTTAAATATTTTGGTAGATCCTTATTTTTCTCGAGTAAACGACCTGAAAATGCAACAACCTGCCCGTTTTGATTTCTAATTGGAAACATTACCCGATTAATAAAACGTTCACGTAGGTTACCTGCTTGATTCTCAATGAATAAGCCAGACTGTCTTAATATCTGATAATCTAGCTTCTTTTCATTAAAGAAATCCTGCAATACTGATTTTTCAGGTGCAAACCCAATTTGGAAAGTTGTAATATCTTCATCAGTCATCCCTCGATTGTGCAGATAATCTAGGGCATTTTGTCCCATCTCTGTATTCATTAGGATATGCTGATACAACTTAGTAGCGTCATCGTGAAGTTGCTTTAATTGACGATTTTCAATTGATTCTTGGGTCTTAGCCAACTGGGATTGAGCATATTTACTGTCAATCTCTATACCCGCAAATTCTGCGACTTTATTCACAGACTCCGGAAAACTAAGTCCATCCAATTCAATTAAGAATTTAAAAACATTACCGCCTCGACCACAACTAAAACAATGGAAAATTTGTTTCTCTTCACTAACAGAAAATGAAGGTGTTTTTTCTTCGTGAAATGGACACAAACCCATAAAATTACTACCGGATTTTTTCAATCCAACGTATTGACTAATGACATCCGTAATATTCACACTTGTTCTTACATGTTCAATTACATTCTCTGGTATTCTCATTCTAGCCATTCACCTCCAAACCTAACGATACGAAGTTATACATCTTTTTGAGTACCCATAATAATAACATTGATTTGACATGAATACAATAATTAGCTCCAACTATTAGACACATTTGTCAAATATGCGCATTCAGATTCTACTACCAAACAAAAAGTAGAAAATCACCTTCTCAGATAATTTTCCACTCCTATATTATTTAATATTCAATTTCTCTAAATCGCCTAATTTAGAACTCATTTTGGCAATTAAACTTAATTGATTTAAACGATTCTGCTTAATTTTAGCATCCTCTACCATAACCATTGTCTGATCAAAGTAATTTTCAATTAATGGACGAATCTCACTCAATATATGATATAACTCTTCTGGCGTCAAATCAACGATTCGACGTTGAATTGTCTCAACTCGTTCAAACAATTCTTTTTCGGCAACGTTATCCAATAATGTTGCCTCCACTGATAAATCAGTTTCGTTATTTTTGTCAGCCAACTTTAAGACACGAGTAACGGCTTCAATTGTTTCTCTAAAATCCCTATCTTTCTTATGCGCTTCAAGCGTTACCGCTGCTTCCGCCATTGTTAACAAGTCTGCATCTGTACTGCCAATAACACTTTCAATGACATCATAACTTACCTTTTGATTTGAGAACCATTGTTTCATACGATCATTAATAAAGCTTAAAACTTCCAAATCATTCTCGCCTACAGACATCTTTGTAAATAATGCCGGGTGAAGTGTCGCTAATGCTTTAATATCGTTTAACACTTCAAGTGGTGAAAAACGCCATTGACGTGATTCAACAATTCTAACCACACCGAACGCTTGACGACGAAGTGCGTACGGATCATTTGATCCAGTTGGAATTAATCCTACTGAGAAGAAACTTGAAATGCTATCTAATTTATCAGCAATAGCAAGAACTGCACCAATTTTTGATTTAGGTAATTCACCGTCTGCACTAATAGGCATATAGTGTTCAGAAATAGCTTGCGCAACGGCTGGATCTTCACCCATCAATAAAGCATATTTTTCTCCCATTATTCCTTGGAGTTCTGAAAATTCACCAACCATTCCGGTTACTAAATCAAACTTATAAATTTCACTGGCTCTTTGTAAAAGTGCTAACTCACGGTCATTTAAGCCCTCACGTTTACCAATGATTTGAGCCATTAACTGGACACGTTCCATTTTTTCATATGTTGACCCAATTTTATCATGGAAGGTTACATTTTTTAATCGTTCAACGTAGCCATCAATGTTTTGCTTTTGATCTTCTTGATAGAAAAATGCGGCATCTTCTAAACGTGCCGTAAGCACTTTTTCATTTCCGGCCTCTACGTTAGCAATATTAGCTTCTGTACCATTACGAACTGAAACAAACATAGGTAAAATAGCGTCATTTTGGTCACGTACATAAAAGAATCTTTGATGATCCTTCATTGAAGTCATTAAGACAACATCGGGAATATCTAAATATTTTTCATCAAAATGGCCAGAAAATACAGTTGGATACTCAACTAAATTATTAACTTCTTCTAAAAGATCTTCATCAACAATAATATGCCAACTTTGATTATTTTCAAGGGCGTTAATCTGTGTTCTGATTGTTTCTTTACGTTTTTTTGAGTCAACTATGACATACTGCGTTGCTAATTTTTCAACATATTCGGTTGCCGTTTCAAGATCAATTGCTTTTCCTAAAAAACGATGTCCTTGCGTTTGACGGCCAGACTCAATATTTAGAATACTAAATGGAATTACCTCATTATCAAGTAACGCAACTAACCAACGAATTGGGCGAACATATTTAAAATCATAATTTGCCCAATGCATCATTGTGGGGAAAGTCATGGCTTCAATAACAGCTTTAATTTGAACCAAAATATCTTTGGCCGCTTTTCCAGCAATAAATTTATTAACATAAACGTACTCAACACCTTTTAATTCTTTAAAGGTGATTTCATCTGTTGTCACTCCTTGGCCCCGAACAAATCCTTTAGCAGCATTTGACCAGTTTCCCTCGTCATCTAATGCAATTTTTTTTGCAGGACCTTTAGCTTCTTCTTGAATATCCTCTTGTTTATCAGCCAAATCAGTCACTTCAACTGCAAGCCTTCTGGGCGTTGAGAAAGCTTTAACTTCCCCAAATGATAACCGTTGCTCCGTCAGAAAATCACTAACACGTTTAGCTAATTGACTTTGACTCGGCGTCACAACATGAGCGGGTATTTCTTCTAGCCCTATCTCTAATAAAAAGGAATGTGTCATCTTATTTGTCCTCCTTTAATAACTTTTCACGAAGTTTTTCATCTTTAAGTAAAGGGTAACCTAACTTTTTACGCTCTTGAACAAAAACTTTAGCAATTGATTTTGCCATATTTCTAATCCTTGCCAAGTAACCAGCACGTTCAGTCACTGAAACGGCACCACGAGCATCCAATAAATTGAACGTATGGCTACACTTCAACACATAATCATATGCGGGATGTACTAACCCATTAACAATTTGTTTCTTAGCTTCAGTTTCATAAACATCAAATAAATTAAATAACATTTCTTGATTACTTTCTTCAAATGAGTATTTAGAATTTTCGTATTCAGGTTCTTTGAAAATATCACCATACATAACACCATCAGCCCATTCAAGATCGTAAACACTCTCAACATCTTGTATATATGAAGAGAGACGTTCTAAACCGTAAGTAACTTCACTAGTAACCGGATGGACTTCCAACCCACCAACCTGTTGGAAGTAAGTAAACTGAGTAACTTCCATTCCATCAAGCCAAACTTCCCAACCAACACCGGCACAACCCATTGACGGATTTTCCCAATTATCTTCAACAAATCGGATATCATGTTCAGCAGGATCGATACCTAATGCGCGTAAACTATCCAAATACAAATCTTGAATGTTTGCGGGAGATGGTTTCATAACCACTTGGAATTGGTGATGTTGATAAAGACGGTTAGGATTTTCACCATAACGACCATCTGCAGGACGTCTCGAAGGTTCCACATAAGCAGCATTCCATGGTTCGGGTCCAATTGCCCGTAAGAACGTGTAGGGACTCATTGTTCCGGCCCCTTTTTCTGTATCGTATGCTTCCATCAGCATACAGCCCTGATCAGCCCAAAACTTTTGTAATGTCATGATAATATCTTGAACAGCTAACTTTTTTGACATGATAGTCCTCCTTATTTTTAAGCACAAAAAAACCTATGCAGTCTTGTAGACCACATAGGGACGATTTTAATATCGCGGTTCCACCCTACTTCCGGTTAATTAACCGGCAGCTTCATTAACAAAGGACTCCGAAAACGCCAATAAAAATAATTAATTACTTAGCTCGCACTATTCTAAGTTCGCTTCAATAATTATGTTTACCTTTTTTCATCATAATCCTGCTATTTATTTCTTTATAATCATAGTTTAGAAACAGTTATTTGTCAATTATATTTCGGGGTTTTTCTTTAATGACACTGGCCACGAACTCATTCCATCAATAAATTTTTTACTTTTTAAATTTAGACCAACACTATTATCATAAATAACATCAATAATCTGACGTAATTCTTTTTTAGTACGTTCTGCCACTTTAATAGAATTCAATTTATCAAGATTCACCACGGAAAACTGTCTTAAATAAAAAATTGCTTTTTGAGTGGCATGAAGTCGATTATTATCAAGATACCAATGTTTGGAGCAAAGTAATCCCCCATATGCTTCAGAATAATCAAATTCTCCTTGGGTCTCTCCGCCAACGGCACACCCCTGTAATTGGGGTTGCACACCAAAGACTGACAATAGCTGAATTTCAATAATATTGGTAATAATTTCTGCATCAAATTCTTCGTCAATTAATCGGATGGCCGTTGCCACTTTTTGATACCAAACCGGAATAGGTTCGTTATCTTTAAATGCAGCATCAATCAAACTAAAAATATAAGTCGTATACGCGTTACTAACGATATCTTGTGAAATCATTTTTAGTTGTTCAAACTCCTTAGCGGCATTAATGAATGATAGTCCGTTATCGTTCAGGTTGCCACTATAGGTACCAATTGTAAAAGGTAGTAATGCAGAAGATAATTTAAAACCACGTTTTCGTGCACCTTTAATAAAAAACATTTTTTTACCATAGCGATTCGTTAAAAATTTAACCAATAAATCGCGTTCTTTATATTCTTTGCGATAAAGTAAAATCCCTTCAAACTCTTCATTATTTTGAATGATGCTGCACCTCCTTATCTATATAAATAAAAATCGGAACAAAAATTATCTTTGTTCCGATCATTTATTTATTTTTTAATAATCATCTTCACGGTAACCAAATGCTTTTAAATCAGTTTGTTTATCACGCCAATTTTTTTGAACTTTAACCCAAAGTTCTAAGTAAACGCGATCTCCCATCATTGTTTCAATATCTTTTCTAGCCTTCACACCGATATCTTTTAACATCTTACCGCCTTTACCAATGATAATTCCTTTTTGAGTTGGGCGTTCAACGATAATTGTTGCAGAAATATGCAATTTTTCTTCGTCTTCCTTTTTGATATCCTCGACTAAAACCGCAACTGAATGAGGAACTTCTTCGCGTGTTAACTGTAAAACTTTTTCACGAATTAATTCGCCCATAACAAATCGTTCCGGATGATCTGTAATTTGATCTTCAGGGTAGAATTGTGGTCCTTCAGGTAATTCACCAACCAATGAATCTACAAGTTCGTCAACATTATTTCCTTTAAGCGCAGAAATTGGAAAGACTTCTTTATAATCTAAAGATTCGCGGTATGATTCCACAATAGCCAATATCTCATCAGGATGGATTTGGTCTATTTTATTGATAACTAAGTAAATTGGTTTCTTAGTATCTTTTAAACGATCAATAATAAAGTTATCTCCAGGTCCTCGTTTCTCCATGGCGTTGACCATGAATAAAATAGCATCCACTTCTCCAAGCGTTGAAAGCGCAGATTTAACCATGAAATCGCCTAAACGACTCTTAGGCTTATGGACACCGGGCGTGTCAATAAAGACAATTTGTGCATCATCAGTCGTATAAATACCTTGAATTTTATTTCTAGTAGTCTGTGCTTTATCACTCATAATAGCAATTTTTTGGCCCATAACATTATTTAAAAATGTTGATTTACCAACATTAGGACGTCCTAAAATAGCCACAAATCCTGAATGAAATTTTTTATTTTGCATTAATTAATTCTCCTCTTATTGTGTATCTTCTGTTTCAATTGATTACTCAAAAAGTAACTCTAACAATTGTGGAATAAAAATTAAACATCCCACAATCATGGCGAAAAGCGCTGATAATAAAACGGCCGCGGCAGACATATCTTTAACCTTTTTCGCAATCTCATTGTATTTATTACCGGTCGTTAAATCCACTAGGTTTTCAATAACCGTGTTCCAAACCTCATTGATAATAACCATACTAATACTTAAAGCGAGCCATAACCATTCCGTTTCAGAAATTTGAAAGATAGCCGCGCAAATGGATACAAATACCATCATTGCCACATGTTTTTTCATATTTCTTTCTTCTTTAAAAACCGTAACAAGTCCATCCAGTGAATGACCTAATGACGATAAAAATGTTCGATTTTTTTTAATTTGGCGCTTATCGTTTAAGGCCATAAGCATCAAGTATCTCAGTTTGTAAGCCAAACATTTCTTTTTCATCTTCAGGTTCCATATGATCATAACCGTTTAGATGTAAAAAGCCATGTACAGTTAAAAAACCAAGTTCCCGTTCGTAAGAATGACCATAATCAATTGCTTGTTCAACAACTTTTTCCGTTGAAATCATGATATCCCCAATATTTTTAGCAATTTCTGGCATTTCCATATCCTCATCGGTAGGGAAAATGATTGGCATATCGTCACCGTCCTCTTCAATTGCAAAACTGATAACATCTGTTGGTCGATCAACATTACGATATTCCCGATTAATTTTATGAATTTCTTCGTTATTCATTAAAGTCACTGACATTTCTGTATCATCTGGTAACTCAATTTTTTTACCCGCGAAATCAAGAATTTCTTTAATTAATTTAATATTTTTTTCTGGTTCTGCTTCAGTATGGTCAAAAATTTCTAAATCCATAATAGCCCTCTTTAAATTCGTTTTATATGTCCTAAAGTTACTTAACTCAAATAATAGCATATTTCTGAGACTAACTAAAGTCAATTAGGCGTTTCTTTATCCCTTTTGTTTAATTAACAAAAAAAGGAATCACAATTCAATTTGAATTGTGATTCCTTTTTGCTAATTTAATAATGATTTAACTGTCTCACTAATAACCTTACCATCAGCTCGTCCCTTAAGTTTAGGAATAACCGCACCCATGACTTTTCCAAAATCTGCTTTTGAAGTTGCCCCAACTTGTGAAATAACTTCTTTCACAATATCAGTAACTTCTTCGGCCGATAATTGTTCAGGTAAATAATTTTCGACAATTTTAATTTCCATATCAAGACTTTCTAGAAGATCGTCTCGACCAGCACTTTTGAATTCTGCATAAGATTCTTTACGTTGTTTTAACTCGCGAGCCAATAAAACAGTTTCATCATCAGTTGATAATTCATGACCTGCCTTAATTTCTTCGTTCGTAACAGCTGCTTTAAGCATTCTTACGGTACTTAAAGTTTGTTTGTCTTTTGCTTTCATCGCTTGTTTTAAATCGTTATTAAGTGTTTCTAATAGACTCAACGTTGATTCCTCCCTAGACTAGAAGCGTTTCTTAGTTGTTTTACGCTTTCTTGCTGCTTCGGATTTCTTCTTACGTTTCACACTTGGCTTTTCATAGAATTCGCGTTTACGGTATTCTTGTAATGTACCTGTTTTAGAAACGGAACGTTTAAAGCGACGAAGAGCATCATCGAGAGATTCGTTTTTACGTACGACTGTCTTTGACATAGATATCCCTCCCTCCGAGCTTGAATGTAACCGTCTTTTTATGCATTAAGTTGCATCGTCAAACTGTCCTTGTTCATTATAACCAAAGTCTCAATCGACGTCAATAAATCTTTTATAAAATATTTAAGATAACCTCATAATTCACGTTTTGTCTTCTTTTTTGATATTTATTTAATTAATTCATACCAAGTTCAGCTAATAAATTAGGGTTAAATACGTTCTCTTTAAACATTGTTATTTCCTTTTTATATGGTGATTGTTGCGTTTTTTTGTCTAAACCTACGTAAGGTGTTTCTAATATTTTAGGAACGGTGGCAAATCTTTCATCATGCACGATGGTATTCAATGCCTCAAATCCAATTTCACCGAAACCGATATTAGCGTGCCGATCCTTATGACTACCCTGAATATTTTTTGAATCATTAATATGAAAAACTTTTAATCGATCAATTCCGATAACATCATCAAAATGTTTAATAACGGATTCAAAATCGGTTTTAATATCATAGCCCGCATCGCTCGTATGACAAGTATCAAAAGTAACGGATAATTTATCATTTAACTTCACGCCATTAATCATTTGTGCAATTTCTTCAAATGATCTCCCGACTTCAGTCCCTTTACCCGCCATCGTTTCAATGGCAATTTGAATCGTTTGGTCGGGCGTCAACACTTCGTTTAATCCCTCAATAATATGATTAATTGCGGCATCTGCACCTGCACCAACATGTGCCCCTGGATGAAGTGTCATCTGAGTAGCCCCTAATGCTTCGGCACGATCTATTTCGGCTTTCAAAAAATCGATTGCAAAAGAAAAATTTTCTGGCTTAACAGTATTACCTAAATTAATTATATATGGTGCGTGGACCACGATATCACTTAATCCGTGTTCTGCCATAAATGCCTGTCCCTTTGGAATGTTCATCTCAGAAACATCTTTACGTCTTGTATTTTGAGGAGCCCCTGTATAGATCATAAACGTACTGGCGCCGTTACTTGCAGCTTCTTCAGCAGAGCCAAGTAGCATTTCTTTCCCCTTCATACCAACATGCGATCCTATCAACATGATTCATTACCCCTTTTCCGTTTTTTAAATTATTAATATTATACCATTTATTATAAAAAAAGATTTAGAAAACCCGTTTTACGGCAAGTTTTCTAAATCTTTTTTACTCATTAAATTAAATCAACGAAATGAGCTCTAAATTTATAATGTAGATGTGATCCTACCAAGAGGAACATCAATGTAATTGACCAAAACAACAACAGTTGAGTTGGATGGTCAAAGAACCAACCTTCACTCAAAAAGCTCTCTCTAAATCCTGCAACTAAATAGTTAAACGGATTTATTTGTAAAATCCTTACAAAAACTTTTGGAAAACTACCAGAGTTCAAATTGAATAAAATTCCAGACATATAGAATAATACTCTCATAATTGATTGAAGCGCAATATAGTAATCACGAGCCAAAATTGAAATTGTCGAATTAAAAATACCGAAAGCGAATAAAAATACAATCATACA
Organism: Dellaglioa carnosa; assembly: GCF_026948345.1. Lineage (NCBI taxonomy): Bacteria > Bacillati > Bacillota > Bacilli > Lactobacillales > Lactobacillaceae > Dellaglioa > Dellaglioa carnosa. The sequence continues at coordinate 381,319 of NZ_JANXLI010000001.1, read as the reverse complement.
AAAGAAGTAATAAATATACTGCAACCAATATATTGTTGGTGTCACACCGGACAATAACAAAACGATAATACTAAAACCAAACATGACCCAGTATGCAGTCATCTGGCTAATCATTCGGATAGTCGGTAAAACACTAACCGGAAACTTCATTTTAGCAACCAATCCAACCTTCTCATAAACACTACGAGACATGCCAAGTACGCTTGCATTTATGAATAGCCATGGTGCTATTCCGACCATCATCCAGGCAAAGTAATTAACACCATCGATTTGTTGACCTGCATGCAGTGCTACTCCGAAAACAAGATAGTAAATCCCGATTTGAATCATTGGGTTCAAGAACTCCCAAGCAATTCCTAGATAATGGCTCTGGTAAGTTGCTCTATCTTCATATTTTGAAACTCGAAATATGATTGGTAAATTTTCAAATTGCTCTCTTATAATTGAAATAACTTTTTTCAATACGTTGACGCTCCTTATTTACTTAAAATAATAATCTAGAACACGCTTCGTTGCGTATCCATCATTAGCTGTATTCCATAATAAATTAAATGTGTCTAATTGTCTATCACTATTTTGAACTTTTTGATAGGCATTAACCAGTTCGTTCATAGTTTGCACAATTGGTCCTGGTGCCCACTCATGAAAGTCAGATTGAATACCAATACTATCTTTATAGGATTGATAATCGAAACAATAAAATAATATTTGTTCCGCGTTGGGCAGCAGACTAAAATCAAAAATAACAGACGAGTAATCAGTGATCAAGCAATTCGTAATAGTCAATAATTCACCGGTAGAGTAATCATCTATCCAAACGATATCTTTGGACAAAATTGATTTTAGTTCAATTTCCTTATCCCGCAAATGTGGATGTAATTTAATAATTAACTTTGTTTCATCATCTAAAAGTTTTTGAATACCAGAAAAATCCCCGGGTATTTCTAATGTGACATCCCCGCTTATATTTTCCCGATACGTAGGTGCATACAAGATGATTTTTTTATTCTTTAAATCGGGATGACTGGCAAAAATACTGTTTTTCATTTTATTTTGCCAGTCACTATTTTGAAATTTATCTGAGGCAGGGTAGCCGATTTCTAAAATCTTATCAGTAGTGACATGATAACTTTTTTCAAAGACAGTACCCATTTTAGTTGACCCCACAATAAAATTATCAAACTGATCATAAACTGTTTGAAATCTTTTTTTATCTGAAGTCGATCGACTATTAGTTTTAGGTTCATCCCAACCAAATGATTTAATCGCCCCATTTGCATGCCACAATTGAACTATTCTTGTCGATTTTTTTGTATGCATGGTTGCTAAGAAAGCAAAATAATTATCAACAAAAAGTAAGCTGCTTTTAGAAATTAAAGGAATTAGCATCAACACAAAAGAGATGTTTTCAACAAACATTTTTATTTCGATACCTGACTTTTGAATTTCTATGGCTTCTAATTCCATCGAAGGACGATAAAAAACAATTAAGTGTTGCTTACGCGCTAAACATCTTTCATTTAACCGTTGAATAAAATCAATGTTACCTCCAAAACTCATTAAATAAGAAACGTTATCACTCTTTTTAGAGAAGCTTATGAACGACATTATTTTGATAAGAAATAAGTAGAGATTTTTTTTAATTTGCATAACTCAATAATCCTTTAATTTATAATTTATAATGCCTGCTCATAAAAACGTCCCCAAATTTGGACGTTTTCTGAGATACTAACGAATGCGACTGGATCTGACTCTTCCATTGCATCATGCAATTCGTTTTGCTCATATCTTGATATTACAGTAATTAAAAGTGTTTTATCATCGTGATGATATGCCCCTTCAACGTCGTTCACGATTGTGATACCACGGCGCATATGATTTTGAATCGAATCAATAACACTTTTTGGACGGCTCGTTACAATCATAACTTGCATTTTTTGTTGTCTCGTATAAACCATATCCATAACTCTAGCATTTACGAATAATCCTAGTGCAGAATAAAAGGCATATGGCCATCCATAAATAAAACCGGCAGCCAAAACAATGAAGGCATTGAAAATAATATTAATCGTTCCAATGCTTTTACCCGTTTTCTTTTTAATCGTTAACCCAATGATATCTAATCCACCAGTTGAAATACCATTTCTAAGTGCTAAACCCGTTCCAAACCCATTAACTGCTCCCCCAAAAATTGCACAAATAATAGGATCAGTTGTCAAGGTTACTGGTGTAATTGCTTTAATCATGATACTTGAGAAAACAACTGCTAAGAAAGTAAAAACAGTAAAACGATGACCAATTTTATTCCAAGCTAAAACAAACATTGGCGTATTTAACAGAAATAATAATAGGGCTGTCGATATTTGAAAAGGCGCATACCGACTAAGTAAAGTTGATACCAATTGTGCTAGTCCGGTAATACCAGATGCATATATTTTACCCGGCGTCCAAAAAAAGTTCATCGCAACGGAAACTAGTATCGCATAAATAAATGCCGTTGAAGCTTTGGCCGCATATGAATGCTTTTTAAAAATTTGTTGCAGATCGTCCATGATCAAAAAACCTCACATTTCATTTTGACAATTTATGAATATTATACCATTCATTGCATTTGTATGCCGTTAGACATTAATTTATCAATTAAAACTTAATATATACAAAAAAACTCTCCGAAATTACCATTCGAAAAGTTTCTTTTTTACGCTATTCAGATTTCCACACAGATTCTTTAAATTGTTGACGCCCACCATTTTCTTCTATGGCAAATCGTCTTGGGTTCTTTTTATAAAATTCCTGATGATAGTCTTCCGCCGCATAAAACGGACTAGCATCTTCAATACTTGTCACAATTGGTTCTTTAAAACGATGACTATCAATTAATGCTTGTTTTGATACTTCCGCAACTTTCCTTTGATCATCACTCAAAGTATAAATCACCGGTCGGTAAGATTCACCCCTGTCTTGAAACTGTCCCATTGCATCAGTTGGATCAGTCTGACGCCAATAAATATCTACCAACTGAGAATAATTAATTTGATTAGGGTCAAACGTAATCTCTACGGCTTCTGTGTGTCCTGTCGTTTCAGAAACGACATCTTCGTAGGTCGGATTTTTTGTATGTCCACCAGTATATCCAGACACAACGTTTAAAATTCCAGGTTGTTCTTCGAATGGTTCCACCATGCACCAGAAACAGCCACCAGAAAATATTGCTTTTTCACTCATAGTTATCGTCTCCTTTTTTATTGTGCTAAGCATAGCTTAACCCACCAAAAATTGATATTTTTTTGCTTAAAAAAAAGACTAATGAACTTAATCATTAGTCTTTGCATTCTTATTTCATATCTTGTTCATTAATTTTTAACGATAATTCATCCAATTGTTTAGTTGCAACTGAACTAGGCGCATTGGTTAATGGTTCTGATGCTTTTGAGTTTTTAGGGAATGCAATAACTTCACGAATGTTATCCTTTTTAGCCAACAACATTGCAAATCTATCTAACCCAATAGCTAAACCACCATGAGGTGGGAATCCGTAATCAAGTGCATCTAAGAAAAATCCAAATTGTTCTTCTGCACTTTCTTTAGTAAATCCTAATGCTTTAAACATTTTTTCTTGAATATCGCGTTTATGAATACGGATCGAGCCGCCACCCAATTCATAACCATTTAAAATGATATCATAACTTTGCGCATGTGCTTCATGCGGATTTTCATCAAGCAAATGAACATCTTCTTCATTTGGCATGGTGAACGGATGATGTGCGGTAATGAACTTATCGAAGTCTTCACTGTATTCAAATAATGGCCAATCAACAACCCAAAGAAATGCAAATCGACTTTCATCAATCATATCCATTTCTTTAGCAATATCGTTACGTAAGTAGCCTAATGAGGCACGGACGACGCTGGCCTTATCAGCAACAAATAAAATTAAATCGCCAACATTTGCGCCAGCTGCTTCTTTAATCACATCAACGTGATCATTCAAGAATTTAGCAATTGGACCGCTGAAACCTTCCTCAGTCACTTTGACCCAAGCTAATCCTTTAGCGCCAAACCGTTCAATATAAGCTGTCTTAGCATCAATTGCTTTACGTGAATACTTATCGGCACCACCAGGAATGGCAATTGCATTAACAAGTCCGCCATTTTCCAACGTATTAGTAAATACTTTGAAATCAATATCCTTAACTGCTTCCGCCATATCTTTTAATTCCATGTCAAATCTGATATCTGGTTTTTCAGAACCATATCTTGCCATTGATTCATTCCATGTCATACGTTGTAAAGGTAATTCAAGATCAATATCCAAGGTATCTTTCATGACACGTTTTAATAAACCTTCAGTTAAATCTTGAATTTCTTCAGCAGACATAAATGAAGTCTCTAAATCTATTTGAGTAAATTCTGGTTGACGATCACCACGCAAATCTTCATCCCTAAAACAACGAGCAATTTGATAGTAACGATCAAAACCGGCATTCATTAACAATTGTTTGAACAATTGAGGTGATTGTGGTAACGCATAGAAGTGACCAGGATAAACACGTGAAGGTACTAAATAATCACGTGCCCCTTCAGGCGTTGATTTAGTTAGGTATGGTGTTTCGATATCAACAAACTTTTGATCATCCAAATAGCTATGAACTGATTGTGTAATGCGGCTACGAATCATCAATGATTTTTGCATCTCAGGACGACGTAAATCTAAATAACGATATTTTAATCGCGTATCATCTGCAACGTTAATATCATCTTGTATTTCAAATGGTGGTGTTTTAGCCTTGTTTAAAATAATTGTATTATGAACTTCAACTTCAACTTTACCCGTTTTCATTCTTGGGTTAATTGCTTTAGCATCACGTGCAGTAACTTGCCCTTCGATTTCAATGACAAATTCGTTACGTAATTCTTCAGCAACTTTCAAAGCCCCGGAATCAAATTCTTGGCTAAATACTAATTGGACGATACCTTCACGATCACGTAGGTCAATAAAAATTAAATTTCCTAAATCACGTCGTTTTTGAACCCATCCTTTTAAGGTCACCGTTTGACCAATAAAAGTTTCATCAACTAAACCACTATATGTTGTTCTTTTCATTCTCCATCAGCCTCTACTTCCAATTTTAATGCGTTTTGATATACTTTTGAAAAATCTGTATAAACATCGCTTAATTTCACTGTAACTTCTTGACTTGTTTTCATATTTTTAAAGTTTAAAGTTTGCGTTTCTAATTCACTCTCGCCCAATGTCATTACAAAATGAGCGTTCATACGGTTAGCCGATTTAAATTGACCTTTGGGCTTACGATTCAAGTAATCCCTCTCAACTGAAAATCCAGCTTTACGCATTGACTGTACAAGTTTTAATGATTCAATATTTGTTTCTTCACCAATACCCACAACATAAACGTCTAAGTCTTGTTCAACGGGCAATTTAGCATCTTCAGCTTCAAGCACTAGTAATAATCTCTCAATACCCAAGCCAAACCCAATCCCAGGTGTTTCGGGTCCGCCCAATTGTTCGACAAGCCCGTTGTAACGTCCACCGGCGCAGATAGTCGTAAATTTACCACCAAATGCTTTCGAGTCAGACATTATTTCAAAAATAGTATGGTTATAATAATCAAGTCCACGAACCATTGTTGAATCAACTTCATACGAGATTTCCAATGCATCAAGCAACTCTTTGACTTGATCAAAATGTTTTTGAGAATCCTCGCTCAGATAATCAAGAATTGATGGTGCATTTTTTACGATTTCTTGATCGCCTTTATCTTTGCTATCTAATACACGTAACGGATTTTTTTCCAAACGTGCCTTAGAATCATCGCTTAATTGGTCCTTAAAAGGTCTTAAATAGTCAACTAGCGCATCGCGATAGTTATCGCGACTATTGTTATCACCCAAAGTATTAATCGCCAATTTTAGATTAGTCAATCCAAATTTTGATAAGAAATCAATTGCCATCGCCATGACTTCAACATCAAGGGTTGGGTTATCAACACCAAATGCTTCGACACCAATTTGATGGAATTGACGTAATCGTCCAGATTGAGGTCTTTCATATCGGAACATTGGTCCAATATAATACGTTTTAAATGGCTTTTGAATTTCTGGTCCATAAAGTTTATTTTCAACATATGCCCTGACAACTCCGGCTGTTCCTTCCGGACGCAACGTTATATGACGATCACCTTTGTCTTTAAAATCGTACATTTCCTTCGTTACAATATCCGAAGTATCCCCCGAAGTTCTTGAGAAAACCTCAAAATGTTCAAAAAGTGGCGTTCTAATTTCCTCGTACTGATAACTAGAAAATATTTTTCTTGCCGTTTCTTCAACATATTGCCATTTTTTTGAATCAGTTGGAATAATATCAGCAGTGCCTTTTGGACGTTGAAATTTCATTATAAATCCTCCTGTTTTGGGGCATCATATAGACAAAAAAGCACCCTCATCTAAATACGACAAGGGTGCTTTTGCACGGTACCACCTTAATTTTTACTAATAGCTTAACGCAACTTAAACGACATGTGGTTTAAACACACGCACCTCAAAAGTGTCTTTCAGTTTATCAAAATGGTGAATATTTCAGCAAATTATTCACTCTCTGTTCATTTTATTAAACTTAATTTCTTTTTTCATCGGTTTTAATATTTTATTACCTTTAAATTTACCCGAATACGCCCTTAAAGTCAAGTGTGGCTTAACTTTCAATATTACTCAAAATTGATTCTTACTATTAGTCAAATTTTTGGTATAATACAACTTAGATTCAATTTCTTATAGTTAAAGGAGCACGTCAATGGCAACAGGGAGAAAACAAGGCAGCAACATAAACTGGCCGAGAGTCATTTTATTGATTATCATCTTTTTCACCTTGTGCCTAGGTGTAGCGAAAACGATGAGTTACTTAGGGGAAACTGTTGTTGAATCAGACAATATCAACGTACGTACGGGACCTAGCACGTCATTTAAAGTAACCAATACTTTAAAAAAAGGAGAACGCATCTCCATTATTCGAGAAAAAAATAATTGGTCATATGTTTTACTTCCTGATGACAAAAAAGGCTGGGTTGCAAATTGGCTTCTTGCTAAAAAAAATGCCACAGTCACAAAACTGTCTGAGGCAACAATTGTTTTAGATCCCGGACACGGTGGTAATGATTCAGGAGCCCTCTCAATTAAAAAGAAACAAGAAAAAATTTATACACTTCAAATGGCAATAAGAGTAGCTAATCTCCTCAAAGCACGTGGTGCTAACGTTCTTTTAACGCGAGACTCCGATTCGTATGTTGGTTTAACACCACGCGCAAAACTTGCTGAATCGAATAATGCAGACGCATTTATTAGTTTTCATTTTGATTCATCACCTAATGACAATGAAGCAACAGGATTAACCAGTTACTATTATAAGAAATCGACAGATTTAGCGCTCGCTTCAGCATTAAACGTTGAACTGAACAATACCGGTCTCAATAATCGTGGAACCGAATTTGGAGATTTCCTCGTTTTGAGAGAAAATACGCAACCATCGGTTTTACTAGAACTTGGCTACATTAATACTAAATATGACTTCAAGTTAATTCAAAATGATAATTTCCAAGAAAAAACGGCTGAATCAATTGTTAAGGGCTTAGATAACTATTTCAAAAATAAATAAGACGATGACATTTTAGTCATCGTCTTATTTTTCGATTAAATCGATTAATTTCAAAACACGTTTTTCTGGAACTTCAACAGTTGTAATCATTTGGTCAAAATCAAACAGATAGCCTTTCATTCCCGCATTGTGTCCTGCCGCAATGTCTAGCTCACGATCACCTATCATTGCGGCCGTTTGTAAATCAACCCCATTTTTTTCTACAAGATAATTAAGCGACGCTGGATTTGGTTTTCTTGGGAATTTTTGATTCGAAGTTACAAAATCTGAAAATAAATTTAAGACATGATTTTCTTTCATCATGTTAATCGCGCTTTGATCTCTATGTGTTAATAGGAAGTTATGTCCGCCGTTGTTAGTTACCCATTCGCAAACTTCCTCGGCACCCGGAAATAATTTTACATTAACCTGTTCTTTTATCTCTAAGTTAGTATAATTTTCTTTTAATTTATCTACATTTAAACTTGGGTTCATATTAGAATATAGTTGAATTGCCTGTCTAACAGATTTTTCTCGCATAATCTGATAAATATCCTCACCGGCAACACTAATATTTTGTAATTGAAGCGCTTTTTGAAATGCGTTAACCATCCCTGGGTAAGTATCAAAAAGCGTCCCATCAAAATCCCAAAAATAATTATTTACCATTATTCTGACCTCTTCCTACTATAATAATAAACCTTAAAAAGGCGTACTAGAGACCTAACTCTAATACACCTTTTATTTTTGTTCAGAATCAAAAATGATTGTTACAGGACCATCATTTAAAAGCTCAACCGCCATATCTGCTCCAAATTGTCCAGTTTTTACAACGGATACAACATTAGCTAACTTTTGATTGAATTCCTCATAATGTTTTTCAGCTAATTCAGGATCTTCTGCCAGCGAAAAACCAGGTCTATTTCCTTTTTTTGTTGATGCATACAACGTAAATTGCGAAATGGACAGAATCTCTCCCGCAATTTCTTGAATACTTAAATTCATTTTACCGTCGTTATCTTCAAATAATCGAGAGTTTGAAATTTTTTTAACCATATAATCTATTTCGTTAGATGTATCGCCGGATTTAAACCCCACTAATAACAGATAACCCGCATTAACACGATTAAATACTTGACCATCTATTGTGACGTTAGCATGTTTCACGCGCTGAACAACAACTTTCATTTTTAAACCCTCCATTAAAAAAATTAATGAATCTTTCTTTTGACTGCGTACACGTCTTCAACACTCTTTAGTGTCTCCATCGTTCTTTCTAATTGAATGATATCTTTCACACCGACTGAAACATCCATTGTTGCAATTTTGTTATTGTCAACGCGACCATTTACTGAGCTTAATTGCTTAGTTGTATTATTCAATGATTGTAAAATATCATTTAAAAGTCCTGAACGATTGTAGCCTTGAATTTCTAAATCAGATTGATAGTTAGCCTTATTATCTGTAACTTTTTCCCATTTCACACTAATAATCCGTTCACCAGATTCTTCAGCTTTAATCACATTGGGACATTCAACGCGATGAATTGAAACACCACGTCCTTTAGTAATGTACCCAATAATATTGTCTCCCGGAATTGGATTACAACAATGGCTGAGTCGAACAAGTAAATTGTCAACGCCATCGATTACAATGCCACCATCATGGCTACTCTTACGATTCTTATCAGGTGTTTCAGCTTTTTTAAGTGGTTTATGATCTTCCAAAATCGCTTTTTGTTCATTTACTTGTCGGACTTCTTCCTCTTTAGAACGAATGTCTTCAGTTAGCGTATTAGCTGTCCCCAACGTTGCAATTTCACCAAAACCAATTGCAGCATACAAATCATCTGCTTCTGCTAATTGTTTCTTATCTAAAAGTCGTTTCATATTTTCTTTAGTGATAACTTCTTTTGGATCAAAACCTAAATCAATAAGTTGAATGGTTAGTAACTCCTCACCCTTTGTGATGTTAGCAACACGGTCTTGTAATTTAAAGAAACGCTTAATTTTATTACGCGCTTTATTTGTGTGTACCAAGTTTACCCAATCACGACTAGGCCCCATTGAACTCTTACTCGTTAGAATATCAACAATGTCACCATTCTTGACTTGGTAATCTAATGGGACAATCTTACCATTTACTTTTGCCCCTGTCGTATGGTGTCCGATTTCAGTATGAATACTGTAAGCCATATCAAGCGGTCCTGCACCTTTAGGTAGTTCAAAAACATCACCTTTTGGCGTGAAAACATAGACCCGATCGCCGAAGATATCGCCTTTAACACTTTCCATAAAATCAGAAGCGTCATCGGTTTCATCTTGCAATTCAATAATTTCTTTAAACCAGTTTAATTTTGTTCCAGCATCATCTTGTTGAACTTTTTCTTTTACGCCTTCTTTATAGGCCCAATGTGCAGCGACTCCAAATTCAGCAATTTCATGCATCTCTTTAGTTCTGATCTGAACTTCAAAAGGACGACCTTCCGGACCAACAACCGTCGTATGAAGTGACTGATACAAGTTAGCCTTGGGTATTGCAATATAATCTTTAAATCGCCCAGGCATTGGTTTCCATCTTGAATGAATGGCCCCAAGTACTGCATAACAATCTTTAATTGATCCAACAATCACCCTGACCGCTAAAAGATCATAAATTTGAGAAAATTGTTTATGTTGATCTTTCATTTTTTTATAAACGGAATATAAATGTTTGGGACGGCCATAAATTTCACTCGAAACTTTCAAATCACTAATGGATATCTTAATTTCCTCAATCGCACCGGAAATATATTCTTCACGTTCCTCACGTTTTGAATTCATCAAATGGACAATTCGATAATACTGTTGTGGATTTAAATAACGCAGCGAACTATCTTCTAGCTCCCATTTAATCGTGCTGATACCCAAACGATCTGCCAAAGGTGCATAAATCTCTAATGTTTCATTCGCAATTCGACGTTGTTTATCCGGACGTAAATGTTTCAACGTTCGCATATTATGCAATCGATCCGCCAATTTAACAATAATTACTCGTAAATCTTTAGACATGGCTAAAAGTAACTTACGATGATTTTCAGCCAACTGTTCTTGGTGGGATTTATATTGAATCTGCCCAAGTTTAGTAACACCATCAACGATTACTTCTACGTCTTTTCCAAAAAGTTCACCTAAATCACCTAAAGTAACCTGTGTGTCTTCAACAACATCGTGTAAAAATCCGGCACTAACTGTTTCAGGGTCCATTTTTAATTCAGCTAGGATACCAGCAACTTGTATCGGATGCATAATATAGGGTTCACCCGACTTGCGATATTGGTCTTTATGAACATACGTAGCAAAATCACACGCTTTTTGTACAAACTTAACGTGTTCTTCATTCATGTAGCTTTCAACGATTTCCAAGACGTCTCTAGCGCTCCACATTTCTTCTTTTGTCATATCTAAACACCTCTTTTTATATAAAATAAAAGTACGCGATGACATAATCCAGTCGGCGTACTTACGTATTCATAATTAATTTTTTGAAATTCCCCATGTTAATAACGACAAGCAGAGATAAATGAGTGCAAAAAGAATCATGACACTTTGAAACAAGTGAAATAAGACGCCAATTGCAAAAATTATCGGGAAGAAAAAAACAAAAATTAAGCTGTGATTACTTTTACCTACAACGACACCAACAGCAATGGCATAAATCACATTTACTACAAATAACGAAACACCAATCTTCACAACGTCATTTGCATTGGCCAAGGTTAACAACATTGGTAAAACAACCCCAACGGCAACACCTACTGCCAAATACCATGCAGAAGTTATATTTAATACTTTTTTCAAAAATTTTTCCTCATTTCATTTTCTCATGCTTCATTTTAACTTAATTCACTAAAAAATGAAAGACTCGCCAATAGGTATAATGGAGCTGTTTCCGCACGTAATATTCTAGGCCCCAGACCAACTTTTTTATAACCAGCTGAAGATAATTTATTAATTTCAGCTTCGGAAATACCACCCTCTGAACCAAACACTGCAATCAAATTTTGATTAGGCTTAATTAAATCAAATGATTTTTTTAATTGACTAACCTCACCTTGCTTAGCTGATTCTTCGTAGGCAACAATCTGAATATCATAAGATTGTTGAAATAATTCATCAATCTTATTAACATAGGCAATTGTTGGAATTACAGTTCGATGCGATTGCTCTGCTGCGCCCTGAGCAATTTTTTGTAGCCGTTCAATTTTCTTAGCTTGTTTTTTCTGATCCCATTTAGCGATAGAAAAATCACTATTAAAAAAGATAAATCTGCTAGCACCCATCTCAGTCCCTTTTTGTACAATCCAATCAGCTTTGTCTTTTTTCGAAAGGGCTGACGCAATTGTAACTGCAATTGGTAATTCAACTTGCGATTCTACTGTGATTTGATACTCAAAATTAACGAAATCATCGGTAATTTGTGTCGCTCTTGCGACGACAACTTCCTCTGACTGCTTCACTAATTCAACCTTATCGCCAACCGATAAACGCATAACCTTAGTGGCATGATGGAAATCTTCATCCGTCAAAACCAACTCATTAGATTTCAAAAAATATCTTTGCATCCTTAGTCCCTAACCTTCCGAGTCCATTTTAACTGCAATGATTGAAAACCAATCACCCATATTTAATATTTGCTGTATTTCAAACCCACCATTTATCAGTGATGATTTAATTAAATTAACCTTATCCGCAATGATACCAGAAGTTACGAAATAACCCCCAGAATTTAAACTATTTTTAGCTTGTGGAATTAGAGGTACAATAATTTCAGACAAGATATTAGCAACAATTAAATCAACTTGTTTCTCGATACCGTTCAGCAAGTCATTTGCCGCAACATGAACTTCACTCGCAACTGGATTTAAGTTAAAATTTAACACTGCGGCTTCAACTGCAATATCATCTAAATCATAAGCATCAATCTGGCTAACGCCTAAATGTTTGGCGGCAATACTTAGAACTCCTGAGCCAGTTCCAACATCTATCATCGTTTCACCACCACGAATGACTTGTTCTAATGCAACTAAGGCTAATCGAGTTGTTGGATGTGTCCCCGTTCCGAACGCCTTTCCTGGATCTAACTGAATCACTTTTTCGTCCAACTGGCTGGGTTCGTATTTCTCCCAACTTGGTACAATGGTTAAGAAACGGGTCACTCTAACGGGGTGATAGTATTGTTGCCATTCTAATCCCCATCCCTGATCATCAACTTCAGTCGATTCAATTAATCCCTGTCCTATATTAAGACCAAAATCTACCAACTGATTAACCTTACTTTGGATAACGGGTAATATTTCGGGAATAAATACTATTTCCGGAAAGAATGCAGATACTTTAGCACCTTCAACTTGATGTTCAACTAATCCAAAATCGTACCCAGATAAATTATCTTGCATCAATTTTTCAAAGTCTTTTGAGTCATCAATTTGAACGCCCTCGGCACCACTTTCAATTAAAATATTTGAAACGGCTTCAACAGCTTCACTACTAGTTAAGACACTTAATTCGGTCCACTTCAAATTGACATCCTCCTAAAATTTTGGGTATACCAAACGCATACTTTTTTGTGTACTTTGTGCTTTTTGAATTTTTTCAAAGTCGCTAGCTGACCAACCTAATTCAAAAAATTCAGCGTCGTCATCGTTTAAGAAATCTAGTAAATCACTTTGACCGTTATCTAACACAACTTGTAAATAGTTAATAAATGCGGCACCTTCTGAGTGTTTCCATCCTGCTTTACCATCAAATGGTAACGTAACTAAATAATCTTTTTCAACTTCTTTTGGATCAAAACGTTCTACGTCATATAATAATATCGCATCCCCAAATGATATGATGGGTAACTCAGAGTTAACGCCCTCAATATCTAAGATTGCTTGTTGTGATTTATTTTCCGCATAAAATGTTAAATCTACGGTAAAAGTATGATCTTTTTTTTGCCAATCCAACTCGATATCGCCATCAAAATCTATTTTTGGCAATTCATTCTTTAAGTAATCTAATAATGTTTCTTGTGCCATGCCGTCACCTCATATTTAACTATATTTTAAATACACTAACTATTGTTTAGCTCTCAATTGTTATTATAAAGCATTGTTGCCATTCGTGCATTAAATATAGGGGGAAACGATAACAATTTATCGTTTTTTTTGGTAAACTGAAGTTATAAAATATTGAGGAGGTTTTATTATGGGAAGAAAAAAAATGATTTTAGATTTAGATACTGGAATTGACGACGCGATGGCAATTGCTTATGCACTTGCTAGTGAGGAAATTGATTTAATTGGTATCGTTGGATCTTATGGTAACTTACAAATGTCAGATGGCGTTCAAAATAGTTTAGACTTACTTACACTACTTGGTCAGCCCAATATTCCAGTCTATCTTGGCGAAGAACATTCGTTAACAACGCACTCTTTTGATACTTTGAAAATTAGCCAAGAAATTCATGGTATGAATGGTATAGGCGATATCACTATTCCAAAATCTGACCAATCACCTCATTCAGGGTCCGGTATTGATTTTATAATTGACTCCGCAAAAAAATTTCAGTCAGATTTAATTGTCGTCCCAACCGGACCATTAACAAACTTAGCATTAGCAATTAAACAAGCACCTGAAATTGAAACGTTAATTGGTAAAGTCGTTTTAATGGGAGGTGCTCTAACAATCCCCGGAAATGTCAGTCCCGTAGCTGAAGCAAATATTAATCAAGATCCTGAAGCTGCTAATGAAGTTTTTCAAAGCAAGCTAACAATTACAATGGTTGGTCTAGATGTGACACTTAAGACACTTTTAACAAAAAAGGAAACACAAGAATGGCGACAACTCAACAGTACTTCAAGTCGTGCCTTTGCTGATATCGTAGATTTTTATATTGAAGCTTATGCAAGTTTGAAAACTAATTTGGATGGTTGTGCCCTTCATGACCCACTTGCCGTCGCAGTTGCAATAGATCCCTCTCTGGTCACAACGTTACCAATTAATATGAAAGTTGACACAAAGTCGCCTTTCAGTGGTCGAACAATTGGTGATGAACGACGTTTGAATTCAAATGAAGCCACAACAGAAGTAGCTATAGCTGTTGAAACAGAACGTTTCTTATCCGTATTTATGACAAGATTATCAACTTTGTTTTCAAAAAATTAAATTTAATGAGGTTCATTTATGCAATATCTAGGTCCAGCAATTATTTTGGTTTGGTTTACCATGACAACCATGATTTATATATCTGCAAAAACAAAACGTCGCAAATTTTCATATAAGTCTTTATTTTTTGGCTCATTAGCCTGGGAGAAAAATAGTCGTAATTGGCTTTTAATACTAGGTTTGTTCCTACTTGTTAGTTTGAACCCAATTACGGACACATTCATTTTTCTAATATCACTTGGTTGTTACATCATTATTCTCGCGGGCTCTAATTTATTATTGCATCGTGGTAATCATCATCAACATATGCTAGCGCTCTTTTTTTCAGTCTTTTTAATTGGCTTAGCTATTTATCCGCTCCTATCAAATTTCAGGTAGAGGTTAATTAGTTGCTTTATAATTCTCTAAAGAAGATAATGTAAGCGTTAACCAACTTATTATCGAAAACATCGTCCACAATACTATTTACTTAAGGAGATTTCTACTATGCCATACATGATTGGTGTCGATATCGGAACAACCAGCACGAAAGCAGTTTTATATGATCTTAAAGGTAGCGTAATTGAATACGCAAACATCGGTTACCCACTTTATCAAGAAGAAGATGGAATGGCTGAGCAAGATCCTGAAGAAATTTACGCTGCCGTAACTGAGGCAATTACTCAGGTTAATAAAAAGGCAAATCTAAGTTCCACTGATTTAAAAGGTGTCGCATTTTCCGCCGCGATGCATAGCTTAATATTACTCGATAAAAATCACAAACCACTTACGCGATCAATCACTTGGGCTGACAATAGAGCCAGCAAATGGAGTGACGATTTAAATGAGTCAGGTATTGGTCATGAAATTTATCTCAAAACCGGAACACCTATCCATCCAATGTCGCCATTGTCGAAATTAATTTGGTTAAAAAACGAAAAACCAGATTTATTTGGTCAAGCAGCCTACTTCGTTGGTATTAAAGATTATATTTTATATCAATTATTTGATCGACTTGTTATTGATCATTCACTAGCATCGGCAACAGGTTTGTTTAATATCTTTAATTTAGATTGGGATGAACAAGCACTATCAGTAGCCGGAGTTACGCCTGAGAAGTTACCAGAATTAGTCGAGACAACTTACCAATTAACAGGACTCGATAAAGAATTTTCTAAAAAAACGGGTATTAGTCGTAAAGTACCATTTATTATTGGCGCAAGTGATGGGGTCCTTTCAAACCTTGGTGTCGACGCTATTGATCCAGGCGTTGCAGCCGTTACAATTGGCACAAGTGGTGCAGTCAGAATGGTTATTGATCACCCCGTTACAGATCCTAAAGGACGTTTATTCTGTTACGCGCTCGCAAAAGATAAATGGGTTATTGGCGGGCCGGTTAATAATGGAGGGATCGTCTTCCGTTGGTTGAGAGATGAGATATTTACGCCCGAAAAAATTACCGCTGAACAAATGCAGATTGATCCATACGAAATCATTACTCAGATTGCCGAAAAAGTCCCTGCTGGATCCGATGGACTACTCTTCCATCCTTATCTTGGTGGCGAACGTGCACCTCTTTGGGATGCAAATGCCAGAGGTTCATTTTTCGGATTAACACGACAACATACACGTGCGCATATGGCGCGTGCCGTCCTAGAAGGAATTGTCTTTAATTTGGATATGGTCATGTTGGCATTAACCGAAGTTTCTGGAAGTCCTACTAGAATTCAAGCAACAGGGGGATTCGCTCAGTCTTCATTATGGCGTCAACTATTGGCTGATATTTTTGAGCAAGAAGTTACAATTCCCGAAAGCTTTGAAAGTTCTTGTCTTGGTGCGGCCGTTTTAGGTATGGAAAGTTTGCACTTAATTGCTGATTTATCTGCCGTTGAAAATATGATTGGTTCAACGCATGTTCATCAACCACAAAAAGAAAATTTTGAAGTCTATCGTGAATTGTTACCTATATTTGTTCGTTTAAGTCGATCATTGAGTTCTGAATATAAAAACATTTCTGATTTCCAACGTAAACATTATCATCAAATCTAGTACCACTGGGGGAAAGCTATTATGCCACTTTTAATCGTTTTTATTGGAATCTTATTTTTACTTTTATTAATTATTAAGTTTAAGCTAAATACATTTGTTTCATTAATTATTACGTCATTTGCTGTTGCCATAGGCTTGGGGATGCCATTAGATAAAATTACAACCTCAATTGAAAATGGGATTGGTAGTCAATTGGGCCATCTATCATTAGTTTTCGGATTTGGTGCCATGCTTGGTAAATTAGTAGCGGATTCGGGTGGCGCTTACCGAATTGCGACTACCTTAATTAATCGTTTCGGTCGAAAATGGATTCAATTGGCTGTTGTATTAGCATCATTTATTATTGGTATCGCCTTATTCTTCGAGGTGGGTATTGTTTTATTAATTCCAATTATTTTTGCAATCGCAACAGAATTGGGTATTTCAATCTTATACCTTGGGATTCCCATGGCAGCTGCACTTTCTGTTACCCATGGATTCTTGCCTCCTCATCCAGCGCCAACGGCAATTGCATCAGCTCTAAATGCTAATGTAGGGATGGTTCTCATTTATGGCTTAATATTAGCCATTCCTGTGACTTTAATTGCGGGACCGCTCTTTGCAGTCGTTGCCCAAAAATATATTCCTTCAGCATTTAAGCAAAAAGGGAATTTAAGTGCACTAGGAACACAAAAGGAATTCAAGCTTGAAGATACACCTAGTTTTGGAATGAGTACGTTAACATCATTATTCCCTGTTATCATTATGGCCATTTCAACGATCTACGATATGGTTGTTAATAAAGGAATTCAGCCGAAAAATCCAAACTCAGTAGATTCATTCTTTATGTTTATCGGTGCTCCTGGCGTGGCTATGCTTCTCTCGCTATTGTTTGCTATTTATTCAATGGGATTTGCACGCAAAATACCCGTTAAAGATATTATGTCATCTCTTGAAGTAGCTGTTAAACAAATTGCAATGTTACTATTAATTATTGGTGGTGGTGGCGCATTTAAACAAGTACTTGTCGACGGTGGCGTTGCAGATGTTATCTCAAAAATGTTTGAGTCATCTTCATTATCACCACTTTTCTTAGGCTGGTTGATTGCTGCACTACTGAGAGTTTCTCTTGGCTCTGCGACAGTTGCTGCATTGACTGCAGCTGGTCTTGTTAGTGGATTAATGGCAGGTACAGGTGTTGATCCAGCATTAATGGTAATTGCAATTGGTTCTGGTAGTTTAATTGCCTCACACGTTAATGATGCAGGTTTCTGGATGATTAAAGAATACTTTGATTTATCTGTTAAAGAAACACTCGCAACATGGACGGTTCTGGAAACAGTCGTTTCCGTCTCTGGACTTGGTGGCGTTATGATTATTAATTTGTTCGTATAATAAATGAAAGGACTAAGTTATTTCAGATAACTTAGTCCTTTTTATATGTCGTTAAATTCCGACATGTGTTAATATAGAGTCCATTCTAAAAGAAGTTTTCGGAGGATTTAATTATGAGTTCCTTATCCATTATTTTATTACTACTTGGTGGCGTAGTTATCGCAAATGTATTTGCCATTAAATTTCCTAGAATTCCACAAGCCTTTTATCAAATCGGCATTGGTTTAGGTCTATCACTATTACCACTTTTTCAACATTTCGAACTAAAACCAGAATTATTTTTTATGATGATCGTTGCACCCATTATTTTTAATGAAGCACAAAATACATCTAGGCGTGCATTGGCTAAAAACATTTTAGCCACACTTTCACTGGCCATTGTACTAGTTGGACTAACCATTGTTGTCACGGGTTTTCTAGCTCACACCTTCTTGCCAGAACTTTCTCTTGCTCTAGCATTTGCGTTAGCCGCAATTGTTACACCCACGGATACGGTTGCCGTTTCTTCAGTGACTAAAAATTTACCGATCCCTGAATCAATGATGAATATATTGGAAAATGAATCGTTATTCAATGATGCATCCGGTATCGTTGGCCTTAATTTAGCCCTAACGGCTTTTGCCTCCGGTACGTTTTCTGTAAATGAAGGTCTGAACGCTTTTAACGCATCATTTTTCGGTGGTCTATTAATTGGTGGCTTTCTTGGCCTCATATTCGTTAGAATACGATTGACGTTGTTAAGTTGGAATATTGAAGACACTGCCGTTATGATTCCCATCGAAATCATAACGCCTTTTCTCATTTATTTTATCTCTGAAGAATTTGGTTTTTCAGGTATTTTAGCTGTCGTTGCCGCAGGATTAATACATGGCGTTCAAAAAGACCGTTTAAGATTATCTTCAACTAAGCTACAGTTTGTATCAAGTAGTCTCTGGAAAGTACTGACAGATGCCTTAAACGGCTTTGTCTTTGTTGTTTTAGGGTTAACATTACCAACGGTCACGTTAGATTTATTCAAAGGTTCAGGGTTCAATTCATTAATTTTATTCGCCATTAGTTTAGGTATTTACGCTGTTATGACATTAATGCGCTTCTTATGGGCTCGTTTCGTATTAAATATGTCATCAATAAAAGATAATTTAACATTCGCCTTGAGTGGTATTCATGGAACAATTACATTATCAATGGCCTACTCATTGCCATTAATAACAATTTCAGGTGCACCATTTCCGATGAGAAACGAAATTATTTTTATGGCCGCACTCGTTATTTTGATTAGTATGATTGTTCCAACGCTTTTGTTACCACGTCTGATCCCTAAAAAGAATGAACTTGCTATTCCAGAAAATACGAGTCGTGTTCGTTCACAAATGGTTATTTATACGGTTGAACAGCTTAATATGACGACAGTTCCTAGCCCAGAACGTCAAATAGTCATTGAAACATTATACAACCAACAGAATTTTTTAAAACGACCCAAAAAGAATGATTTTTATGAACTATTGGAAAAAACACAAGAAATTGAAGAAAATATTTTACGCGAACTACTATCGAGTGGTCAGGTTTCAGAAAAAATGGTAACGTGGTACGAGAAATTTTTAGTGACTACCTATCAATCAACACGTGGATTTTCATTAAAAAATTTGCTCATGCATTTAAAATTTTATTTACTACGCTTATTTAAAAAACTCGCTATCAAAAAAGGAAAGAAAGCTTTATCTCAAGTTACAGGAGATCAGAAATCTGCCTTTAAAAAATATTACAGTAGCACTAAAGACGAATTTATTTTAATGGAAGAATCTGGCTACCAGGCCGCAATCAACTACTTAACATCCATTACAACTGTTGAAAATTCTATGACTGTCACCATGGTCAGACAATTTTTATCAGTCCGTCATAGACGGTCATTTTCAAATGAAACTGAACTTATTTCACAAAATAATATCTTTATAAGTGCCTTCCAGCTAGAATACAATTTTGTTCAACTTCAATTAGAACAAAACTTAATCTCACGAGAAACGGCAAACTCACTTCGAGAACAAATTTCATACGACGAGATGGTTTATATGCAAAATACGGACTCATTCTCATCATAAACAAAAATGGTAACTAGATTATATTTTAATCTAGTTACCATTTTTTCATTCATTTAATACATTGTCCTGAACCATTCCGCCAGCTTTCATAAACATATACATAACAATCGGTCCAACATATGTGAAGCCATGTTTCTTCATGTCCACTGCAACCGCTTTTGATAATTCACTACTTGTCGGTACTTCATCACGTTCAGTATATTCATTTATTAAGGGTTTATCATCAACAAATTTCCATAAATAATTTGAAAAACTACCATATTCTTTTTGAATGGCTAAAACTGCTTGAGCATCATTAATCGTTGCGTTAATTTTCCGTTCATTCTTAATCATGTCACTATCTTTCAACATAACTTCTATTTCGTCAGGTAATATCGCGGCCACTCGTTCTACGTTGTAATCATAAAAATATTTTGCAAAAACGTCTCGTTTTCCGGCAATCATCTTCCAATTCAAACCTACTTGAAAAATACCAATCGTCAATAATTGAAATAGCTTGGAATCCTCATACGTCGGTTTCCCCCATTGTTCATGGTACCAAGTCCAACTTTTATCTGTTTCCATCATAGTCACTCCCCTTTAATGACTTTAGTGTACAAAAAAAAGAGGAATACAACAAGCAAGTTGTACTCATCCTGGTATTTTAAGTATTATTCTTCAATAACTAAATAACCTTAACCATGTTAAACCACTCTGCTCCGCCATGCTCAGATAACGCCATTCCTTCATTTTTATAGCCATGTCTTTCATAGAATTCAATAAGTTCGCGTAAACACGTCAGAGTAACCGCTTGTCGCTTATTAGATAACGCATTTTCTTCCATAGCTTTAAGTAGCTGACCCGATATTCCCTGATGCTGATACTTTGCAGAAACAGCTAAACTTAAAATACTCTGGAATCCTCCGTTCGCAGGGTTTACGGTCGTTTTTATAAATAAATCATCTGTTAAATATCGTTGATTAACGACTGGCCCATTAATAAAACCTATGACCTTATTATCATCGTTGCGAGCAACAAAAAATGTATCCGTAATATGTTCGATTCTTTCGGCAATTGCTTCTTTCGTTGCCGCCTGTTCTGGAACAAATCCAGCTTCTTCAATTTTGAATATATCTAATAAGTCATCCGGGTTTACATTGGTTATTTTAATAGTCAACTTAAAAAATCCTCCAGTATATTTATTCATTGAAATACAAAAAGACTGAATTGAGGTGAACCCACAATAAAAACCAGTCTTTTATATACTAATATTTAATTTAAAAAATCTATTTTTTCTTAGTTTCTTCCTCTTCGTCAATCTTCAAGACAGCCATAAACGCTTCTTGAGGAATTTCAACGTTACCAACTTGCTTCATTCGTTTTTTACCAGCTTTTTGTTTTTCTAACAGTTTCATGCGACGCGTACGATCCCCACCATAAAGCTTAGCCGTAACATCTTTACGGTAAGCTTTAATATTGGTTCTCGCAATAATTTTTTGCCCGGCCGCAGCTTGGACTGGAATTTCAAACATTTGACGGGGAATTAATGTCCGTAGTTTGTTGACAATTCCTTTACCACGTTCAAACGAGAAATCTCGATGGACGATAAAGCTCAAAGCATCAACTGCTTCACCATTTAATAGGATATCAACCTTAATTAAATCACTTGGACGATAACCTTCTTCTTCGTAGTCAAGAGAAGCATATCCACGCGTATTTGATTTTAACTTATCGAAGAAATCAAAAATAATTTCCGATAAAGGCATATGATAAATAATATTGACGCGGAATTCGTCCAAATAGTCCATGGTATCAAAAACGCCACGTTTTTTCTGGCAAAGTTCCATAACCGCACCAACATATTCGTTAGGTACCATAATACTTGCCTTCACGTATGGCTCGTTAATCTGTTTAATTGATGATGGTTCTGGCATTTCAGAAGGATTAGAAACAATTAATTTCTCACCATCGGTTAAATCAACATGATAAATAACGGATGGTGCCGTCGTTATCAAATCTAGCCCAGATTCACGTTCTAAGCGTTCTTGAACAACATCCATGTGCAATAACCCTAAGAACCCACAACGGAACCCAAATCCTAAGGCTTGAGACGTTTCTGGCTCAAATTGTAGTGCAGCATCATTCAGCTGTAATCTTTCAAGTGCTTCACGTAATTCATTATATTTTGAATTATCAACGGGATAGAGTCCACAATAAACCATCGGATTAATTGCGCGATAACCGTCTAACGGTTCAGTAGCAGGATTATCTGCTGATGTTACTGTATCACCAACTCGCGTATCACGAATATCTTTAATCGCCGCTGTAATATAACCAACGTCGCCAGCCATTAAGAATTCACGGTCAACGGCCTTAGGTGACATAACACCAACTTCTGTGACTTCGTATTTTTTCTTACTATTCATTAATTCAATCGTATCACCAGGTTTTACGACACCATCAACTACTCGGATACTTAAAACAACACCACGATAGCTATCATAAATTGAATCAAAAATTAATGCCTTGAGCGGTTTCTTTAAATCACCACTTGGCGCAGGAATTTTTGTAACAATTTGTTCAAGCATTTCTTCAATACCAATTCCATTTTTTGCACTCGCTAAAACGGCATCAGAAGCATCTAATCCAATAACATCTTCAATTTCTTTTTTCACCATTTCAATATTAGCAGATGGTAAATCAATTTTATTAATGACTGGTAAGATTTCAAGATCGTCATCGATTGCTAAATAAACGTTTGCAAGTGTTTGTGCCTCAACCCCCTGAGCGGCATCAACAACAAGCACGGCACCCTCACAAGCAGCCAAGCTTCTTGAAACCTCATAGGTAAAATCAACGTGTCCTGGCGTATCAATTAAATGGAAGATATATGTTTCACCATCTTTAGCAAGATAATGTAACTCAACCGCATTTAATTTTATTGTAATACCACGTTCTCGTTCAAGATCCATTGAATCCAATAATTGATTCTTCATCTCACGTTTCGTAACTGTATCAGTCATCTCAAGGATACGATCCGCAAGCGTTGATTTTCCGTGATCAATATGTGCCACAATCGAAAAATTACGAATATGTTTTTGTCTGTCTTGCATTTCTTCAAAATCCATTAATTGCGTCCTACTTTCTTGTCTCTATCTTTTTCAATTATAACAATCAACACAGGTAAACACAATTACAGTTCTTGTGCAAAAAAAGATAGGATCATCTCATCAAGACGATCCTATCTTCCAATTTACTTATTTTTTACCCTTAAATTGATCTTTTAACTTATCAAACAAGTTACCTTCACCAACAACATTCTTGCCGCTGGCCGTAGCAAACTCTTTTAAGGCTTCTTTTTGTTCTTTTTTCAAATTACGAGGCGTTTCAATATTGACCGTCACTTGTTGGTCACCATTACCTTTACCATGTAATTTAGGTGCACCCTTATCACGTAATCTAAATGTTGTTCCCGTCTGAGTTCCAGCTGGAATTTTCATTTTAACATCACCGTGTACCGTTTCAACCGTCACTTCGTCACCCAAAGCGGCTTGAACGAAACTTATTGGGACATCAATATAAATCTCAGATCCTTCGCGATCAAAGGTTCCACTAGCTTGGACTCTAAAGATAATGTACAAGTCTCCATAAGGTCCGCTATTCTCGCCCGCTTCACCTTGTCCTTGTAGACGCATTTGTTGACCATCTTCAACGCCGGCAGGAACGGTTACTTTAACTTCATGTCTTTCGTCAGTATGACCTGAACCATGACAAGTTTCACATTTTTCTTCAATTTCTTTACCTGAACCATGACAAACGTCACATTCTTGTTCAGTCATCATATTGCCAAGTGGTGTCCGACGTTCAACTTGAATTGTACCTCGGCCGCCACACTTGCGACATGTAATTGGAGATGTTCCAGGTTTTGCACCAGAACCGCCACAAGTGGCACAAAGACTTTTACGATTGTATTTGATTGTTGATTCCTTACCAAAAACACCTTCATTAAATGTTAATGTCATCTCGTATTGTAAGTCACGTCCTGCACGCGGAGCAGTTGGATCTTGAGTAGCACCGCCACCGAAAAATGAACTGAAAATATCTTCAAATCCACCGCCGCCAAATCCACCTTGTTGGCCTTGACCACCAAAACCTCGGTAGCCACCACCTTGTGATCCAGCCGAACCATATTGGTCATATTCAGCTTTCTTTTGAGGATCTCCAACAGTTTCATAAGCTTCAGTAATTTCTTTGAATTTATCTTCTGCACCAGCATCTTTATTAATATCTGGATGATATTGTTTAGATAACTTACGGTACGCTTTTTTTATTTCTTCAGGTGATGATTCCTTAGTCACACCAAGTACATCATATGGATCTCTGTTCTCTGCCATTCCGTACCTCCGAATAACCTTTTTGGTTTTTATTGCTCTAAATAGGATAACATGCCTAACATGAAATAAAAAGTCAAAGTCCCAAAGGCCTTTGACTTTCCATCATGCTTAGAATTTAGTAAAAATTACTTCTTGTCTTCAGGTTTAACTTCTTCGAAGTCACCATCGACTGTTTCATCCTTAGGGTCTTTAGCTGCGCCTTCGGCACCAGCTTCACCTTGAGCATCTTGTGCTTGTTGATATAATTTAACAGTTAAGTCTTGAACAATTTTATTCAATTCGTCTTTCTTAACTTTCATATCTTCAACGTTGTTATCTTCTTGAGCTTTCTTCAAAGCATCACGAGCGTCTTCTGCAGATTTAATTTCTTCTTCAGTTACTTTACCTTTTAATTCTTCTAAAGTTTTATCGACTGAGAATAATAATTGGTCAACTTCATTTTTCAAGTCAACTTCTTCTTTACGTGCTTTATCAGCTTCTTCATTTTCTTTAGCTTCATTAACCATGCGTTCGATTTCGTCTTCTGCAAGACCACCTGAACTCTTGATTGTAATTTTTTGTTCTTTGTTTGTGCCTAAATCTTTAGCAGAAACATTAACAATCCCATTTTTATCAATATCAAATTTAACTTCGATTTGAGGGATGCCACGAGGTGCAGCAGGAATATCATTTAATTGGAAGCGACCCAATGTTTTGTTATCTGTAGCCATTGGACGTTCACCTTGTAAGACATGGATATCAACGGCTGGTTGGTTATCTGCAGCTGTTGAGAATGTTTGTGACTTACTTGTTGGAATTGTTGTGTTACGGTCAATTAACTTAGTAAAGACACTACCCATTGTTTCAATACCCAATGAAAGTGGTGTTACATCAAGTAAAACGACATCCTTAACATCCCCAGTAATCACACCACCTTGAATTGCGGCACCAAGTGCAACAGCTTCATCAGGGTTAACTGATTGGTTAGGTTTGTGATCTGTTTCCTTTTCAACTAATGCTTGAACTGCTGGAATACGTGTTGATCCACCAACCAAGATAACTTGATCAATATCAGCATTTGTTAAACCGGCATCCTTCAAAGCATTTTGAACTGGAATACGTGTACGTTCAACTAATTCTTGTGTTAAGTTATCGAATTGTGCACGTGATAATGTTGCTTCTAAATGTAAAGGTCCAGCAGCACCGGCTGTGATAAATGGTAAGCTAATTTGTGCACTAGTAACACCAGAAACATCTTTTTTAGCCTTTTCAGCAGCATCTTTAAGACGTTGCATTGCCATTTTATCTTTTGATAAATCAATACCATTTTCTTTTTTGAAAGTATCAACTAACCAGTCCATGATTTTTTGATCAAAATCATCGCCACCAAGTTTAGTATCACCATTTGTTGATAACACTTCAAAGACACCATCGCCTAATTCAAGGATAGAAACATCAAATGTACCACCACCTAAATCAAAAACAAGGATTTTTTCATCTTTTTCAGTATTTTCAAGACCGTATGCCAAAGCTGCTGCAGTTGGTTCGTTAACGATACGTTCAACTTCTAAACCAGCAATTTTACCGGCATCTTTTGTAGCTTGACGTTGTGAATCATTGAAGTATGCAGGAACCGTAATAACAGCTTGTGTTACTGATTCGCCTAAGTATGCTTCAGAATATTCTTTAATGTATTGTAAAATCATTGCTGAAACTTCTTGTGGTGTATATGATTTACCTTGAATATCAACTTTATAGCCTTCTTCACCCATGTGACGTTTAATTGATGCCACAGTATCTGGATTTGTGATTGCTTGACGTTTAGCCACTTCACCGACTTGTGTTTCGCCATCTTTAAATGAAACAACTGATGGTGTTGTACGGTTTCCTTCTGGATTTGTAATAATTTTTGCTTCTTTACCTTCTAAAACAGCAACAGCTGAGTTAGTTGTTCCTAAATCAATTCCTATAATCTTTGCCATAATTTATCTACCTCTTCTTATATTATTATTGAGCGACAACGACCATTGCTGGACGTAACACTCTATCTTTTAATTTGTATCCTTTTTGAAGGACTTGAACAATTGTATCTGCCTTCTGATCATCAGAAGCGGGAACAGTTTGAACCGCTTGATGAATAGTTGGATCGAACATAACGCCATCTGTTGCAATTTCAATCACGTCATTATTAGTTAACGCTTTTTGTGCATCTTTGTAAACTAATTCGATACCTTTTTTTAGTTGTTCGCCATTTTCAGTATCAACTTCAATTGACAATGCTCTTTCTAAATTATCAATAACAGGTAAAACGTCTTTAGCTAATGACTGTCCACTATACTTCAAGAGTTGTTCTTGTTCTTTCTTAAAGCGAGTATTCATATTTGCCATCTCGGCTTCTGCCCGTAAATATTTATCTTCCATTGCATCTAGATTGACTTGTAATTCAGCCAACTTATCTGTGTCAGAAGGTTTTTTACTAAATTTTTCTTTTACTTTATCAGTAACAGAACTTTTTTTCTCATTTTGATCAGTTGTTTCATTAGCTTGATGTTGCTCTTGTGCAACATCTTCCTCAACTAAATCTTCTTTGGCATCTTTAACCACACACAACACCCCTTTTCTTATTTATCAAATTGTTGATAATAATCTAATAATTTTTTTGCAAGCTCATCACTGAATGCATCGAGTAAACCAATCATCTTTGAATATGGCATATTTGTTGGACCCAATAACGCAATAACACCCTGACCATGGTCGCTAACATCATAACTAGCTGATATTAGACTATAGTTATCAAGCAATTGATTCGTTAATTCCTCACCAATCTTAATTTGAATGGGTTTACCTTGAATGCCAATCAAATCGCCAATATTCTTATTATTCGATGTATCTACTAAATCGTACAGTGATTTTAGTTCATCCACGTTACTGTCAGTTGCAAAATCTAAAATATTTGATTTACCACCAACAAATACCTGTTCACGTGCTGCCTGCTTTAAAATGTTGCCAAAAACATCTAGAATGCCATCCGGCCTACGCATATAATCAACCAACATAACCGGAATACTTGTCCTTAGCTTCATAGAAATTTCGGCTAATGATAACCCAATTAATTGATCGTTCAACAACCTCGTTACAGCTTCCAAATCTGAACCATTAATTGATTTAGGAATACTAAACGTTTGATTTTCAACAACGCCACTACTCATAACAAGAATAGCCATAATCCGGTGATTTCCTAGTGGAACTAATCGGAATCCTTCGAGTCGACTCTCCGTTGTTTCAGGTCGTAATGAAATTGCCGTATAATTCGTCAAATCTGAAAGAATCTTAGTTGATTCCGCAAATATTTCATCAATCTTTTGAAAATGAACGCCAAGAGAATTCTGAATATTCACCAGTTCTGCCGCCGGAACAACTCCGGGTTGAACAATATGGTCTACGTAATAACGATATCCTAAAAACGAAGGGATGCGTCCTGAAGAAGAATGCGTTTTTTTAATTAACCCTTTATTCTCCAAGGCGACCATTTCGTTTCTTATCGTTGCCGAACTAACATGCATTGGCAAAAAATCGACGACCGATTTAGAACCAACCGGCTGTCCAACTTCCGTATAAACTCTGACAATTGCTTCTAACACTAACATTTGTCTTTCCGTTAGCATGATCAATCACCTCTTTTTAGCACTTAGCACAATAGAGTGCTAAGACAACTATTAATATACTAAATGTTTAGATTGTTGTCAAGGAATGCACTCGTTTTTTTAAAGAAAATGACTGACTAAATATCTCTATTTAGTCAGTCATTTATGATTTATTTAGATTAATTAATTAAAATAAGCATTTGTCATTTTTTTATCTTGATTTAACTGTGAGATTAATCCATCAATCCCATCAAATTTAATTTCACTTCTCAAATATGACAGCCATTCGACCGTTACCTGTTGACCATAGATCATTTCATTAAAATCAAACAAATTAATTTCAACGGTTAATTCACGATCTTGCCCAAATGTGACATTATATCCGATAGATGCCATTCCACGATACCAGACACCAGATACCTGGACCCTTGTCACATAGATTCCAGGTCCCGGAATTCGAATATGCTCGTTAAACTCTAGATTCAACGTCGGAAACCCAAGTTCTCTACCCCTAGCTTCGCCATGAACAACCTCACCAATCGTTTGATACTCATACCCTAACAATCTGTTCACGTCGTTTATCTGCCCTTTGTCGATAGCAGCCCTAATTCTAGTTGAACTTATCTTTTGATCTTCAGATATCAATTCAGGTACAGTTACAACTTCAAATTGTTGATGAGCGTACTTGGACAATGTGTCCATATTAGCAATATCTTTTTTACCATAAGTATAATCAAACCCAGCAACAACAACTTGTGCATGCAGCTCAATCATATACTTGGTAACAAAATCCTGTGGTGTTAAACTTGCCAAATCATTGTTTAACGTTAGGATATAAAAAATATCAACACCTAGTCCCTCCATTAATGAAATTTTCTTTTCCATGGAGGTTAAGTATTTAATACTTCGTTCAGGTTTCTTTTGAAATTGAACCGAAGGATGCTTATCAAACGTCATCACCGCAAGTTTAATCTTCTTTTCGTTGGCTTTTTGTTTAGCCTTTAGTATTACTTTTTGATGTCCTAAATGAACGCCATCAAAAAATCCCATAGCTAGCGAGATTGCCTCGTCATCAATTTTTTTAGGATCGTATGGCTCAGTTAAATAAATAACTTTCATATCACAATAACTTCCTTTACCCTAAATCAAACATTGTTTCAGATTGATAACGGTCTTTTTCACTGTTCAATCTATACAAACATCTAATTTTATTTTCATAAACTAATGCAACTATCGGTTCGTCATTAAAAGAATCAACAGCCAAGAAACCACCATTTTTAACAATCGCCCATTGTTCATCAGTTAATTCATACTTTTTAAATGACGTTAATGCGGCGTCAATTGGATATAATAATGATTCCAATGTTCCATTAGCCTTGGCTTCATTAAGTTGATCAAGCGTGAAAGCTTTATCAATTCTAAAACCGCCGCTTTCCAATCTGGTCAAGTCCGACATAACGGCAGGCACACCCAATTTTTTTCCAAGATCAACAGCCAACGTTCTGACATAAGTCCCTTTACCACAGGCAACTTCAAAATAAATTTTTTGTCTTTTATTTTCGGCGTCATATTCTGCGGGCTTTGTTTGAATAAACGAAGTCACAGTAATTTCTCGTTCTGGTCGTTCAACCGTCTCACCTTTACGTGCATAATCGTACAACCGACGTCCATTAACTTTAACGGCAGAAAACATTGGCGGTATTTGAATCATTGTTCCCGTCATTTGTTTCATAACAGCATCAATTTCATCCGCTTCAAATGGTTTCAAAATATCTTTTTCTTCAATTGTCTCACCATCTAAATCTTCAGTTTCAGTAGAGAATCCAAGCGTAATCTCACCCTTGTACACTTTACCAGAATTCATTAAATAGTTTACGGTCTTCGTTGCTTTACCAATACAAATTGGTAAAACACCATCAACGTTTGGATCTAAAGTACCAGAGTGGCCAACCTTTTTGGTTTGAAAAATACCACGACATTTAAAAACACAATCGTGACTAGTCATACCACGTTCTTTGAATAGTGGAATAATTCCGTCCATCTTCTTACCTCCGTTATTATACTTTTAATAGTATAGCATAATCATCAAACTGAAGGATATCGTTTGTACCTTAGTATAAAAATTTAAAATAAAAAGTCTTAAAACACTATTAAATAATGTTTTAAGACTTTTAAATTAATATTCAGAATCTATTTTTTTAAGCAGTTGATCAATTTTGTCGCCATATTGAACTGACTCATCTCTCACAAAAGCTAATTCTGGTGTTTTATAAATCGAGAGTCTTGATCCAAGTTCACCACGAATTAATCCAGAAGCTTTTTCTAAACCACGTTGTGTTTTTTGTGCATCTGATGCCATATTTGACAAAATACTGTAGTAAATTGTCGCCTGTTGCAAGTCACCAGTCACATTTACACCCGTAATTGTAACACCTTCAACGCGAGGATCTCTCACGCGTTTTAAAAGAATGTCATTAACTTCTTTTTGGATTTCTTGTGATAAACGACCCACACGATAATGTTGTGTCATTGTATATCCTCCTAATAGTTGTTATGAATTATTTAACTGGAACTTCTTCCATAACGTAGGCTTCAATTTGGTCGCCTTCTCTAATGTCATTGTATTTTTCAATCATGACACCACATTCGAAACCTTGTTTAACAATCTTAACGTCATCTTTAAAGCGTTTCAAACTTGCTAATTTACCTTCGTAAATCACAATTCCGTCACGGATTAAACGAACGCCACTATCTCTTTCGATGTAACCTTCAGTGACATAAGCACCACCGATTGTTCCAACTTTTGTAACTTTATATGTTTCGCGAATTTCAACTTGACCCGTAATTTTTTCTTCATAAACGGGTTCAAGCATCCCTTTCATGGCAGTTTCAATTTCTTCAATCGCGTTATAAATAACACGATGTAAGCGAATATCCACTTCATCAGATTGTGCTTGAAGTTTAGCTTGAGGTGTTGGACGCACATTGAAACCAATGATAATAGCGTTACTTGCTTCCGCTAAGGTAACATCACTTTCAGTGATTGCACCAGCAGCTTGATGGATAATGTTAACACGAACGCCTTCAACATCAATCTTCTTCAAACTACCTGCAAGAGCTTCAACTGATCCCTGTACATCGGCTTTAATAATAACAGCAACTTCTTTTAATTCGCCTTCTTTAAGAGAATCAAACAAGTTATCAAGCGTTACGTGAGTCACGTTTCCACGTTCCTTTGTTAAGGCACGTTTAGCACGTTCTTCACCAGCCGCACGAGCCGTTTTTTCGTCATCGAAGACAACGAAACGATCACCGGCACCTGGAACATCGTTCAACCCAGTAATTTCAACTGGCGTTGCAGGTTTAGCCTTATTGACTTGACGACCTTTATCATTTGTCATAGTACGGACACGTCCGAAACTATTCCCAACAACAATTGGATCCCCAACTTTTAAAGTTCCTTGTTGAACAAGTAATGAAGCAACCGTTCCACGGCCTTTATCAAGACGTGCTTCAATAACTGAACCGATACCTTTTTGTTTTGGATTTGCTTTTAATTCAAGAACTTCAGCTTCAAGTAAAATCATTTCTAATAACTCATCAAGGTTGTCACCAGTCTTCGCTGAAATTTCAACGAAAATTGTGTCGCCACCCCAACTTTCAGGAATTAATTCATATTCAGCTAATTGTTCTGTAACATGGGCAGGATTTGCACCAGGTTTATCAATCTTATTAACCGCAACAATAATTGGAACATTTGCAGCTTTTGAATGATTAATTGCTTCGATTGTTTGAGGCATAACCCCATCATCAGCAGCAACAACTAATACTGTAATATCAGTAATATCTGCACCACGGGCACGCATATTTGTAAATGCAGCATGTCCAGGTGTATCCAAGAAAGTAATCGTTTTGTTATCATGTTTTACTTGGTAAGCACCAATATGTTGCGTAATACCGCCGGCTTCACCGTCAGTAACATGAGTATGGCGTAATTTATCAAGTAAGGTTGTCTTACCGTGATCGACATGTCCCATGATTGTAACAACTGGTGGTCTTGAAACAAGATTATCTTCATTTTTAACTTCAGCATCAAACAACTTGTCAATATCGGCAACATCAACATCAATTTTAGCTTCTGATTTGATTCCATATTCAGATGCTAAGATTTCAATTGTATCCGTATCAAGTGTTTGATTTTGGTTAACCATTACGCCCAGCATAAATAATTTTTTGATGATTTCTGCTGGTTCGCGATGAATCTTTTTAGCAATTTCTGCAACGTTTGTTGCTTCATTGTAAAATAAGATTTCTGGTAATGGTTTATCTTTTCTAGGTGATACTGGTGGTTTTGGCGTCGTTGAGCGACGGTTTTTCTTATTTCTGTTACGTTTGTTATAAGGATTATTCCCATAACGGTTATTGTTATTAAATCTCGAACGTCCTTGCTGATTAGCGTTACCGTTATTAGCAGTTCTAGCACTTGATTGCGTACTATTTTGAGGACGACTTGCAGGTTTGTCACTTGTTGCTTTAGTTGTTGCACTCGCCGTAGTAGTAGCTGGTTTAGCTGCTGCCGGATTTGATTTTTGAGCGGCAGGTTTACTGCTCGTTGTTTTTGAAACAGGTTGTGCCGGTTTCTTAGCAGCTGGTTTATTCGTTGCAGCTTTGGGTGCAACCTTTGCAGCGGGTTTCTTTACGGCTGCAGGTTTAGCAGTCCCTTTTTTAAAGTTATCGCGGATTTGACGTTCTTCATTGTCACCAATAGTTGACATATGATTTTTAACATCAAATCCTTTTGTTGTTGCAAAATCGATAACATCTTTAGTATTCAAATCTAGCTCTTTAGCTAATTCATAAATTCTTTTTTTTCCCATATTTGCATGCTCCTTCTATATATCCATTAAGTCACACATCCTTCTGCTAAAACCCTTATCGGTAATAGCATAAACCGTGCGCTGTTGTCCAACGGCTTCGCTTAAAATGGCTTTTGAAAAGCCAACATATAATTTCACATTATAACTGTTACACTTATCTGTTACTTTTTTTAAAGTCGCTTGTCCACAATCTTCAGAGAGAATAACCAATTTCGCTTTATTCTTTCTGACAGCATTTAACACTAATCCTTCGCCAGTCACTAACATTCCTGCGCGTCTGGTCAAACCTAGCATTTGTAAGAATTTTTGACTATTTTCCATCTTTAAACAATTCTCGTCTAGCTACCTGATGATCAACGTATTCGACAAGTTCTTCATAAAATGAATCGTCAATTTTGATACCAAACGCTTTATTAAACGTTCTTTCTTTTTGTGCCTTCTTAGCCACGTCTACATCAAGAAAAATATAAGCGCCACGGCCTGGCTTTTTACCAGTTGGATCCAAAGATACTTCATTTTCTTTATTTTTCACAACACGAACAAGCTCTTTTTTGGGTTTCATTTCACCCGTAACGATATCTTTCCGCATTGGAATTTTACGATTAATCATTTTAATTTGCCTCCAAATCAATTACCGATCAATTTTGGTCGGCTTATTCGTTTGTTTCAGAAACTGATTTTTCTTTACTACTATTAACCATATCAGATTCAGATTTAATATCAATTTTAAATGTTGTTAATTTTGCAGCTAATCGTGCATTTTGACCTTTTTTACCAATTGCCAATGATAATTGATGATCTGGTACCACAACCGTGCATGCATGATCGTTTTCTGGATTGAAAATGACATCAACGACTTCTGCGGGGTTCAATGCGTTCGCAATGTATTTTGCGGGATCTTCATTCCATTCCACAATATCCATGTTTTCGCCTTTTAATTCGTTAACAATTGTTTGGACACGTTGACCCTTAGGACCAACACAAGTACCAACAGCGTCAATATCTGGGTTGTTTGAACGAACAGCAACCTTAGCACGATCACCAGCTTCACGTGCAATTGAAACAATTTCAACTGTTCCATCATAAATTTCAGGAACTTCTTGTTCAAATAATCGTTTTAATAAATCAGGATGTGAGCGGCTAACAAAAACTTGAGGTCCCTTAGCAGCATTTTCAACTTTTGTAATATAAACTTTTATACGATCATGCGGATTAAAGCTTTCGCCAGGGATTTGGTCGATCTTAGCTAATACAGCTTCGACCTTACCTAGATTCACATAAATATAGCGATTATCATGGCGTTCTACCTCGCCACTAACAATTTCATTTTCGTATTGAATATATTGGTCGTAAACAATACTACGTTCCGCTTCACGTACACGTTGCATAATAACCTGTTTAGCCGTTTGTGCGGCAATTCGACCGAAATCTTTAGGCGTTACTTCAAAGCGGATTGAATCTCCAACTTCATAGGCTTTATTGATTTCTAAAGCATCCGTCAAACTAACTTCAAGACGTGAATCAAAAACTTCTTCAACAACTTCTTTAACGGCATAAACTGAAATATTGCCTTTTTTTGAATCAAATTCGACTTCAACATTTTGTGCTTGATTATAATGACGTTTGTATGCTGAAACAAGTGCTGCCTCAATAGCGTCAATAATTACTTCTTTTTTGATACCCTTTTCTTCTTCTAGCACTGTTAGTGCGCTTAATAATTCTTTACTCATCTTTAGTTTACTCCTTTATAAAAAATGTTTAAAATTTAATAGCTAGACGTGCTTTAGCTATCTTTTGACGAGGAATAACAATTGTTCGCTTACGCGTTTTATCCATGTAATCGATTGTTAATTCATCTGCCGTTAAATTAGTCAATGTCCCTTGAAAAATCTTGGCATTATTCATTGGCTCATATAACGATACATTAACATATTGATTTACAGCTCTTTCAAAATCTTTTTCTTTTTTCAAAGGTCTTTCAGCACCAGGTGATGAAACCTCTAAAAAGTATGCTTGTGGGATTGGATCAGGATTAATCTCATCTAATTTTTCGCTTAAAACATCGCTGACAGCGACACATTCTTCAATTTTAATGCCTTCAGGCTTATCAATGTAAACTCTTAAAAACCAACTTGGGCCTTCTTTAACGAATTCAATGTCAACCAATTCAATATTTTGTTCATCGACGATTGGTTGAACTAGCTCTGTGACAGTCTCTATAACAGTACTCACACGGTACCCTCCTTACATTTTTCCAATAAAAAGAGTGAGCATCGCTGCTCACTCAAACAAGATATCAAAATACTTTCTTTAATATAGCATAATTTTCTGAAAACATCAACAAACTGCCTGGTTATCACTTTTTCAATTTTCAGAAAAACGCTTCATCAAAAATTGATAATTGATTTTCATCAGGCAATGCCTTTAAAACATTATTTTCAGTCATATACTCAATTAAAGACTTAGAAACCTTACCACGCTTAGCTAAATCTTCTTTAGATAAAAATGGACGCTCTTCACGAGCAGCAATAATTTGTTTAGCAACGTTATTACCAAGGCCCGGTACGGCTCTAAATGGTGCAATTAATTTATTACCATCGATTAACCAGTTCGAATCATCTGATTTATCTAAGTCAATCATCCCAAATTCAAATCCACGTTCAAGCATTTCATTACCCAATTCGAGGACGGTCAACAAGTTTTTTTCTTTTGTTGATGCATCCATCCCTTTATCAGTAATTTCTTTCATGGATTTTTTCACAGCTTCTTTGCCATGCGACATGGCAACCAAGTCAAAATCATCTGCCCTAACACTAAAGTAAGCACAATAATATAACATTGGAAAATAAACTTTATAATAAGCAATCCGTAATGCCATCAAAATATAAGCTGCCGCATGTGCTTTTGGAAACATGTATTTAATTTTTAAACAGGCACCAATGTACCAGTTAGGGATTTTAGCTTCTTTCATCTCAGCCTGATAATCGTCAGAAATACCCTTGCCTTTTCGAACCCCTTCCATGATATTGAACGCACTACCGGCTTCCATGCCCATGTGAATAAGGCCCATCATGATATCATCACGACAACCAATAACTTCTGACATCGTAATTGTTCCATCTGATATCAACTCTTCGGCATTACCTAACCAAACATCCGTTCCATGTGATAGACCAGATATTTTCAATAACTCAGCAAAGGTTTTTGGTTTCGTTTCTTCAAGCATTCCACGTACAAATCGCGTTCCAAATTCTGGAATACCTAATGTTCCCGTTTTAGAGAATATCTCGTCACTAGTTACCCCAAGTACTTCAGGCCCTTGGAATATCTGCATAACACCTTTATCGTCGGTAGGAATCGTTTTAGGGTCTACCCCCGATAAATCTTGCAGCATTCTAATCATGGTTGGATCATCATGACCAAGAATATCTAATTTCAAGATATTATCATGAATCGAATGAAAATCAAAATGAGTTGTTTTCCATTCCGAAGTTGCATCATCCGCCGGGTATTGAATGGGTGAAAAATCATAGACATCCATATAGTTCGGTACAACTAAAATACCACCAGGATGTTGACCGGTCGTCCGTTTAACGCCGGTTGATCCCTTAGCTAGCCGATCTATTTCTGCATTTCTAAATGTGGCCCCAGTATCACGTTCATACCCTTTGACATACCCGTAAGCTGTCTTATCAGCAACAGTTCCAATTGTCCCAGCTCGGAAAACGTAATCCTCGCCAAACAGTACTTTTGTATAATTATGCGCAATAGCTTGATAATCACCCGAGAAATTTAAATCAATATCGGGAACTTTATCTCCATAAAATCCAAGGAAAGTTTCAAACGGAATATCATGCCCATCTTTATCCAAAGGCGTGTCACACTTAGGACAATTTTGATCCGGTAAATCAAACCCAGATCCGAATTCACCTTTTTCATAAAAGTGTGAATATTTACATTTAGGACAGCGGTAATGCGGAGGTAATGGATTTATTTCAGTTATCCCCGTCATTGTTGCGACAAAACTTGATCCAACTGACCCACGAGAGCCCACCAAATAACCATCTTTATTGGATTTATGAACTAATTTTTGTGAAATTAGATAAATAACTGAAAATTCGTTATCGATGATACTGGTTAATTCCTTATCAATTCGTTTAACAACTGTTTCAGGCAGTTCTTCACCATAAAGTTCATGGGCACGATTGTAAGTTAGTTGTTTGATTTCTTCTTCAGAACCGTCAATCTTTGGTGCATATAATCGATCTTTTACTGGTGAAATATCATCGTCAATCAAATCAGCGATTAAATTTGTATTAGTAACCACAATTTCTTTTGCAACGTCCGCGCCCAAGAAGTTAAGTCCTTCTAACATTTCGCCCGTTGTTCTAAAATGTGCATCAGGTAGAATAGAACGGTTTAACGGATTGGCACCACCCATTGAATTAACAAGAATTTTACGATAAATGCTATCTTCAGGATTAAGATAATGAACATCTCCTGTTGCAACAACAGGTTTATCCATTTCATGTCCCAAATCAACAATATTTTGTAAAATTTCTTCCAGATTCTGATTGTCTTTGATGAGCTCTTGATGTATCAATGGTTCATATAAAGGTTTAGGCTGAATCTCTAAATAATCGTAAAATTTTGCCTTCTCTTTAGCTTCTTCCATCCCTTTTTGCATCATTGCCGTGAATACTTCACCAGAATCACAAGCAGATCCGACAATAATCCCCTCACGATATTTATTCAACTCGCTTCGAGGAATACGTGGCATTCGATAAAAATAATCAATCATAGAGGTTGAAACCAATTTAAACATATTTTTGAGACCTTCTTGAGTCGTTGCAAGTAGCGTAACGTGAAAAGGTCGTGCTTGTTTATAAGCATCGTGCTCACCCATATGGTCATTCAATTGAATATGTGATTTGATATCAAATCGTTCTCTGGCATCTTTGAGGAATAGATGACACAAAAGACCAGTTGTCTCAGCATCATATATGGCCCGATGATGATGTTCCAAATTAACATTGAATTTTTTAGCAAGTGTGTTCAATCTAAATCCTTTAAGTTCAGGATGTAAAAATCTTGCTAACGTTAACGTATCGATAATAGGGTTTTGCATTGGTTCCATACCATGGCGCTCGTAACCAGTATTCATAAAGCCAATATCAAAACTTGCATTATGAGCAACTAAAATGCTATCTTCTGAAAATTCTCTAAATAGTTTAAAAACTTCCTCTTCAGACTTAGATCCATGAACCATCTCATCCGTAATTGACGTTAAGTTAGTCGTGGTTTCCGATAAATGATGACCTGGATCAATAAATTCATCAAATTCTTCAATCACGTTGCCTTTACTCATCTTAACTGCGGCTAATTCGATAACTTTATCAAATCGCGCAGATAAACCAGTTGTTTCCGTATCAAAGGTTACATATGTTGCCTCTTCTAAATTGATGTCTTTATCATTAAATGCGATAGGAATTCCATCATCAACGACATTCGCCTCAACACCATATAAAATTTTAACATTATTTTTCTTTCCTGCCGCATGTGCCTCGGGGAATCCTTGTAATCCAGAATGATCCGTGATTGCAATGGCTTTTTGTCCCCATTTACTGGCCTGTTTAACATAGTCCGTAATTGAATTTGTCGCATCCATTTGACTCATGTTTGAATGTAAATGTAATTCAA
This sequence comes from Dellaglioa carnosa, assembly GCF_026948345.1. Lineage (NCBI taxonomy): Bacteria > Bacillati > Bacillota > Bacilli > Lactobacillales > Lactobacillaceae > Dellaglioa > Dellaglioa carnosa. The sequence goes on along the minus strand of NZ_JANXLI010000001.1, from coordinate 342,410 downwards.
CGCGACGTTCATCATCCGGTGCAGTTTCTTGACGACTTTGATGGTCAACTTGGTTAATATCGTAGGCGTTCACAACTAAATCCCGCATAAAGTTATCTTCTTGAACTGCTCCTCGAACTCTGACCCATTCTTTTTCTTGAATAGCCGCGAACATTGCTTCATCTTGTTCATCACGAGAGAACTTTTTAACAGTCATAGACGAGCTATAATCTGTCATTTTGATAATCATTAGTTGCCGTTCAGATTTAAGCGTTCGAATTTCTTTAGAGAAAATGTACCCTTCAATAATCACTGAACGCTCTTCCTCAACAATTTCAACCATGCGCTTCGCGGGTTCTTTTGTGCTGATCTTTTTACCCATTTGAACTGGTCCATTAATAGTTGTTTGAGAATCAACTTTCTTCTTTTCGTTTTGTTTTTGAATTGTTTCAGTTGCTTTCTGCATCATAATGACATCTTGTGCTTCTTTACGTTGTTTAATCTCTTCTATTTTTTCTTGGGATTTTGATTCATCCAATAACGTATTAATGCTCATCTGTGGAAATCCAATCATTTGATAAGCCGATTCAATTGGTCCTAACGCTTGACTAGTTAAGAACGTTTTAACAATCTCATTCTCTGCCATTAGCATGACGCGATTATCATCGAGATAAGGCACATTGCCTTGAAAAAGTTCTTGAACCAAAGAAGAATTAGCATCACTATTTTGAACGGCCCATGCCCAATAATCGCCAAGAAGCTGGTTTGTCACTTGAGGCCGGTCAACTTTTACGGTTACTTTTGTTTTTGCAATATCTTTAAAAGTAACCGCAATTTTATTTACCAAATCGTTAAATAATGAGAACGGTAATATATCGGACGTCATCAATTGAAATTCCCACTGCTTTGATTTCTCATGAACGGTTACCGTTGCAATTTCAATTGAACTGAGGATTTCATCATCATATTGGTTAGTCGTTTTAAAATTAATTTGTTCTAACAACTTATTAAATAGTTCTTTATTATTAAGCGCCAAATTATTTGCTCCTTTTCTAAAAATGAAAAAGAGACTGAGTCAAAATTATATTTTGAACTCAATCCTCTTCAACTAGTTTTGATTTTCTTCTTTAAGCAAAATTGAAATAGAACTTTCTAACTCGTCTTTTGTTACTTCAATGGTTTCACCATTTCGACGTAATTTAACTTCAACAATACCATCAGCTGCTTTTTTACCAACGGTAATTCGAACAGGTAAACCGATTAAATCTGAATCGGCAAACTTCACGCCTGCACGTTCTTTACGATCATCAAGTAAGACCTTGTATCCATTTTCAGTCATTTTTTTATCAATCTCATTGGCTAAAGCCATCTGTTCGTCATTTTTAGCATTAATTGGAATGACGTGCACATCGTATGGCGCGATGCTTCTAGGCCATACTAATCCATTTTCATCAGCTTGTTGCTCAGCGATAGCCGCAAGTAATCGACTCACACCAATTCCATAACAACCTAAAATAACTGGTTTTTCACGACCATTGTCATCTAAAATATTTGCGCCAAGTGATTCCGAATAGCGCGTGCCAATTTTGAAGATATGACCAATTTCAATTCCCTTTGTGAATTTCAATTCGCCTTCTCCTTCAGGAGAAACTTCACCTTCCTGGGCCAAGCGCAAATCTGTAAATTCATCTACACGATAGTCGCGTTCAATATTTGCATTCAAAAAATGGAATCCAGTTAAGTTAGCGCCAACTGCGACGTTAACCATACCTTTAATACCTTCATCAGCAATAATTTTAACATCTTCTGAAACGCCAACAGGGCCAAGTGACCCGAATTCAGCACCTAATACTTCTGCAACATCCGAATCAGTTGCCATTCGTAAAAAATTAGCATTCAAGGCATTTTTTAATTTAATTTCATTTAAAATATCATTTCCACGCATTAAAACCATGACTGGTTTTTCATCTGCGATAAATAATAACGATTTCATTAAATTATCAGTTGCCGTTTCAATAAATGACGCTAATTCATCAATGGTTTTAACATTTGGTGTTTCTATTTTTTCAATATCTTTAATTGCTTCATGCGTATTCTTGTACGTTTTTAAGCTTTTTGCCATTTCCAAGTTAGCGGCATAATCACTTTTATCGGAATAAACAATTGTATCTTCACCAATATCTGAAATTGCCATAAATTCTTTTGAATCATTACCACCCATTGCACCGGCATCCCCGATAATACCTCTAAAATCAAGACCACAACGTTCAAAAATATTTTGATAAGCTCGATTCATTTTTTGGTATGTGTCATTCAAACTTTCTTCATCCGCATGGAATGAATAGCCGTCTTTCATTAAAAATTCACGACCTCTTAAAATACCGAATCGTGGTCTATTTTCATCACGATATTTTTGTTGAATCTGGAACATTGTAAGTGGTAATTTTTTATATGATTTAATCTCATCGCGAACTAAAGAAGTAAATGTTTCTTCATGCGTTGGTCCCAGAATAAAGTTTCTCTCATGACGATCATTTAATTTAAATAAAGTATCACCATAAGTTTCATAACGACCCGTTTTTTTCCATAATTCAGCTGGAATGATAGCTGGTACAAGCATCTCTACTGCCCCAATGGCTTCCATTTCTTCACGGATTATAGCTTCAATTTTTCTGATAACTGAAAAAGCTAGTGGCAAGTAACTGTACATTCCGGCAGACACTTGTCGGATATAGCCGGCCCGTAACATCATTTGATGACTAATAACCTCGGCATCACTTGGAACTTCCTTCATTGTTGGTATTAATAGTTGCGATTGTTTCATACTGTTTTATTCTCCTTTTTCTTTTAAAAGAAATAACGTTGAATATCGTTCCACGTTACTAGTATCATTAAAATCATTAAAAATGCGAACCCAATTAACGTGATCATACCTTCTTTTTCAGGCGAAATAGGTTTACCACGGATACCTTCAATAATATTTAAGACTAACTTACCACCATCCAACGCGGGAATTGGTAATAAATTCACAATTCCTAAGTTAATTGACAGGAACGCAAGCAATGAAATAACACTCGTTAATCCATAACTTGCCGCATTTGATGTTACAGCATAAATGGCAACTGGTCCACCAAAATCATTCAGGCTTACGCCCTTCGTAAACATGCCTATCAATACAGCGATAATACTTGAAACAACAGCCCACGATTGTGTAAACCCATAAGTAATTTTATTAACAAATGAGCGATTCAACTTAACCGTAATACCAATTTTACCAGTCTTAGTCGAATCATTCTTACTGGCTTCAGGCGTAATCATGATTTTTTGAGTTTTGTCATTTCTGACAACCTCTAAAGCTATTTTCTTATTCGGTTGTGCACTGATTGCCGTAGTTAATTCTGTCCAATTTGTCGTTTTCTTACCAGCGACCGACACAATTTTATCATCAGGTTTTAAGCCCGCTTTTTGCGCAACAGAGTTTTCTTGAACTGTTCCAATTTGGTTTAAGTTGGTTGCAACGCCACCTTGCATGAATGCTAATAGGATAAAGGCAACAATAGCCAATAAGAAATTATTCATTGGACCGGCAAAATTGGTTAAGATTCGATTCCAAAGTGTGGCAGACTGAAATTGAACATCTTCAGGAGCAATCTGAATCTCCGTTCCATCTTTTTCTATAATCAATGCATCATGATCAACATCGTATTTTTTTATTTCATCTTCATTACCATTTTCATACCCCGAAATCCAGAGATCTTTTTGTAAATCGCTATCTAGATACTCAATTGGGATACCATTGTATAATGTTGTTTTTTTACTTGTGTTAATTTTTATAACCTTATTATGCTCATCCAGTATCAAACTCATTGGCATACCGGGTTTTAAATCTTCATCTTCATCATCGGCAATACCTGCCATTCGAACATAACCGCCAAGAGGTAAAATTCTTAACGTATAAGTCGTGCTACCTCGATGAAATGAAAGTAGTTTTGGTCCCATACCAATCGAAAATTCACGAACTAAAATTCCAGCACGTTTTGCAAAATAGTAATGACCAAATTCATGAATCACAACCAAAATTCCAAAAACGATAATAAATGTGATAATCGTTTTAATCATGTGAATCCTCCCCCTTTTAATTTGTTACATTAAACCAAATAAGTGCATAATTGGCCAAACAAAAATTAAACTATCAAATCTGTCTAAAATACCACCATGACCAGGTAAAATACGGCCAGAGTCTTTAACACCATAAAAACGTTTGAATGCAGATTCAACTAAATCTCCACATTGACCAAACACCGAAAGAATCAATGTGATTAAGATCATAACTGGAAATGAATGATTCTGTGGGAAGAAGTAGACAAAAATACTTCCTAACAACGTTGCCATTAGTGTTCCGCCAATTGATCCTTCCCATGTCTTATTTGGACTAATATGCGGTGCTAATTTATGTTTACCAAACTTGCGACCAAATGAGTAGGCACCCGTATCCGTTGTCCAAATGACAATTAAAATGTATGCCAATGTCATTAACCCGTCAAAGTTATCGCCTCTGGCCGCAATGAAATAATGAAATCCCATTCCGACATATAGTGAACTTAAAACAAATACGCCTGCATCATCAAATGAAAAACGGTTCTTTGATGTAACCATGTACATTAATAACAGTGCAGCAAGAAAGTAGAATACATTTACGGATGAAATATTACCCGGTAAAAATGCAAACCACTTATTTGGTGCAATAACGGTTAGCGTCATCAAGAGCCCTAATGTCGCCTCAGGTGAGATTAATAATTTTTTCTTCATTACAAAGACTTCTGAAATACCAATACATCCTAAGATTAAGGCAAAAATTTGTAAAGGTAATCCACCAATAATAACTAATGGTATAAAAACACAGAGTGCCACGATTGCTGTAATTACGCGCTGTCTCATAAAAATTCTCCTATTCTTTTATGCCACCGAAGCGACGATCTCTTTTTTGATAATTAAATATTGCGTCTTTCAATGCATCTTCAGAAAAGTCAGGCCAGAGTGTGTCGGTGAAGACTAACTCGCTATAAGCTATTTGCCACAACAAGAAATTAGAAATTCTTTCTTCACCACTGGTTCTGATTAATAACTCTGGATCATTATAGGGCGCTAAATTAGCAGTCATTAAATACTGATCAATTGTTTTATCAGTAATATCAGCTACATCTATTTTTCCTTTGGTTGCATCGGCCGCTATCTCTTGCATTGCCGTTACAATTTCTGCTCGTCCACCATAGTTTAAGGCGAAATTAAGAATCATTCCCGTATTGTTTTTAGTATCTTCAATTGCCTTACGAACGGCAATTTTCGTTTCATTGGGTAATTGGTCAATATATCCCATAACATTAACTTTGACATTTTTTTCAATTAATTCGGGTACAAATTTATCAAAGAAAGTTCCGGGTAAGCTCATTAAATAGTTAACTTCCGTTTCGGGTCGTTTCCAATTTTCAGTGGAAAAAGCATAAAGCGTTAATACTTTAATGCCCAAATCGTTTGCAGCCATTGTAACAGTTTTTACGGTATCCATACCCGTTTTATGTCCAGCAATTCTGGGTAGGTGCCGTTTTTTTGCCCAACGTCCGTTACCATCCATTATAATGGCAACATGATTAGGCATTTTGTCTGGATCTAATTGAATCTCTTCACTCGTTTTATTTTTCTTCAAATTAAAAACCATATTGTACCTCCAAGAATAGTTACATGTTCTATTGTAGCAAAAAAACAGGCACAAAACGATGCCTGTCTTAAAATAAAGCTATTTATTTAAACTGCTAAGATTTCTTTTTCTTTATCTGCTTGGATGCCATCAACATTTTTAATTGAGGCGTTTGTAACATCTTGCGCTTGTTTTTCTAAATCGCGCAAATCGTCTTCAGTTAAATCTCCGTTTTTTTCAGACTTCTTCAAGGCGTCAACAGAGTCACGTCTAATATTGCGAATAACAACCTTAGCATTTTCTGCTTCAGCCTTAACGTCTTTAGCTAATTCTTTACGGCGTTCTTCCGTTAATTGAGGAATAACCAATCGAATAGCTGAACCATCGTTTGAAGGACTAATTCCTAAATCAGCAACTAATAAACCATGCTCAATATCTTTTAATGCACTTTTATCAAATGGTGTAATCAAAAGCACACGAGCTTCTGGTACTGATATTTGTGCAACTTGGTTAAGTGGCGTTGGCGCACCATAATAATCGACTGTTACGTTATTTAAAAGACTTGCATTTGCACGTCCAGCACGGATATTACCAAGATTTTTTTGAAGTGAAACTTCTGCTTTTGCCATTTTGTCTTGAGCATCAACTAGAATAGGTTCTGTAATTTTCATTTATTTTCCCCTGACGGTTGTCCCGATAGCTTCACCGAGAACTACTTTTTTTATGTTTCCTGGTTCATTTAAATTAAATACAACTAATGGAATATCGTTATCCATTGATAATGTACTTGCTGTTGTATCCATAACTTGTAAGTTTTTATTAATAATATCTAAATGTGTTAACTCTTCAAATTTAGTTGCAGAATCATCTTTTTGAGGATCAGCTGAGTAGACACCATCAACACCATTTTTTGCCATTAAAATAACATCCGCATTAATTTCTGCGGCTCTTAATGCAGAAGTCGTGTCCGTTGAAAAGTATGGTGATCCCGTACCAGCAGCAAAGATAACAACGCGACCTTTTTCAAGATGACGAACGGCTTTGCGTCGGATATATGGTTCAGCAATTTGGCGCATTTCAATGGCAGTTTGAACTCGCGTTGGTACGCCTACTGACTCAAGGTTATCCTGTAACGCTAATGCATTCATAACTGTTCCCAACATGCCTATGTAATCCGCTTGGGCACGTTCCATTCCCATTGCAGCTCCGGCTTCACCGCGCCACATATTACCGCCACCAACAACAATGGCAACTTCAACGCCCATCTCTTGAATTTCTTTTAATTCTTCAGCAACTTTTCGAATTACAGGTGGATTAATCCCAAATCCTTGTTCTCCGGCCAATGCTTCGCCACTTAACTTCAACATAACGCGTCGATACTTAACGTCTGACATTCACTGTTCCTCCTACGATCTATTTACAACCATTTTACCATATCTTAAACGCAATTAATAATTCAATTTATCTCAAAATTGATTTATAAAAAAAGTCTGTGCAATTAAGCACAAACTTTTAGTAATGAAAGAATTATTTAATTTGGCCCATAACTTCGTCAACGAAGTTATTTTCTTTCTTTTCAAGACCTTCTCCAACTTCATAACGGACGAATAATTTAACTTTTCCGCCTTTTGAAGCAACATATTTAGCAACTGTCATATCAGGATCTTTAACAAAATCTTGATCATCAAGACTGATATCAGCTAAGTATTTGTTTAAACGGCCTTCAACCATTTTTTCGATGATATTGGCTGGTTTACCTTCATTAGCAGCCTCTTTAGAAAGAACTTCTTTTTCATGTGCTAATTCTTCAGCAGGTACTTGTTCGCGAGACACATACTTAGGATTGATTGCTGCAACGTGCATAGCAACATCCTTAGCAGTTGCTTCGTCAGCATCTGTAACGACAACAAGTGTTGAGATTGAACCACCCATATGTGAGTATGAACCAAAACTTTCGTTGTCAGTTTTTTCAACTAATTCAAAACGACGTAATGAAATTTTTTCACCAATAACTTGTGTTGCTTCGATTAAATCATCATTGATTGTTCCACGGTCTGTTTTAATTGTAAGTGCTTCTGCAACATCTTTAGGATGTGCTTCTGCAATTTTAGTTGCAATTAATTTAACAAGTGTTTTAAATTGTTCGTTTTGAGCAACGAAGTCAGTTTCTGCATTAACTTCAACGATAGCCGCGAAGTTACCAGAAAATTGAACATCAGATAAACCTTCAGCTGCAACACGATCACTCTTTTTAGCAGCTTTAGCCATCCCTTTTTCACGAAGGAAATCGATTGCTTTTTGCATGTCACCGTCAACTTCAACGAGTGCTTTTTTTGCGTCCATCATACCAACACCAGTTGTATCACGTAATTCTTTAACTTGAGAAGCAGAAATATTTGCCATTTGTATGGCCTCCTTATTTAAATAATCATTTTATTTAATATTTAAAAAAACTGCCTCAAAAGAAAGGGCCATTACAGTACCTAATTTTGAGACAGCCTAATTTATTTACTATTCAGCATCTTTTTTATTGTTTCCGCCTTCAACAGCTTCAACAATATCTTCGATTGAATCTACTTTTTCGTCAGCTTTTTTGAAAGAAGCTTCGTTCACTTCTTCTTTACCTTGATTAGTTTCAATAATAGCATCAGCCATTTTTGCAGTAATCAAACGTACGGCACGAATTGCGTCATCATTTGAAGGGATTTTAACATCGATTTCATCTGGATCACTATTTGTATCAACCATAGCGATGATAGGAATATTCAATTTTTGAGCTTCCTTAACAGCGATACGTTCTTTACGAGGATCAACAATGAATAATACATCAGGGATACGAGGCATATCTTCAATACCACCCAAGAATTTTTCAAGACGATCTCTACGTTTGATTAATAAAGAAACTTCTTTTTTAGGAAGAACATCAAATGTACCATCTTCGGACATTTTTTTGATTTCCTTAAGACGTTTGATACGTTTTTGGATTGTGTTCCAGTTAGTTAAAGTTCCACCTAACCAACGATGGTTAACAAAGTATTGACCAGCACGTGTTGCTTCTTCTTCAATAGCATCTTGTGCTTGTTTCTTTGTACCAACGAAAAGGACAACACCATCATCTTCAGCAGCTTTTTTCATTGATGCATAAGCAGCATCAACTAATTTAACTGTTTTTTGTAAATCAATGATATAAATACCATTTCTTTCAGTAAAGATGTATGGTTTCATCTTTGGATTCCAGCGACGTGTTTGATGTCCAAAATGAACACCGGCTTCGAGCAATTGTTTCATACTAATAACAGCCATGATGTAGTGCCTCCGAGTAAAAGTTTTATTTTCCTCCCAAGTGTTCAACTGCGCTGAGACTCTCCCGAGCACCCTCAGTCACATCCCACGAGGTGTGAATTGATGTTTAACATCGCCTTTAAGTATACAAAACCTGAAATCAGAACGCAAGTCCTAATTTTAATTACTTGACTTCTGTCTCTACGGCTCCAGTTGTTAAAAATTGCTGTGCACTGTTAAAGGCAATTTCGACCATGTTTTTAACTGCCGTTTCGGTATAAAATGCGATATGTGGTGTTAATATAACATTTGTCATACCTAATAGTTCGTTAAACAATGGATCCTCAATATCCACATGACTTAAATCATGATTAAATATTGGATTTTCGAATTCGTAAGTATCTAAAGCAGCCCCACCGACTTGTCCCGATTTTAATGCGTCAATTAGGTCTTCTGTATTAATTAATGTCCCTCTAGCTGTGTTTACAATCAGAACATTTTGTTTCATTTTTGCAAATGTATCGCGATTAAGCATATGTTCATTTTCTTTTGTAGCAGGCGCATGAAGCGTAATAACATCTGCTTGTTCAAATAAATCATCCAATGAGTCAGCATAGAGACCTGCTTCTTTCAATTCGGGTTTTGGATGTAGGTCATATGCAATTACTTTCGCACCAAACCCCTTATAAATATCCATTGCAACACGGCCAATACGGCCTGTTCCAATGACACCAACCGTTAGGCTTCTTAATTCTCTTGAGATGTTAGGCGCCCAACGATAGTCGTTAGCTTTGAGCTTTAAATTAAATTCAGGCGTTTTTCTTAAAAGTTGCATTAATTGTGTGACAGAAAACTCAGCAATTGCGTTAGGCGAGTAAGCCGGAACATTTGTTACCATAATATTATGTTTTTTAGCAGCGACTAAGTCAATATTATCGACACCTACATTTCGAACAGAGAGAACTTTAATACTCATTTTTTGCATTTCAGAAAATAATGCATCATCGTAAGGAATCGTTTGTAAAGCAATAATACCGTCAAACCCTTTTGCTTGGTTGATAGTATCAGTAGTTAATAAGTCTCCAGTAATTTCGACATCAATCTGATTAGCCTGTGCCCATTCTTCGGCAAATCCAACTTCATCTTTTCTCATACCAAATGCAATTAATTTCATAATCCGTTTCCTCCATCTTCAAAGAACAATTTTATTTAAATTTGACTTCTTTATCGGAATGTCCTGTTTCAATTAAATCTTTACTTGCGTTCAACGCATCTATCACCATATTTCTTACCGCTGGTTCCGTGTAAAAAGCAGTATGGGGCGTTATCAAAACGTTCTCACGTTGTAATAAATTTTTAAAAGTCCCATTCACTTGTGATTCCGTTAATTTTCCATTAAAGTAATCTGTTTCATTTTCAAGCGTATCTAAAGCGGCTCCCGCAACTTTACCTGAATCTAATGCTCTGATTAGCGCATCAGTATCAATCAATGTTCCCCTAGCCATATTTAAGATATGCACACCATCTTGCATATTGTTAAACGCTTCATCGTCTAATAAATGATAATTATCTTCAGTTGCTGGACTATGAATAGTGATAACCGTTGATTTCGCATATAACTCTTCAAGGGTATCAACGTAAATACCTTCTTCTTTTAAAGTAGGATTTTGGTAAATATCATATCCAATTATTTTTGCGCCAAATGCTTTAAAAATTTTTATTGCAGTTTGCCCGATTCTTCCTGTACCAATCACACCAATTGTTTGTGTGCGAATTTCTTTCGAAATATCAGGTTCCCAGGTAAAATCATTATTTTCCATCTTGCGATTAAATTGTGGTGTTTTCCTGAAAAGTTCCAATAATTTAGCTATAGAAAGTTCTGCAACAGCACTTGGAGAGTAAGATGGAACGTTCGTCACAATCAACCCATATTGATTGACCGCATCCCCATCAACATTATCAACTCCGGTATTTCTGATTGATAGGTATTTAATATGCAAATCACGAATTTTTTTAATTAATTCCGGCGTGTAATCTTTTTGCTGATAGGCAACAATTGCATCATGGTTAGCTGCAAGTTGAACGGTTTTTTCATCTAACAAATCTGGTACAGTTTCTATTTTAATTTGATTATCATTTTCCCATTCCTTAACATAAGGTAATTCATCTTCTCGAATTCCGTAAGCAATAATTTTCATGATGTTAACGACCTCTCGATTTTTTAATTTTTTAGATTTCAACTGAATGTGCCCTTAAATAAGTAATTTTTTTACTTCTTGGTTGATGTTTAAAGGCATATTCTTTTTTTAATGCTTCAGATTTCGTATCAAAAGATTCTTGATAAATCATTTCTAATGGCCGTCTACTTGGCAGCCTTGTATATTTTGCACCCTTACCCGCATTATGCGTTTCAAGTCTTTTTTTAGGATCTGTAGTAAATCCTCCATATAGTGTATTGTCGGCACATAGCAAAACATAAAAATAATATTTTTTATCAGTTTCCATAAACAATCTCATGGACGCTTTGCGTATATTCATCATTAGCACCGTAAACAACGATCGGTGGCATAATTCTGATACCCGCTGCGTTACCATCTTTAATCGCTTCAATTAAAACCATATTTGCTTCTTTTCCCTCTTTTGGATAAACAAATTGAATTTTTTTAGGCGCTAGTCGATGGTTAACCATTTTACTTAATATTTCAGGCAATCTGTCAGGTCGATGAACAAAAAAAGTTTTACCTTTCATCTTTAACAAACCACTCGTAATTTCCAAAATGTCATCTAAATCAGTCGTGATTTCATGTCTTGCAATTGCTAAATATGGATTGGGATTTCTCGAAGAATCCGGTGTATTAGGAAAGTAAGGCGGATTACAAAGTACTGTATCAATTGAATCCTTTTCAAGATAATCGAACGTCTTTATTAAATCTAACTGTTTAACTTCTATCTGCTGCCCTAAGCGGTTTAATTCGATACTTCGTTCAGCCATATCAGCCAACCGTTCTTGTAATTCAATCTGATAGATATGACCCTTTGTCTTTTGGCTGACAAACATCCCCACTGCACCGTTGCCTGCGCATAGGTCAACAATTTTAGTTGAGTCTTTTCTTGAAACCTCTGCAAAATGAGCTAATAGAACAGCATCTAACGAGAAAGAAAAAACGTCTGAACTTTGGATAATTTGAATCTGATTTGAATATAATTGATCAATTCGTTCGTTTTCATTGAGTAAGACCACTTAATCGTCACCCACCTTCTATATATTTAACTTAAACTTGCAACTTTTAATTCAATTAGTCATACTTACCATACAGAGTTTAAAAATGAAGGGATTGTAGCCACATGTTTTATTCATTCGCGCGAGGCATTGTCAGAATTATTATATTCTTAATCAACGGAAACGCCCACTACATTAATAAAGAAAAATTACCTGAAGGATCTTATATTTTAGTAGGTCCGCATCGAACTTGGTTTGACCCTATTTATTTTGCCCTGGCAGGTAGCCCGAAAAAATTTTCATTTATGGCTAAAAAGGAGCTCTTTGTAAATCCAATTTTACGCTATATCTTAATCCATGCCAATGCTTTTCCTGTTGATCGTGAAAATCCTGGCCCATCAACAATCAAAACACCAGTTAAATTTTTAAAAAAAGGTGATTTATCTTTAATTATGTTTCCATCCGGTACGCGTCACTCAGAAGAGTTAAAAGGCGGTTCCCTTTTAATTGCTCGAATGGCACAGGTTCCTTTAGTTCCGGCAGTATATCAAGGGCCATTAACATTTAAACAACTTTTCAGTAGAAAAAGAATAACCGTATCATTTGGCGATCCAATCTACCTTGACAGAAAAACAAAGTTAACCGACGAAGTTCAAGCACAAATGGACACCAAGTTAACCGACGCTTTTAAACAATTAGATATGGACATAAATCCAGATTTTAAATATGTTGATCCTCATAAAAAATAACGCTTGAAAATCTAAACGATTTTCAAGCGTTATTTTTTTATTTAATCATCTGAAATATTTTGTAGATGATACATATCAAAATATTTACCTTCTAATTTTAGTAATTCTTCATGCGTTCCACGTTCGACAATTTTACCTTTATCTAAAACCAATATTTGATTAGCATCAACGATAGTTGACAACCTGTGTGCGATAACAAGCGTCGTTCTATTTTGTCTCATTTGCTTCAATCCATCCTGGATAAGTTGTTCCGTTTCAGTATCAATATTAGCCGTAGCTTCGTCTAATATTAAAATTTTGGGATTAGTTACGATTGTTCTAGCAAATGAAATTAATTGTTTCTCACCTGAAGAATACGTGGCCCCCCGCTCAACAACTTTCGTTTGGTATCTCTTCGGGAGTTTCTCAATAAACTGGTCTGCATGAACAAATTTAGCAGCCTCTTCAATCTGCCCATCAGTTACATTTTGATTGAGCATTCTAATATTAGATGCGACGGTCCCATAGAATAAGAAAGAATCCTGCAATACTAACCCCATTTTTTTACGTAACTCTTCGGATGAATATTTTTTGATATCTAAATCATCAATCAATATTTGTCCCTCTTGAAAATCATAAAATCGCATTAATACATTAATAGTTGAACTCTTCCCGCTACCCGTGTGACCAACAAAAGCTAGCGTTTCACCAGGCCGCACCACGAAAGATATATTTTTTAAAACGGCGTTTTCATTATCATACGAAAATGTAACATTCTTAAATTCGATTTTACCGTTAACAATAGTAGCTCCTTTGTCAGGAGTTTGCTGTGGTTCAAGCGTTTGATCATCAAGAACACCAATAATACGGCTACCTGCAACAATACCATCTTGGAATGTCGTTAAGTAATCCATTAAATTAGTCATTGGATTAAAAAAATTCTGCAAATAAGTTAAAAAAGCATAGACCATCCCGGCTTCGACAAAATGATCTAAGCTGTTAACACCGAATAATCCAAGCGTGATAACCACTGCCAACGCATAAAAGAGGCTGATAATTGGTGAGAGTAACAATGAATTAGTTTTAATCATTTCAAATCTTTTTCTCAAATAAAGCTCATTTGTATCTTCGAATTCGCCCTCAATTCGTTCTTCCTGACGGAACTGCTGAATAACATTAATCCCAACAATAGATTCATTCAATTTTGTATTCAACCGACTCAAGTACTCTCTCATTTGTCGATACACCCTTGAACTGAATCGCTGATAATACCATGTTGTTATCATTAGAATTGGCACAAATATCAACGTTATTAACGCTATTTGTGGTTTGGCCATGTACATTGCCACAAACGCCGAGACAAGGGAAAAAATTCCAATAATTAATGTCATAAATAACGTCCAGAAGTCAGCCAACGTCATCGTATCATTGGTAACTCTAGAAACGACTGCTCCAGCAGGTGTTTGATCAAAATATCGCATCCCCAATGTATGAATTTTTTTAAAAAGAACAATACGAATTTTTTCTAATGTTTTTTCTGCACCCATTGAATACAAATACATCTGGATAAATTGTGTAATTGCTTTTAAAATGACACCGATAAAGTACAGGCCCGCAAATAAGAACATAACGTTTAGTGGTGTCGATTTAGACTGAAGATAATGATCCATATAATATTGTAAAAGTAATGGTAAAAGGATATTAATCCCACTTAAAAGTGCCGCGAACAAAATTGCGATTAAAAAGTCCGCCTTAAAGTCTTTTGTATAAGGCAACAATCTTTTTATAACAGCCCTTTGTTCCTTCCCACTCATTTCTTTTTGCCAACTAGATTTAGATTTTTCACTCATTGCGATCCACCTCCATCTATCTTATTTTCAAGCTGTTGTTTAGTCGTCATTTGATAATACCAACCTTCTAATGCCATTAAAGTTTCATGTTGTCCCCGTTCAACTATCATGCCTTCGTCAATTACAATAATTTCATCAGCATCCATCACGCTACTCATACGACTTGCAGAGATAATTGTTGTTTTGTTTTGACGTTTTTCTTTCAGTCTGCTTAAAATAATTGATTCCGTTCTAGCATCAACCGCAGATAACGCATCATCTAAAATTAATAATTCTGGATTGATCACTAAGGCACGAGCAATCGCTAATCGTTGTTTTTGTCCACCAGATAGTGAGATTCCTTGCTCTCCAACTTCCGTCTCGTACTGCTGTGGCAAATCCATAATATCAGTATCCAAATCAGCATCAAATGCGGCTATTTCAACATCTTCTTTTGTTAAATCCATGTTGGCAAACCGTATATTATCAAATATAGTCGTTGAAAATAAAAAACTCTCCTGAGGTACGTAACCTATTGATTTAAGATATGCGTCTAAAGCATACTTTTTTATATCTGAATTATTAACTGAGATGGTGCCATTGTAGACATCGAATTCACGAAGGATCAATTTCATAATTGTCGATTTACCAGCACCCGTTTTACCAACTATTCCTAGCGTTTGTCCAGAACCAATCTGAAATTTAACATCCCGCAAACTCACACGATCATCATCCGGATAGTTAAAATGACGTATGTCAAAATCAAAAGGTCCTGTTGGCGATTTAGCCAATCCTTGTTTAGTATCAATAATCCCACTAGTCTGATTAAGTAATATTTGTACGCGATCGTAACTCGCGTTTCCGCGTTCAATTACGTTAAATAATCGACCAATTGCGAACATCGGCCAGACAAGTAATGCAATGTAACTAATAAATGAAATCAGTTGTCCAATCGAAATTACATCATTGGTCACATAATACCCACCAAGAATAATTGTAAAAACATATGATAATCCAATAATTAAACTAGTTATTGGATCAAATAATGCGTCTAAAAAATTAACTCTTCTATTAATTTTGATTGTCTCTTGAACTTTTTCTTCAAAATCATTAATATCTTCCTGTTCTTGTCCAAGCGTTTTAATTACTTTAATGCCACTAACACTTTCTTGTGTCTTATTATTCAACGTTGAAAATGCGGCCTGCGAGGTGGCAAACGCGGTGTGTATTTTAGTTCCCAAAAATCTAGCCATAACCGCTAATAAAGGCAACGGTATTATGGCTAAAATAGTTAACCGCCAATCAATTAAAACAACCATTGCAATGATTGTCGTTCCACCCGTTATAATTGAATCGGCAAAAGTCAAGATACCGGCGCCGGCAACCTGTTGAATAGCCGTTAAATCATTGGTAGCATGAGCCATCAGGTCACCCGTCCTATTTTGTTGAAAAAAAGACTGATCCATTTGCATAAAATGTTTAAATAATCTGGTACGTAATATTTTTTCAAGTCGAGCTGCACTCCCCCAAATATTAGTTCGCCAAATATACCGGAAGAGGTATTGTCCTACTGCAACGAAAATAAGAATTCCAACCCAAATAGCTAATTTACGCACTGTTAGTTCATTTCTACTCATGCTATCAACAATGTTTCCAATAATCTTTGGTGGTACAATTTGAAAAATTGCCACTAGAATCAAGAAAAATACGCCAATACCATACGATTTCTTTTCTTGTTTAAAGAACCATCCTAGTTTTCTAAATATATTCATTTCGAATCCCCCCTTTTTGTGAAAAAAAAACAAGCAAAGAAAACCCTTGCCTGTTTATAAAATATTAAAATTATTTTTTTTGTGAGCTGTTTTTTGCTTGCGCATTCATTGATGACATCATTTGATGTAATTTCTTTTCAGAAGGTTTTTGGCCCATTTGGACCATCATCATTCTTAACATATCTTCATTGATTGGTGGGTTCTTTTGTAAATACGTTTCCATATATTTACGAGCACCGAAAAATCCTCCGACAAGTCCAACTGCTAACGCAATAACGGCGATTAATATCGTCATTCCCATTGACATAATTCAAGACCCCTTTCCATACACTTCAATCATTAATTCTACACAATTATCACATAAAAGAAAAGGTAAATATGCGTAAAGCGCTAACTATTTTCTTAGTCGTCTCGTAAGCCTTTATCACGTTGAACTTTTTTAACTTTATCGGGTGTAACTTCCTTACCCGTTTTATCATATACTTGCATCATTTCAACACGGCTTCTGAAACTTTCCCTAAATAAAGCAAGATAAGTTTCACGAAGTTCTTTTCTCTCAGCTTCTTCGGCTTTTGTTAAGCCTTCATCCGTTTTACTTTTTGCGGCTAATTCATTAATTCTTGGTGCTAAATCTTCTGGGATCATCAGCTATCACTCCTTAAAATTTTATTAATAATCATAACTGATAATATCATAAAAAACAATCATTTAAATCAACCGAACGTTTGTTTGCAAGAACTGGCCTCATATGCTACTATTAAAGTAATAAATAAGGATGATGAGGTGTACGAAATGACAAAAGCATCTGACAGCAAACAACTTGCGGTCTTGCGCTTTATTCATGAACGAGTAGATACAAAGGGCTACCCGCCAACGGTTAGAGAGATTGGCGAAGCCGTTTCTTTATCTTCAACTTCTACAGTTCATGGACACATTGCTCGACTTGAAAAAAAAGGATTATTAACTAAAGACCCAACAAAGCCTAGAGCAATTGAGCTTACACCGCTTGGTTTAGACGCCATTGGTATTAATAGTCACGAGAATTTAATTCCAATGGTAGGGACAGTTACAGCTGGTGTTCCCATCTTGGCAGTCGAACAGGTAACGGATTACTTCCCGTTGCCACCAGATTTCAACTCTTCGGACGATTTGTTCATGCTAACCATTCGCGGAGAGAGTATGATTAACGTTGGTATTTTAAATGAAGACCAAGTCATCGTCAGAAAACAATCAAACGCCGAGAATGGTGAAATCGTTATTGCAATGAATGAATTCGACGAGGCAACGTGTAAAAGATTTTTTAAAGAAGAAAATCACTTCCGTCTCCAGCCAGAGAATGATTCAATGGCACCAATCATTTTAGATCAGGTTTCTATCCTGGGTAAAGTTATTGGTCTCTATCGTCATTTTTAATTAAAAAGCCGTCAAAATTAGTTAAACTAATTTTGACGGCTTTTTCTATTGAATAAGATATTGTCTTTGCATATTTTTACTACCAGTCAAAACAAATTTGGAGTGATCATTTTTATAATCAAGCTCTATATCCGCTCCATCGTTTTTTAATTGACTTCGATATATTTCTTCGTATTCCCCAACAGATACTTGAACTCGTGATTCTAAATTTATTTGTGGCAACCTGTCTTCAAATTCAGATGCTAGCTTGCCAGAAAAAAATTCACCAACAGCTCCCGATCCGTAACTGTATAAACCAACTCTATCACCAATTTCTAAATCTTTACTGTGTTCAAGTAAGGAAATAAAGCTCAAATACAACGATCCAGTATATAAGTTTCCTACTTGATTATTGTATCTTTTTGCCGCTTCAAATTCGCGTGTTAATTCTACTTTTTCATCTTCATTAGCTTCTAATAGTACCTCTTTCAATCCCTTGGTACCCAATTTTGTATATGGCAAATGAAACAACATCGCTTTAAAGTCAGATAATGTTAATTTTGTCTTATCCTTGTACTCAGTCCACGTTTTATTAAAAAAATCTAAGTAGACATTTTGTGATGTTTTGCCATCTACAAGTGCCTCGTTATGGTTCAAAGGACGCCAAAAATCCATTGTATCTTCTGTTATAAATCCACTCTCTTCATCTAGCTCTAAAATACCCGGATTTTTTGTAATCAGCATCGCAACGGCACCGCCACCCTGTGTAGGCTCACCCGAAGTATGCAGGCCGTATCTGGCAATATCCGCCCCAATAACTAGCACTTGACTGACCGGGTTAAGGGCAACATGTCCTTTTGCCAATTGAATTGCAGCGGTTGCACCATAACAAGCCTGTTTAACTTCAATTGCTCTTACATGACTTAATCCAAGTAACCCAGAAATATATGCTCCGGCTGACTTCGAATTATCTATTCCAGATTCTGTTGCAAAAATGACAAAATCAATTTTATCCCTGTTTTCATCATCTATCAATGAGTCTGCTGCATTTGCACCCAACGTTACAACGTCTTGCGTTGCTGGAATTACAGCCATTTTTGATTGGCCAATACCAATCAAATACTTATTAGGATCTACATCTCTAGCTTGAGCCAGTTCTACCATATCAACATACTGATTCGATGTAAAAAAGTTAATTCGATCAATTCCAATTTTCATTACTTAACCAACTTCCGTTTATTATCTTGCCATTATTGTACAAGATGTCCCATTTGATGGCAAGATTTGCCATCGCATCATTAGAAAAAAATAAAATTCTACCTCCCCTCTGTATAAAAATTATATTCCTTTTTTAATGACTGAATTGCCGCCCAGCCTATTCCTATCAACTACAAAAAAATTATTGTGTTTGATAAGTACTTTTTCTATAAAAAATTAGAAGGAATATGTATAATGAAGAAACACTCAGCGATTAATGAATCGCTGCTAGATAATTTATTTTTAAATTAAATAAACTCACGTGTAATAAACTGATTCACGCTAAAAGCTGATTGGGGGAAATGTTTTATGAAGTTAAAAATTAATACTGTAGCAGGTATATTAGATATTATAAATGTCTTGTTAGTAGCTGGCTCTTGGATTATCGTTCTTATTGGTGCCATAAGCGAATCTACCGTTAAGTCAAACGGTACTATTACTGGTAGCGCGTCCGGTGGTGTTTCTGTTTTCTTTTACATCATGTTAGGTCTTGGCCTCATTCTTCACATCATCGGCCTTATTCAATCAAAAAAAGCCGATATTTCTATTACTGGTCACGTTCTTGGAATTATTGGTTCTGCTCTATTCCTTGTATCTATGATTTTTGCACTTCCAACATTTATTTTATTAATTATTGCAGCAGTTTTCACACTTAAACAAGCTCCCGCCAAGAAATAATATTTTTTAACGAGCGTTCAGCAACGTTTTTAGTAGGTGCAACTCCTGCTGTTCGCTTTTATAGTTTAATAACGTGCAATGAACTGATTCACGCTAAAAGCTGATTGAAAGGGTCTTAATTATGATGGAAGAAAATGGTAATGTTGTCCCACAGGAAGTTAAAGGCTGGAACTGGGGTGCATTTATGTACAACTGGATTTGGGGAATTGCTAATAAAACGTACCTTCCTTTACTAGTTCTCATCCCAATTTTCAATATCGTTTGGATTTTTATTATCGGTTTTAAAGGTAATGAATGGGCTTGGCAAAAAGGTGACTACAAAGACGTCGAGACATTCAAAGCTGTTCAAAAAACATGGAACGTTGCTGGAATCATTACTTTTATTCTTAGCATTGCTGGTATTCTTTTATATTTCTTTTTTATTGCTGCTATTATTGCCGGATTAGCTAACTCGTCATATTCATCTTATTCTTATTAAAACTGATCGAGTTACCTATTTAGATATTGGTCAATTTGACGATAAGTTTAAGGCTCGGTTATCTTATTTTGTGTACTATTTATATAAATATAACATTAGATATAGGACTAAAATGATTCTAAAAGTCATCACACACGGAACCAATACTTCGTGTGTGATGACTTTTTTTATTTGATTATTTTATATCGACGCATAAATAATTAATTTTATTTTCAAATCTCGTAAAAAGTATTTAAGTAATGCATCCCAATCCCTAAGCTACTGGCATAGCTCACTAATTTTCCGTATTTTTATACACCTTTATGTGCTAAAATTGAAAGGCGTTATCCCATATTTTAATAATTTTTAATTATGTTTCGGGTATCTTAGTAATTGAATTCCATGCGGATATTGAGATTAACGGTATAAACTTATTGCGTTTCAAATCCAAACGGCTATCAAAGGACAGAGAATCAATGTTTGAACATTACAATCACCTGCTCAAGGAAATAACATAAAGCAAAATCATACCTAAGAACAGTTGATTTTAAACTAAGTAAAGACACCGACGTCAACGGTACCAAGTATATCAACGCTGTCTTGTAAATGATTTATTATCTAAATTTTTACTTTACCCTCAGATCATTTTCCCATATGGGTCCATCTATATAGAAATTGATTCTAACAATCGTATGAATACTACACGTAAATGGTATTTTTTATTGTTCAGTTTTACATAATATAAACTTTGGAGGAACAAGTTTTGGACTTTATCGAATTCCTTAAAAATAAAAACGGGAGAGATAATGGATGAGTATGTATTTAGAAATTAAAGACAACCTCCTTTCTATCGCTGCGAAGAATAATATCACAGTAATTGAAAACGAGATGTTAACGGCTGATAACCCTGATATAGCTGTTATTAACAACAGGGGTATTCTAATGAATGTGAATGCATCGACAGATGTTTCCTACTTATATAGAATGGCTCACGAATTAAGTCATATTCTATATGGCGATTCAGACTCACAAACTGCGTACCAGTTTAGTCCCTATAGTAGAAAGAAAGAAGAAATAAATGCGCACAGAAACGCAATAAAACTTCTCATGAGTATTCAAATGCCTACTAACCCAAATACGTTCATGGAATATTACAATGTCCCTGAATGGCTATTGTATGATGTGGCACGAGAATTTAATGATCAGTTAGAAGATTAAAACTTTGGAGGAACAAAATGAAAAAATTTATAAGACTACTGGGGGTCTTGGGGGTAGCCACCTTGTTGCTATCCGCCTGTAAAAATCAGAAAGATGCTACGCCGAAAGAATCTAAATCTGATTCTGAAAGGATGTATAAGGTGAAGATTACCAAAATTTCACCACAAAACGATGGGGATTGGCTTGCTCATGGTACAACGAAAGCACCTAATGGAACTATTATAGCAGCAGTATTACCAAATAAATTCATTAATAATGCATATACTAATGATTCATTTAAAATGGAGGAAGGTACCTACGTATCAACCGTTGACAACAATCAATTTACATTACGCTTATCTCCTCGTAGTATAGACTCTCGCGATGTATATACTACTAAAATGTCCTTATCTTTCTATATTTTTGGTATATCTAATCAAAAAAAATTATCTATTGAAAATCCCAAAGACACGATCATATCTAAAACAATAAAAAAACAAGTTGAACGAACAGTTGATCTTACTAAATTCAATTATACTGAAATTCAAATAAAAAAATTTACTGATGATGGTAAAGAAGCAGATGAAATGGCTTCTTCTGACTTAGCAGAATCAAAAAAAGATTCTCTGGCTTCCGAATCATCAGAAAAAGCTGAATCTAAAAAGGAAGAAGCTAAAGCTGCTAGCGAATCAATTAAAAAAGCCCATTCTAGTGCTTCAAATACTGTTTATGGCCAATTTAAAGATGACGGATTTGATGAACGATCAGCTGGATATCATGTACAAACAGTCAGCGGTTTAAAAATTGGTTATAGCGTTGGCGAAGACAACAGTGTAAAAGTTGTTAAAATAGATTCTCGAGAATTACCATATTCTTTATCTCTAGATGAAGAGGCAATTAACGAACAAATAACAGACTATACGGCACCAGATGCGAAGTTAAAGCAAACTATTTCAAACAAGGAATTTATTTACCATTCTGACAAGTTGAATAAAAACTATAAAATTAGATATCAATTAAATACTGATGGCGAATTAACTATGGTGTTTATTAATCAAAATTAAATAAAAAATAGGAAAGGAGTTATGAAGTGACTGATACATATTCAGAACAAAGTGATTATGACGGATTCTCAAAAATTGGAAAGTCTCACTTCGATAATGGTGAAACAAACATACAATGTCCCTTCTGCAAAGGTCATCTTGAAGGAGAAAGATTCTGCAAGAGTTGCGGCAGAAAAATATTTTATAATGGCGAACCGGAATTTGAATCATTATTTTTACCAAGTGTTAAAAAATTCTATGTAGAAAACAGTTCATTTACAAAAGTGGGAAATTCTCTCAGTAAAACTGGAGATTCACTATCTAGTGCCGGTAGCGCTATAACAGGATGTGGTTGTTTAATAATTGGAATTATCATTTTGTTTTTCTTATTAGCAATAATTTAAACACAAAAAAAGAGCCATCCCCTACTCGTCGAAAAGTCAGGATGACTCTTAACAAAAAAATCGTCTATATACATAGGCTTATTTTCTTTACCTATTTTATCCGAAAATGGAGGTTTTCGCAATGGCAGAAATTTATAAACGAAGTGGTAAATGGGCATATCGGGTCAATTATCGAGATAATGATGGAAATCGAAAATCTGCAAGTGGTTCTGGATTTGAACTTAAAAGAGCTGCTGAATTGGCTGCCTCAGAAGTTGAACGCAAAAAGAATCGTGGCGCTGACCTTCTTGATGAATCTATCTCATTAATTGACTATTACAGACAATGGATTGAACTATATAAATCTGGTCGACACGCCAATGTAACAGAATCACGTTACCGGACCATAGATAAAGTGATCGTTAAATATTTTAATAACACCAAGTTAAAAGATATTCGTAAAAGTGATTATCAAGCATTTATTAATGAATACGCTCTTGGTGATCATGATAAAAAAACTGGTATCCGCAAAGAGCGTTCTAAAGATACCGTCGGTAAAACCAATAGCTATATAAGAGCTGCTGTTCAATCGGCAATTGACGACCAGATAATCTATGCCAACTTTACTAATAACGTCATTATCAGTGGTAAAAATCCCAAGTCCAGCAATCTAAAGTTTCTTGAATTATCCGACTTAATTAAATTAAAAAAAGCGACTCAAAGTAGTGCCTCATTTACTTCTGTTTCAAAATACATCATTTTAACCGGTATTTTAACGGGCGCACGTTTCTCTGAAATATTAGCTTTAACCTGGGACGATATTGATTTCGAAAAAAATACCATTAATATTAATAAATCTTGGGATTACATGTATACCCATAATTTTAAACCAACTAAAACAGAATCTTCCATTAGACTGATTGATATTAATCAAGAGCTTTCTGATGCCCTTATTAATTTAAAACAACAGCAAAGTGAGTATCAATTAAAAACGGGTTGGCGTAATGTTAAAAACTTAATCTTTATTAATAATCGTCGTGAAGTCCCTTCTTCGTCTGCAGTTAATAAAATGCTCAGCAACCTAGAAAAAGAATTAGCTATATCATCACCCATTACTTTTCACGGTCTTCGCCACACTCATGCTTCTTATCTCATTTCAGAGAATGTAGATATTTTTTACATTTCAAAAAGACTTGGCCATAAAAATGTTTTAGTGACTCAACGTGTCTATGCCCATTTACTAAACTCGATGGAACAACAAGAGGCAGATAAAACATTAAAGGCATTATCAAAGCTTGTGTGATTATGTGTGACTTTTGTGTGTCACGTTTATATTTTCTTAGATGTTCTAATAAAGCACATAAAACAAAAAGTCTTACTTAAACGCTGATTTAGCAGCGTTTAAGTAAGACTTTTTAATTTTTAAAAATGTTCTAAAATACGTTCAAAAAGGAGAGTACAGGATTTGAACCTGCGCGCGCCATTACAGCGTTCGCCGGATTTCGAGTCCGGTGCATTACCACTCTGCCAACTCTCCAAAATAACTTTATTTAGTATATCAACTTTTTACTATAATTGCAAAATTCATTTAGTTATTATCAATACTAATTAAATTAGCAAGGAATATCCACGTGTAACTCGCACCAAATAACAAGCTTAGCAGATGGATATACAAAATTATTGTTGGATACGATTGTACGTTTTGAATTGAATTAATCGGATCACCGAAAAAATCGCTCAATCCATAATATGAAATAGCAACCAGATGATCAACAACATGTGTACTTGGTAGTTTTGAAACAAATTCAGTAACCTTTACTTCACCGCCTAAGACCCCTATCAGTGAAGTTCCCACGAGTAACCCTTCATAAAAAATATTTAGTGCAAACTCAGCAATAACTTGTATGGTATGTGCAAAATTATTTTTAACAATATATGAAAGTAATTTCAATAAATAAAATGAGCTAAACGTAATAATAATAATACCCAGTATAAACGCAGAGATAACAGTCCCCTCTGACAACGGTGTAATTAAATTCATGTAATTAATTAAATAAAAAATAAAAGTTGTAATAAGTAATAACAAATAAGATTCAATCTGCCAAATTTTTGTTTGTTTAGGAAATAATTTTAAATATGAAAAAAAGCTATAACAGAATAGTAACGATGCAATGGTAAATGTCATGAGTCTCAAAATTAATAAAGACGGCCATAACATTAAACCTAAAATCGTGCACATCAAGAAACTTAACGCATAGAAATATGATTTTTGTTCTTTTTCTTGAATGACCAAAAAGGTTAAAAAAGGATGCTGAAATCTATTTTGAAATGGAATTTTTGCGGTGGTAAATACATATTTTAAAAAATTAATTAGCCCTATATCCCAAATAGTCAAGCCAATCATAGCTGACCAGATAATTAAAACAATTAAATAAAATGTTTGCGCGATCATTTAAATACCCCTTACGTATAAATATATGATTTAAATTTTATACGTCTGTTGCCTAAATTACAAGAGAATACATAAAAAGAGCGCTCCATATTGAAACGCTCTTTTTAAAATCATTAATTTAATAGTTCATTAAACTAAAAATATCATAATCTTCTATTTTATTACGGCCCTTTAAATCATCAAGTTCAATAAAGAAAGCAGTTCCTACGACGATACCGCCTAATTTTTCAACTAATTCAATTGTTGCCGCAATTGTACCACCAGTTGCCAGAAGGTCATCTGTAACTAAAACCCTTTGACCCGGTTTTACAGCGTCTTTATGCATGTATAGTGCAGATTCACCATACTCCAATGCATACTTAGCCTCAACAGTCTCGCGAGGCAATTTACCTTTTTTTCTGGCTGGTGCAAAGCCAACCCCTAAATCATAGGCAACGGGACATCCAACAATGAATCCTCGCGCTTCTGGTCCGACAATCATTTCAACATCTTTACTTTTAGCATACTCAACAATTTTGTTTGTTGCTTCACGATAAGCAGCACCATCGGCCATCAAGGGCGAAATGTCTCTAAAAACAACTCCTTTTTCCGGATAATCAGGAATTGCTGCGATATACTTTGTTAAATCTAATACCATTTAATAAACGCTCCTTTAATCTTCTATATTCATTTGACTAAGTATCCACTTTTTCATGTCATTTTCTTTTGAGTAAATTAACTTCTCTTCAGCCAACATTCGGTTATTTCTTAACCCGTAAGCAGCAGTTTCCTCAATACTCGTTTTATTTGAAACTTTTTGGCCCGTCATTAATCCATCTTTTATTTTAACAAACTCCATCTCTAAAAACACCTTAATCATGAATATTAATAAATTTTTCTTTATCTTTAAAAAGTCGGATAATACATTTAATTGATTATTAATATCAACATCTTTATGACTCACCACAAATTTGTATAGATTGGCATATTGTTCTCTTGTTGGCATACCGTCCAAATAAGCACTATCAGATTTAAAAAATACAGCAATTACTTTATCAATGTCAGTTATGCGTAATATCGTGGATAGTTGATCTAAAGAACTTGGACAATCCACAAGCACAATCGTTTTTTGTTTATCAAAATCGATCACACTCTTAATTTCATCAGCTAGTTTAAAAATCTTTTTACTTGATGCGAATCGTTCCAGTTGTTCATAATGCTTTCGATTCCAAAATATATACAGGCCTTCACTTCGAAATAAATCATCGGTTACATGATCCGTCCGTGCATCGATAATTGTAGTACCTTCAGATTTAATATCCTGAATCATCAATTGTAGGCTTGTTTTATTCATCCAAACGTTCTTTTCAACCTCACCAATTATTTTAATTTTGTTTGAGGCATTTTGTAAATCTTCTACATATTTCCCGTTTGAAAATGAGATTCCACTAATTCTCTCTCTTTCACCAATAAGTTCAAATTTTAAATGATTTCCAGTTTTACCTATTGCCTTAACATTTTGCATCACTTTATAATCTAGTTCAAAAACAGGCTTTTCATTGCCCGTACCAAATGGTTTTAATTTTTCAATATCTTTATAAAAATCTAACGTTAGTTGGTCGACGTTTAAAACGCTCGTAATTACTTTATCTGACTTATTGTCTAACTGAAGATCCTGCTTGTTTGCTTCATTTTCTAATGCAGTACCAAGCTGATCTAAGTTTTCAGTTGGAAGCGTCAACCCAACAGCCATATGATGCCCACCAAAATGCGACGTTATTTCTTTATGTTTATTGATTGCGTTATACAAATGGAAATCTGAAACACTTCGTCCCGAACCTTTAGCTTGTCCTTTTTTTGTATCTAGGTTTAAAACAATCGTTGGTTTACCGGTTACTTCAACAATCCGACTAGCAACAATACCCAAAACACCTTCATGCCAATTTTCTCCAGAAAGTACTAACGTCTTTTTACGTTTGTTACTTTCTGATTCAGCTTGATTCAAAGCTAATTCTGAAATATCTGATACTATTTTTTGTCGACGAACGTTTTCAGATTGAACGAAATCTGCTAATTCCTGCGCACGTTCATCATCCAAACTGGTCAATAGTTCAACCCCAAGATTTGCATCTCCCAATCTGCCAACCGCATTTAACCTTGGTGCAATACCAAATCCGATATCTTTTTCATCGACCGATTCCTGACTCAACCCGGCAACTTCCATTAATGAAATTAATCCAGGCCTCAACGTCTGTTGTAAAACCTTCAAACCAAAACTTGCAAGTGCCCGATTCTCATCCGTTAGAGAAACTAGATCTGCTATTGTTCCGATTGCTACTAAGTCCAGCAACTCCTCGGATAATTCCCCTGTGAGTGCACTGGCAACCTTAAAAGCCACTCCAGCACCTGATAAATCTCCAAATGGATAGTTACCTCCAGGATAACGTGGGTGGATAATCGCATAAGCATTGGGTAAAACTTCCGGTAACTCATGATGATCAGTTACGACAACATCCACGCCTTGAGACTGAGCAAACTCAATTGCTTCGTTGCCTGATACACCATTATCAACTGTGACAATCAGATTAGTCCCATTATCAATTAATTTTTGGTATGCCGCAATATTCGGTCCATATCCGTCAATAAAACGGTTAGGTATATAAGTTTCCACATCGGCACCCATATCGCTAAGTACCTCAAACATAATTGAAGTACTTGTGAGCCCGTCGGCGTCATAATCACCGTAGATAGTAATTTTTTGATTTTCTACAATTGCTAGTTGAATACGCTCAATACCTCTGCTCATGTCATTCATAAGCATTGGGTCATGTATATTCTCTGCACCCGCATTTAAAAAGTCAGTAATTGCTTTTTGAGACGTAAAACCGCGACTCCACAATAATGCAATCAATGAACGATCCAACTGAATGTTCTCGAACACCTCACTTGGGATTGTCTCGTCACCTAGATCTAATAATTTCCAATTATATTTTGCTTCAATCATTTTAACCCTCGACTTTATTTGTGATTCTTATTTTCTGCATTCAATGTTTTAATCTCATTTTGCAACAACTGAACTTCTTTTCTATGATTAGATTTCATCTTTTCCGTTTTGTCAGCCAATGTTTTATCAAAATTCTTGTTCCACTCAGCTACCTGCTGGTTTAAATCAGTGTTATCTTTCTTTAATTTCAATGTTGCGCTCGTTGTTAAAAGACCTATCAATAATGCTCCTGCAAAAATCGAAAGCAGTAAAATAAGAATCATTGGCATTCTAATCTGGGTGAACCAAAAGTTAATTGAAACTTCTTTCACGTTTAAAACTGAAAAAATTGCAATTATGATAACAATAAATAATGCAATAATCGTACGCCATTGTTTCTTCATAACTCCACCTCATTATTTTTTATTAAATATGGTTCCCGCCAACAAATCGCCCATTCTTGGGAATATTGTATATCCCAAATTAGCCATTTCCATGTAATATGGTAAATTAATTTCGCGTTTATTTGTACTAATATTTTTTACAACAATTTGGGCAACATGACTGGGGTTCAATAACATAGATCCAATATTTTTTAAATATTCACCCTTTTTATCAGCAATTTTAAAGAAATTGGTATCAATCGGACCCGGGTTAACGGTCATCACCTTAATACCCAGAGGTTTTAATTCTAATCTTAAGGCATTAGAGTACCCGAGAACGCCAAATTTCGTTGCAGAATAAATTGCCGACTTAGGCGTTGCGATTTTACCGGCAACAGAGGCAATGTTGACAATCACCCCGCATTTTCTGTTAGCCATATTTATGGCCACATTTTGTGTCATATATATTAATCCTAATAAATTTACTCTGATCATTTTCTCAGCAATATTCATATCAAAAGTTAATGCATTTTCCATTAATCCAAATCCGGCATTATTAATAAGGACATCGATTGAACCAATAGAAGATTCAATGGTTTCAACCATCTGTTCAATTTGAATTGGATCAGACACATCACATTCCATTGCATAAGCTAACCGACCGGATAAACGTTGGCACGTTTCTTTAACTTCTAATAATTTATCCATTTGTCGGGCACAAACAACAACTATTGCACCTTTTCTAGCAACTTCATATGCCATTTCTTTACCTAGTCCACTTGAGCCACCGCTAATTAAAACGATTCTATTTCGCAAGTCTTTCAATTCTTTATATTGACTAATCATTGACTTCTTCCTTTTGTGAAAACGGTACATTGATCACATCAAAATCTCTGACGACCGTTGTATTTTTAAAAACGTTCCTTGCTTCGTTTTGCAAATTAATTGCCATTTTGCCAACATATCTCGCTGATATATGCGTTAATAATAGCATTTTGACGTTTGATTTTTTAGCAATTTCGGCTGCCTGTGCGCTGGTTGTATGATAATAATTTCTGGCCATTCTTGATTCAGATTTTTCAAATGTACTTTCATGAACTAGCACATCCGCATTTTCCGCTAAAGTATAACTATTTTTCGTTTTTCTTGTATCACCCAATATGGTGACAATACGACCTTTTTTAGTTTTACCCAAAAAATCATTTCCATCTAATTTTGTACCATCTTCTAATTGGACTGTCTTACCTGACTTTAATTCTCCGTAGATTGGACCCGACGGAACATTTAATTCTTTAAGCTTATCTATCTGCAATTCGCCCGCGTAATCATGTTCAATAATTCGATAACCAACGCTTAAAATTCGATGATCTAAATAATCAAAATATACTTTAAATGTACTATCCTCAAAGATTAATCCCGGTTTATCAAGTTCCACAAATTTAATTGTATACGACAATTTCGTTTCAGATACTTGTAAACTTGTCTTAACGAAATTTTTGATTCCCTTTGGTCCAAAAATTGTTAATGGCCCATTACCACCCTGAAAAGACCGACTACTCAAAAGACCGGGTAATCCAAAAATATGATCACCGTGTAAATGAGTAATAAATATTTTTTCGATTTTTCGAGGTTTTATTGTTGTTTGTAGTATTTGATGTTGCGTTGCTTCTCCAGCATCAAACAACCATACGCTATTTCGTTCATCAAGTAGCTTTAACGCGATACTAGTGACATTTCTATTCTTTGCAGGTGCACCTGCGCCCGTTCCTAAAAACTCTAATTCCATATCGTTGACCTATCCTTAATTATTCATTTAATTTCACTGGTAGTACAACTTCAAAAATAACACCTTTTGGCATTTTATTTCTAACTTCTATCTTACCTTTATGTTCGTCAACAATCCATTTGGCAATTGATAATCCTAACCCGTTACCACCCGTTTTTCGATTTCGAGATTTTTCTTCTCTATAAAAACGTTGGAAAATTATCTTTTTGTGCGCATCACTAATATTTTCGCCGTCATTAATCACCTGAATAACCAGTTGTTTAGTTGTCTCTACTACGATAAATGATATTTCATTTCCCGCAACTGTGTACTTTAATGCATTATCAAGCAATATCACAATTAATTGATGAATCCTGTCCTCGTCTATATGAATATATTTACTTGAAACGCTGATTTGAAAACTAAACTGTTTATCCTGGCTCAGTGCAATATCAGCATATGGTTTAACTATATCCTCAAAGTAAGTCTTAGCGGGAACACGCTTGAAGTGAAACACGCTGGTATGTGAATCTGAATTAGCCAATAACAATAAATCTTTCGTTAAGTTATTTAAACGTCGAATTTCACTTAATGAAGTTGCAATTGATTCACTTTCATCAATAATTTTAGCATCCGGTTTTGTTAACAAATATTCTAGTTTGTTTTGCACGATTGTTAAAGGTGTTCTCAATTCATGTGCCGCGTTGTCAACAAATTCTCTTTGCTTATTCCACGCATTTATTGTTGGTTTGATACTGATTGACGATAAAATAAAACTTAGCGCAATTGATAACATACCAAAAATAAGCAAGGAAACTAGTAAAATATTTCTAAAACTAGTTAACGAATTTTGATTAATTTCAATATT
Organism: Dellaglioa carnosa; assembly: GCF_026948345.1. Lineage (NCBI taxonomy): Bacteria > Bacillati > Bacillota > Bacilli > Lactobacillales > Lactobacillaceae > Dellaglioa > Dellaglioa carnosa. The sequence continues at coordinate 311,068 of NZ_JANXLI010000001.1, read as the reverse complement.
TTCAATAATTTGAATATACTGTGCTTTATGCCATTTTGATACGGCTGAATCCGGAACCCTCATCAAGTAAGATCTAAACGTGGGACCATTTTTTTGTTTGATTGTTTTAAATTTATTTAAATCAGATTTTACAAATGGTATTTTGCTAAATACCGGGTATCTCGTCCCCATTGCGCTTTTATTCGTTATTTTTCCGTCTTCTGACCATAATATTTGATAAACTTTAAAATCAGGCGCTTGTTTCAATAATGGGCTATCATCAAAATTAGAAATAACGTCATACTTAGAATATTTTATTCTTTTAATTTGTTTCTTCATTGATGTATCGACGTTGACAGTTAACGCATCATTAAATGACTGATAAACGATTGATCCAAGCGTAACAAAAATGATACTAAAGCTAAAAAGGTATACAAGAAATAATTTTATTCGTGTATTCCTACTTGCTTTATTTTTCATCAGGTTCAACCAAATAACCAACATTTCGAATTGTTCGAATCATTTTTTCATACCCAATTGTTTTTAATTTTTTTCTTATATTACTCATATATACCTCTACAACTGTAATACTTGTGTCAGATGTAAATCCCCAAACACGATCAAATATTTGTTCTTTCGTTAAGATAGTATTCTTATTTTCCAACAAATACGTCAAAAACTCATATTCTTTTCCCGGTAAATTTATTGACTGATCACCAGAAATAATTGTTCTATTATCTGATAAAATCATGTCCTTATACTTCAACTCGCTATCCATCTCAAATTTCATCGTTCGTTTTAGTAACGCTTTTATTCGCATCTGTAGCTCATTTAAATTAAACGGTTTAGCTAAATAGTCATCCGCACCTAAATTAAAGCCATCAATTTTATCATGTACACTATCCTTTGCGGATAAAATTAATACCGCAGTATCGATTTTGTATTCTCTAATTTTTTTTAACACGTCAAATCCTGAAATTTTTGGAAGCATTAAATCTAAGATAATAATATCGTAAATATTTTGTGACGCTTTAAATAGACCTTCCTCACCATCAAAGGCTTGTTCTAACGTCATAATTTTGGTTGTTGCTTCAACAATATTAGCGGAGATAATTGTATCATCTTCAATAATTAATCCTCTTGGCATTTTGTTCTCAATCCTTTCTTTTGCATTCAATAAAATGCATAATAACTATATAAACTCATTAAAGGTTGGTTAAAGAATATGCGAATGATTGATTTAGAGTTAGCGACTGGCGATTTAAATAAAAACTTAAAATTATATTACACTACTAATAGTATATTTTACCCTATTTCAAAGGTAATTAGTATATCAGACTATTTTATTTTACAAGTGGACCCTACTAAAAATGCACTATCTCTTAGCGATTTACTCCAGATATCGAGTTCAGAAAATCGTCAAAAAAATCTCTTTATTAAAACGATTGATGGAGAAAAACATTTAATTTTAGGATATAGAATTGATCAAAATAAACTGATCCTAGCGTAGAAGTAAAATACCGTTAAACCAATATAGATGGTTTAACGGTATTTTACTTCTACATATTTTTAATTAATTCTCGTGCTATATACGTTGCATAGTACTTTGAACCATCTGGATCAGGATGAACATTATCATCATAGAACCAATCCGTATTATTTTTACTGTATGAGTGCCAATCAATTATATGAAGATTTGGATATTTTTTCTTTTGCGATTCTAACATACTGTTAACAGGGCCTTCCCAACGTCTTGTTGGGACGTGCACATTAATCCAGTAAACTTGTCTCTTAGACCCAATCGCATCCATAACCTCATCAAATTGATCGGTTGTAAATGGACTATTAGTTCCCAAACCAACAAGCACGTTATCCTGTAGTTTACCTTGGGCATCAAGCGCCTTAATATCATCGGCAGCATTATACACCTGACGTCCAACCTTGGCGTCCACATACATATGAGGTAAGGCATCTTGTAACAAGTCTGCCCCGTCCGCTAAGACGGAATCTCCAATTGCTGTTGCGTACACATTTGACGCTTTTTGAACTTCAGCCTTTGTCAATGACGTTGGGCTTTGTTTTTCGGCAGGTGCCTTGGACTCCTTCTTAGCACTTGATGTCTTTTTACTTGAATCCGTTTTTTTAGACTCGGAAGAACTTGTCTTTTTCAGGGCAGTTGCATTTTTCTTTTCAGCTATCTTTGCGTTCTTACTAATATTAGCTTGTAAGTCATTTGAACCGGTAGCAGTAGCCTGAGGAACGACAACCATTCCAAACGCAGCAACCCCGATAACTAATAACCCCATAATAACAGTAATCTTTTGACGGCTATTTTTCGTACCGCCAATAAAGGCTGATTTAATAGCTTTAAAGGTTTGTTTATAGTCAAATCGTTGTAAAGGTCTTTCCAAGAAACGATACGATAAATCACTTACTATTAAAATCATAGCAATTTCAATTAATGCGTTTCTCCACGGATGAGATCCAATACTTTGAATTTTTGATTCATAGAAGACCATTATTGGAAATTGATACAAATAAATACCGTAACTTCTCTTACCAATCCAAGTAAAAAGCGGATTAGTCATCAGTTTATTCATATCAGCTCCAGGATGGGCAACAGTTGCAACAAAAATCATCACTAAAACTGAAAAGAAAAACATCCCACCGCGATAAACGAGTGAACTTTGATCAGACATAGTAAAGAACACTAGAATTATTGCTAGAAGCGAGGAGACTCCCAACGCATCTAATACAATTCGACCTTTATTTGATATTTCTTTTTTCAAAGCACTACTTGGCCAAATAAATGAAAGCGCCGAACCAAGTAGAATTGAAAACATTCTTGTATCCGTACCATAGTAGACACGACTTGGATCTGAACCCGTTTTATATAAAAACGCCATAAGTAACGCAGAGATGAACGCCAGTATAAAAATAAGATTAAAAATACGCTGTTTTTGTTTTAGAAAAACAACAAGTAACGCCACAATAATTGGCCAGAAAAGGTAATACTGACCTTCAATTGAGAGTGACCAAAGATGTGTAAAAGGAGACGGAGTTCCAAAATGATCAAAATACGATTCTTTGTGAAGGACCTGAAACCAATTGTAAACATATAATAAATTTGAGGCAAATATCTCTTTAATATTTGTTAACAAATCTCTTTGAAAAAGCGTTATGTAGGCAATAGTTGTAACCAACATTGCCAATAACGCCGGATAGAGTCGTCGAACCCGTCGTACATAAAATCCTAGAATGTCAATTTTATTATTTTGTTGCCACTCTTGATTAAGCAAATCAGTAATTAAGTAACCAGATACTACGAAAAATATTGGAACACCTAAGTAACCACCTTGTAAACTTGATGGCACAAGATGATAAAGGATAACCCCAATAACAGCCAATGTCCTTACGCCATCAAAACCAGTAATGTATCTGGCATTTTTTAATCGTTTCTTCTTTTCCATCCTGTTCCGTTCTCCTCTTACCTTAATCTACTGGTAAATATTTTATCAATTATTTAAATATATACATTAACCTAAAATTATTCAACAAATTCGAATGAGAATTTATCAATTCTCACGATATCCCCACTTTTAGCACCACGTTCACGTAAGGCATCGTCGACCCCCATACCTCGAAGTTGACGTGCAAAGCGCATCAAACTTTCTTCTCGGTCCATATTTGTCATTTGATACAAACGTTCTAATTTTTCTCCAGAAAGTACCCAAGTCAAATCTTCATCTCTATTAATAACAAAATCAGGTGCAGATTTTTCTTGTTCTTTTTCAAAGTCATAGATTTTTTGTTGTGCTTCTTGTTCCTTCATATTTAATGTTGGGAACATTGGTGTTTCTTCTAATAGATCACCAGCAACATTCATTAATGTTTGAAGTCCTTCACGCGTTATAGAAGATGTTGAAAAGACGCGTGGCGTTTCTTCGACAGTTGAATCTTCAGCCAGTTGTTTTTTAAACGCTTCTAGTTGTTCGGCAGCCCCAGGCATATCCATCTTACTTGCAACAATTAGTTGAGGACGTTCAAGTAGTTCAGGATCGTAATTTTCTAATTCTTTATTAATTTTAAGATAGTCATCAAATGGATCGCGCCCTTCTTCAGGGTTCATGTCAACCAAGTGAAGAATAACACGAGTTCGTTCAATATGACGTAGGAATTGAATTCCCAACCCAACGCCAACCGAAGCTCCCTCAATCAAACCGGGTAAATCAGCAATAACAAAATCACGATTATTATCTAAACGAACCATCCCTAGATTAGGTGATAGCGTCGTAAAGTGATAGTCCGCAATTTTTGGTTTTGCACTTGTCACAACTGAAAGAAGCGTTGACTTACCAACAGACGGGAATCCGACTAACCCAACATCAGCCAATACTTTTAATTCTAACTGAATTTTACGTTCAACTCCCGGTTCACCATTTTCAGAAATTTCTGGTGCCGGATTCTTTGGACTGGCAAATCTAATATTACCACGACCACCACGACCACCCTTAGCAACTACAGCATAATCGCCTTTATGCACAAGATCGGCAATAACTGCTCCGGTTTCGGCATCTTTAATTGTTGTTCCCTCTGGCACTTGAACTCTTTTATCAGGTGCACCATGTCCATGCATCCCTTTAATCATTCCTTTTTCACCAGATTCAGCTCTAAAATGTTTACTGTATCTGAAATCCATTAAAGTTCTTAATCCTTCATCCACTTCAAATACGATGCTACCACCACGGCCACCATCGCCACCGGCTGGTCCACCCATTGGTACATATTTTTCTCGACGAAATGCAACCATTCCGTCGCCACCTTTACCTGCTTTTACTTCAATTGTAACTTGATCTATAAACATAGAATCACCTTTTCTTTCCGTTAACTACTAACTTACTATTTTAAAGAAGATAACGTCATTTGTCCATGTATTTACTTAACTCTTTTCAAAATTCAAGCCAATTTCTCATTCTAAATTTTTTTAATCCTTTTTGACCGATTTTGATTGCTTTTGAATGTTTTTGGTGTTATTTTATTTATAAGGGGTTGAGAAAGTGCTTACAATTGAAAGATATAAATTTATAAAATCTGAAATCGACAAATACGGTTACGTTAAAGTACAAGATATCTGTCATGAATTAAACATATCAGAATCAACGGTCAGACGTGATCTACAGCAACTAGAAGCTGATGGTGAGTTACTTAGAGTTCATGGTGGCGCGCAAAGTATTCAACTATTAAAAGTTGAAGAAAATTTAGAAGAAAAATCGTCTCTCAATATGTTAAATAAAACGGCTGTTGCAAAAATAGCTTCAGAACTTATTCAACCAGATAACGTTATTTTTCTTGATGCTGGTAGCACGACATTTGCAATGATCCCATATCTAAAGACAGTCAAAAATCTAACTGTAGTTACGAACGGTGTCAATCATGCGCTTTCATTAGCAGAACATAACATCAAGACAATCGTCATTGGCGGTCAAGTAAAGGCAAATACAAAAGCCATCGTTGGTGCCGAAAGTATTAAAACTATCAATAATCTTCAATTTGATCTGGTATTCCTTGGCATGAATTCAATTAATCTCGATTTTGGGTATAGTACACCCGACCCTGAAGAAGCCGCCATTAAACTGGCCGCAATCAATCAGAGCAAACAGACTTACGTCTTAGCTGATCAATCGAAATTCAATCAAGTTTCATTTGTAAAAGTTGCCGATCTTAATCGTGCAACGATCATTACCGATAAATTAGCAACAGACGATCTTAAGAATTATAAAACAAAGACAAAAATTCAGGAGGTTCAATAATGATCTACACAGTTACAATCAACCCTTCCATTGATTACATCGTCCAGTTAAATAAATTAACACTTGGAGAAGTTAACCGAATGGATTATGATACAAAATTGCCGGGTGGCAAAGGCATTAATGTATCACGAATTTTAAATGAATTAAACCAACCCAATAAGGCACTCGGTTTTATTGGCGGATTTACAGGAGAATTTATTGATTCAGCATTAAAAGCTAATCATATTGATACACAGTTTACCCAGATAAAAGCCGATTCTAGAATTAACATTAAACTTAAATCTGAACAGGAAACTGAAATAAATGGTCAAGGTCCTCAAATTTCAAGTGATGAACTTGAACAATTCAACAATCAGTTTAATTTATTAACTTCAGCCGATACAGTTATTTTAGCCGGTAGTTTAGTGCCAAGTTTATCGCAAGACTTTTATTACAAATTAATTAAAGTCATTCGCTCTAAAGGTGCGCAATTTGTTATCGATACGACCGGTGAGGCATTACTAAAAACAATCGGTGAAAAACCACTTGTTGTTAAGCCAAATCATCATGAACTGGCTGAATTATTTGATGTAACGCTGGATAGCATCAGCGACATTGTCAAATATGGGCAAAAATTATTGGCCTTGGGTGCACAACACGTCCTAATCTCAATGGCTGGTAACGGTGGCTTATTAATTACAAAAGATGCCGTATACCAAAGCAATGCGCCAAAAGGTACCGTTATTAATTCTGTCGGTGCCGGTGATTCAATGATTGCCGGATTTACGGGTACATTTGCAAATACAGGTGACCCAGTTGAAAGTTTCAAATACGGTCTCGCTTGCGGATCAGCAACTGCCTTTTCCGAAGATCTCGCGACTATTGAAAAAATTAATGAAATTTTACCGCAAATTAAAATAAAAAAAATCTAATTATAAAAAAGGAGTTTTACATTATGGATTTAAATGAATTATTACTTAAAGATGTCATGATTATGGATCTTCAAGCAACAACCAAAGCTGAAGCTATTGATGAGATGGTTCACAAGTACTTTGAAGCCGGTGTAATCGACGATGAAGATCTTTACAAGCAAGATATTTTAAAACGTGAAGCGCAATCAACAACTGGTATCGGCGAAGGTATCGCCATGCCACATGCTAAAAATAAAGCTGTTAAACGTGCGACCGTTTTATTCGCTAAAAGCAAAACGGGCCTTGATTACGACTCGCTTGACGGTCAACCTACGTTCTTATTCTTTATGATTGCTGCTCCTGAAGGCGCAAATGACGCTCACTTACAGGCTTTGGCTGCCTTATCTAGTTTATTAATAAACCCCGACTTAGTTGCCAAGCTAAAAACGGTTACTACTCCAGATGACGTACAATCTGCATTTACAGCAGCTGAAAATGAAAAAGAAGCTAAAGAAGTCGCTTCAAGGCTTGCCGCTAAAAATAACGATGCAAAACCATCAGGTAACCCCTATATTGTTGCCGTAACTGCCTGCCCCACTGGTATCGCACATACCTATATGGCTGAAGCTGCTCTTATCAAGCAAGCTGAAGAAATGGGCGTAGACATCAAAGTTGAAACAAATGGTTCAGAAGGTATTAAGCATCGTTTAACTGATGAAGAAATCCAACGTGCATCTGGCGTTATCGTTGCCGCTGATAAAAAAGTTGCTATGGATCGTTTTAATGGTAAACCTTTAATTAACCGTCCCGTAACTGACGGTATTAAAAAACCTGAAGAATTAATTAACAGCGCGGTAAGCGGAAAAGCACCCATTTATCACGCTAAAGGAACAGATACTGCCGAAACTGATGGAGAAACATCTGGTAGCGTTTGGAATGAAATTTACAAAAACTTAATGAACGGTGTCTCACATATGTTGCCATTCGTTGTTGGTGGCGGTATCCTAATGGCCCTTTCATTCATTGTTGAACAATATGTTCCTGGTGGTTCACAATCACAAACTTTTATCTTCTTAAATGGAATTGGTAACTATGCTTTTGCATTCTTGGTACCTATCCTAGCCGGATTTATTGCTATGAGTATTGGTGATCGTCCTGCCCTCATGCCCGGTATTGTTGGTGGGTATATGGCTAACTTTGCAGCTGCCAATGTTATCAAAACGGAATCTGTTTCTGGATTCCTAGGTGGTTTAGCCGCCGGATTCATTGCTGGTTACGTTATTGTTGGTCTTAAAAAACTCTTTAAGAACTTACCTAAATCATTAGATGGCATGAAACCAATTTTAATTTACCCTATTTTATCGTTACTAATTGTTGGCGCAATTATGTTCTTCATGGTTAATCCCGTTTTTGCACAAATTAATCATGTCTTATCTGATTTCTTAACACATATGGGAACAGCTAATGCAGTATTAATTGGTACTATTCTTGCCGCAATGATGGCCATTGATATGGGTGGTCCATTTAACAAGGCTGCTTATACCTTCTCAATTGGTGTCTTCACTTCTACTGGCGATGGTAAAATGATGGCTGCCGTTATGGTCGGTGGTATGATTCCACCTCTTGCCATCGCTATCGCTTCTACATTCTGGAAAAACAAATTTTCTGAAGATGAGAGAAAAGCTGGATTATCTAACTATATTCTGGGTATTTCATTTATCACCGAAGGTGCAATTCCTTACGCAGCAGCAGATCCATTACACGTTATTACGTCAAGTGTCATTGGTGCCGCAATTGGTGGTGGATTAAGTCAGTTCTGGAATGTCTCTGTTCCTGCTCCTCACGGTGGCCTTTGGGTCATTGCACTTGCAACTAACAAAACATTCTACTTATTATCTGTTTTAATTGGTGCCGCAGTCGCTGGTATTATTTTAGGGATTTGGCGTCCAGTTGCAAAAGAAAATAAAAAATAATAGTTTACTTTTAAGAATCATTGGGATTACTCCTGATGGTTCTTTTTTGTGTAAATAAAAGACCTAATACTTATCAAAGAGTCTGATAAATATTAGGTCCCGTTAACTTTATAGCGATAATTTGATTGTTTGCGCAACCGTTTTAGAAATGCCTAGTCCCTGCAATTCTTCCATAGAGGCTTCCTTAATATGTTTCATAGAACCAAATTCTTTCAAAAGTTTGGTTTTAGTCTTAGGCCCGACTCCTTGAATCGAATCTAGTCGAGAACTCAACGAGTGCTTCGAATGAACTTGACGATGGAAAGTAATTGCGAATCGATGGACTTCATCTTGAATTCGCTGCAAAAGGTAAAACCCTTCACTTTTTGGATCTAGTGATAGTCTTTGATCTGTATCACCAAACATTAAATCAGACGTTTTATGTTGATCATTTTTAACCATTCCCGCCACTGGAATCATTAAATTTAATTCGTTTACTAAAATATCTTTTGCGGCTTCAATTTGAATTTCAGCACCATCCATCAAAATCAAATCCGGCATGGGCTTTCCCTCTTTCAAAAGACGCGTGTAACGTCGCCGAATAACTTCGCGCGTACTTGCTGCTTCATCCGCATGATCAACCGTATTAAGCTTATATTTACGATACTCGCTCTTTTCAGGCTTACCATCAATGAAGCTAACCATTGCCGAGACTAAATCAGCCCCTTGTATATGAGAATGATCAAAGGATTCAATTCGATGACCTTCCGGAATACCCATGGCATCCGTAATCTCTTTCATGGCACCAACCGTTTTACGTCCATCTAATTCCAAAAGTCTGAATTTTTCTTCAAGTACCAATCGTGCATTCTTTTTAGCTAACTTTAAGAGTTCACTCTTTTGTCCACGTTGTGGTGTTCGAATTGGAACCTGTAAAATATCAGATAAGACATCAGTGTCAATTCCCGCCGGAACCAATATTTCTTTTGGTAACACATTATTTTTTCGATTATAAAACTGAAGAATAAATGTTGCCATCTCTTCTTCTGGCGTTGTCACAATTGGGAAGAGTCTTTTTTCCCGTTTCATTAATCTAGCTTGTCTGATAAAGAACACCTGAATTGATAACCACCCTTTATCTAAATAAAAATTAAATAAATCTCGCGGCGTATTATCATTCGAAATAATTTTTTGTTTTTCAACTGTCACTTCGATGAAATGAATTTGATCACGTAATTCCGCAGCTCGTTCAAACGATAAATCGTCCGCCGCATGAACCATTTCTTTTTTTAATCTTTGCTTGGCAACTGTTACATTCCCATTCAAGAACGATTTAATTTTTTTTATTTGAGCCTCATATTTTTCATGCGGTACTTCTTTAAAACAAGGACCTAGACATTGACCCATATGGTAATACAAACAAGGACGCTTCTGGAACCCATTACATCTGCGCAAAGGATAAACCTTTTGTAAAAACTGTAGCGTTTCTTGAGCCGCATAGACATTCGGATAAGGTCCAAAATAAAATCCACCATCCTTATTAACTTGACTAACAATTTGCATCATCGGATCTTTTTCGTTAGTAATTTTAATATAAGGATAGCCCGTACCCTTTTTCAATTTTATATTGTAATAAGGTTGATGTTTCTGAATCAAGGTAATTTCTAACAAAAATGCTTCTTTATCCGTCGACGTAATAATCGTTTCAAAATCAACAATTTGAGAAACTAATTTTGCTGTTTTTCCTTCATGGGCACTCTTAAAATAAGAGCGTACACGATTCTTTAAGTTTTTTGCTTTTCCAACATAGATAATCTGACTATTTAAATTTTTCATGATATAACATCCGGGTAAGGCCGGTAACAATGCTAATTTATTTTCAATATGCTCTGAAGCCAATCAACACACCTTCTTTACGTTAATAGATAATACTTGAATTATACCCCGAACAGTTGTTTGAATAAAGAAAATAGATTCCAAGTAAACTAAACGTCTACTTGGAATCTATTTTTTATAATATTTTCGATAAAAAATCTTGCGCACGTTCAGATGTTGGATGATCAAAAACATCTTCTGGACGCCCTTTTTCTTGAATATACCCTTGATCCATAAACCAAATTTGATCGGCTACTTCTCTAGCGAAGCCCATTTCATGTGTGACAACAACCATTGTCATCCCATCACTTGCTAAAGTCTTCATGACTTTTAAGACTTCTCCAACCATTTCCGGGTCCAATGCGGATGTTGGTTCGTCAAATAGTAAAACCTCTGGATCCATTGCTAATGCCCTAGCAATAGCAACCCGTTGTTTCTGACCACCCGATAAACTCTCCGGATATTGAAATGCTTTATCAGCCAATCCAACTTTTTCTAATAGATTAGATGCGATTTTATCCGCCTCTGCGTCTGACATATTTTTAACTTTTATTGGGGCCAATTTTATATTCTCAATCACATTCATATTTGGGAATAAGTTAAATCCTTGAAAAACCATACCCATTTTTTCTCTCAATTGATTTAAATCTTTTTCATTCAAACTTGTTAAATCTTTACCTTCAAAAAGTACATTTCCAGATGTTGGCACTTCAAGTAGATTTAAACAACGTAGAAAGGTACTTTTCCCAGATCCAGACGGACCAATAACACATATAACCTGTCCTTTATCAACGGACTCAGAAATATCTTTTAAGACTTCGTTCTTTCCAAAAACCTTCATTAATTTATTAACTTCTATAATTTTAGACATGCTTCATCTTCCCCTCGAAGTAATTTAACAATTTAGATAAGCTAAACGTTAGAACAAAATAGAGTACCATTGCAACAAAGATAGGTGCAATTCCCTTATAAGTTGCCGACTGAACCATCTTCATTTGGTAGATTAAATCCGTAACCCCAATAATTGAAACAATTGAACTTTCTTTAATTAATGTGATAAATTCATTCCCCAATGCTGGCCAAATATTTTTAAGCGCCTGCGGAATAATAACCGATTTGTAGGTCTCCTTTTGCGAAAGCCCCAGACTTCTTGCGGCTTCCATTTGTCCATCATCAATTGAGCCAATTCCTGAACGAATCACTTCCGCGATATATGCACCGGAATTAAGTGATACTGCAATTATCCCCGCGAGTAGTGCTGGAACGTTCACAATCATTCCAATACCAAAGTACACGAACATTACTTGAATCATTAACGGCGTACCACGAACAAATTCAATATATGAAACGGCAATCACCTTGATAATTTTATTTTTTCCTAAACGCATAAGTGCAAGTAACGTTCCCAGTATTACACCAACAACAACTGAAATTGCCGTAATAAGTAATGTATACCCAATTCCTTTTGCAAAATATTTCCAATAATGAATCATTGTGTTATCAGCTGTATTTTTAGTTAAATAATTACTTGCTTCAGGTAAATACGTTTTATTAATTAAATCTTTATCTTTAATTTCTTTAATTGATTTATTTGCGGCCGCCACAAGCGCGTCTGATTTTTTTGCAAATCCAGCAGCTGCGCCTCTTGCGTCGGCTGCAGAAACGAATCCCGGATTAACGACTGCTAGTGAACTATCATTTTGCGCATATGCTTTTGCCGTTGGCTCTTCCATTGCGACCCCTGCTACTTTGCCACTTTTAAGTGCCAATATTAAATCTGTAACTTTAGCTAATCCTTTAATATCTACATTATTAATTTGTTCCTTACTCATTGAATACTGAAGTGAGCCAGTTTGTGCTCCAACCGACAGTCCCGAAAAGTCATTCAATTTTTTATATTTATCTTTGTCCGCTTTATTAACCAACATCATTTGTTTACCGTTATAATAAACATCTGAAAAATCGATACTCTTCTTTCGATCATCTGATGGATTCATACCAGAAATCACCATATCAATTTTATGAGTTTCAAGACCCACAAGTAATGAATCAAAATCCATCTTTTTAATGACTAATTTAACGCCAATATCTTTAGCTATTTTTCTCGCTATTGAAATATCAAACCCAACAATTTTGTCATTACCGTTAACCGTTGTCTGAAATTCGTATGGCGGGTAATCAGGACTTGTTCCAAGTACTAATGTCCCTTTATCTTTAACGTCTTTTAATGAATTGTCTGATGCAGCATTTACATGACCAACGTTAATTAGCAACATTAATAACGCGATTAATATGCCTGTGACCCATTTCTTATTTATTTGCACAATTTTACTCCCCTTTTTTAACTCTCTTATTAGTGAATAAATTGATTATAGACTTTAAAGATTTTTTATGCAATTAAATACATTAAAAAGTTCTTTTTATACATTTTTATATTAATAAAAACGCTTTTTATGCATCATTCAATTATCTTGTATTCATTTTACGAAACTGTTATTCTATATTTACATAAGGAGGCTACATTTATGAGCTTAAAAATCCAACGCCAAGATAATTTAGAGAGTTTATTCGACAAATTTGCCATTGATCCCAAAAATCCTGCCAAGGTTGAACTTAAACCTTCAGAAACAGAAAAAAAACCTGACTCTGATACAAAAGAATCAAAACTAAAAAAATAAAGAAAACCGATAAGCTTAATGCTCATCGGTTTTCTTTATTTTTTGAATCCGTCAGGATATCGTTTATTTAATTTTAAAATGTTATCTTTTGCGACATCATCAAATTCAATATCCGCCCATTCGGCAATTTGAGATAAGTACCAAAGTACATCGCCCATTTCTTTGGTTAATTTTGTTTTGTCTAACTCTCTGCCTTTAAAAGTATAGTCCTTAATTAGATCGACCAATTGTCCACCCTCGGCTGCAACACCTAGAGCACAATTAGTTAGAACCTGTTCAGTCCCGTATAAGGTACGATTTGCGGCTTCTTGATATTCATTAAATTCCATTTTTTTCTCCTAATCCCGCATGTTTTTCAATCCATTGCCAGATTTCTTCTTTTCCGGACTTATCTTGTGCCGAGAATAATACAAAATCATCCTCAGGAGTCAGAGACAATGAACGGCGGATAATACTCTCATGCTGGTTCCATTTACCACGAGAAATTTTATCACTTTTCGTCGCAACAACCAATACAGGAATATCATAATAATGAAGAAAATCGACCATTTGAACATCTAGTTTAGTCGGTTCATGGCGAGCGTCAACTAACGAAATAACGCCTCTCAACGTTGTTCGTTCGGCCAGGTACGTTTCAATCATTTGTCCCCACTTCGCGCGTTCCGTTTTTGATACTTTTGCGTACCCATATCCTGGGACATCTACAAAAAATAGTTCTTGTTCCACGTTATAAAAGTTTAATGTTTGCGTTTTTCCGGGTTGACTAGAAGTTCTCGCATAACTTTTACGATTAATTAACGTATTTATTAATGATGATTTACCAACATTTGAACGACCCGATAATGCAATCTCAGGAATACCATCCGTTGGATACTGTGCTGGTGCAACGGCACTCATAACTAACTCAACATTATGAACATCCATATTAAACACCTTCCTTTCAATACTCAAACCATTTTACCATATAAAAATGCGTTCATGTAACTTAATCTAAATCAAAAAAACATTACAACATCAAGTAAGTTACCAAGATGTTGTAATGTTTTTATTTTACTGCAGCCATTTGAATAATCCAGACCATTTGTATTTCAGAACGTGCTACCACCCGCGTTGTCAAAATTTGAAATAAAGTGTGGGGCCAATAAAATAAATATTCACCACTGCTATCTTTCGCATTAGTCAATAGATTAATTGAATCTCCAGAAATCAGATTACCATCGGTCTCCGGAATATTATTTAATCCAGCTTCCAACTCTGGTCGTACCACGTTAACCCGAACAATTCCATTTGATCTATATTTTAATCTGCCTCTTAACTGCCACGATGGCGTTAATCCATCAGTCGCAACAATTTGCAAATACGGTGATTTCACGTTATCGCCATCAGTGTAATCTTGATATCCTGATCCATCTTTTTTTACATGCGAGTTAACTGTATCGGGTATTGTTTCATACCCATACAAAATATCTGCAGACACGCTCTTGGTCGCCGCAAATATGCTAAACAAAACAAATAAAAATATTAAGTGCTTACTTATCAGCTTTTTTCTTATCAACATATCTCTTAATAAGGAAAAAGATTAGTACGAATAAGATTGCAAGACCAAGACCCAATGCAACATACCATAACGGATTCATTGGTTTTTTAGGATCGGCGATAGCCTCTTTATTATATTTGCTAGCATCGTCATTTGTAATTGTAAAGTTTTTATTGAAATTCCAAGTATTTTTACCACTTGTTGCCACAGCTTTTAACGTATAGTCACCAGATTCTAATTGTCCCTTATCATAGAGCATTGGGAACTTAAAGTTTGAATTAGGTGCCATTGACAAATTCTTTAACGTTGTTTTCTGTAAAACATCAGATGAGCCTTTTTTTGTGATTTCAGATTTAATCGTTAATTTAGGAATAATCACGGCTGTATCATTTTGGAACACGGGGAATACCCCTTTACGATAGTTTCGCATACCGGCCTTAACCGATAAAAGATTCATATTTGGTTCAACAGTTTTCTTTTCTAAAATCTTAATCCCAATCGCATATGAGTATGCATTTGAAATCGAAATTCCTTTTTTATTACTTGATGCTTTAGCTGAATCGTCAACCTTTTCAAAGTACCAACTACCTAATAAAACACCATCAAAACTATCTTTTGGCATGGTAATTGTGGCCTTAACAATTTTACTTCCTTTAGCAGGAACTGTTACCACACTTCCCGAATCCATCTTAGTTAGTGATGCTAAAGGATATTTCATTGATTTATCAATATCCTTTTTTTCTAATTTTTTGGTGTATTCAAGTTGACCATTGTCATTAGTTGAAGCCGTGTAAACAGCATTTCTAATTTTTAATGCCTTATCTGAAGAGTTAAAAATTTTAACAGAAATTGTTTCTTCCGCCTTAGCGTCTAACTGCATATCAAAATACGATTGTTTTAAACTTTCTTTAACTTGTTTATCAGATTGAATACTTTGTACGCTGTAACCAATATTATTTGCGGGAGCTGCAGCTTCAACTGACTTATTAAATAAGCCAATTCCACCCAATAATGCCCCAGAAAATCCAAATAAAAGCGCTTTTTTTAATGTTTTATTCATGACGTCCACCCTTTATTATTTATTAAAATTATTAACCTTAAATTCATTATACTACATTTAGATTAAGAGCCATTATCTTTTTTTTAGCGTATACTCACTATTTTTGAAAGTTAATAACATTAAGATGCTGCTTTTGTGTTACCTTTTCTTATTACAGGACCTTCAGTTTGGTCTACCGTTGCCTTAGTAATAATCACGCGTTCAATATCTTCTTGACTTGGAATATCAAACATCACATCCCGCATTGTTTCTTCAATAATTGAGCGTAATCCACGCGCCCCAGTATCACGTTTAATGGCGAGTTCTGCAACCCTTGATAATGCTTCAGGCTCAAACTCAAGCGTAACGCCATCTAATTCAACGAGTTTAGTATATTGTTTAACCAATGCATTCTTAGGTTCTGTCAGAATTCTAACCAAATCAGCTTCTTTTAATTCTTCTAAAGCAGTCATAATTGGTAAACGACCAACAAATTCAGGAATTAAACCAAATTTCAATAAATCTTCCGGAATAATTTGTTGCATGACACTATTTTCTTCATCAATTGTTTCGGTACCTGAATCAGCTCCAAAACCGATTGTTTTATCGCCCAAACGATTTTTTACCATCGTTTCAATTCCAGCAAATGCGCCACCAACAATAAATAAAATATTTTTTGTATCAATTTGAATTAATTCTTGTTGTGGGTGTTTACGACCGCCTTGAGGCGGAACACTGGCAACTGTACCTTCAAGAATTTTCAAAAGAGCTTGTTGGACGCCCTCTCCAGAAACATCACGCGTAATTGACACATTTTCACTTTTCTTTGCAATTTTGTCAATTTCGTCTATATAAATGATACCTTTTTCAGCTTTTGCAACATCATAGTCAGCACTCTGTAATAACTTTAAAAGAATGTTTTCAACATCTTCTCCAACATATCCAGCCTCTGTCAATGTAGTTGCATCTGCAATAGCGAATGGCACATTTAAAATCTTAGCCAAACTTTGTGCTAAATACGTCTTACCAGACCCAGTAGGACCAACTAAACAGATATTACTTTTTTGTAATTCAGTTTCATCGTTATCGTCCGCTTCAACTTCTAGCATATGGTTAACGCGTTTGTAATGGTTGTACACGGCAACAGACAACGTTTTTTTAGATTGATCTTGTCCAATTACATAATTATTAAGTTTATTCATAATTGCCTGTGGTTTCAACACAAGTAAAGGTTCAGAAGACATTTGTTCTCTGAATTCCTCATCGATGATTTCTTTACATAAATCAACACATTCATTACAAATATATACGCCAGGACCAGCTACAATTTTCATTACTTGATCTTGTGATTTACCGCAAAAAGAACAGTTCACGGGTCCACCTTCTTCAGTATTTTCAAACATTCTCTCACCTCATATTTTCTCTTATAGTCTTTTACTTCACGTATATACATTCTATCAAATTTACCGCTATTTCGCTAACATTTGAATTTAAAACTGCTTAACAAAAAAGACTGAAGCGAAAAAATCGCCCCAATCTCATTCGTTTAAATCAACTAATCAAAATTCTGAATTAGCAGATTATTTTTTCATTTTAGCTTCTTCAACTGCTGAGTCGGCTAATTCGTCAACAACTTTTTTGATAGCAATATCATGCTTAACCATATCGTCTGAAAGAGCAGAACGAACTGCATCTTCTTCCATACCATATTGTTCTGCTAAGTTTGAAATTTCAGATGAAACTTCTTCTTCTGAAGGTTCAATCTTTTCAGCAGCAACGATAGCTTCTAACACAAGGTTTGTTTTAACGCGACGTTCTGCGCCTTCTTCAAACTGTTTGTGTAAGTCATCTTCACTTGTACCTGTCAATTGGAAGTACATCTTAGTATCAATTCCTTGTTGTTGCATGTTTGCAAGGTATTGATCCATTTGACGATGAACGTCTTCTTCAATCATTGAGTTAGGTATTTCATCAACTTTAGCATTATCAACTGCTAATTCGATTGCTGCATCTTGAATAGCTTCCTTAGCTGTTGCATCTTTTGTTTCTTTAATTTGATCTTTTGTTTTTGCTTGTAATTCTTCAAGAGTGTTAACTTCTTCATCAACATCTTTAGCAAATTCATCATCCATTTCTGGAAGTTCTTTACCCTTAACTTCATGAACTTTAACAGCAAATATAGCTTCTTTACCACGTAAGTCTTCTGCTTGGTAATCTTCGGGGAATGTAACTGTTACGTCCACATCTTCGCCCGCTTTATGTCCAACTAATTGATCTTCGAATCCAGGAATAAATGAATTTGAACCTAATTCAAGAGTATAGTTTTCTGATTTACCACCATCAAATGCAACACCATCAACTTTACCTTCAAAATCAATAATCACGGTATCGCCAGAAACAGCTGCTTCGTCTTCCTTAAGCACAAGTTCAGCTTGTTGTTGACGTTTTGCTTCTAAGTTATCTTCAACATCTTTTTTCGTTACTCGACGTGATTGTTTAGGAACAGTTAGGCCTTTGTAATCTCCTAGCTCAACTTCTGGTTGAAGTGTAACTTTAGCTTTAAGTACCCATGTAGAATCTTTTTCTAAACTGTCAATGTTAATATCAGGTTGATCAACTGGTGATACTTTAACTTCTTCAAGTGCCTTTTCATATGCTTCTGGCAATAAGATGTTTAAAGCATCTTCATACAATGATTCTTCACCGTACATTCTGTTAAATACTTGACGTGAAACTTTTCCTTTACGGAATCCAGGAACAGTTAAATCTTTCTTAACTTTTAAGAAAGCTTTTTCTAATCCTTCTTTAATTTTATCAGTTTCAATTTCGAATGTAATTTCTCCATTGTTTTTACCTTGTTTTTCAAATTTTGCTGACATTGTTTTCCCTCCGATAGAACAAAAATTTTATATTCGTACTCTTTATATACTTGTCTATTTTACCGTATCATTGCTAGATTGTAAATGATTATAAAAAAAAATTCGGAAAGCAAAAGCTTTCCGAATTTCTTATTTTTAATTTAATTAAAAATTAATCGTCAATTTCTGAAACAACTCCGGCACCAACAGTACGGCCACCTTCACGAACAGTAAATTTAAGACCTTTTTCAATAGCAACTGGGGCGATTAATGAAACTGTAAATGTAACGTTATCACCAGGCATAACCATTTCTACGCCTTCTGGCAATTCAATAACACCAGTAACATCAGTTGTATGGAAGAAGAATTGAGGACGGTAGTTTGAGAAGAATGGAGTATGACGTCCACCTTCTTCCTTAGAAAGGATATAAACTTCGCCTTTGAATAATTTGTGAGTCTTGATTGAACCAGGTTGGGCAAGAACTTGTCCACGTTCGATTTGTTCGCGATCGATACCACGGAGTAAAGCACCAACGTTATCGCCGGCTTCACCTTCGTCAAGTGTCTTACGGAACATTTCGATACCTGTAACTGTTGTTTTAAGGACATCTTCATGTAAACCAACAATTTCAATATCGTCTCCGACTTTAACTGTACCACGGTCAATACGACCTGAAGCAACAGTACCACGACCAGTAATTGTAAATACATCTTCAACTGGCATCAAGAATGGTTGGTCTGTAGGACGAACTGGTGTTGGGATGTATGAATCAACAGTATCCATTAACAATTCAACTTGTTTTACAGCTTCTGGATCGCCTTCAAGGGCTTTAAGAGCTGAACCACGGATAACAGGAATATCATCGCCTGGGAAATCGTATTCGCTTAATAATTCACGAACTTCCATTTCTACAAGGTCTAATAATTCTTCATCATCAACCAAATCAGTTTTGTTCAAGAACACGATAAGGTAATCAACACCAACTTGGCGAGCAAGTAAGATATGTTCACGTGTTTGAGGCATAGGGCCATCAGTTGCGGCTACAACTAAGATAGCACCATCCATTTGTGCAGCACCAGTGATCATGTTTTTAACGTAATCAGCATGTCCTGGAGCATCGATATGTGCGTAATGACGTGCAGCTGTTTCGTATTCAACATGGGCAGTATTGATAGTAATACCACGTTCACGTTCTTCAGGTGCAGCATCGATTGAAGCGAAATCTGCTGCTTCACCGAAACCTTTGTCTGATAATACTTTACTGATTGCAGCTGTTAAAGTTGTCTTTCCGTGATCGACATGTCCGATAGTACCAATATTAACATGGGGTTTTGTTCGTTCGTAATGTTCTTTTGCCATGAATAAGAGCCTCCTAATGTTTTTGTAAGAATAAAACAGTTTTAGAAAATCTAACCCTGATGATTCTTTGTTTTTATTATACTACTTCCCCATTAAATAACAAAATACATTATCATTTAAATAAAGAAGAATCCTTAAAATATTATATAGACTGTTTAGAGTTTTGTAAATACCTATTTAAAGAATACTGAAACTTTTTATCTCGTCTTAAAATAACCTGGTTAAATCTACACTCATACAACTAAATCTAAGTGAAATTTTGGATTCCTTGTTAGAATATCATAGATTGTTAAAAACGGCTAGCCCTACCTATTTTTAATTCATTATTTCGGTCAATTCTCTAGAAATTAATTGATCTAACGAAATCATATCTTTTAAATTTTCAGTAGTCTTAAAGGTAGATTCAATTCCTAATTCACTCTTAACCAGCTCAATCCACTCTTCCTCAACACCCAAAAACAGCCCTGCAAAGGGATAAATCATCCCCAATTTTAAATTTAACATGTGATTTAAGGATTTATTTAATTGCACATCAACGGTTCCATCATCATTTTTAGTTAATTGATTGATTTTTCGAACCACTGGCTCGTTTTCATTCGCAACTAAATTTTTCATGTTTATTTTTTTGCGCGTATCATTAATCCATAAATAATCCAATATATCAATATTATTAGGAATGCTCTGAACTTCTTGTAACAAACTTGATTTAATGATTGGATGCACATCTTTATCAATAAATATAATTTGGCACGCCTCAATAAATTCTTTTTTTGGCAAGATTAACCCGGTCTGAACCATTTGTTGCTGTCCGAAGAAATCCATTGAGCCTAAATGCGAAAATTGTCGTTCATTTTGTCTTAACTGCTTACCCGCATTTTCGCGGTATTCACTTTCTGCATTCTCAACTATCGGCGTCGCAAAAGGTTGTTGTTTAACCAATTTCCAGGCTTGAATAAATTTATTGTTTTTCAACAAAATATTTATATATATTGCGAATTGATCACCACGTTTTAAGTACTCACCATAAAATTCATCAGCAATAGCTAATGCCTCATCAAATTGCTCATCTAAAACCAATGCGTTAACTAATAATTTATTTGTTTTAAAGCTTCGATGCCCAACATAGTTCTTTGTAAAAAGCTGAGTTGCTAATTGATAATTTTTTTCAATTATGGCTTTTTTTGCTAATTGATAATTTTGTTTTTCTTGGTCGGGAAACGGAATAATATCTGGCATAATGTCCTCTATTTATTATTTATAAAAAAAAGATAACAGCATTGTGTTATCTTTTTTGTTTATTTTTCATTGCTTTTTACATCGGCCGGTTTAACTTCTTTCGGTTTAGATGGTTTTCTATGGTATTGATTAATTTCCATTATGACAGGCAAAATAACTGGACGTCGTTTTGTTTGTTCATATAAGAAATGACTCATTTTTTCACGAACATCCTGTTTTAGATGTCCCCAATCAAATTCTTTATTGTTTAAATTATCTTGTACTGTTTCTGAAACGATTTCTGCACTTTTTTCAATCAAATCAAGACTCGTTTTTGTATAAACAAACCCTCTTGACGTAATTTTAGGCTTATTAATAATTTTCTTCTTTTTGCGATCAATGGTAACAACCGCAATAAAAATGCCATCTTCAGAAAGAATTTTACGATCTCTTAATACAATATTACCAATATCACCGACACCGATACCATCAATCATTGTGTTACCAGCTTCAACTTGCGAGCCTAAATTCATTTTACCTTCTGAGTAACTTAAAACGTCACCTTTACCAGTAATGAAGATATGATCATATGGCATCCCTAAAGTATGGGCCAAATCAGCATGCGCCGCGAGTAAACGATACTCACCCTGAATGGGTACCAGATATTTAGGTTTCATTAAATTAATCATTAATTGTAAGTCATTTTGTCCAGCATGACCTGACGAATTTAGTTCGTCAGAAATGGCTTTCACATCAGCTCCCGCACGATAAATAAGATCCCTTGTTTTTGCAACATTAGTTTCCATAGCCTTTGATGTCGTCGTTGTGATAAAGACGAGATCTCCTTCATGAATATTAATAGATTCATGTTGATTTAAAGCCATTCTTTGTAATGATTTTAAGGGTTCACCCATCTTACCAGTTTCCAAGATTATTAATTGATCATCATCATATTTACTAATATCACTCATTGGAACAATCAATTTCTCATCAGGAAGAATGATTTTATTCAAATCCATAGCCGTTTTAACGATTTTCTCAACATCATGGCCAGTTAATATCACTTTACGATGACTTTCATTAGCGGCATTTAAAATTTGTTGTACTCGGAGTATATTTGATGCCACGCAGGCAACAATAATGCGTCCTTTTTGATATTCAAAAGTTTCATTAATATATTCATCTATTGCACTTTCATTAACCGTTGGAAAAGGATTTTCGGCGTTAGCTGAATCACTCAATAATGCCAAAACGCCATTTTTACCAATTTCAGCTAATCTTCCAAAGTCTGTTTGATAAGCCGGTGCCGCAGCTTGATCAAATTTAAAATCACCTGTGTACACAATTTGACCTTCATCAGTACCTAGAACAATTCCCAATGATTCTGGGATTGAATGGGTTGTTTTAAAGAATGAAATTGTCGTTTTTCCAAAATCAATTTCAGTCTGATCATTAACAACATGAAAATCATTAAATTTACTTGCTTTAGGATCATCCGCAATATTAATTTTTGCTAACGCGATAGTCAATTCTGACCCAAAAACAGGCACGTCAAACTCGCTCACAAAGTATGCTAATGCACCAATTGCATCTGCATGTCCATGAGTTAAGAAAACACCAACTATTCGGTCTTTATTTTCTCTCAAGTAGCTGAAGTCAGGAATGACAATATCAATTCCTAACAACCCATTTTCTGGATACATTAATCCAGAATCAAAAATAAATAAATCTTCGTCCACTTCAACAACGTACATATTTTTACCATTCTCTCGAACGCCACCAAGTGGAATTATTTTAACCTTGCTCATTACTTCACCTCTTACATATTTTATATTTTTAATGTTTCTATTAGTTGCTTCGTTTCATCTTTATTCAAAGATTGGATTGGTAATCGACAGTCACCCACATGGATACCTCGATAATTTAAAGCAGCTTTAGCCGGACCCGGAGAAGGTAAAGCAAAAAGTGCAACCATTTTTGGTGTCAACTCTCTTTGAATATCTCCTGCAAGTTTAATATTTCCTTCGTTCAAAGCCTGATACATTTTTGTCATTTCATTACCAAAAATATGACTTGCAACCGAAATAACACCATTAGCACCGAGTACTTTTGCGGTTAAGCTATCAGTATCTTCACCCGTATATACGAAGAAATCATCAGGTGTTTGTTCAATAATAATACTTAAGTTCTCGCTACCTGTGCAATCCTTGATACCGACAATGCGCTCGTTGGCTGACAGTTTAACAATTGTCTCAACAGACATGGTAACACCTGTACGCCCAGGAATATTATAAATAAAGATGGGTAATTCTGTTGCACTAGCAATTGTTTCAAAATGCGCAATCATACCCTTTTGATTAGGCTTATTATAATATGGCACAACAACTAATGCCGCATCCACACCCGGAATATTCGCGACTTCATTCGTGAATTGGATTGTTTCCATTGTGTTATTTGAACCTGTTCCCGCCATAATAGGTACCCTGCCGTTCACAAGACTTACAGTTTCTTTAATTAAACTTATTTTTTCTTCTTCACTCAGTGTTGGAGATTCGCCAGTTGTTCCATTGACTAAAATACCTTTTGAACCCGTCAAAATTAAGTGTTCAATTAACTTTTTTAATCGATCATTATCGACTTGATTCTGATCATTAAATGGCGTTACCATTGCTGTCATAATATCTACGTTTTTAAACATTTAATTTACTCCTTTCATTTTTATTTTGGGACTCTTAGTAGGTCTAATTCATGTAATTTTTCAGCAATTTGAACCGAATTCCAAGCGGCACCTTTTAATAAATTGTCTGAGACAACCCATAATTGAAATGCGTTATTTTGCTCTAAATCAGCTCTAACGCGACCGACGAACGTATCCTTTTTACCCGTAGCATTAATTGCTTGTGGGTAAATCTGGTGTTCTGGATCATCTTGTAGAACAACACCAGGAGCATCTGAAAGAATATTTTGAATCTTTTTAACAGAAGCGTCATGACTCTCAATTTCAAACCATACGGATTCTGAATGGCTAACGACTACCGGTACGCGCACACAAGTTGCGGTTACCTGAATATCTTGATCAGACATTATTTTTTTAGTTTCATGAATCATTTTCCATTCTTCGTGTGTATAGCCCGTATCTTCAAAAACATCAATTTGAGGTAGCGGATTAAAAGCAATAGGATAATGCTTTTTATCGCCTGAAGCGGGTAAAATGCCTGCTTGCATCTCTTCACCGTCAAGATAAGCTTGAGTTTCATCTTTTAATTCTTGAATAGCTAAGTTTCCGGCACCACTAACGGCTTGCATTGTCGTAACGACTACTTTTTTCAATCCATAATTTTTTCGAATTGGTTCCAAAGCCACAACCATCTGAATGGTTGAACAATTAGGATTAGCAATTAAGCCCTTATGTTCATAAAGTGCCTGCTCGTTAACCTCTGGAACAACTAATGGAACATCTGGATCCATTCTAAACGCGCTGGTGTTATCCACCACAACCGCGCCCCGTTTAATTGCTTCAGGTGCGAATTTTTTTGATACACCGCCACCGGCAGAAAATAAAGCCAAATCAACATTCTCAAAAGAATCAGGCGTTGTTTCTTCTACAGTAACATCCTGACCCTTAAATTTTAAAACTTGTCCCGCAGAACGTTTAGATGCCAAATATTTAATACTGTCAATAGGTAGACTCGTTTCTTCAAGCATTTGAATCATTCTTGTTCCAACGGCGCCTGTAGCGCCGACCACTGCAACTCTATATCCGTCCATTGAAAAAAACCTTCTTTTTCTTTATTTGAATCTCAATTATACCATAAAATTTATGAACGTTTTGCATTTAGCTCACTTATTACATCGAGTCATTCTAATTTTTCTAAATAAAAAAAGCAAAACTCCTATATAAGAGTTTTGCTTTTAGTTTTAACGACGAAGACCTAAGCGTTGGATCAATTCACGGTAACGTTGAATATCTTTGTTACGTAAATATGCTAAAAGGTTACGACGATGTCCGATTTTCTTCATCAAACCACGTTGTGAAGCGAAATCTTTTTTATGAACGCCAATATGTGCATTCAATTCGACGATATCTGCAGTAAGTACAGCGATTTGTACTTCAGCAGAACCTGTATCGCCTTCTTGACGAGCATAGTCCTTCATAATTTCTGTTTTCTTTTCGTTTGTAATTGCCATTAGTGTTTCCCACCTTTCTGAATCTAAATGCCTAAAACCGAGTAAGTCGTCGGTGAGACGTCAACAAACTAAGTTAAAGGTTCTTTGGAACAAATCTAACTTTACTAAAATTCGGAACATTTTGCAAGTTTTTTATAACTTACAGAATCGATCAATTACTATCAAGTAAAAATCCTTTACAAGTTTTCGTTGCATTAACTAAATTGGTTAGGTATAATAATGGTTGTTGAAATATTTGTTGAGAACCAATAAGGTGATCATGATAAGTGGAGGTGACTTAAATGCCAATTATTCAATCTGCAATTAAACGTGTAAAAACGAATGAAAAAGCAAACGTTAGAAATGCTGCTCAATTAAGCACAATGCGTACTGCTGTAAAGAAATTTGAACAAGCTAAGACTGCCGGCGCCGATAACGTAGATGCTTTATACAAAGCTGCTATTACTGCAATCGACAAAGCACATTCTAAAGGTTTGATCAAAGAAAACAAAGCTGCTCGTGATAAGTCTCGTATGGCTGCTCGTTACGCTAAATAAGTTTTCAAAAACACCCAGTAGATAATAATCTACTGGGTGTTTTTTTATACATTTACTTGATTAATTTTAAGCATAAATAAAGAAAAAAGCCCTTCTTGGTCTTGTTGCGTTGTTTTCATTGTTTTTTCCAAATCAATTAGCGCTAGATATATTTTCCGTAAATCATGTCGATTAAATTTTTTTACTTTCTGAAGTGCCAGTTTAATTCGATAAGGGTGTACTTTTAAAACGCTTGCCAAATCACCTTGTGAATAACCTTTATCTTGTAAAATCTTCACCTGAAGTAATAATCTGAATTGTCCAAGTAGTATCGCATTGATTTTAATAGGCTCTTCATTTTGTAAAATTAAATCATGATATAAAGTTACTGACTTTTCAATATTATTTGAAATGACAACGTCCACTAAATCAAATATATTTTGTTCTAAGGTCTTAGAAATTAAATTTTCAACCGATGAAAGTGTAATACGATGTGTCTCAAAATTATATAAAAATAGCTTTGGTAACTCATTCATAATGATTGATAATTCCGAATTTGTTCTTTCTAAAAATAAATCTAATGCATTTTTATCAATCTCAAAAGATTTATTTTCCATCTCCTGGGCAATAAATTGCCGTGTATCACGTTCGTTTAATGGTTGATTATCAATAATCAGACTCGATTTTTTTAGTTGTTTACTAACTTTTTTTCGGCCGTCCAATTCTTTATATGGTGCAAATATAACCATGATACTAGTTGGCTCAGGATGCGCCAGGTAATTTAAAAAACCTTCAATATCATGTTCTATTTTTCTTTTTTTAGTATCAGATGTAAGGAAATAAGGATTCTGAATAAAAACAAGTCTTTTATCACCAAAAAAAGGAACGGACATTGCGTCATCTAACGCTTTAGCCAGTGGGACCTCTTCCATATCATATTTTCCAAGGTTCATCGTTCTCTCCTCTTCTGGTATTAAGTTAGTGAACGCCTTCTTCACGTCCTCCATTAAATATGTTTCGTTACCTAATACAAGATTCACCGGCTGCACATTTTCAAGGGATAAGGATTTAATTATTGATTGTGAGTTCATATCTATCAGCTCTTTTCATTGTTAAAAACTTCAATCTTTTCTTTGTTATTCTGAAACTTCCTAATACTTATCATACCATGCTCTGCCGTGCTTACAAAAGGCACCCGATATTTTTTTAAAGTCTCAAGTGTCTCTTGATGGGGATGACCATACCTGTTGTTCTTTCCAGCAGAAATAATCGCCAACTTTGGTTTCAACTGTTCAACAAATAAAGGATTAGTCGCCGTCTTACTTCCATGATGTCCCGTTTTCAAGATAGAAACTTGTAAGTCGGGATATTTTTGAATCACTTTTTTCTCACCTGCTTGATCCAAATCTCCAGTAATTAAGTACTTAAATCCCCCAATTTTACCAAACAAAACCAATGAATCTTCATTTTTACCGGCACCAGCAACAAACGGATGTAATACGGTTAACCCGGAATCTAGTTTTTCACCAGCATCTGTTATTGGTATCAGTTTTTTTGGTGCGTGAGTAGATTTAATTTTTTTAACAAATTGCGGTAATTGCTCCATCCCCAGTGGAACAACTACCTTATCAACAGAAATCTTTTTTAAAATTGATGGAAAATTACCTATGTGATCGGCATCTTGATGTGTTAAATATAGATAATCCAAATGACTAATTCCCTGACTTAATAAATAATTAGCAATGATTTTTTCGCCAGAAGTCTGATATTCTTTTCGCGTTCGCCAATCATCCATTTTAAAATGAACTTTACCCCCGGTATCTATTAACGTTATTTTTTGATTAAACGGTTCCCTTATTAAGGTTGAATCTCCCTGCCCAATATCAAAGAAAACAACTTCTTGTCGCATTGGAAAATGTATCCACAAAAATAGACCCATATATAACATAAAAAGAACAACCCATCTTTTAATACTTGCCTGACGAAGGTAACAAGCAAGGGAGCATATTAGTAAGCAAACGCATGCAATTAAGCTTGGTTTCCCAAAAGTTATGTTCAAAGGTAAATTGGCCAATTTCTCACAGAGATTAATAAATAAATTTAGTAAATTATTTATTAATTCAGTTATATTCTGAAAATGATGACCTATTATCCCGCCACAAATCACAATCGGTAAAATTAAAAACTCAAAGACCGGAATTATAAATATGCTGAGCACAATTGATAATACATTCCACTGATACACGTTAAATAAAACAAACGGTAGACTAAACAAATTCAGCCATACGCCCGATTCAAAATTACCTTTGTTCTCCATAAAAATTAACAGTAAAGACATCAAGTAACTAAGTTGTCCCCCAAAGGTTAATAGTAGCTGAGGTTCAATCAGTAGACCTATTAATAAGGCGAGGCACCAGATAATAATTCCTTGAACGGGCTTACTCATTAATTCACAGATGATTTGAACCATACACATAAAAATTGCGCGTCGTAAGCTACTTGATTCTCCTGCAATGACTAAATAACACGGTAGTAATAAAAGAACTAATTTATTCATCGTCTCTCTTGGGATAAACAACCAATTTCCTAGTGTCCCTATCAGCATCACAAAATAATACACGTGTAACCCCGATAAACAGAAAAGATGAATTAATCCTAACTGTCTAACTGAATCCAAATCTTGATTAAAATCTTGCGTTTTATCACCAATTATTAAGGCGTTTAAAAATTTATCTAGCGGGCTTGATAACGAGCTAAAATAACTTTTTAAGTGTGCACGTATTTCATGTAACTGGTTCAGGACAGTTTCAATCGAAAATGTTCCATGATTACTTAGTTTACCGTTAACTTTTACAACGGTTAACCCATTATAAATAGATTTAGTACGCATGAAACTTTGATAATTAAACTCGTTCTCATTTGTTGGCGGTTTTATCATTTGTATTTTAACGTCGGCGTTAATTATTTGTGTTTGTTGGTTACGTTTAATTCGATTAAGTTCGGCCTGAGTTTTACAATTATAAAACCCTCGAATCTTCTGTGAATCAGAAACGATTTGACCTTCAAAACTAACTAAATCTCCATTTGTCGAGTAATCATCAGGATAAATTTTTATTGCAACGCCATGCATTTCTTTTTCAATCGGTATTTGTTTCTGGTTTTCTTGTGTGTTCCCATAAAAATAAATCCCAAAACCAATCATACAAGCGCAACAAATATAAATAGTAAGTGCACGTTTCAATGTGATGATTCGGATAAAAATAATAACAATAAGAATAATCCAAATTAGATTAAAAGTAACCATCCACACGCTCACTAGTCCCACAAGTATCGTTACAAAAAATAGATCAACTGCTTCAATTGACTTTATTCGGAAAAGATTTTATTCAGAACGATTTCTTCAATATAATTTTTATCAACCTTAACTTGTTCAAAACTAACATGATTTCTTTCCAGTAAAGAAATAGCGTAATCATCGTTGTGATAATTACGTAAATAATGAATCTTTTTAACACCCGACTGGAGAAGCATCTTCGTGCATTGTAAACAAGGAAAATCTGTAACATAAATTTCTGAATTATCAGTTACTGATCCAAACTTCGCACATTGTAAAACAGCGTTCATTTCTGCATGGATTGTTCGAACGCAGTGACCGTCAACAAGATAACATCCCTCATCTATGCAGTGCACATCGCCTGAAACGGCTCCATTATACCCGCCTGCAATAATGCGTTTATCTCTAACGAGTATCGCACCAACAGATAATCGTTCACAGGTGCTTCTTAGTGATAATAACGCTGCTTGCGTCATGAAATATTGGTCCCAAGGAATTCTGTTATCAGCCATTTATGCATTTCCTTCTTTCATTTTTTTATAGTATATCAAAAATAAGTTAGTAAAAGAAGTTAGACAGATAATGAGTCCTTTAGACTTTCAAATGTCTTGTCTCCTATACCGCCAACTTCTTTTATTTCATCTGTAGTTTTAAATGATTGATGTTCTTCTCTATATTGTAAGATTTGTTCTGCTTTTT
The DNA here is from genome assembly GCF_026948345.1 of Dellaglioa carnosa. NCBI lineage: Bacteria > Bacillati > Bacillota > Bacilli > Lactobacillales > Lactobacillaceae > Dellaglioa > Dellaglioa carnosa. The sequence goes on along the minus strand of NZ_JANXLI010000001.1, from coordinate 281,139 downwards.
TAGGCCCAATTCCCGTCAATTCTTGCAGTTGCTCTTTTGTTGCGGTATTTAGATTGACCGTTTGTCCGCCATTCGATTTTTCATTACCATTTGAGGTAGACTCTGCGTTTACTCCAGAAGAACTTTGCCCGGCATTCATTACTGCTGGACTTGATTTTATTTCTCCTTTTGCTGGTACATAAATAATCATCTCATCCGTAACCTTTTGAGCTAAATTAATCTGTTTTTGGTCCGCACTGGACAGAAATCCACTTGCTAAATCAATTGCTTGACTAATCCTCATTCCAACTCTCATTGTATAAATACCCGGACTCTTTACATTTCCTTTAATATCAACAACAATTTTTGCGCCATCTGAAGACCCCTCATGATTACTGCTTCTTTTTTCTGAACTAGATGATGTCACACTAGAGATAGCAGATACCGTTAACTCATTTTTTGTACCATTTTCATGTAGCGTAAAAAGTAAAAAGATTGTGCCTATAATTGCGGCAATAACGCAACCTATGACTACTCGCTGATGTTCAGTTCAAAACTCTTTAATTCGATCCATTTTATTCACCTCCCGTTCACTATTAAATACGCAAAAAAACAGTTCTCACTTATTAATGAGAACTGTTTTTTACATTTTCTAAATAGTTTAGTGCATCGCTAAATTTTTTTACAGGAATAACTTTCATGTTAGATCCAATTTGTTCAGCCGTTTTTTTCGCTAATTGGTAATTATTTAACGCATTAAGGTCACTTTTTAACTCGGCACTTGAAAGTTCATTATTAGGCGCAAAAAATATTGAGACATTTTCTTTATCCGCCGCAACAATTTTCTTATCTATCCCACCAATGTCTCCTACTTCACCGTTAGAAGACATCGTTCCAGTCCCAGCAATTTTTTGTCCATGTCTAATATTAACATCCATCAGTTGGGCATAAATTTGTAAAGTAAACATTAATCCGCCTGATGGACCACCCAACGATGCAACGTTAGCCTTAACCGGTATTTCCGTTTCAACATCAGTTTTATTGATTAGAGTTATTCCTAACCCCGATTTTTTAGTCTTATCTAAAGGTATCAGTTTTCCTGTAACCATTTTTGAAATACCTTTACGTTTAAACTCAACCCATACCTTTTGACCATTTTTTTGAGAACTAACATACGATATAAACCCTTTTTCACTGGCAAATTTTTTATTATCAATGCTAGTTATCACATCACCCGACTTAAGAACATGGTCAAAATTAGATTTTTCCAAAACGGACATGACATAAACGCCTTGAAACTCTAAGGACACTTTTTTATGAGCTGCCTTAAAAGCCACAAATTTAGCTTGATTGATTGAATCAGTCATATAATATCTTTGTAAAACATCATACTCTTGATTTGAACTACCACCTGTTACTTCGTTCTCGTTCAGAATTTCATCGTATTTACCAAATAGTTTACTGTACAACAGCGTTAGTGGACTAGCCTTCTGGACATAAACTGTTGTCAGCAAGAAATCACCATTTTTGTTATCTTTTTTATGATTTACAACTAAATGGTCACCAACAGATTCTGCGGTCCCGGGTGATTCAATGTAATAAGGCAAGGGCAATAACATGACAAATGTCAACACACATACGCCAAAAGCCACGAGAATCGAACGTTTATAACGAATCCAAAATAAATTATTTTTCATAACGCTTTTCAAGCATAGCTTGTTTTACATGAAGTGGCACCATATTTGATATATCACCATCAAATTTAAAAATTTCTTTCATTAAACTGGATGAAACATGAGCGAACTTTGGATTTGCCAACATTAAGATTGTTTCAACCGTGCTATCGAGCTCCTTGTTCATTAATGCAATATCTTTTTCGTATTCAAAATCTGCATTATTTCTTACGCTACGGATAATTATTTTAGAATCTAATTTATGCATTAAATTAATTGTTAAATCTGATTCAACGGCAACCACCTCTACATTTGGTAATTTAAAAATAGCTTCACCAATTAAATCAACTTTTTCATTTGCCGTAAACATTGCTTTCTTGCTAGTATTTGTCATAACCGCGACAACAACTTTATCAAAAACTTGACTTGAACGAACAATAATATCTAAATGTCCATTTGTTAATGGATCAAAACTTCCCGGAAAAACTGCATTCATTTTAGTTCTCCTTTTGGTAGATTGTAACCTGAGTGATACCATAATTTTGTCTTCTAAACAAACTAAATCCAGGAATATCATCAGGTAGTTTAGCGTGTTGATCTGTTTCACAAATAATTAATGCCTGACTATTCAAAAGCGCACTACTATCAAGTTTCTGAATAGTATCAATTATTTCTTGCGTTTTATAAGGCGGATCTAAAAAAACTAAATCAAACGATTCTTGTCCTTTTAAGAGTCCAATAGCCTTATCAGCGTCCTGTTTATAAACCGTGAATTTATCTATTTCTTTCGTAATGGCAATGTTATCGTTGATTGTTTTAATTGCTTGATATTGCCTGTCAATAAGAGTTGCGTGTCCTATTCCTCGGGACACGGCCTCAATACTGAGTCCGCCACTACCTGCAAACAGGTCTAAAGATTTACCCCCATCAAAATAGGGCCCAATAATATTAAACATTGATTCTTTAACCTTATCCGTTGTTGGCCTTGTTGCCATACCAGGAACTGCTTTTAACTTTCTGCCGCCGTATTCGCCTGAAATTATTCTCATAATTTTTTACTCACTTTTATTTTTAAATTTTTCTTGATCTTCATCTGTTAGCTTAAACGCTTTTTCTCCCATACGAGATCCAAAATCCATATCGATGTCCGGACGATGGGAAACTTCTGTCTTCTTAACAAATTTCAAATTCTGAATTTTTTTTACCGTTTCAGGTAGGTCTTCTTGATTCATATAAATGACAACATATTTCATTTTTTTCGAAATGTACTGAATAATTCCAAAGCGTTTCAATTGCTTAATTTGTTTCATATGATATAAAAAAACAATAACGCCTTGCCTTTTCTGCATCACTAATTTAGTTTCATTTTCTTCATCAAGCATCTAGTTATGACCTCCTTTTATTTACTATTTACTATTTACTATTTACTAAATCTTTTTTTCTCAAAGCCGATATGCTTAAAACTAATCCCACACAAAAACTTAAGATAAGCATACTTGACCCACCATAGCTAAGGAATGGGAATGTTACACCCGTGATAGGTAAAATCCCTGAAATACCACCAACGTTAAAAACAGTTTGTACTGTCATAAACGTTGCAATACCATAACAACAAAGAGTATGGAACGTTTCTTTACTTTTAGATCCGATAAAAACGATTCGTCCAATCATGCCAAAAATCAAGATTAAAATGAACAAGACCATCAAAAGTCCTAGTTCCTCTCCCGTAATTGCTAAGATAAAATCAGTGTATGGTTCGGGTAAATAACCACGTTTTTGGATACTATTCCCTAAACCAGCTCCAAAAATACCACCATTACTTAACGCATAATACGAATTAACCAGTTGTTGTCCACTTGACTGTTGATATTTAAATGGATCACTAAATCCAACAAATCGTCCTGCCATGTATGCCAATGGACCTCCGGAATCAGGGGAAACAGATTTTAACTTTGACAAAAGTAACATCAATCCGCCCATTCCTCCGACTGAAATTAAAGTGGTTATTCCGATAGAATACCCGCTGGCTAAAATAATAATTAAGACGGCACTCGCATTAATAATAAATCCACCAACATCCGGTTCAATCAAAATTAAAAATAAGGGTAAGGCTACCGCAACTGCATAAATAAATCGACGCTTATACCTGCTATCGTAACTCAACTCTTTATTTTCACGAAATGCTACTTGCTGTGCCATAAACAAAACCAAAAAAATCTTACTAATTTCCGCGGGTTGTACATTAAAAATACCAAGGTTTATCCATCCTGCGGCGCCATTAACCGTTTTTCCACTCGCTACTACGTAGACAAGCGACAAGATTGACACCGCACCAAACGTAACTATAAATTTGGAACTTTTAAAAAAATTAACTTTAATGGCGTATATGAAAAAGACAACCATTAGACCCAGAATTGCAAAAAGTAATTGTTTTTTTAGGTATGTTGTTGGATCACCACCTGCCATTTGAACCTTATAGGAACTGGCGGAATATACCATCACTACCCCAATCCCAGATAAGATAAGGTATGGGATGAAGATATAGTAATCGAGATACTGTAATTTTTGAGTCATTCTTTTTAATATTTGCATTTTTAATCCAACTTATTTCTTGATTTTTAAAATTCAGCGTGAAAATGACCATTAAGGTCTGACTCGAGATCTTCAATTAACTTCTTGCCAGCCTTCTCCTCAATGAGTGCACATCTCACCACAAAGTTTACTTCACGAGAAAAACCGAACAACTGAGTATCAACGACTTCTTCAAACGCAGGACAACTTAACAAACACAATGTGTCTCGTTGCTTATTGACAAGGTTTTTTATTTTAACCGCATCTTCTTTTAGAATCGCCATTGCATCTTCTTTAGAAATGTTGTTTATCATCGATTTTCTCCTCCCGTGACTTCTAACAGTATACCATATATTACTATTTATCATGAACAAAAAAAGGAGTTAAAAATGAACTTAATCATTTTTAACTCCTCTTAAATTAACCTTTTTTAGAATCTGTTTTACGTTGTTTTTGAGCTTTTTCACGCATATTTGTATCTAAGATACGTTTACGTAAACGTAAGTTATTTGGTGTGATTTCCAATAATTCATCAGTATTCAAGAATTCTAATGATTCTTCAAGTGTAAGAATTGTTGGTTTTTTAATTGAGGCAGTTTGATCTTTATTAGAAGAACGAACATTACTCATTGCTTTACCTTTAGTAATATTTACAGAAATATCACGTTCACGGCTACTTTGACCGACAACCATTCCTTCATAAATATCAGTAGTTGGTGTTACATAAATCGTACCACGTTCTTCGATACTCATGATTGAATATGTTGTTGCACTTCCAGAATTAATAGAAACTAATGCGCCATTACGACGACCAGGTTCCCAATTACGGATGACAGGTTTGTATTCAGAGAATGTATGATTTAAGATACCATATCCACGAGTCATTGAAAGGAATTGTGAATCATATCCAATTAAACCACGTGTAGGAGCTGAGAAAGTTAAACGAGTTTGACCGTTGTTACCAGTCTCCATGTTAATCATTTCACCCTTACGTTGTGCCATTGTATCAATAACACCACCAGAATATTCATCAGGTGTATCAATTTGGACACTTTCAAATGGTTCTTGCATTTTACCGTCAAGTTCACGATAAATAACTTCTGGACGTGAAACTTGAATTTCATAATCTTCACGACGTAAAGTTTCGATTAAGATTGATAAATGTAATTCCCCACGACCTGAAACAACCCAAGCATCAGGAGAGTCAGTATCTTCAATTTTTAATGAAACATCAGTATGCAATTGTAATTTAAGACGATCTTCCATCTTACGTGCAGTAATATTTTTACCATCTTGTCCGACAAATGGTGAATCATTCGTTCTGAATGTCATTTGAAGTGTAGGTGGATCAATACGCATCAATGGTAAGGCTTCTTGATGATCAACTGGTGTTACAGTTTCCCCAACGAAGATGTCATCCATCCCTGAAACGGCAATTAAATCACCAGCTTTAGCTTCTTCAATTTCAACACGGTCTAAACCGAAGAAACCGAAAAGTTTTGAGACACGGAAATTTTGAACTGAACCATCAAGTTTAATAACAGAAACTTGATCACCAACAGCAATTTTTCCACGGAATACACGGCCAATACCAACACGACCAACATATTCATTATAATCCAACATTGAAACTTGGAATTGTAATGGTTCGTCACTGTTATCAATTGGTGCAGGAATCGTATTGATAATTGTTTCAAAAACGTCGTCCATAGAATGTTTTTGTGTTTCAATATCTGGATCCATGCTTGATGTACCGTTATATGCACTAGCATAGATAACAGGGAAATCAAGTTGAGCTTCATCAGCACCTAATTCGATAAACAAATCAAGTACTTCATCAACAACTTCTTGTGGACGAGCGCCCATACGGTCAATTTTGTTGATAACAACAATAGGTACTAATTGTTGTTCTAAAGCTTTTTTCAAAACAAAACGTGTTTGTGGCATTGTTCCTTCAAAAGCATCAACAACAAGTAAAACACCATCAACCATTTTCATGATACGTTCTACTTCACCACCGAAATCGGCATGTCCAGGTGTATCTAAAATGTTAATTTGTTTGTCGCCAACTCTAACAGCAGTATTTTTTGATAAAATTGTAATACCACGTTCTTTTTCAATATCATTGGTATCCATAGCACGATCGCTAATTTCTGAATGGCCGTCCAATGTATCAGATTGTTTTAATAATTCATTAACTAATGTCGTCTTACCATGATCGACATGGGCGATAATCGCGATGTTGCGAATGTCATCTCTTGTTTTCAAGTTTGTTCTTCCTTTCGTTGGATCCCTAATATTTTTACGAATAATAACTACAGTTCACTATTATAGCAGACAATTAACACACTTACTAAAAGTTTTCATACTTTTTCATAAATAAATCGCATAAAAAAACTGCGACTTGTTAGTCACAGCCACAACGCGATTCTACTAAAAACTATTGAGTAGTTTTAAAATGTCCTCTTGTGCGTTTTCCGTTGCTATTAATACATTTGCTGATTGTAACATATCAAGCTCTGACCCGTCAATTGTTTTAACGGTGATACCAAGAGCTTCCGCCAAAATTTTACCAGCAGCAAAATCCCAAGGCTTTAAGTGCGAAATATACCCAATCTCTTGTCCTCGAAGTATATGTATAAACTCAATTCCAGCGCTACCATAAACTCTAGCACCAGAACTATGCTTAACAATTGTCTGAAGGTGATTGTAGTCCATCATTAACATAGGTGAACTGCAGCCCAAAAGCCCATCCTTTAATGATGTATTTTCAGGTTTTTCAAGTTTATTTTCATTAGCAAAAACGCCATTATCTGGGCCACCAGAGTATAAAACATCGTTCATAACATCCATAATAAACCCTAATTTTCCAATTCCATTTTCATAAATACCAATCATAATCGCAAAATGATCTTTCTGCTTAACAAAATTCATTGTGCCATCGATGGGATCAACAATCCAAACAGTTCCATCCAAATTAGCAATGTCATCTCCAAAGCCTTCTTCACCAAGGATTTTTGCATTTGGATCAAACTCGCGAATCTTATTAACTAAAAATTTTTCAGTTTGTTTGTCCATATTAGTTACAAGATCAACTCGGCTACTTTTTGTCTCTACAGATAATGGGTTACCAAATGCGTGTATGATATTTTCACGCGCTTCTTTTAACCAACCTTTAACTTGGTGATTAACTTCATCAATATTCAAACCGTCTACCTCCCCTATTGGTTTATTTTTATGGTATCTCTCGTATTTTCGCGTGCAAATTTAATTGTCCGATAAATACTAAATCCTGATTCATCTTCGTAAGCCCTACCGATTTGTTTTTCTTCCATTTTAGAAGGAACAATTTTTTTGAACTCACGATAATTATATAGTAACTCTTCACGATCAATGCCAGTAGAATTTGCCAACTCTATCGATTTGTAAAATTCACTAACAGAAATAATTTCGTCGGTTGTCCAGTGTGATTCCAACGGGTAATTAATTTTATTATTCATAAATACTTAAACTCCTTTTTAATTTACTTAGGTTACTTCTAATGTACCTTAAATTTAAATGTAGTTAACCTAAGATTTTAAGATTCATATTTTCTTCATTTTACAACATTCTTTAAAAAACTAAAAGAAGTGAAACATATCTCTAATTTCCAAATGCACCACGGACATCATTATTTTATGCTACAATGTACGGTAGAATATTAATTTGGAGGTAGCATTTTGATTAAAATTACAATGAAAAACATCATTCGTGAAGGCAATCCAATTTTACGAGCCCGATCAAGCGAGATGACTTTCCCGCTTTCAAATGACGATAAACAACTAGCGCACGATTTAATGGAATTTTTAGAAAATAGCCAAGATGAAGAAATAGCTGAAAAATATCATTTACGTGCTGGAGTAGGTTTGGCTGCACCACAACTAGCCATTTCAAAACGAATGACTGCTGTACTAATTCCTGGACCAGAAGGTGAAGAACCCTCACTTAAACAGGTGTTAATCAACCCAACTATTTTAAGTCAATCAGTTCAAGTCGCTGCCCTATCAGAAGGTGAAGGTTGCCTATCAGTGGACAGAGATGTGCCTGGATATGTTCCGCGAGCTGATCGTATTACACTGCGTTACTTCGACATTGAGGGCGTTCAACATAAGATTCGCTTGAAGAATTACGAAGCAATCGTGGTTCAACACGAAATCGATCATTTAAATGGTATCTTATTCTTTGACCATATTAATAACGATAAACCTTTTGCGATTCCAAACGATGCAATTATGCTTGAATAATTAGTTAAAAAGTTTCATCAATGATTTAATTATTGATGAAACTTTTTTATTTGCATTTTAGTATCGCTATTATCAACTAGACTTTTTTTAAATCTTTAGTGTACATAACGGTCTCATCATTAACTAAATAGGCAACGTCTAAATGTAAAAGGCCGTCCAGATACCACAAATCTGTGATTTCAAACGCTGACACAGCCCCAACGTCCTTTTTAATGAGATCCATCATCTCAAATTCTTCAAACGAATCTGAGAATTTTCCCCTTATTTTTTCGATATTTTCTTTTGAAGGATTTGTCATTTTGAATTGATATTCAAATACCATGACCTTTTTACCCCAAATCTTTGAAACAATCTCCGTCACTTTTAAAATATGAGATTCAATTCCATACTTATTACTATGAAGATGATCTAAAGCAAATTTAACTGCAGAATCAGTGATACGTCTGCTTTCAATTTTAAAAACGGCAATTTTTCGGTTCCTTTTTAATCGACCATAATTCAAAATAATGATAATAATTAGAACTATTATCATTGTCATTACAACTATCGTCCACATCATGAAACACGCCCTTTCCTATGCCAAGATTCCACATAATTATAACATGTTTTATCTATTTTATCGCTTATGGGCCCATTCAACCCGTGCTATTCTATACTTAAATAATAATATATGATAAAATATAAATTATATGTTGTGCAAACAACCCCCAGTTCGGTTTCTAATTTCCATTTCCGAGTCATTTAATCAAATGATATCAATTTAATTTAAAGGAGTTTTACAAATGATTTTTAAAGTATATTACCAAGAAACACAGGATAGAAATCCACAAAGAGAAGAAACAAAGTCGCTTTTCCTCGAAGCAGGTTCTGAAATTGAAGCTCAAAGCATTGTTGGTCAACAAACCACTCACAATATTGAATTCATTGAAACATTATCAGAAAAAGCTTTAGCATACGAAAAAGAAAACCCGGCTTTCGAAATAACGGAGTTTTCTGAATGAAAAAGATAAATGTTAAAAATAATGAGACTGGTGTTTTTGCAGTCGGCGGGTTAGGTGAAATTGGTAAGAATATGTACGGTATTCAATTCCAAGATGAAATCATCATCGTCGATGCAGGAATTAAGTTTCCAGAGGATGAGTTATTAGGAATCGACTATGTTATTCCTGATTTTCAGTATCTGGTTGCTAACCAGCAGAAAATTAAAGCATTGGTTATCACCCATGGTCATGAAGATCATATTGGTGGTATCCCCTACTTACTAAAACAAATTAATGTTCCAATTTACGCTGGGCCCCTGGCTTCAGCTTTAATCAAGGGAAAATTAGAAGAACACGGGTTACTTGCCACAACAGAAATGCACGAAATTGAAGAAGACACAATTCTTAAATTTAGAAAAACAAGCGTCTCTTTCTTCCGAACAACTCATTCAATTCCAGATACTTTAGGTGTCGCAATCAAAACACCTTCTGGTAATATTGTAGTCACTGGGGACTACAAATTTGATCTGACACCTGTTACTAATCAGCCACCTAATTTACAAAGAATGGCTCAACTGGGTGCAGATGGTGTGCTCTGTTTACTATCAGATAGTACAAATGCTGAGATTCCTAATTTCACAAAATCAGAAAGATTTGTTGGTAAATCAATTCGACGAATTTTTGAAAAAGGTGAAGGTCGTATTATATTCGCTACCTTTGCTTCGAATATTTCTCGAGTACAACAAGCTGCAGAAGCTGCTGTTGCCAAAGGTCGTAAAATTGCGGTCTTTGGTCGTAGTATGGAAGCTGCAATTGTAAATGGTCGTGAATTAGGCTACTTAAACATTCCGGATGACGCTTTAATTGACGCACGTGATATCAATTCGTTACCCGCTAACGAGATCCTAATTTTATGTACTGGATCACAGGGAGAACCAATGGCTGCGCTTAGCCGTATTGCTAATGGAACTCACCGTCAGGTATCTATTCAACCTGGTGATACCGTTGTATTCTCAAGTTCACCAATTCCTGGTAACACAATCAGTGTTAACCATGTAATCAATGAACTTTCAGAAGCCGGTGCAACAGTTGTTCATGGTAAAGTTAATAATATCCATACTTCTGGTCATGGTGGTCAGGAAGAACAAAAATTAATGCTTAGTTTGATGAAGCCTAAGTATTTCGTTCCCGTCCATGGTGAATACAGAATGCTTAAAATTCATACCGGACTAGCTGAACAAATTGGTGTTCCAAAAGAAAATAGCTTTATCATGGAAAATGGTGACGTTCTAGCATTAACGAGTGATTCTGCCAGAATCGCTGGCCACTTTGAAGCCGATGATATCTACGTAGATGGATCGGGTATTGGTGACATCGGTAGTGCGGTCTTAAACGATCGACAAGTTCTTTCTGAAGAAGGACTCGTTGTCGTTGTCGCAACTATTGATATGAAGAAACATGAAATTCAAGCGGGTCCAGATTTACTATCACGTGGTTTCGTCTACATGCGTGAGTCAGGTGAATTAATTAACCAAGGACGCCGTCGTTTGTTCCGTGTTATGAGTCGTTTACTAAAAAATGATAAAATTACAGAAGCCATGATTAATGATGCTATTGTTGATGACTTACAGAAGTTTTTATATGAACAAACTGAACGTAAACCAATGATTTTACCAATGTTAGTTATCGTTTAACATAAAAACAAGCCAAAATTCGATTCAGAATTTTGGCTTGTTTTTATGTGTTTAAAATTTATCTTTAAATCTAACTTAATTTTAGTTATAATTATTTAGTGTTAATTTAAGGAGGGAAGCTCATGGATCACTATTATATCGTTGTCAACGAATCAGCTGGCAGCGGACATGCTAAACAAATCTGGCAATCTATAAAAAAATCATTAATCACAAAAGAAGTTCACTTCGATGCACATTTAACAAAATATATGGGTCACGCTTCCCTCTTAACAGAAAATTATGCCAGACATTTCCAACCTTCCAAAACTGCTGATAACCAAATTATTTTAGTTATTGGCGGCGATGGTACTTTAAATGAATGTATTAATGGTATTAAAAATGCCGGTAAATTCGATATTCCCGTTGCCTATATCCCCGCAGGATCTGGAAACGATTTTGCCAGAGGTGCCGGTATACCTAAGGAACCACTTGTAGCACTTGAACAAATATTAAATACAACTTCACCTAAATTATTAAACTTAGGTGTTATGCAGGAACTTTCACGAAATGAAAAAAAATATTTTATTAATAATGTGGGCGTTGGGTTTGATGCACAAATCGTTAGTATCGCCAATCAATCTCGTTCAAAAAAACTATTGAATAAACTTCATTTGGGTTCACTCACCTACTTGAGTGCACTACTTGGTACCCTATCAAAACAAGCTGCATTTCCCGTAACTGTTCAGGTAAACGGACAACGTGAATTTTATCAAGATGCATTTCTACTGACAACATCGAATCATCCCTACTTTGGTGGTGGCGTTCCTATTCTACCAATGGCGGACCCAGCCAAAAATAACTTAGATTTAATTATTATTGAAAAATCTAATATCTTAAAACTACTTTATTTAGCCATTTTAATATTATCCGGTAAGCATATTACACAAAAAGGTGTCCATCATTTTACATCGAATAAGATTAAATTGTCTGTTGACTCATTAGAATATGGACAAATGGATGGCGAAGATTTAGGTACGCGTTTCTTTGAAATTGAATATTCCGTATTATCATACCCATTTTGGCTAAATTAAAAAACTAATTAACTCATTAAACAGAGTTAATTAGTTTTTTTCTATGGCTGAATATTTGCCATTCCAATCATTGGGTCAATCGTTCCGTTGGCAATCATGTCATTCGTTAAAATAAATTGTTCAATGGGACTATGATCTAACTGAATTTCTTTTTTTAATTCTTTTGTTGTTTGACCACTACCACTTGAATCATTTATTTTTTTGATATCACCGTCAAAGATCTGCTCTATTCTCAATAACAACGTTGTTTTTCGATTCGCTGATTCATTCTCAACACACTCTTCAAACGACTTCTCTTCTCCAAGCAAAATTAACAATTGGCTAGCACGTGTGATTGCCGTATACAGTAAGTTACGTTTAAGCATACGCTTATATTGCGAGACCATTGGTAAAATTACCATTTTAAACTCGCTACCCTGAGACTTATGAATTGACGTACAATATGCTAACGTAATTTTTTGCCATTCATTTCGCCTATAAGTCACCTCTGTTTGGTCAAATGCAATAATAATTTCATCAACTTTATCTTCACTATCCTTGGCAACCGTAATACCAACAATCTTCCCAATATCCCCATTAAAAACATTATTTTCAGGACTATTAACAAGATGTAATACTTTATCGCCAATTCTAAATTTCTGGTCTCTGAAAAGGACTTCTTTTTGGCGACTATTCTCAAGAGGGTTCATAATTTCTTGTAGCATCTCGTTTAATCGGTTAATTCCTGCCGCACCACGGTACATTGGCGCCAAAACCTGAATATCACTAGACGTAAATCCTTTTGTCTTAGCACGTTCGACGACCTGTTTAATAATTGATTCAACTTGGTATTCACGACTTGCAAAAAAAGAACGATCCTTTTGATTTTTCGTGAAATCGGCCGGTAGTTCCCCATTTTTAATTGAATGAGCAAGTGAGATTATTGATGACCCATCTCCCTGTCGGTAAATATCTGTTAACTCTTTTCGTTCAAGATAGTCACTCTTTAATAAATCATAAAATGTTTGTCCAGGACCAACGGATGGTAATTGATCTTTATCACCAACCAAAATAACTTTCATATCAGTTGGTATTGCATTCATCAGTGTGTTTAATAAATAGGTATCAACCATCGACATTTCATCGATAATTAATAATCCACCTTCTAAATCTTTGGTTTCAACTTCATTATTTGATTCTCTTCCAGTCAATCCCAGTAATCTATGGATCGTGCTAGCGGGTAATCCGGTCGTTTCGGTCATTCTTTTTGCAGCTCGACCAGTAGGCGCGGCTAGAAGAATCGGAAATGTTTGGCCCTCTCCATAGCTGCTAACATCAAGAGAGAAATCATTTAATTCCGCGAATAACTCCACAATGCCATTAATAACAGTTGTCTTACCAGTTCCCGGACCACCGGTTAATAAAAACACCTGTGAGTTCATTGCTTCTTTAATAGCATCTATTTGCGATTCGCCATAGTTCATATCTAGTTTCTTTTCTATTTTACGAATTGCTTTATTAAGATCTTTATCTGATGAACCCTTTTTTTCTTGATTTGACGAAAGGAGTCTTTTTAAATGTTCAGCGATTTGATATTCTGCGTGATACAGATTTTTCAAATAAATACGTTGTTCATCACCAACAATTAATCCTGACTTGGCCAAATTGACTAGTTCTTTCGAAATCGCTTCAGGATTAATTCGAACCCGCCGGCTCCCTTCCAATAATTGTAAAGAAGCCGTTAACAAGGGCTCTGCAGTCGCATAAGTATCTCCATCTTGTTGACATAAATCATTAATACTTTGTAAAATACCAGCCTGAATTCGACCCGATGAATCGGCCGCAAATCCCAACTCTTCTGCAATTTGATCAGCCTTTTTAAATCCAATATTTTCAATATCATTGACTAGCTGATATGGATTTTCCTGGATGATCTCAAGTGTTTTTTCTTTATAGGTTTGGTAAATAGTTGCCGCAAGTTGGCTACCAAATCCAAATCCGTTTAATCCAATAATAATTTGTTCCATTCCGTTATTTACACGTACAGTCTCTAATACCGTTATTTTTTGCTTATTCGATAACTCTAAAGAATCCAGTACGGTGTCATCCGCTAATATCTTATCAATTGTTTTAGTTCCAAGTTTATCAACGATTGACTCTGCCGTTTTTTTTCCGATACCTTTGAATTCGGCACCCGACAGGTAAGTGATGAGACCCATCTTTGAAGTAGGCGTTTCATTTTGGTAATTACTGGCTTGAAATTGTTTACCATACTTAGGATGTTCAACCTGTTGTCCATAAAAACGATAAGTTGATTCTTCCTTAATATCGGCAAAATTTCCGGTAACGACAACTTCGTCCTCAGGCCATTCTAAGTTACTCTCAACACTATGAATTAAAATTACCTTATAAAAACTATCTTGGCTTTGAAAAAAAATAGTTGCAACTTTTCCAACTAAATAAGCTTGAGTTTCATTACTTTGAGAACCATCATCAAATAAACTTACCTTCTGAGCAACCATTATGCCACATCCTTTCTAGCGGTCATCACGGGATTTTATAAATGCCTCTATCTCACTTAATCGCTTTTTTTGTGCATCAAAGTATTTTTGATTTGCTGACCTAGACCGCGTGAAATACGTATCAAATTCAAGTCCTAAAACCATATTTACCAAGCCACGCTGAAAATTCGCTTTTGCATGATTCTGATCACTCTCAAGTACTAAATCATAATACTGCGCAGCATTTTCAAATTGTCCCAATGCTAAAAAAATGTCTCCAATTAATTCATTAGTATCGATATTTTTAGAATTTATTTCTTGCGCTGTAATTGCAAATGCCAGCGCCTGTTGGTATGATTCTTGCGCCATATACGACTGTGCCAACATCAAAAATGCATTTTCTTTCATTTCTGGATCGGTCACCTTTTGGAATGCTTGAATTGCTTCAACATATAATTCTGCCTCATAAAATACATTACCCAGTCCATAGACTAATAAGTCCGCTTTTATATTTTTTTCGTCGAAATGTGAAATTGCCTTTTTAAAAAGTTCTTCTGCATGAACGTAATCTTTTACTTTGGTTAAATAACTCCCAAGTTGGTAATAGACATCTTGGTTGTCAGGATGTTGTTCAACTTTTTCGACTAACCCATGAATGATTTTACTTGATTCTGCTTCCTGCTCTGCTCTTTTATTCACTTTATTACTCCTTAAACGACATCGCTTTCATCCCGTACCCTATTTAAATAGTCGGTATCATTCCATTTAATTAAATTAAAATCAGTTCCATTTTTTGTTTCTAAAATAGTTGTACTCGTGTTTGATAGTCCGCCTTGTTTACGAAGATCCTTCAGTGGTACACCTAATAAATTTTGAATTAAAGCGCCTAGTGCTGCACCGTGACTGACAACAATAATATTTGCATCCGATTTATTTTGTGCCACAATTCGTTTAATGGCTGGGACCATACGTTTTAATAATTCTTGAAATGTCTCACCATTAATTTTACGAGGTTCATATTTATCTGGATGATTACGGAATGCATCAAGTTCATCAGGGAACTCAATTGCCACATCGGTAAATTTCATCCCTTCCATTTTTCCTAAATGAAATTCTTCTAAATTTTTATCTAAAATAACATTTAATTTTTGATTAAGTCCCTCGCTAATTAAATCCGCGGTGTCTCTTGCGCGTTTAATTGGGCTTGAATAAATGGTATCAAACTTTTTTTCCTTCAGAGAGCTGATAAGTTGTTGAATCTCTGTGTAACTTTGTTTAAGCAAAGGGGAATCCCCATTAGCACCTTGATATCGGCCTTCAAGATTCCATTCTGTTTTACCATGTCGAATAAAATATATATTAGTCATCTGTCAGTAGGACCCTCCATTTTTTTATCTCTATTATATTATGCCACAAAAATAAAAAGGCACAAACAAAACATTTGTTTTGTTTGTGCCTTACATATCATAAATTCAATTTAAACGTATTGTAACTGTTTTGAACCCTTATCTAGGCTTTTAAATGCAGCGTCAATGATACCGCTACCCAAACATTCTGTACCATCATAAAAAACAACGGCTTGTCCCGGTGTAATCGCACGCACCGGTGCATCGAATGTTACTGTGGCCTCTGTATGATCATCATTTAAATGAACCGTCACACCAACATCAGTTTGACGATATCTAAACTTAGCAGTGATATGGAAATCATTACCAAATCGATCAATGGGCGCAATAAAGCTTAGCTCTGATGCTTCAAGATAGTCTGCATAAAGTAGGTCGTTGTGGTAACCCTGTCCGACAATCAACGTGTTTGTTGACAGATCCTTACCAACAACAAACCAAGGATCATTGCCTTCACCTGTACCACCAATACCTAAACCTTTACGTTGACCAATTGTGTAGTTCATAAGGCCATAATGCTCGCCCATCTTCACACCATCAACGGTCATCATATTACCCGTCTGTGCTGGTAAGTACTCACCAAGGAATTTAGTAAAGTTACGTTCACCAATGAAACAAATACCCGTTGAATCTTTCTTCTTTGCAGTTGAAAGACCAGCTTCTTCAGCAATTCTTCTAACTTCTGGTTTTTCAATATTTCCAATTGGAAACATTACTTTTTGAATTTGCTCTTGTGATAACTGGCTTAAGAAATAAGTTTGGTCCTTGTTGCTATCATCCCCACGTAACATATGCATAATACCGTCGGCATCTTGTTCAACTTGTGCATAATGTCCCATGGCAATGTAATCAGCGTCAAGTTCCATTGCGTAGTCAAAAAACGCTTTGAACTTAATTTCTTTGTTACACATTACATCAGGGTTTGGCGTTCTACCCTTCTTATATTCGTCCAAGAAATACGTGAACACACGGTCCCAATATTCCTTTTCAAAATTAACGGAATAATAAGGAATTCCAATTTTGTTTGCTACTTTAGCAACATCTTTGTAATCTTCCGTTGCCGTACAAACACCCATTTCGTCCGTATCGTCCCAGTTTTTCATGAAGACACCAACAACATCATATCCTTGTTGCTTCAATAAATAAGCAACAACTGATGAATCGACACCTCCACTCATTCCAACAACAACACGAGTTTTACTATTATCTGGCATACTATCACCATCATTTCAATTAGATTCTGAAAAAATCTACGATTTGAAGGTCGCACTATTTCAGTAAATACTATTATACCAATAATACGAACTTATACAAGCCTAGTGTGTCATAAATAGTTGTAATCCTGGCTAAATTAAAATTTTGATTAAATAAAAAAGTACCCCATTAATATTCTTAATGAGAATACTTTAAATTATTTGTACAATTTTACCATGCATCATGATAATTCAGATTTTTGGAATTATATTTTCTTCAAGACATCTCTGTCGACTAATTGCCCAATAACATAATCAAATTGTTCAGTTTCGGCTTTTTTATTCTCATCTTTAAAAATATTAACTGCCTTAAGTCCATTTGCAGTCGTTGTTGACATTTTAAACCCACTCAACGCTTTATCAACAACAATTTTAACTTTAATACCTTGATTAAAAGGTGAATTAGGATCTAACGATCTCTCTAACTGAAAATTACCCGCTTTAGTTTCCGCAAAACCTAAATCTCTTAGCGTATATTTTTTTACATCAGCACTTAATTCATAAGTCACTGTATCTCCCAAAAGCTGAATACTTTTTTCAAATGCCATAATTAACTACCTCCTATTTTTTTAATCGTCCAACAATTCGAACTAATTGCGTAACAAAAACAGCAATCTCTTCATCCGTATTGTCCTTACCGAAACTTAATCGAATAGATTCAGTCACTCGAGGGCTATTCTCACCATACATGGCAATCAGAACATGTGAAGGTTCCAAGTTGCCGGCAGTACATGCTGAACCACCAGAAACGGCAATACCGGCTAAATCTAAACGCGTTTGTAGAACTTCCGTCTGTACTCCCTTAATCCAAATGTTAAACACGTGTTGCAAATTATCATCTGAAAGTGTTCCGTTAATTTCAAAATCAATCTTATTCTCTTCTAATCCCGCAATAACTTGTTGTTTAAATCCCCGATATTTTAATTGACGTGCTTTCTTTTCGTCATCCGAGACTAAAGAAACGGCCTTCGCAAACCCTGCAATTGCTGGTACATTCTCTGTTCCCGCACGCCTTTTATCTTCCTGCTCTCCGCCTTTAATAAATGGTGGAGAAAAAATGGTGTCGCGCTTATATAAAAAGCCTAGAAACTTAGGTCCATTCAATTTATGGGCTGAAGTTGATAACATATCAATATGGTCTGCGTTAACATCAATATCCAATAAACCATATGCTTGAACGGCATCCGTATGAAACCAAGCTTGATGATCTTTCAAGATATCACCAATTTCATGGATAGGCATATGACTTCCTGTTTCGTTATTACCCATCATAATAGATACTAAAATCGTATCATCCCTCAGTGCATTTTTAAAATCTGTTGTATTTATGACACCATCTTCATTAACTGGCAAATAAGTGACTTCAAATCCAATTGATTCCAAATACTTCATTGATTTTAAAATTGCTTGATGCTCAACCGCAGAAGTAATTAAATGCTTACCCAGCGACTTTCTTTGAATTGCTGTCTGCATGATGGCCATATTATCACTTTCTGTACCACCACTTGTAAAAATAATTTCTGACTCCTTGGCATGAATGCTATCGGCAATAACTTTTCGGCTATCATCAAGTACCATACGTGCTGAGCGTCCAAATTGATGAGTACTAGAAGCATTTCCAAAAGTAGTCTGCATGGCATTGGTCATGACTTCAATGACTTCTTTTGCCATTGGGGTTGTTGCCGCATTATCTAAATATATTCCTGACATAAAATTTTCTAGTCTCCTTTAAACTTTATTTTAGTAACGAAAGAATCATTTTTGCCGATTTTTGACCAGCTTCAATAATAAACTCATCAAACGTTTGACCAGCTTCTTCGTCCCCTACATCTGACATGGCTCTAACAATTGTAAAAGGAACGCCAAATTGATATGCGGCCTGACCAACTGCTGCACTTTCCATTTCACTACAAAGAGCTGTTGGAAAATGATTAAGAATTGCATCTGTTTGTTCTTGACTCGCAATAAATTGGTCTCCGGTAACAATAAGTCCCGGTTTTATATTTAAGTTATTTTCTTGAGCTGCTTTTGTAATTGCAGCATTTAAATCGATATCTGCCGAATATTTCGCCGGTTGCTGTGGTAATTGGCCAATTTCGTAGCCAAATGCTGTTGCATCGACATCATGATAGGCAACCTCTGTAGCCAAAACAACATCACCGATTTTAAGTCCTTGCCCAATACCGCCGGCAGATCCGGAATTAATAACAGCTGTTACGCCAAATTCTGCAATCAGAAGTGCCGTTGTCATCCCGGCCTGAACTTTACCGATACCAGATCTTACGAGAACAACCTTATGTTTATTAATTTGACCAGTATAGAATGAAATACCACCAATTTCTTTATCAGTTCTCTCTTCTAAATGACTTCTAAGCGAAATTATTTCTTCTTCCATCGCGCACAAAATACCGTAAATCATAGTCGTGACCTCCACTTTATATTAATAATTAGGGTAATAAGAATAATACTAAAAAAACAATTATGATTGCGACAATCAAAAAACCAATTGTCCAATTTAAAAATCGATTTAATTTATTTTTTTTACCCGTTTTCTCTGGTTCATCCGTGAGAGAACTTCTGGTAGGATGCTCCTCCAGATATTCTTTTTCTACTCGTCGACGCTCTTCTTGACGCAATTCAGGATTATTCTCTAGTTCTTGTAATCTCTGATACTCACTTCTTGATAGTTTTGTTTCATCATCCATGTAATTCACCTTTTAATCGTAGAATTTCCCAATAAGCGACCGCTAAAATAGTTTTAACGTCTGTAATCTCGCCTGATTTAATCTTATCCTGAACCTCATCAAACGTCAATTCCATCAAATTTAAAAATTCATCAGCATCTTGAGGTAATTCAGTCTCGACACTTACCAACCCGGTTGCATGATACAGAGTTAGATATTCATCAGCAAAACCAACCGCAGAATGAAACCCATAAATTTTCGTTATTTTTTTTGCTGTATATCGCGTTTCTTCATTAAGTTCGCGTATTGCGGTTTCCATTAAATCGTGGTCTTCGCTGTCAATTTTACCAGCCGGAATTTCTAAAGAAGTTTTTCTGATTGGCGCACGCCACTGGTTAACTAAAACAATCTTATCTTCATCCGTCACCGCAAATATCCCGACAGCACCGTGATGATGAACAATTTCTCTAGTCGATTGTTCACCATTAGGCAACTCAACAGTCTCCTTTGCAACTTCTATAACATGACCTTTAAAAAATATTTCTTCAGATAAAACCTTTTCTTCCAAATTCATTTAATCAACCCCATCATTTTACTTTTTTAATTAAAATATTGTTCCAAGAAATGAGTTACTTTTTTAGTATAACCCGCCTTATCTTTAGTAAAGGAGTTTCCGTGCTCTGCACCCGACACGATAAAAATATCTTTAGGGCCTTTTGTTGCGGCATAATTTTTATAAATCATTTCAGTCGGAACAAACTTATCGGCGCCACCATGAATAAACAAAACAGGTAATTTATTCTTACTCAACTGTTTAATTGAACTCGCTTCATAAAATGAATAACCCGCCTTAACCTTAGATATCACGCTGGCAACCGGTATAAATGGGATTTTAGGTAACTTATACATTTGTTTCAACTGATAAGTTAACTCATCAGCCACGCTGGTATACCCGCAATCCTCAATAATTGCTTTAACTTGTACGGGTAATCGTTTTTCACCGCTTAACATCATAACCGTAGCGCCGCCCATGCTGATCCCAAATAATGTGATTTTTGAATCTGTCCCTTGATAATCTATGACCTTGTTAAGCCATTTTAAATTATCATTTCTCTCCAACCATCCGTATCCGATGTACTTTCCTTGGCTTTGCCCATGTGCTCTAGCGTCCGGGGCAATAACGTTATACCCCTGATCATGATAAAAATGAATAAATCGAACCATCGACTCTTTCTTACCCATAAACCCATGGGCAACAAATATCGTTTTATTAGTCTTTTTATCTGCCGGCACATAGATTGCTTTAAGTTTTAAGTTATCATCAGACGTAATTTCCCAGTTCAATTTTTTAATCTGATTTAACCATTTATTTTCTCTTTTTAATTCGACACTCGCCGGTTCAGATTTAATGAATCCTTTATTCGTCGGTGTTTCCGCATATTTAAATAAATAATAGCTAATTCCAAAAATAATAAGCCCAATTATGACAAAAAATATACAAATTCCAATAATCCATTTTTTCATTTATTTCCTCAGGTGTTTCCTTTCATTTTAAATTAAAAAAAGGATAAAAGACAGTCATTTATGTCTTTTACCCTAATTAAATTACCTGATACTTGAGATAAACTCTAAATAATTTTCTTGTTCATTTGTTGGGACCCACTTTGCATGAGAGTAATCACCATTCATAGCATCAGCTAAGTCAACTGTTACATTGGCAACATTAGTCGCATTACCGATTAATGACATCCAATATTCGCCATTATCATTTTGATGTACTACCGTTTTAACCATCCCACCAGGATTTCTAACATTAATCTCAGTTTCAAAAGGTACCTGTTTATCACTTAACATCACAAACATTAAACTTGATGCAGACATTGCTGTCCCACAAGCGTTGGTAAATCCAACACCACGTTCATACGTTCTGACAAAAATCGAATGACCGTCTAATTTTTCAACAAAACTAACGTTAACTCCGTCGGGGAAGTATGGATTCTCACCGTTTAAATATGTTGCAATTTTTTCAAGCTCTGGCCCCTCCAACGTCTCATGATCAACAAAAGCTATTAAATGAGGGTTAGGAACCGAAACTGCTGAAAATTTTAACGTTTTTGAAAATTCAGGAACATAATCATCAACCAGAGTTTCTCGGTCTAGAAACATCGGTAACGTCTCTGACATAAAACTAACAGGCGAAATTTCAACATTATATGCAGCGACGTTCGATTTAAGATCTGGCGCTTTTTCAACCTTCAAATCAGCATGCATTGTTTCAACTTTAAATGTCGTTTGTCCATATTCTTTTTCTAAATAACGTCCAACTGTTCTTAAGCCATTTCCGCACATACTGGCTTCCGTACCATCAGCATTAATAACTCTCATCTGGCCCAAAACACCACTATGTTCGGAATGATCAACAACCAAAATACCATCTGATCCACCGTGTAAACCAGTGATACGGTTACACATTTTAATTGCCAACTCTTTTAATTGTTTATCGGACAACGCGACTTCTAATTTTGTCTGATCCAAAAGAAAGAAATCATTTTCTGATCCATGCACCTTAATTAATTGCACATTAAACACCCGCTTCCACTGTAATTGTATAACCCACATACTACCTCATAATCTGAGTTTTGTAATCATTTTGGCTCAAAAAAAGGAATAACATAATGTTACTCCTTTTCAGAAATCTAATTAATTTTCGAATCCTTCTGTAACTGCTTTAGGGTAGTTACGTTCAACAATTGTTGCGCAACGATGACAAAGAGTTGGTAATTCAGGATTTTCACCCACATCTGTCTTAATCATTCGACATCTTTGACAAACTTCACCACTGGCAACTTCAACCTTAACGGCTAAATCATCAAATTTAGTTGCATCTTCAGGTGCGTTTTCAACTGATAAAATTTCTAAATCAGAAACAATTAGTTGTTGACGTACATCCGTGTTAAGCGCATCTAATAAAGCCTCGTCAGAATCATTCACATATAAACTAACTTTTGCTTCAAATGACTTTCCAATTAATTTTGCATCGCGGGCATCTTCTAACGCCTTTAACACGTGTGAACGCATTTTCATAAATGCTTGCCAATTTTCGACAATTTTAATTTCACCATCAAAATGAGCAACTTCTGGCATTTCACTTAATTGGATATATTCTTCTGGTTCTTTTAAATAGTCCCAGACCTCTTCAGTTGTATGTGGCAAGATAGGTGTTAATAACTTAGCCATTGTTGTCACAATCTGATAGAGAACTGTTTGCATTGAACGTCTCTCAAAACTATCTTCAGCTTCAATGTAGACGATATCTTTTGCAATATCTAAGTAGAATGCAGACAAATCATTTGAAATGAACGTAATCACTTTCTTGTAAATTGCTAAGAAATCATATTCAGCATAGTTATCTAATACTTCTTTTGAAAAGGCATTTAATTTAATTAACATATATTTATCTGCAGATGCCAAATCGTCAAATGCAACAGCATTTTTACTTGGTTCAAAATCAGTTGTATTAGCCAAAATAAATTTAAATGTATTTCTAATTTTACGATATGTTTCTGAAACTTGTTTTAAGATGTCCATTGAAACAGCAACATCAGATGAAGTATCCGCCGAAGCAGTCCATAATCGAACGATCTCAGCACCTGATTGTTTAATAACCTTACTTGGTAAAATAATGTTACCAAGTGATTTACTCATCTTATGACCTTTATCATCTAGAACAAATCCTTGTGACATCAATTGTTTGTATGGTGCAATACCATTAGTCGCAACGGACGTAATAATACTTGAGTTAAACCAGCCTCGATATTGATCTGAACCTTCCATGTAAAGATCCGCGGGATAGGTTAAATTATCACGTTTACCTAGTACACCTCTGTGAGAAGAACCAGAATCAAACCAAACATCCATAATATCTTCTTCTTTTGTGAAGCCACCGTTAGGACTGTGTTCACTCATGAAACCTTCAGGAAGTAACGCTTTAGCATCATGTTTAAACCAGATGTTTGAACCATGTTCTTCAAATAATTGCGCAACATGTTCAATTGTTTCTGGTGTAATAATTGGTGTGCCATCTTCTGCATAGAAAATTGGTAATGGAACACCCCATGCGCGTTGACGTGAAATTACCCAATCACCACGATCTTTAATCATGTTGTAAAGGCGGACTTTACCCCATTCGTTTTTAAAATCAACTTTATCAATTTCTTTTAAAATATCATCACGAAACATCTCTACTGATGCAAACCACTGTGCTGTTGCACGGAATACAACTGGTTTCTTTGTACGCCAATCATGTGGATAACTATGCGTAAAGAATGATAACTTAAGTAAATGACCATTTTCTTTCAATTGATCAGTTACAAGTGGGTTTGCTTTATCATAAAAGATACCTTCAAAACCAGGAGCATCTTCATTCATGATACCTTTTTCATCTAATACAGAAACGACAGGCAATTTATATTTTTGTCCTGCAATAAAATCATCTTCACCATGTCCTGGAGCCGTATGAACAAGTCCCGTACCAGAATCTAAAGTAACATGGTATCCAAGGATAACTAATGATGTACGATCATATAACGGATGTTGTACCGTCATATATTCCATATCACGACCAGAAAACTCTTTTTGCACTTCAACATTTTCCCAATCAAATTCTTCTTTTAATACGCTTAAACGTTCTTCTGCGACTACATACTTTGTGCCATCGGCATCAATTTGGATGTACTTGTAATCAGGATGCACTGCTACACCATAATTAGCAGGAATCGTCCATGGCGTC
The DNA here is from genome assembly GCF_026948345.1 of Dellaglioa carnosa. Taxonomy (NCBI): domain Bacteria; kingdom Bacillati; phylum Bacillota; class Bacilli; order Lactobacillales; family Lactobacillaceae; genus Dellaglioa; species Dellaglioa carnosa. Next base: position 256,280 of record NZ_JANXLI010000001.1, on the reverse strand, counting down.
GTTGTCCAGATAATCATTTTTGTATCTGTGTCTAAGATGTCTTTCCCATCAACAACATCAAATGTGATATACATTGAAGGTGATTTAATATCTTGATATTCGATTTCTGCTTCGGCTAATGCTGATTCAGATGATGGTGACCAGTAAATTGGTTTTTTACCTTTATAGATGTACCCTTTTTCAGCCATTTCACCAAACATTCTAACTTCTTCAGCCTCAAATTCAGGTTGTAGTGTCATGTATGGGTTGTCCCATTCAGCTGCGACCCCTAAACGTTTAAAATCTTCACGTTGTAGGTTAACTTGTTCCAAAGCATACTTTTCACAAAGTTCACGGAAAGCGGCTTTTGACATTTTTTTGCGATCAACGCCCTGTTTAACTAATTGTTGTTCAATTGGTAGACCATGCGTATCCCAGCCTGGTACGTAAGGGGCTCTGAATCCCATCATCGATTTTGAACGGACAATGATATCTTTTGTAATTTTATTTAAGGCATGACCCATATGGATATTACCATTAGCATATGGAGGTCCATCATGCAAAATAAAACTTGGTTTGTTTTCATTCAATTTTTGTCTTAATTCATAAACGTTATCCTGATTCCATCCATCTTGGCGTTCGGCTTCCTTAACGGGTAAATTACCACGCATTGGAAATTCTGTTTTACCTAAGTTTAAGGTTTCTTTCATTTTCATAATATAAACTCCTTTTAAAAGTTATTTTATCTTATTATACACAAAAAGACTCCGTTACAAGGGACGAAGTCTTCGCGTTACCACCCAAATTTAGACAGATATTAGTCTTTTATCTATCACTCAATCATCATGGTAACGGAGATGATTCCGATTAAACTTACTCAATAGTTCAGTTTAATTAACTCATTGAGAGGATAAATTACATAACAGTGATTATCGATTTCCCACTATCATCGATTCGCTAAAAATATATTATGTAATTGTTGTTCTCAATCTTTATTTATTATCTGGAAAAATAACCATTGTATCTTGATCGTTTTGTTCAGAAACTTCATTTGAATCTGATTCAGCAATAATTTCAGTAACAACGATACCGTCATCATTATTATTAACTGCTTCCTTCATCTCTTTAGCTTCACGTTTTTCCTTGTCTTCTTCACGTTTTAAAACGTCTTGAATTTCAGAATATGTGCTTGTTTCACCTTGTTTTAAAATTTCATCCCAATCAGAACTTTTAACAACTTCTAATTGCGATTCCATCATAACTTTAAGACGTTGACGGAAGATACGTGCTTGTTTCTTCAAGTCATCAGTTTCGACAGCTAACTTTTTAGCTTTTTCTGATGCCATATCAATAATATGTTTAGCCTTTTCGTTGGCTTCATCAATAATATCATGACCTTGTTTTTGTGATTCCTTATTAATAATTTCAGATTCACGTTTAGCATTAACTTTAACACGATCAGCAGCTTCTTGGGCTACAATGATTGATTGGTTTAACGAATCTTTTAAATCGTTAAAGTATTCCAATTTTTCATTACTCGTCTTAACTTCATCAGTTAAGTTTTCATTCTCTTTTAAAGTTAATTCGTAATCTTTAATAATTTTATCAAGAAAATCATTAACTTGATCTTGGTCATAACCTCTCAATTTTACGTTAAATTCTTTATTATGAATATCCAATGGACTTAAAGTCATTTTGCACGTCCTTCAAAATTTATTTTTTTAAAACAGACAACTCTAATTTATATTTATCTTTTCTTGTCATACCTGCCACTAAATCTAATTTAATTCGGCCAAAGCCTCGAATAGAAAGCACGTCGAACTCTGCCAACTCGTAATCAGGTTTACTAATTACTTGCCAATTTAAACTAACTTTTTCAGAATTAACTAGATTTTTAGCATTTTGACGAGACATATTATATACGGCCGAAATAACTGAATCAATTCGTAATGAAGCAACTAACTCAGATTGGGACTGCCATTCATCCGTTACAGAAACTATCTGAGAAAAAGAAACTTCTTCAAGAGAAACCTTGATTTTACCAATACGATCGATTTGATTAATTAAGTAATCAGCCATCTTTTTTTCAACAACAACTTGCCATTGCTGACCATCCGTTACAATATCTCCTAGAACTTCTCTATCTAATCCTGCGTTAGCTAGCGTTCCTAAAATTTGTCCATGTTTTAACGTGGCAAATTTAACGGGGTATTTAATTTCAATTAGCTGTAAATCGAAATCACTATCTTGAACATCGAAGTAAGCCGGATAAAAAAGTAATCTTCTCCGTTCAGCATCTTTTGTACCACCAAATAATTTCATGCTGATTTCATCACTTTGACCCAACAGGTAAGTTGCAATATGCGCTTCCCTAGGATTCAAAAAATGAGTTAAAACGGCTCTGTATTCTGACTTAGCTTGCTCAATATAATCTGATAGCGTATCAATAATTTCTTTTTCATCAGGTCTGAAATGTTGATATATTGCATCATTCATATTATTATCCTCCAATAGAGAGACGAATTAAGGTCGTTAAAATACCCATAACTCCATTTTGAATGAAACTTAACGCAATTATTGCAACAATTAGTGAAAAACTAATGCCTCCAATTGCCGGAATAAAACGATCAAAAAATGCAAGATATGGCTGACAAATCCTACTTAAAAAATGACCGACCGGTGTATTATACGCTCCCGGGAACCATGACATTAATACGTAAATGATGATTGCCAGCTCATAAGCATCAAAAGCCCAGCCAACAACTCTGGCTAGTAATTGAATAAATTCAATCATGTGTACACCTCGATTTTTCTGTTATTCGAATTTTTCAAAAATATTATCCGCCATATTACCTTCAACTGTAAATGAATTTGGTGTACATAGGAAAATATTATCTCCAATTCTTTGAATGGTTCCATTAATAGCAAAGACCGTTCCTGACAAAAAATCAACGATTCTTTTAGATTGAACTTCATCCATCTTTTGAAAATTCACGACAATCGCCTGATTTTGTAGCAGATGCGTCGCAATATCTTTAACGTCAGAATAAATTCTAGGTTCGAATAAATTAATTTTTTGTGGCTGACTATACTTTCCGTTAATTGAAACAACTTTATTACTTTGATTCAACGATGCAGTCTGCATAGACCCTTCGGCTTGATAGCCATCATTTTCAAAATCGTCATCCTCGGCTAAGCCAAAAAAACGACCAATTTTTTCAAAAGCCATAATAGTGATCTCCCCACTGATTCAGTTTAGTTAATCTTTACGTCTTCTTCTAAAGAATGGTGGTGTGCTCAATCCATCATCGTTATTTGTTGATTCTTCATCTTTATTAACATCATTTTTAAATACGTCAAAACTTGGTTTTTCCACATTATCAAATTCCGTTGATTTTTTTTCTTCAGGCTGATTTGTTGGGTGCATAATATCCCAATCGTCAAAACGATCTTCTTGTTTTTCAGTTGGTGTTGCCTTAGGTGCTTCGGTTCTTGGTAATGTTCTTGTACGAGCCGTTGCCTTTTTTTCTTCTTTAACATCGTCAATACCAGTTGCAATAACAGTTACGACAATTTCATCGCCTAAATCTTCATTAATTGACGTCCCAAAGATAATGTTAATTTCATCTGATGCAGCTTGTGAAATGATTTCAGAAGCTTCTTGCGCTTCAAAAAGACTCATATCAGCGCCACCAGTAATGTTTAACAGAACTTGTTTTGCACCGTCAATTGAAACTTCTAGTAATGGTGAAGAAATAGCTTTCTTCGTTGCTTCAGCAGTTCTATTTTCGCCGGTAGCTGAACCAATACCCATCAAGGCAGTACCTTGATCAGCCATCACTGTTTTAACATCAGCAAAATCTAAGTTAATTAAACCAGGTGATGTAATTAATTCAGAAATACCTTGAACACCTTGACGTAAAACATTATCCGTTTCTTGGAATGCTTCAAGCATTGGTGTCTTCTTATCAATAATTTCAAGTAAACGGTTATTAGCAATAACGACTAATGTATCGACTTGATCTCTAAGATTAGCAATTCCTTCAGCAGCAAAACGACTACGTTTTGGTCCTTCAAAGGTAAATGGACGAGTTACAATCCCGACTGTTAAGATACCTTGATCTTTAGCTATCTTAGCGACAACAGGAGCAGCACCGGTACCAGTACCGCCACCCATTCCTGCGGTAACAAAAATCATATCTGCGCCATCAATAGCTTCAATAATTGCTTCTTCGCTTTCTTGTGCAGCTTTACTCCCAATATCTGGCGTTGCGCCAGCGCCTAAACCACGAGTTAACTTAGGCCCTAATTGAATTTTAATTTCTGCTTTTGAGCTTTCTAGTGCTTGAACATCAGTGTTCAATGCAATAAATTCAACACCTGAAACGTTTTCGTCAATCATACGATTGACAGCATTACCACCAGCGCCACCGACACCAATTACTTTAATTACTGCGCCTTTATCTTCACTTGAGTCCAAAGAAAATTCCATTACTTACTTCCTCCTGTTTAGTCGAAAAATTCATTAAAAAAGTTTTTTACTGATTTTAATGGATCTTTAGATGTTTTTGGTTTTTTGGCTTTTTTAGCCTGACTTTTTACAGCCTGCTTCTTAGGTTTATCGTTATCCATTTCAACAACACTATAACTTAATTGATCACTATCAAGTCCCATTGCACTTTTTACTAGTAATGTGACTTCATCTTGTCTCACTGCATAATTAATTAATCCTAAAGCTTGGGCAAAAGATGGATAACGTAATCCCATTTGATCGGGAACATAGGTTTTAACTTGAACTTGTAAAATTTCAGATGCAAGTTCTGCAATACCTGGTAACGCAGCAAGTCCCCCGGTTAGAATAACACCACCCGGTAAGTCTAGTGCTTTTGTAGCATCCAATGCATTTTTAATCTTATCCAAAATTTGAGAAATTCTTGCTTCAATAATCTCAGATAAGTATTTTTCAGAAATATTAAGTGGCTCACTTTGCCCAACAACGTCAACAGGGAAAATATCATCCTCTGAAGCTAAGTCGGAATTCGCAAACCCGTAATTACGTTTTAATTTTTCGGCATTTTCAACAGATGTATTAAGAACCACAGAAATATCTTTAGTGACAAAATCGCCACCTTCTTGGTCCACATATGTAAATTTCAATTTATGATCATGTATTACAGAAGCGGTTGTTTGTCCACCTCCAAGATCAATAAGTACAGTTCCAAAATCTCTTTCACCATCAGACATTGCAACCGACGCAAGTGCCAATGGGTTAACAATGGTTTCTCTGATAGTTAGCCCGGCATTTTCAACACATTTTTTTAAATTATGAATGATTGTTTTAGGTCCCGTATAAACTGAACCATGCATTTCTAAACGTACACCAATCATACCTCTTGGATCTTTAATACCATCAAATCCGTCGACAACGAATTCATCAGCAATAATATCTATAATATCTCGTTCTGGTGGTAAGTTTTGCACTAACGCTGCACTCGCAACGTTCACAACATCTTCATTTGTAATTTCTTTTGATTCATCCGAAACAGCAATCATGCCGTTACAAGGGATAATCTGTAATAAATTAGCTGGAATACCCACGTGCACTTCATTTATTTGAATGTTTGCTTTTTCTTCAGCTTGTTTAATTGCCTTTTGCACTGAAACAACTGCTTTATCAATATCAACTACAATTCCTCTGTTTAAGCCCACTGAACGTTCATTACCAATACCAATAACGTTCAATTGGCCATTAACGTATTCAGAAACGATAACTTTAATTGACGTCGTTCCAATATCCAACCCAACATATATACCTGCATTACCCATCTGAAAAAGAACCTCCTTACAGCATGCTTTTAATATTATTTTTTATAAGATATAATACACACATTTTACCACAGTGAGACCCCATTTAGAAAGGATATCCCATAGCGTATATCAATTTCGTTAACTTTTCTTATTATATGGATAAGAATATGCGCCTACCTCTAAATCAACGACACCTTTTTCTTTCATTTTTGATGAAATACTTGGGTAAAAAGCCATTTTATCCGCAAAATTATCAATATTCGCAATGACTTTATTTCTATCATTCATATAAATATAAATTCTCTGATTATTTACCTTTGAAGGTTGGTAATCAATTTCCGAGATACCATTTCTGATTTTTAATGGAATTTTTCTATATTGTGTAACCATGCTCTGCAATATAGCAGGTTTATCAAATTTTGAATAAGTCGGATAATTACCAACTGGTTGTTTAAACGTACTTGCTCCAATCGCACCATTCAAGAATAATTGATAATATTCCTTATTTTTATAAACATATCCAGCAAGATCATATTCAACAATAGATAATTTAACGTCGTTCCATTTATCGTGACTAATTGTTAAAGACTTCACTTGAGGCAGTTCTTTTTTTATCTCACGTAAAGTTGCTTTTTTGTTGAAAAGTGCACGCGATAAAGGGTCATTGGTATGTAAGTTACTTGCATTTTCTACTTGTTGTTTTGATACCGTCTTTTCACCCGAAACGCTGATAGTTTGAACTTTACTCAATGGTGAGACAAAATATAACGCAACCAGCCCAATCACCAAGAATGATCCAACAATAATGGCCAATTTTTGTCGAAGAACATGGTGTTGATACTTCTTTAATTTTGGTAATCGATCGCTAATCATTTTAGGATTTCCAAAAAAATCGAATCGTTTACTTTTCTTTTCTTTTTTACCTTGCAAGGCCTCCCAAGGTGTCAATTCAGTTTTTTTTCTTTTAAAGAACTTATTTTTTGACATCTTATTTGGCCTCCTTAGCTTATTTTCTTTTTTTAATTAAATCTTCCATAACGACAATTAATCTATCAGCAGCATCGGGTACACCCATCTTGCGTGAATTCCCTGCCATCTGCTTTCTAACGCCATCGTTAAGCATTAATTCATCAACAACTTCAACCAGTTTTTCACCAGTTAATTCGTCCTCGGTAATCAATTTTGCCGCATTATTATTCACTAAGCTCATTGCATTTTTCGTTTGATGATTATTTGTAACGTAAGGACTAGGTACTAAAATAGAAGGTAATCCAAGCGCAGTAATTTCTGCAATACTTGTCGCACCAGCACGACCCAGAATAACAGAAATATTACTTAATAAATTGGGCATATTGTTCAGATATGGTTTCACAATAATATTTTTATTTAATTGAACACCATTTAGATTATCCATAATCTTATCGTAATGAACATTACCTGTAACAAATAATATTTGATATGGTTTTTTATTCAATTCTGGAATTGCGGTAACCATTGCCTGATTAATTTTTTCGGCACCCCTTGAACCACCAAAAACGAGCATTGTTGGAATATCATCTGACAAATCATATTCCGATAATGCGTCTATTTTTGTTTCGTTTACGACTTGTTGTGCCCGCGGGTTCCCCGTAAAAACAACCTTTTTCTTTGGAAATTGATCTGCAACGGATTCGAATGATATCGCCACTTTATCAACAAAATGACTCAAAAATTTATTTGTAATACCCGCAACGCTATTTTGTTCATGAACAATTGTCGGTATGTGTAACCGTGCAGCGGCGTATACGACTGCACCAGACACATATCCCCCGGTCCCAATAACAATATCCGGTTTAAACGCTTTAATCATTTTTTTAGCATCTTTAACGCTTTTTAAAAATAATTGAATTGTTTTAACATTTTCCATCGATAACGATCGTTTAAATCCCTGAATTTTAATTGTTTTAAACGGAATGTGATTATCAGGTACGATACGACTTTCAAGTCCCTTTTCAGTTCCAACGTATAAAAATTCCGTTGTTGGGTCTTTTATTTTTAATGCTTCAATAAGGGCTAGGGCGGGATAAATATGCCCACCAGTCCCACCACCAGAAACGATAATTTTCATATTTAGTTATCCTCTACTTGCATTAGTTTTTCCACTGCGTCAATATATTGATCTCCACGGACTTCAAATGAAGGGTACTGATCCCAGCTAGCCGCCGCCGGAGACAATAATATAATATCGTTATCCGTGCTTAACTTATAAGCTTCCGGAACCGCATCAACAACATCTTTAACTCGCTTAATTTCTGTAATCCCCGCCGCTTCTCCGGCATCTCTCATTAAATCAGCCGTTTCTCCAAAAACAATCATTGCCTTTACATGTTGTTTAAGTACAGGCACTAATTTTTCAAATGTAAACCCGCGATCTAATCCGCCCGCCAATAAAATAATTGGCTGTGAAAAGCCTTTAACAGCCATCTCAGTTGCTTCAATATTAGTTGCTTTTGAATCATTATAGAATTTACGATGATGCCATGTACTAACGAATTGTGTACGATGTCGTACTCCAGTAAACGTCGTTAGTACCTCTTTAATAGCCGAGTTTTTTACACCTTTAATTTTAACAACCACAATAGCAGCAAGTATATTCTCAATATTATGTTCACCAGGAATATTAACGTCATCCGTCTTCATTATGACTTCATCTTGATAATAAATATTACCATCTTTGACGTAAGCACCTGTTTGTATTTTAGCTAATCTAGAAAAAGGAACCACCTTTGCATGACTAGTTTTGGCTAACTCACGAAGCTCCTCTAAATCCCAATTGACGACAAAAAAATCATTTGAATCCTGGTTTTCTGTTATCCGCATTTTTGCTTTTACATAGTTTTCTCGTGTTTGATGATAATCCGTATGCGCTTCATAAATATTAGTAATTACGGCAATTTCGGGTTTTAACTTATCAATACCACACAATTGAAAACTTGATAATTCGGTTACAATGACATCATTTGAGGTCGCTTTTTTAGCAACGGCAACAGATGAAACACCAATATTACCAGCCACAAATGCTTGGCCCTGCTTTCTTTCTTGATTTAGCATCAATGAAATTAAAGTAGTCGTCGTTGTTTTACCGTTAGTTCCTGTAACACCAATCATTGGTGCCTCAGATATTTCATAAGCTAATTCTGGTTCTGTGATAATTGGTAGGCCTTTTTCCATTGCCTTTGCGATAATTGGATTCGTATATGGAATTCCGGGATTTTTTACGATTAATTCAAAACCTTCATCTAGTAAAGAGAGTGGATGTCCGCCCGTAATCACTTGAATACCTTCGTCCAACAGTTCTTTGGCGTCTGGATTATCTTCAATTTTTTTTCGGTCATTTACCGTTACAGATGCGCCTAACTCTTTTAAAAGTTTAGCCGCGTTCATACCACTCTTCGCTAACCCAACTACTAGAACCTTTTTATTTTGATAATTCGTAATATTCTTCATTCCACTAAGATCTCCCTTTATAAAATAACTAACAATGTCAATATTGCAGAAATTAAGCCAATTGTCCAAAAGACAATGTCAATTTTCCATTCATTCCAACCGCTCATTTCGAAATGGTGATGAATTGGGCTCATTTTAAAGATACGTTTACCCGTCAATTTAAACGAAGCAACTTGCAAAATAACACTTGCCGTTTCACAAACAAATATAATACCAATAAAAATAAGTGATAACTCTTGGTGTAATAAAATTGAAACGGTTGCTAACGCACCGCCCAATGCTAGAGAACCCATATCCCCCATAAAAACTTTAGCGGGTTTATGATTAAACCAGATAAACGCGATAAGAGCACCAATGACTGATAAACAGAAAATAAGTACATCGTCTTGGTGTTGTACGTGTGCAACGACAGCATATGCGCCAAAAGCAATAATAGCTTGTCCAGAAACTAAACCGTCAATTCCATCGGTTAAATTAACTGCGTTAGAGAACCCAACGAGCCAAATAATAATAAAGACCGCATAAAGGATACCTATTGAGACCTCACCGAACCCTAAAATATTAATTGAAAGTGGTAATTGTTCATACATGTAGACTCCGGTAAGGATTAATCCCCCTACTATCTGTCCTAACAATTTTTGCCAAGCCTTCAAGCCTTCATTTTGTCGTTTAAATAATTTGATACTATCATCCCAAAAACCTAGTACAGCATATAGGAACAGGATAAAAATCAGTATCAACATTGCTGGCGTCATAGTTTTCGCCCAGATTGACGTCCAAATTGCCGTGATAATAATTGCAATGTTAAAGACAAATCCGCCCATCGTTGGTGTGCCTGATTTTTTTTCATGCCATTTTGGTCCTTCTTCTCTGATCATTTGACCTTGTTTTCGCATTCTAAAATAACCAATAAATAGTGGCATAAACATAAATGTCAGTGCAAATCCGCTCACCAACGGTATAATCATTTCCGGCTTAGTCATTGTCTTATCCTCGCTTAATTCTTATTTTTTATTTAACGCTACTGTTGCTTCTTCTACATCATCAAAATGAACTTTCTCTCGACCAAGGATTTGATAATCTTCGTGCCCTTTACCTGCAATTAAAACAATGTCACCAGGTTGTGCCTTACTGATTGTTTCAGCAATCGCATCATGTCGATCCATTATAACGGTAGCTCTGTTCTCCGGAATACCAGTTAACATATCTGCCATAATTTGATTAGGGGCTTCGGTTCTTGGATTATCCATCGTAAATACTGGATAATCACTATAATCTGCAGCTATTTTAGCCATTTTTGGTCGTTTACTTTTATCACGATCTCCGCCACAACCCACAATACAATAAACTTTCTTCTGAGCAAAGTCTTGAATCGTTTCTAGAACGTTAAGTAGTCCATCTGGCGTATGTGCATAGTCAACAATGACGCTGACGCCAGTCTTAGAAGGAACCAATTGGAAGCGCCCTTTAACTCCAGTCACTTTTTCAAGTGATTTTATTATCTGCGTTTCATCTAGTCCAGCAGCATATGCGGCACTAAATGCTGCCAACATATTGTATACATTAAATAAGCCAATGAGTTGCATCGTAATATGCGTTGTTTTACCAAAAATAATTAAATCAAATTCAGTTCCATGACTTTTTATTTCAATATTTTTAGCTTGAATCATAGCGTCATCATTTTCGATGCCATATGATAATACTTGAGCAGAAGTAAACTGTGTAAACGTTCTGGCAACGGGGTCATCAAAATTCAAGACGGCTACCTTTGCGTCACCAGACTCAGTGTAATGATTACCAAGCTGCGCAAATAACATACTTTTTGCATGCGCATAGTTATCCATCGTTTTATGGAAATCTAAATGATCTTGCGTTAAATTCGTGAAAACTGCAATATCAAAGTCAATTCCCCAAACACGCCCTAAAACCAATGCGTGTGAAGAAACTTCCATTGCAACGGTGTCGACTTTTTCTTGTTTCATTTGTGCTAAAGTCCGTTGCAACGTAATAACGTCAGGCGTTGTGTTATTTGAAGGATAAACCGTATCATTTATTTTTCGATACATGGTCCCAATTAAACCCGTTTTTTGATTTAAATCACGATAAATTTGCTCAATTAAATGTGTCACCGTTGTTTTACCATTAGTTCCTGTAACACCAATCATTCGCATTTTTTGACTGGGAACGCCATAGAATACATCGGCAAGAATTGCCATCGCACGATTAGTATCCTGCACATATACGACAGGAACTGATACGGAGATTGGTTTGCGGGCTATAATAATTTTTGCCCCTTTTTCAACCGCTTGATTAACAAAATCGTGGCCGTCCACTGTATAACCCTCAACAGCAACAAATATACTATTTTCAACAACTTCCCTTGTATCTTGCGTCAGTAATTTAATATCTAATTCTGAATCAATTGCCATAGATACTTTTTTAAATTTTAAACTTTGAATTAATTTGTTTGCTCTCATAGTCTACATTCACCTTTTTATTTTAACGTTAATTTAACTGTTGTTGATTTCTTTACAACCGTATTTGCTTTAATACTCTGCTCTGAAACGTAGCCACTACCCGTCGTTGTTATATTTAATTTCATTATTTCGGCGGCATTAACGGCATCACTCTTCGACCATCCCGTTAAATCAGGCATCACGATTTCGCCATTAGTTACTAAAAGGACTTTACGACCAGACAATACGGTAGCTCCTGCTGCCGGGTACTGATTTGCTATAGTTCTACCATTTCCAATAACCGCGACATCTAAGTTTTGCTCGTTCAATGTTGATTTAGCTGAAGAAGTCTTGCTACCTTTAACATCTGCGACCATTACATTCGTTTTAGATGATGAAAGGGCCGTTGAGCTATCTTCTTCTAAGGTTCTCTTCATCAATGGATTAAAGACTTGCGCTAGAATCTCGTTTCCAGTTGTACCTTGCATATTTTGTGGTTGTTTCATTGTGACATAAATTACATATTTAGGATCCTTCGCAGGTGCCATTCCAACAACTGAAAAGACATAGTTCGCATCCCCTGTCAGATAACCTGTTCCGTCTGAATTAGCAATCTGCGCTGTCCCTGTTTTGGCAGCTATTTTATAGCCATCAATTTTAAACGCATTCCCAGTTCCATAATCTTTATAAATAACATCCTGCATCATACTAAGGACTTCTTGAGAAGTCGATTTTTTAATGACTTGTCCCATGCTCGTCGTTTTTGCCTGGTAGGTCGTCTTACCCGTATTAGGATCTACAATCTTATCAACAAGCGTTGGTTTTATCATTTTACCATTGTTAGCAAACGCCGTAAAACCTTGCATCATTTGCATAGTTGTCACATTAATTCCTTGTCCAAAGGCAGTATCGGCCTGTTCAATTGGGTATTGGAATTCAATACTTCCATTTGCCTCATTAGCCAAACCTAAATCTGTACTTTTAAGGAATCCAAATTTTTTAATATACTCAAGCCATGCGTTAGGTCCCATTATTTGTTCTAACTTAGCCATACCAACGTTACTTGAACGGGCGAAACCTTCACGATAAGTGATTAACCCCCAACCAGAAGTATTCCAATCGGGTACCATTTTAGTTCCCACTTTTAAAACCCCTGATTTATATGTTGCATTTTCGTTGTACGCACCATTTTCAATGGCAGCGGCCATCGTAAAGACCTTCATAGTTGATCCGGGTTCATAACTATCTTCAATTAAGGTATTACGCCACATTTTAGAAATACCACTTTTAGTATCCGCATTAAATGTCGGGCGTTGACTACCCGCTAAAATTTTCCCATTTTTTGCATTCATAACGACAACATTCATAGATTTTGGATTATATTTTTTTTGAACTTGTGTCAAAGTAGTTTCAAGATACGTTTGTAATTTTGTATCAATTGTTGTGTAAATATTACTACCATTTTCTACTTTTTTCGTTTTTGTTTTTGAGTTAGGTAATTGATACCCATAACTATCCTTTTGAACCTCTTTTAATCCATCTGTCCCACTCAATTGTTTGTTAAATGCTAATTCAAGACCCATTACACCTGATAATTTTGAGTCTCCCGTTTTTTCCGTCGTTTTTGTCACGCCAATTAAATGGGATGCAAAAACACCATTTGGATACAATCTTGCCTGCGTCTTTGTGAAATAAATACCACTTAATCCTGCAGAATTAATTTTATTTTTAGTTTCTAATGACAAGTTCTTTCCAGAGTTTCCAAACTCAACCTGGAAAGTGCCTTTTTTTGCATTTAAAGTATCGTAAACTTTGTTTTCCTTCATGCCAATTGCGTCACCAATAACTTTAGCCGCTTTACGTTTATCCGTTACATACAATGCTTTATGGTTCGCACCGACATATGTTTTTGATAATACAGCGTACACCGAATAGTTTGTTGTATCTTCTGCGATTGGTTGATTTGAGTCGTCATATATCGTCCCTCGACTCGCCTTATCAATACGGCTATTCTCGTACAGCGACTGTGTTTGACTACTCAAATTAACATCTGAGACTTTCCCACCTATGACAATATAAGAAAAACGAATGATAAACATTAAAAGAATCGCGAAAACGGTCAGGATTAGTAGCACACCAAACCTTTGCCTATTTCTACGTTTCTTTTTCATGTCATTTATCATTCGTTGCTTTTGATTATTCATTTCGTTACATTCCTTATTCTACTCTCACTTAAATCGAGACCATTCTTTTTTGCGATACCATTCAATCGATCATTACTTGCAAGTTCGTTAACTTCTTGCGTTAAATCAGAACTTTTAGTTTGAATAGCCGTTATTTCACTGTTGATGTTTTGTAGAAACTGGCTGCTATTAGATAATTCAACCTGTGATGAAACTAACATAATCATCAACACCAAAGAAATGGCACCAATAAAACAAAAGAATGATTTTTCCATATTAGAAAATGCAACTCGTTGTGCGTCAGATTGTGTTTTATGTACAGTTTGTTGTCTTGGATTCCCTTTGTATTCTCTTGTTGGTACTGCTGGCATTTGTCTTGCTGTGCTATTTTGTGCCATAGTATGTAACCCCTTTATTATTGTTCATTATTTTTTCAATCGTTTTATAATTCTTAATTTTGCTGAATGCGCACGTCTATTATTCTCCAATTCTTGCTCTGACGGCAAAATTGGCTTCTTATTGACTAGTGCATAATTCGGTTGGATATCATCTGGAATAACCGGTAACCCCGGTGGCAATTCTGGAAGACTCGTTCGTTCTTTAAACATTGTTTTAACTAATCTATCTTCCAACGACTGGAATGTAATTACGCTAACTTGTCCCGTAACATCAATTAACTCAATCGCTTGTTCTAATGAATCTTCCAAAACACCTAATTCATCGTTAACCGCAATCCGAATTGCTTGAAATACTTTCTTTGCGGGATGCCCACCTGTACGCCGTGCACGTGCTGGGATACCCATTTTAATGAGTTCAACTAATTGACTAGTCGTCACAATCTCTTCTGTTTCTCTAGCATTTTCAATCTGACGGGCAATAGATTTTGCAAATTTTTCTTCACCATATCTGAAAAATATTCTAATTAATTCTTGATATGTCCATTGATTCACAATTTCTTTAGCCGTTAATTCTGCACTTAAATCCATTCGCATATCTAAAGGTGCATCATGTTGATAACTGAATCCTCGTTCTGCAACGTCAAATTGTGGGGATGATACCCCTAAATCATAAAGTACGCCATCTACTGTTGTTACGCCTAGTTCCAGTAGGGCAACTTTTAAATCTTTAAAGTTACGTTTAATAAATGTGACTTGTCCATTTTCTATGTATTCTTTTAAATGTTCTTCATTATACGTAATCGCGGTTTGATCTTGATCAAAGGCATATAAATGCCCTTCCGCACTTAATTGAGACAGGATTAAGGCACTATGGCCGCCACCACCCAAGGTACAGTCAACATATACGCCATCGGGTTTAATTGCTAACCCATCCACTGCCTCATTTAATAATACCGTTTCATGTTCAAATGTTGTCATGGTTTTGTCCCCCTTTATACGTTTTATTTAAAATCCAAAATCAACCATATTTTCTGCAATTTCGTCAAAATTCTCTGATGCACTTTCTGAAAAACTATTCCAGCGATCTTCACTCCAAACCTCGAAACGATTCGAAACGCCAACTAGAACACACTTTTTCTCTAAGTCAGCATGTTGTCTTAAAGGAGCCGGAATATTAATGCGCCCTTGTTTATCAAATTCGCACTCTGTAGCCGCCGAATATAGGAACCTGACAAAAGCACGAGAATCTTTTTTTGTTAATGGAAGCGTTTTTAAATTATCTTCTAGGAGCGCCCACTCTGTTTGCGTGTATCCGAATAAACATCCATCCATACCACGGGTGATAACAAATTTATCGCCCAATTCTTCACGGAACTTAGCCGGAATAATTAATCTACCCTTGGTATCCAAAGTATGTTTAAATTCACCCATAAACATTAGTGTACGCCCCCCTTTCGTAGTAACTATTTAAATTTTACCACAACGCCCCACATTCCACCACTCAATTTCACAATCTTATCTTTTTATATCGTTAAATACAAAAAGATCACTTAACCCTTTCAGGTCAAGTGATCTTTGCATAAGTAATTACTTAAATATAGAAGCATTTAATTAAAATAATAACAAAATTAAAATAATTAGATACCAAATAATCATGTAAATATCAGTTATTTTCCAAATTGTCTTGAAAAACTTTGCGTAAATTAATTCGCCATCTCGATAAGCGTACATAAGCGCACTGGCAATTCCAATTAAGCACCACGCCAATATTAAAAATGGCGCAATAGTTAATCCAAAACCATGCAACGATAAAATATGCGTCAACAAGAGTAGTAATGGTGGTAAAAAATCAACAACTTGTAGCCACTTTGGCCAATATTTACGAAAAATTCGCTTTAATAACGTTAAAATTAAAACAAATCCAACTACCAAAATAATTGACCCAACCCAAGTTCCAAAAAATGTAAAGAGTTTCATAAACTACTCCCTTTAGATATTGTTTAAAAAGACCTCATGCAGTGCATTAACGGCGGTTTTTAAATCATCTTGCTGAACTAAAATCCAAATTGTTGTATAACTATCGGTCGTTTGGAGGATATTAATATCATTTTCAGCCAATGCCGTCACGATTTTTGATGTTACGCCTGGTGTACCTGTCATACCTGCACCTACAATTGAAACTTTAGCACAATTTGCAAGAATTGAGACATCAATTTTTGCCTCCAATAAGAGTCGTTTTGCCTTATCCACGTCATCACTGAGTAAATTAAAAATAACTTTACCGGGTGATATGTTAATAAAATCAACACTCAAATGATTATCCGCCATCAAATTAAAAACATCCTTGGCCGTATGATTATTCGTTTTAATTGTAAATTGAGTAAGACCCGTCACATGTGCGATACCAGTTACGCTACGATAATGTTTCACACCTAAATTACGATCCGTTACAAGTGTCCCCATCTCTTCAGGCCCCTGCCAAGTTGACCGAATTCGAACGGGTACATGTGCTTGTTGTGCAATTTCTACGGCACGCGGATGGATAACTTTAGCACCCTCATGAGCCATATTTGCAACTTCTTCATAGCTAACTGTCTCGAGAAATTTGGCTTTTGTTACTAATCTCGGATCAGCAGTCATCATTCCCGAAACATCAGTAAAAATATCAACACGTTCAGCATCCAGTGCCGCGCCAAGTAATGCCGCAGTTGTATCGCTCCCACCACGTCCAATAGTCGTCGTTTGGCCTTGGCTCGTTGCGCCTTGAAAACCCGTTACCACTAAAACGTCGGCTGTACTGAATGCTTCATAAATTAAGTCGGTATTAATATTAACGACTTTAGCATTTTGAAATTCATCATTCGTTTCAACACCGGCATCTTGACCAGTTAGAGCGGCAGCTTTAATTCCTTCTTTGTTTAATAATTCAGAAAAAACTGCGGCAGAAATAGTTTCGCCAACTGAAACAATCATATCCAACTCTCTATTCGAAAGTAATGACTGTTCCCCATCGACAAGTCCTAATAATGAATCAGTTGCATAAGGAGCTCCTTGTCGACCAATCGCAGATACAACGACAACAACCTGATACCCCTTATCAACTGAGTACTTTACATGTTTCAAGGCTGCTCGTCTTGACTCATCGTCTTGAACCGAGGTGCCACCAAATTTCTGGACCATAATTGTCATTATTTTGAACTCCCACTATTTATTATTTCGCTCTTGCTGTCACTGTCTCACTATCTACTAGCATGTCACTTTCAACATAAATGCGATGCCATACCATAAATGTAAGAACCGTCCATATTTTTCTAGAGTTATCACGAATACCATCACGATGTTCATCTAATAAATCTAAGAAATATTGCTTGTTAAAGAATTCTTCAGTTTGAGAATCATTAATGATTTGTTTAGCCCAATCATACATTTCATCTTTCAACCAGAAACGAATTGGCACAGGAAAACCTAATTTTTTACGATTTAAAACATGATCAGGAACAATACCTTCAGCAGCTTTACGTAAGATATATTTGGTTGTGCCATGCGCAATTCTTAGATCTGCAGGTACTTCAGAAGCAACCGCAAAAACTTCTTTATCCAAGAATGGCGTTCTTAATTCAATACTATGTGCCATTGTTGTTCGATCGGCATTATGCAATAAATCACCATTTAGCCATGTATGCATATCAATAAACTGCATTTGATCAATTTTGTTGTAATCTTTTGATGCATCATAATATTGACCCGTAATACTTTGGAATGGGTGTTCTTTATTATAATCTTTAAAGAACGCTTGCTTCTCTTTTTCATTAAAGATAAAGGCATTACCAACATAGCGGTCTTCCATTGGTGTTGTTCCTCTAAGAAGGAAACTTTGACCACGCATACCTTTTGGCATCATCTGGGCAATCTTGTTTAATGCGCCATTAATGGGTTTCGTGTATTTGAATCCTTTTAATGATTCGGGTTCATGGTAAATTGTATACCCACCAAATAATTCATCAGCGCCTTCTCCTGTCAAAGCAACTTTAACTCGTGTTCTAGCTTCTTTGGCAAGGAAATATTGAGGCACAGCAGCCGGATCAGCCAAGGGATCATCCATGTTCCAGATGAAATGTGGAAATGCCTTCATAAACGCTTCAGCCGTAATAACGGAACTAAAGTTAGCAACATTCAGTTTCTCTGCAGTTTCTTGAGCGACATCTAGCTCGCTGTAACCTTCACGTTCAAATCCAACCGAAATTGTTTCCAATTTTGGATTTAATTCTCTGGCAATGGCCACAATAATAGATGAATCAATCCCACCTGACAAGAACGAACCCACGGGAACGTCAGCACGCATATGTTTTTCAACAGAGTCAATTAAGACATCCTTAATGCGTTTAATGTACGTTTCTTCAGGACGAACCACTGGATGAAATTCAGCAGAAAAATACTGCGTAATAACAGGTTCTTCACCCATTTTTTTAGTTAAATAATGTCCAGGTTGTAACATATTAATTTCTTTAGTCAGCGTCTCTGGTTCCGGCACAAATTGGAATGTCATATAATCTTGAAGCGCATCTTTATCAAACGTTTTATTCTTCAAAACTTTATAGATTGCCTTACTTTCAGACCCATAATAGAATTGATCATCAGCCGTAGCATAATAGAATGGTTTAATTCCAAACTGATCACGTGCAGCAAAAAGCGTCTTTTCTTGTGTATCCCAAATAACAAACCCGAACATACCTCGGAATTGTTTAACCGCTTCTGCGCCATATTTAGCATACATACCAAGAATTACTTCTGAATCAGAATCTGTTTTAAATTCGTAACCATCAGCAATTAACGATTCACGTAATTCGATGTAATTATAAATTTCACCATTAAACGTTAACCAATACCGTTCATTTTCATATGAAAGAGGTTGGTGCCCACCTTCTAAATCAATTATACTTAATCTTCTAAAACCCATTGTGATATCATCATCATTAAAATAACCTGAATCATCAGGTCCACGATGAACGAGCATCTTCGTCATATTATGAACAATTTTATCGTAATCATTGTCTGTATTTTTTTGTCTGTTACTCAATACGCCTGCAAATCCACACATAATTTTCATCCCTCATTTCCATAAAATCAATGTCTTATATTATAGATGTTTCTACAATAAATTTCAATTTTGCTTACAGTTATGTTTATCATTATAGCGTATTTGAACTAATCTTAACAACTAGATGTCTGAATTAACGAAAGCTTAAAAAATTTGGTATACTGGGTATCATGATATACGAATAAAGGAGTTTTAAAATTTGATAGAATATTACGCGTCAACTGAATCCGGAAAAATTGAAAAAATAACTGAATATGGTGATTTATGTTGGATTAATGTCACAGGGCCCTCCGCAGATGAAGTCGATGAACTTGTCGCTAAATATGCCATCCCTAGGGATTACATAACTGCCGTACTGGATGATCAAGAAAACTCAAGAACTGAAGGTTTGTCTCAAAATACTGTCCCTGATTTAGTCTTAATGCAATATCCCCATCGAATTAGGAACTCATTGGGTTACCTTGAATACCAAACTTTCCCCTTTTCAATCATTTTAGCAGGAGATGCGATTATTACTGTGTCAAATAGTACTCCTGACTTTATCAATGAATTTATCTCAGACAGCCCAGTTCATAAAATTAAAACAACTACACCCGATCAATTTACATTAAAATTACTTTGGTATTTATCACAAAATTTTGTATTTGCACTAAATACAATCATTCAAGAAACTGAAAATTTAGAAAAATCTCTTGCTAAGGCGACCAAAAATGAGCAGTACTACCAAATGATGTCCATGCAAAAAAGTCTGGTCTATTTTGATGCCGCACTGAAGAAAAATAATCCAGTTCTACAATCCATGGCTGATTCCAATGAACATTTTAAGCAAAAAAAGATTGATGACTTATTGACGGATGTATTAATTGAAAATCAACAAGCAGAGACCATGACAATGATTCAAACTAAAATTTTAGATAATTATGGAGAGATGGTTTCATCGGTCATCTCAAATAATCTAAATATTATTATGAAAGTTTTAACATCCATGACTATTATTTTAACCATTCCAACTATTATTGGTGGAATGTATGGTATGAACGTTCCACTTCCCGGAGTAAATATGCCCTTTTCATTCTGGTGGCTACAATTGTTAACCTTAATTATCTGTTTATTAACTGCCTATTATTTAAAGAAAAATGACTACTTTTAAGTTGACATATCGTTATTAAAAAAGTTATAGTTACACTATTAGATTTGAGAGGTTGGATAAAATATGAAAAAACAGAAATCTACATTCCAAAAGATTACAATGGTTGTTGTATGGTTAATGATTCTCGTAACAATCGGTGGCGTTGTTTTAACCGCAGTTATGTCAATCGCTTAATTTAAAGAGTCATATCCCGACTGGGTGTGGCTCTTTTTTTATACAAAAAAACGGCTAGAATCAGCCGTCTTAATTTATATATTTTATTCAGCAAGAAAAATTCCTGAATTTTTTTTAAGCATAATAGTAAGAATTAATGTAGCAATAATCATATTGATAAGCATGCTACCACCATTAATGACAGCGGAGTAAACGACCGGTGAAAGTCCCCACTGAACATACTTCGACCAAAATATGATACCAGCCATGAAATGAGCAAGATATTTCAAGAAGACGGCCAGTAGAATTGCCAATGTCAATGATTGGATAGCACCATGCGTATTTTTAGAACGTAACTGATTCAAAAAGTGCCCAGAGAACAGGCCAGAAAAGCCCAATACAACATTGGCAACGGGATATTCTAGAATAGCTTGAACCGGCGTTAAAACATAAGCCGTTCCAATTAGTATCGGCAAGATACCATAAAGCAATCCAATAATTAACCCCATTTTCAACCCACGTCTTAAGCTATACACGACAATGGGCAAAATACCCAATGCAATATCCACGTTCGGTGGGTTAGGTACAAATGATAGCGCCATTGCTAAAGCGGCCATAACGACCCCTTCTAACAAAATTAATAATTTTTTTCTTTCCAACAAAAAAACCTCCTTTGACTTAGTAAACCAAGCACAAAGAAGGTGTTAAGCTTCTACACACAATTCCTACGTTTGCATTAACAAACAGGTTCCAAGGGTCTGAATTTCTTCACTCTCAGCCAGATATCGGCTCCCCTTTGTGTTGGTCTCCACCGACTAATATCGCATATAACCAAAGAAACGTCAAGCGTTTTCAATTGCTATAGTATAGGTGAAAGAAGTCTTGAAAATTGTTGTTTAAACTTTAACCAATGAGATTGATCGTGAAAATACTTTTTCGTTAATAAATCACTTTGTTTCATGTCAGCTTCAAAGATATTTTTGAGCGAAACCGCAACTGCCGTGTCATAGATAAATGCATTCGCTTCAAAGTTTAACTTAAAGCTTCTAAAATCAAAATTAGCAGACCCAACAGATGCAACCATATCATCTATCACAACCGTTTTAGCGTGTAAGAACCCATCATTATATTGGTAAAGTTCTGCTCCAATATTAGTTAAGTCTTTCGCATAATATTGCGTGGCGCGATAAACAAAAGCATGATCTGGCATTGACGGAATCATAATTCTTACTTGCACACCTGATGATACGGCGATGTCTAAGGCTTCCATCACGGAATCATCGGGAATAAGATATGGCGTTTGTATATAAATATATTTTTTTGCGGAGTTAATTAATTTGATATAGCCCTTTTTTATTTGTTCAATTTCCGAATCAGGACCACTCGATACAATTTGCATATTGACGTTACCCTTAGATTCTGTCTGAGGGAAATAATCTGACTGATAGTTAATCTGGTTATTTCCTGCAGTTGCATTCCAATCCATAATAAATCGACTTTGTAATGAACCAACTGAGTTTCCAAAGATACGAATATGTGTATCTCGCCAGTGACCAAATTTTTCACTCTCGCCTAAGTATTGATCCCCTACGTTAAATCCACCAATGTACCCAATTTCGCCATCAATAACGACAATTTTCCTATGATCTCTAAAGTTTAATCGGAGATCTGAAAATGAAAAATGTGATCCAAAGAACGCTTCCGCCTTACCACCTAATTGTTCGAATCGTTTAAAAAATTTTCTGGTTGTTCCTTTTGATCCCAAGGCATCATAAATAATTCTAACTTCAAGTCCCTCGCTAACTTTAGTTTCGAGCAATGTCAGCAATTCGTTACCTATACGTCCGTCCTCAAACGTATAATATTCAACGTGAACATGATGCTTAGCTTTTCGAATATCGTCAAATAAAGAGTTAAATTTATCATGTCCATCAGTGAATATTTGCACGTCGTTCTTTTTTGTCAAGATCGATTTTTCTATTTCTAGAAACATGTGCATGATTTCATTTACATCATCGGTAAACTCACCACTTGTTGTTAACTCGCCTCTGGCCCATTCTTTTTTTTGTTGGCTAACTAATTGATCGACGCCCATACGATCTTGCGTTTTAATATCAAAAATCTTTTCCCTAGAAATCTTCTTACCAAAAAAAAGATAAATTAAAAATCCAAATATGGGTACACCAATTAAAACGAGAAGCCATGCCCATGTCGCAGCAATATCCCGTCTTTCTCTAAATACAGTCATAATTGCCGCTAGCAAGTTTAATACAAAAATAAGTAGCACACCAATGTTTACGTATGTCATTTGGTTCCTCCGGGTTTAATTATTCCGAACAGTTGTATCCTCACCGAACCATTTATGATTCAGCTTTTTAAGATAACCTTCGTTTTGTAATTCAGTTATTGCTTTATTAATCTTCAACTTCATTGTAACATCAGATTTTCTTAAACCCACAGCGAAATCTTCAGTCTTAAACTTACCATCAATTACACGATATGAATTTGAGTTTGTCTGATGTTCAATGAAATAATTTGCATAAACATCATCAATTAACAAACCTTGAATTCGATCAGCATTTAAATCGATGAACGCGTTATCGAATGAATCATATTGTATCGGTTCTTCATCTTGAATCTTATTTTTTAAAATATTAGGATACAAATTCAAACTATCAAATCCGGCAGATCCGCTCTGAACACCTAAGATTTTATTTTTCATTTCAGAAAATGAATTGATTTCACTTGATTTCTTTGTAACAACTACTTGTTTATTTGTTAAATACGTCCGACTAAATGCAACAGTTTTAGCACGTGCAGTCGTTTTTGTATAACCATTCCAAATTAAATCAATCGTCCCATTCTTCAATTCAGTTTCTTTCATGGACCAGTCAATTGTTTGAAAATCAACCTTAATACCATATTTTTCAAAAACTTTCTTTGCTAAATCGACATCATACCCGACCAATTTACCATCTTTTTGTCTAAACGTCATTGGGACAAAACTATCATCAATTCCAATAACGACCGTGCCTTTTTGTTGAATCGCCTTCCAATCATCCGTTAAATTCATTGATTGATTTGCATCTTTCATTTTATCATTGCTGCATCCAGTCAATCCAGTAAAAAATACTAATAATAGCATTGAGAGTACAATCTTTTTTATTAATTGAGTCATTTTTATCCTCTAATCTTCAAGCGGTTTAACTTTCAACATCTTATCCGCAATATTCTCAGCAAATGGAACATCATGCGTCACAACTATTTGTGTCATACCATCCCTCTTCAGCGATAATATTAAATCTTCTACTTCTTGACGTAGAGCTGGGTCAAGCGCTGAAGTTGGTTCATCGTAACATAATATTTTGGGATTCATTGCCAGTGCACGTGCGATAGCAACCCGTTGTTTTTGACCACCGGATAATTGATAAGGGTAAAGATGCCCCTTGCTTCCTAAAGATAACCGATCCAACAATTTTTGCGCATCTTCATCTGCTTTAACCTTATTATGCTTCAAGACCATTTTTGGGGCTAATGTTATATTGTCTAATACTGATAGATGTGGAAATAATTGAAACTCTTGAAAGACAACACCTATAACACTCTCGTTAGTTGTATTCCGATAAGGATCAAATGGCGAAGCGTCAATTAAAATTTCACCAGAACTAATTGATTCTAATCCGCTAATACAACGTAATAACGTCGTTTTTCCACCACCTGATGGACCAACGATACTCACAATTTCCCCGTCATTAACTGTTAAATTAATATTATCCAAAATTAATCGTTTACCATAGTACTTTGTCAGATTTTTTAACTCTAGCATAGAATCACCCCTTATTTGTAGTAACTGTAGTGTTTTTCAATTTTCTTTAAAATAAGTGTAAATATCGCGGTCAATAGCAGATAAATTGCGCCAACCATCAGAAGTGGCACCAGCGTCACGTCTCGACTCGTTGCAACATTTCCGGCGCGTAATAAATCACCCAAACCAATAACGTAGACCAAACTTGAGTCCTTAACTAAATTAATAATTTCGTTTCCAATTGATGGCAATACAATTTTAAACACTTGTGGAATAACAATTGTTCGAATTGTTTGCCAATATGACAGACGTAGTACTTTTGCACTCTCGTATTGGCCCTTAGGGATAGATTGCAACCCACCTCTGAATATTTCAGCAAAATAAGCACCGTAATTTAAAATAAAGGCAAAAAGTGCAGCATCATAACGACCAAATACGATATGAATATGGAATTGTTGTAATGTAGGAAGTCCATAGAATACAAAAATTAATTGTAGTAGTAACGGTGTACCCCGCATTAACCAAACATAAAAATTCAAAAAATATTTAATTGGTTTTATTTTTGAATTTAATCCTAGGCCAACTAATAATCCGAGTGGAATTGAACCAATAATCGTCCAAAAAAATATTTCTAATGTTAACTTAGCACCATCTAGTAACGATGGCAAAATTTCTAATATGTAAGTCATTAAATGATCTCCTTTTAAATTAAATAAAAAAATCCCCTCAAGCCAAATTGACTCAAGAGGACGATAACCGCGGTTCCACCTCAAATTTATATTTTTCTCACGAAAAATATCTTATGCAGATAAATAAAAATGGGTATAAAAAAACTCTATAGTCAAAAATTGACTATAGAGGGCAACAAAAAGTCGCGGTTCCACCTCAAGCTTCATTAAATTCTCACGAATTTAATCTCAACGAGTTTATTAAACTGCAGCTATAACGGGCTTATCCCGGGATTCCCTAGTAAACTAGTTGAGGAACCCAACTCGCAGATGTGTTTCAGACTTGGAGACTGTATCTTTGCAGCAACCGATACTCTCTTTAAAAGTTTATCCAAGACTTAATCTTCTGTTCAACGTTTTTCTTAATTGATAACAATTTAGCACATAGGTCTTAACAATGTCAAGGCTTAGTCCTTTTTAAACCATGATCCTACTTTTTTCCAGAACCCTTTTTGTGGTTGTTTAATTGTCATAAGTGGTACTGTTTCACCAAGCAATCGACGTGCTATATTGCGGTAACCCAAACCTGCCGGATTTTTTGAATCCAAAACGATAGGTTCCCCATGATTAGATGTACTAATTACGGCATCATCATCAACAATAATACCTAATAAATCAATTGATAAATGACGTGTGATTTCGTCAACGTCCATTGATTGGCCATCTTCCATCATTTGACGGCGAATACGGTTGATGATTAATTTAGGTTGTTGAAGTAGTGGATTTTGTTCTAACAAACCAACTACACGATCTGCATCACGTACTGCCGAAATTTCAGGTGTTGTTACAATAATTGCCATATCTGCTCCTGCAATAGCATTCATAAATCCTTGTTCAATACCAGCAGGACAATCAATAATTACATAATCAAATTCTTCTTTTAACTCATCAACGATGGCCTTAACTTGTTCAGGAACCAATGCAGATTTATCCGTATTCTGTGCGGCTGGTAACAAGTACAAGTATTCATTAAATCGTTTATCTTTAATTAAGGCTTGGTGCAAACGAGCACGGCCTTCTGCCACATCCACGATATCAAATAAAATACGATTATCAAGACCTAAAACAACGTCCAAATTTCGTAATCCAATATCTAAATCCATTAATACAACTTTTTTCTCAAGAAGTGCCAATGCAGTTCCAATATTTGCAGATGAAGTTGTTTTACCAACCCCACCCTTACCAGATGTTACAACAATTGCTTTTCCCATCTCTAATATCCTCCTGCTTGATTAAATAATTTTGGTCGAAGTGATTTCAATTCATCTCGGTTACCATAATCAATGATATGTAAATCATTAACATAAATAACTGTGTCTTGACTATTTGTGACCTTCTCGTCATCAATAATATCGACTAGTTCGCCAATTCGAACTTGTGAGGCCGCTGATACATCACCCACAATGATACTGTCCGTATCATTTTCAAATCCTGCATGGATGACACCTTGAACCTCACCCATAACAAAAATATTGCCGGTGGCCCGTAATTGTCCACCTTGGTGTAGTTTACCTAAAAATAAAACGTCACCTTTTAAATCAACTATTTGTCCGCTTCTAATTGTTCGATAGGAAAGATGCACATTGTCATTTTCTTTTAAAATATTAGCGTCTTCTATGGTCATTACTTCCGATTCAATTTTATGTACTTTAAAATTATGGTACTCAGAAATAATTTTCTCAATTTTTTGCTTTTCTTCCGCTGTAAATAATCGATTCTCTGTCTTAATATCAAACGAAATTACTGTATCGTCGGCATTTTTCTTTTCAGCACTCAAATTATCAAATAATTCTCTAAGCTCAACTAAAATCTTATCGAGACCAAAATCCTGCTTAAGGATAATTTCGTAACCATCCTTATATCCTTTTAAAATAACACTCTGCATTTACGTTCACCCCTAAGTCTTAATTATATCGATTCACTGATTCCATTAATTTTGATATTGGATAGTACAAAATCACAAATAATACTAAATTAAATGCTAACGTTGGTCCAAATGACGTACTAATAAACGTTGTTACAGATTCATTAGCAAATCCTATCATCTCATTAATCGCATAGTATGAGACCTCTAAAACCGTTAAATCAATAAAATAAATAAGTAATAAAACGAAAAATGATGGTTCAAAATATTGATAGGCAATTTTAGTTAGATAAACAATTAGCGGCAATAAGATCATGTAGATGCCCAAAATACCAGTGTAGTAACTATCAAAGGCCAATCCGATCCCAAATGCCCATAGTTCAAGGTGTTTATTATCCGAGTAAAAGATACCCATTATTAACCATAGCAATAACAGATGGCTAACCATAATGGTTGTTTGCGATTGCAATTGTGGCGTAAAAATAAATTGTATTGTACCATCCAAAAAGAAGGAAATAATCATTCCTGCCGGAAAAAGGTACCGCTTATTTTTATTTTTCATTTATTTTCACCTTCTAATTTAGAGTCTGAGCAATTGTGACCACTGTCAAATCACTCAGATCTGCTGCAGGTTTAATATATATTTTAGATGCAAGGCCATAATCACCTTTTTCAATCTTAGCTACATCCCCAATATTTAAACCTTTTGGTGTTGTACCTCCAAGACCAGAAGTCACAACTGCATCACCCTTTTTCAAAGGTTTTTTAGAAGTAATTTGACCCATAATTAATAAATTATCCGTCTTGTCATAACCGGTAATTAATCCGTTAACAATATCACCATCAGAATTAGTTACCTGTACGGCAAATCGATTAGCAGAATCATTTGTAGTTGATATTAATTCAACCTTACTATTGGTTTTATTAACCTCAATCACTCGACCGATTAATCCAGAGCCAGCCATTACTGGCGCATTCTTTTTAACACCTGATGCACTACCCTTGCTAATAACAAGTTGGTTTAACCAACCTGAAGGTAGTCGTGTTAAAACTGAAGCATTTATTGAGGTATAGTCAGTCAACGTACTGTTTAACTTTAATTCTTTTTTCAATTGTTTGTTTTCATTTTTGACAGTATCTGATTCAACTTGAACCTGTGCTAATTTATCAACTTGTTTTTTTAATTTCTGATTTTCTTGGTATGTATTTAAAAGATCAGATATGCCAACAACTGAACTTTTTAAGCCATTTGCAGGATAACTAACTGCTCTATCAAATAGACCAACAACATCATTGCCAAATTCTTGAATTAGCGGCGGTGTTGATTTTTTATTTCTAACGGAAACTGAAAATGAAATTAAACTAAAGCTCACAATAATGGCAATTAAAATGATTATTAGTCTTCTATTTGAAAAAAATTTTTGCATGTTCGCTATCCTCCACTTACCTTATGATTAACTAAAAAATTAAGAGGTTGGATGAATAACCTCCAACCTCTTTATTTTCTAGCTTATGTGATTTTTAAAACTATCTTTTCTTCATTACGTCAATACTCTTCAATGATTCACCTGTACCAATTGCAACACAGTCAAGCGGATCATTTGCGATAAAGACTGGAACTTTTGTTACTTCTGAAATAACTTCTGATAAATTCTTCAACAATGCACCACCGCCGGTTAAGACGATACCATGATCAATTACATCAGCAGCAATTTCTGGAGAAGTTTCTTCCAAAGTTTCCTTGATAGCCGTAATAATTTCAGTGATAGATTCTTGAATGGCAACTGCGATATCAGTTGCTTTAATTGTAACCGTCTTAGGAAGACCCGTGATTAAATCACGCCCTCTAACAGTTGCATCTGCAATTGAAGCAGCTTCCTCAACTGAGGCAGATGCAATATCCATTTTTAATTGTTCGGCAGTTCTTTCACCAATCAATAAGTTAAAGTTTTGACGAATATATGACACAATCGAATCGTCTAATTTGTCGCCGGCCATCCTAATAGAACGACTTGAAACAATACCGCCTAAAGAAATAGTAGCAACATCAGTTGTACCACCACCGATGTCAACAACCATGCTACCTGTTGGATCCATAACTGGTAATCCAGCACCAACTGCTGCAGCAAAAGGTTCTTCGATAACGTAAGCGTCACGCGCACCAGCAACACGAGTTGCATCGATAACGGCACGTTTTTCAACTTCTGTAACACCACTTGGTACACAAACCATCACGTAAGGTTTACCCGCAGATTTACCTAAAGCTTTTTGAATGTAATATTTCATCATAGCAACTGTTGTGTCATAATCAGCAATTACCCCATCTTTCATTGGGCGAATAGCCACAATGCTACTTGGTGTACGGCCGATCATTGCACGAGCATCTTCTCCAACAGAAACAATTTCATCCGTTTTAACATTTTTAGCGACGACTGAAGGTTCACGTAAAACGATACCTTTTCCTTCAACATACACGATTGTATTAGCTGTTCCTAAATCAATTCCAATATTCTTTGTTCCAAATCCAAACACAGTCTTTCTTCCCTTCATCGTCAGCCTTCTAGGCGCTTTTATTCGTAGTCTTCATATTATATCATAATCAAAAGTGAGATTTCATTCAATATTTGCTAAATTTTATTAAGATTATCTTAAATTAGTTATAAGCGATTTAAACCTGAACCCATAACCTTATTAAGTCTATCATATCTATTTTCATAGAACAAGAGAGCGCCCTTGATATTCAAAGGACGCCCTCTTCTTTCATACTAAGATAGTTGGTATTACCCGAAATGATATGATCCAATAATTCGATTCCCATGAGAATCCCACACTTTTCAACTCGTTTAGAAAATATAATATCATTTTTGGAAGGTGTAACGTCTCCACTCGGATGATTATGGACTAATATTATCTTAGCCGCACCATACTTCAATGCAACCGCAAAAACATCCCTTGGATGAACTGTCGCAGAGTTTAAGGTGCCAATAAATAGCGTTTCTTGCTTCACGATTTGATTCTTTGTATCCAAAAATAACCCGATTAAATATTCCTGATTCAAACCACTCAGCTCCGCGACCATTCTTTCCCCGGCATCATGGCTTGAGCAAATCTGGCCACAAATAAAATGCGGTTCGCTGTTAACTCGCGCACCAAACGCAATAATAGCTTGTAATTGTAACGCCGACGCTTCATTTTTCTCACCTAATAATAGGTGATAGTCGGTTAAACATGCTTTTTTTAGTTGTCCGAGTGATTGGTAACGTGATGAAAAATAAGCAATTGCTTGTTCAATATCGGTAGACTTCGTTAATAACAGACTAAATATAACTGTTAGCAATTCTTTGTCTGTCAAATTATCACATTGATATTTTTTAATTTGGGTTAATAAATACGCATTTGGGCAGTTAGAAATAAGTGACATCTCAATTCCTCCTATTTCTAACTAAATACGATAAATTTACGCGATAAAATTATTATTCGACAAAATAATGACGAACTTCTGAAATAAAATATAGTGAACCTGTCACAAGCAATAAATCGTCAGTCGACATTGAATGAACACTTTGGACTAATGCCGTTTTCCAATCGTCCTGAAATGATACATTTTTAAATTGCGTGATGTCAAAATCATTTAATTGACTTACTTTTCTTGGACCTGCAAATTGTGTCAAAATAATATGCACATGAGGTACCGTTACTAATTTTTTAAGCATCTGCTCACCTTGTTTATCAGCCAATACCGAAAAGATAATCGTTATCTCTTTATCTTGAAAACGCGTCCGTAATAACTGAACGATCCTATCTATTGCCGCAACATTATGTGCGCCATCCAAAACAACTAGTGGTTCATCATTCACTTTTTCAAAACGTCCCGGCCACGTTGTTACATTAATCCCTTGTCTAATTAGTTTCATATTAGGTGCCCAACCTTGAATACTGGCGACTTGCTCAAATGCAGCAATTGCCGTTGCTGCATTCTCATCTTGAAACATTCCCAATAAAGGAACTGTAAGTTGCTTAATTGTCAGTTCTTTTGACTGATATGTTAGAACTTCTGCCCAAGATGATTTAACGCCAGAAGATTTCACTTTAAAATCAAAGCCTAACCGAGCTATATGGCTATTTTTCTTTTCAGCTTCTTCGGTAATAACCCGAAAGACGGCATCAGTGACATTACCAACAACAAGTGGACGATTATGTTTAATAATCCCCGCCTTCTGTTGGGCAATTTTTTCAATCGTATCACCCAAAATCTTCATGTGATCTAATCCAATCGTTGTTATAACTGAAAGAATGGGGTCAATAATATTAGTTGAATCGTATTTTCCACCCAACCCGGTCTCAACAACTACAATGTCTACTGGATGGCTCACACCAAAGTAGACAAACATCATTGCCGTGATAATCTCAAATTCAGTTGGACCACCTTCTAAATCAGCTAATTCGACATCCATTTGGTCAATAGTTGGCTTTACAGTATTAACTAAATTCAATAAGGTGTCATCATCAATCATCCGTCCATTTAACGAAATACGTTCATTAAATTTCACAATAAAAGGTGATGTGTACGTCCCTACACTTAGTCCCTGCGCAATGAATAATTCACGCAAGAAGGCGACCGTTGATCCCTTTCCGTTTGTTCCCGCGACATGAATCATTGTGATATTATCTTGCGGATTATCCAATCGTTGCATCAACGATTTCATTCTCCCCAAAGATGGGCTTTTTTTAAATTGTGTCCTGCCATGAATAAATGCAATTGCTTCTTCATAATTTGTGATCAATTTCCAATCCCACTTTCTAAAAAAATAGAAGTATCTCAGGTTATTGTACCCGAAATACCTCTATATTGTTAGGTTAAGCTTCTGCTTTTAAATCAGAAATCCTGTCCCTAGTTGCAGCTAATTTAATTTGGTAATCAGCTAATTTTTCTTTTTCTTTTGTCACAACTGCTTCTGGAGCACTAGCAACAAATTTTTCATTGCCAAGCTTCTTAGTTCCACGCATTACTTCGCCATCAAGTTTTTTAACTTCTTTTTCAAGGCGAGCAATTTCGTCGTTCAAATCAATTAATTCCGCAAGTGGCATATAAATCTCTGCCCCTGTTATCACAGACGTCATTGCAAGTTTAGGCGCAATAACATCTGGGCTGATTTGAAGCTCTTTAGGATGACAGAATCGTTGGATAAATTCTTGATTATTCTCGAAAATAACCTTTGTTTTATCATCCGTTGTTTTAATCAATAAATCAACCGCACTAGACATAGGTGCATTAACTTCCGCACGATTATTTCTAACGGCACGAATTAATTCAATTAAATTATTCATGTCAGTAACTGATTGTTCATCTTCAAACTCTGAGTGGACAACAGGATAATCAGCTACAACAATTGATTCTCCATCGTGAGGCATTGTTAGCCATAACTCTTCAGTAACAAATGGCATGATTGGGTGAAGTAGTTTTAACGTTTGATCTAAGACGTAAGCTAAAATTTGTTGCGTATTTTGCTTAATAGCTTGGTTATCACCGTTAAGATTTTCTTTACTCATTTCAATATACCAATCACAGAAATCATTCCAGATGAAATTATATAGCGCACGACCGGCTTCACCAAATTCAAAAGTATCAAATAATCGTGTAACTTCAGAAACAGTCGTATTTAGACGACTAAGTATCCACTTATCAACAAGTTGCCATTCTGACTTAGCTGGCAATTCAATCTTATCAACACCATCTAAGTTCATAATTACGAAACGACTAGCGTTCCAAATCTTATTGATGAAGTTCCATGAAGCATCCATTTTAGTGTAACTAAAACGGACATCTTGTCCCGGTGCGGAACCATTTGATAAGAACCAACGAAGTGCATCAGCGCCATATTTTTCAATAACGTCCATTGGGTCAATTCCGTTCCCAAGTGATTTACTCATTTTACGACCACTTTCATCACGAATTAATCCGTGAATTAAAACATGTTCAAATGGACGTTCATCGGTAAATTCTAAACTTTGGAAAATCATACGTGATACCCAGAAGAAGATAATATCATATCCCGTAACAAGTGTATTCGTTGGGAAATAACGTTTATAATCAGGGGCATCCGTATTTGGCCAGCCCATTGTTGAGAAAGGCCATAGAGCACTTGAGAACCAAGTATCTAAGACATCATTATCTTGTTCCCAGTTTTCAATATCCGTTGGTGCAACCTCCCCAACGTACATTTCACCAGTTTCTTTATGGTACCAAGCTGGAATTTGATGACCCCACCACAATTGACGTGAAATAACCCAATCATGAACATTTTCCATCCATTGCGTAAAGGTATTTTCAAAGCGTTCTGGTACGAATCCAACCTTATCTTCACCTTGTTGGAATTTTAAAGCTTCTTCAGCAAGTGGCTTCATCTTAACAAACCACTGCGTTGACAGACGCGCTTCAACTTGAACACCGGTTCTTTCAGAATGACCAACGCTATGCGTAATTGGATCAATCTTAATCATTAAATCTTCTGCTTCAAGATCTTTAACAATTGCTTTACGCGCTTCAAAACGATCCATTCCAACATATTTGCCAGCATTTTCGTTCATCGTTGCGTCTTCGTTCATTGTATTAATACGAGGTAAATCATGACGGTTACCAACTTCAAAATCGTTAGGGTCATGCGCTGGTGTTATTTTAACCATCCCCGTACCAAATCCCATATCAACATAATGATCCGTGATAATTGGAATTTCCTTGTTAACGAGTGGTAGAATAACTTTTTTACCAACGATGTCTTTGTAACGATCATCATCAGGATGAACGGCTACCGCAACATCCCCCATCATTGTTTCAGGACGAGTTGTCGCAATTTCAATAAATCCTGAGCCATCGGCAAATGGGTATTTAACATGATAAAATGCGCCTTCGTCATCTTGATGGATAACTTCAATATCTGATAAAGCAGTTCTTGCCTTAGGATCCCAATTAATAATGTACTCACCACGATAAATTAAGCCTTTATTATATAAATTAACAAATACTTTCTTTACGGCGTCAGATAAACCATCGTCTAAAGTGAATCGTTCACGACTGTAATCTAAAGATAGACCCATTTTTGCCCATTGTTTATGGATGACATCAGCATATTCGTCTTTCCAATCCCAAACTTGTTCCACAAATTTTTCGCGGCCTAAATCGTAACGTGTCACGCCTTGCTCAGCTAATTTAGCTTCAACTTTAGCTTGTGTCGCAATTCCCGCATGATCCATCCCTGGTAACCAAAGCG
Source organism: Dellaglioa carnosa (assembly GCF_026948345.1). Taxonomy (NCBI): domain Bacteria; kingdom Bacillati; phylum Bacillota; class Bacilli; order Lactobacillales; family Lactobacillaceae; genus Dellaglioa; species Dellaglioa carnosa. Next base: position 221,904 of record NZ_JANXLI010000001.1, on the reverse strand, counting down.
TATCAAAGCCTTGCATTCTTTTTTGTCTGATTAAGATATCTTGTAACGTCGTATCCCAAGCATGTCCTAAATGTAGTTTACCCGTTACATTTGGTGGTGGAATAACAATCGAGTACGGTTTTGCTTCCGGATTAGCATTTGGTTTAAATAAATCTTTTTTCAACCATTCTTCATAACGACCAGGTTCAACCTGACTTGGATCATATTTTGTTGATAGTTCAACTTCTTTTGTCATGAATTCTCCTTTTCGTTCATTAATTTTATTTTAGGCATAAAAAAACACCGTCATCAAAAAACATTTCTGTTTTAGGACGACAGTGCCGTGGTACCACCTAAATTGGGTTTTAACCCCTCTTAATTACTTTTTTAACGAACCATAATGTCCGGTTACTCCTACTTAATTTCAGAATAACAACTCCCGAGCTACCACCATAGTGTCTGATTAAAATGTTTCAGCCTAGCATTTTATCTCTGAAATGACTGGTGTTCTCGTTCTTCGTCTGTAGTCATATTTTAGCGTTTATTCTAAAAATCGTCAATATCTTATTTTTTTAGTTCGTTAATAAGTTTGGCGTAATCGGGTTCACTCGAAATTTCCGTAACTAATTCCTCGTATATAACACGTCCAGTTTCATCTAAAATAAAAACCATTCTTGCCATATGACCGAATTCTGGGACATCTAACCCAGTAATTTCAGCAAAATCACCCTTATCTGCATGAAGTAATTGTAAATTAGTTACGCCCTCAGCAGCACACCAATTCTTTTGATCTTCTTTTGAATCATCTGAGACCGTAATAAATTCAACCTCTTTAAAATTGTCAGCTTCCATATTAAACCGTTTTGTTTCTATACTACAAACGCGCGTATTAATACTTGGGACAACACTTAGTAAAAGTTTTTTCCCGGTATTCTTTGGTAACGTTACTGCTTGATCATTTTCATCGTAAGCAATAACTGTTGGGAAAATAGCTCCTACTTTTGGTGCTTCACCTACTGTATCCATTTCATTACCATGACGAGTTACTTTCATAATTGACCACCCTTTCTTCTATAACTCCTATTCTACGCAATTTCGAGTCACGAAGCGACTTATTTGATTGCACAAAAAAAGATTAGAAACTAGTTTCTAATCTTAAAGTGACCTTTAGAGTAATTCTGCAAACAGACTACTATTTTCATTTAAGTACTCTTCACCAATATGAATTTTTGTCACTTTAACACCCGCTAAAGCACGTTCTATCAAACCATCAATATCTAAACGAGCTTCAAATTCTCTCGAACGGTCTAAACGAGGTTTAGTTTTAGGTGCTGGTGGTGCAAAAATAGTACAACAATCTTCAAAAGGTTTAATTGAAAGGTTGAATGTGTCAATCTTCTTGGCAACATCAATGATTTCATTTTTATCCATTGAAACAACTGGACGAATAATAGGCATCGTTGTAACATCATTAATTGCAACCATGCTTTCAAGTGTTTGAGAAGCCACTTGTCCTAATGACTCACCATTAAAAATGGCTAATCCGCCACGTAATTCAGCGATTTTCTCAGTTAAACGTAACATAAAACGACGCGTAATGGTCATCAAGTATGGTTCCGGAACATCATGTTTAATTTGTTCTTGAATTTCGGTAAATGGTACCTCAATAAATTGAATCGTACCAACATAAGGTGTCAGTTTAACTGTTAACTCTTTTGCCTTAGCTAGAGCTTGTTCACTCGTATAAGGTGGGCTAAAGAAATGAACCATTTCCATTGAAACACCACGCTTCATACCAAGGTAACCTGCGACTGGCGAATCAATACCGCCTGATAACATAAGCATCCCTTTACCAGCAGTCCCAACAGGTAATCCACCGGCACCTTGACGCGTTTCAGATGATAAGAAAATACCATTAGCACGGACTTCAACACGCAAAATAATATCTGGTTGTTTCATTTTAACGGTAATACCAGGGACATGATCTAAAATCCAGCCACCCAATTCATCATTCATTTCATTTGTATCTAATTCAAAATCATGATCTGAACGGCGTGTATTAACTTTAAAAGTTGTTCCTTCAACAAACTGTTCGCTAACCATTGCAACAGCTGTTTCTTTTACTGCATCCAAATCTTGTTCAACACGAATTGCGGGTGAAAAGTTTTGAATACCGAAAACCTGTGATAAACGTTGCATGACTAGTTCGCTATCATCACCATTTAAATTAATGTGCATACGATCACGGTTAGCTTTGACGACTAAGTCATCAAAACCACGTAAACTATTACGCACATTAGTTCCTAAACGATCAATAAAGTTCCTCTTATTTTTTCCTTTTGTTGATAATTCGCCGTAACGAACCATTATTTCTGTGTATTGCATGTCGACATCCTTTCGTTATTTAGAATTAATTTTTTCAAATTTATGATACAAAATATCAAAAACGCGATTAAATTCTTTTGCTTCTTCCAATGTATTATTTTCATCAAAACTAATTCGAACAGCAGATTTTGCAAGTGCCTCTGGGACATTCATTGCCAGTAAAGTACCAGACGCCTGGTTTTTCTTCGATGAACAAGCACTCGTCGTTGAAATGTAAATCCCTTCACTCTCGAATGCGTGAACGATCGATTCACCACGGACGCCTTCGATGGCAAAACATAGAATATGCGGTGCAAAATTTGACTGCATTTTTGAAAAAGTAGTTATCTTGCCAAACTCGCTAATATGATTAAAGACGACTTCTTTAACAGCTTTTTGTTTTGTAACCATTTCCGTTTCGTTCTCTAATAGTAAACGTAATGCTTTGGACATACCTGCGATTGCGGGCACATTTTCAGTCCCACTACGTAAGTTGTGCTCTTGTCCACCACCCGTAAGAAGTGGCTCAATATGGCGACCTCGCTTGCTGTAAATAAACCCAACGCCACGTGGCGCGTGAAATTTATGACCAGAAAAAGTTACAAAGTCAACTCGATCACTCATAAAAGCTTCTTGCACGCCTTTACCAATAGCTTGAACAGCGTCAACGTGAAAATGAACGGTCGGATAGTCTTTTAGAACATTGCCTATCTCAACTAAAGGTTGAACCGTTCCAATTTCATTATTAACTGCCATAACGGAAACCAGAATCGTATCAGATCTTAAAGCAGCCTTTAAATCTTCAACATTAATTCTGCCCTCATCATCAACGGGTAGATAGGTCACTTCAAATCCAAGCTGCTCGAGTTGAGCCATCGTATTCATGACGGCGGGATGTTCAACTGTTGTCGTAATTAAATGCTTACCATGACTCATCTTTGCCATAGCCGTTCCTTTAATTACCCAGTTATCTCCCTCAGTACCACTTCCGGTAAATAGAATTTCATCCTCAAACACATTTAACAAACTTGCAATTTGTTGTCGAGATTGTTCCAATAAATTATGAGCCACTTCGCCCAAATTGTTCAGGCTAGATGGGTTACCCCAAACCTGTTCGCTAACTTTATTGTAAGTATCTAAAACTTCGGGCGCAATTTTTGTTGTTGCGCTATTATCAAAATAAATCATTAGCTACCTTCTTTTCTGAAAAATACTTTTCTCATTATAATATACTTCGTATCAGATTGACACTTTTAATTCATCCCTGGTGTTTCTTTATTAAATATAAAAGTGGCGACTGAACAATTTTTTGTTCCAGCCCCCACTTTAATGATTACTATTCAATTTCAAAGTCGTCATCTATATTATCATAGTATTGTTTTTCAATCTTCTTATATGACCCAGGTTCAACTTTATCTAAAGCCGTCGCAATTGTTTCTAAACTAGCCGCATAATTAAAATCGTTATTAAACAATTGTTGCGCCTTACCAAATGCGATTGCAATCTCTTCATTCGAATTTCTAAATCTATTCGCATATTGTAATAAGCTCTCTGACAATGATGCACTATCAATCAAATCATGTGTTTTGTCTTGTAATTTTTCAAGATCTGCTTCAATATCAATAATTTGTTTAGTAATTTTTTCAATGTTAATTTTTAACTTTCCAATGGCAACTTCAACTGCTTCAATTTCATCGCTAACGACATAGAAAAAGTCCAAGTAATCATTTGGCAATCCAGGAAGATTAACTTGCTCAACTTGACGCTTGATTTGATGTAATTCAATATCAAATCTTTGTATTGTTGCGCTAGCTTTTTTCTCATCACTTCGTAAATCCTGAATACTATGATTAATTTTTTGTTGTTCCAGTTCAATATTTTCTAATGACTTAGAATTTTGTTCAACGCGATCAGCTACTTCACTATAGATTGCTTCACCCGATTCAACGGCGGCCTTATCAACATCATATTGCGAATTGATGGTTGCAATCTCTCGCCCTAACTTTTGCGCATCTTCTAATTCGTTATGGTCTAATTCATAATTTTGACCTAGTCTGTCTAATTCTACCAAAAGCATCTGACTTTGCTTTTCAGCGTGGTCGATAAATTTACGGTAACTAGTCTCTTGTTTCTCCAACCGATCTTTTGCAGTCAATTCTTTTTCCATGACATCATATAAATAGTCAATTTGGTTAGCAATATCATTGACCTCAACGGTAGTTGTAGCAACTTCGAGCGTTTCCAATTCGGCTAATGCTTTATCGACACCCGTCTGTAATTCGTCAATTTGTTTAGGAATCTCATCAGCAATTGGAAAATTATAATTTTCATCAATTAATTTCATGTAACCTGATTGTAATTCTGCAAGTTGATCAGGAAATTCATTTTTTAAACTTTTATATAGTGGTGGGATTTCTTCAAGAATTTTTTCAAGCGACGCCGTATCTTCTCTCAAGCTACCCAAAACTTTTTCCGCCGTATCGTGATCACCAGCGGAAGTCAACGTTGAAAAACGATCAAAATCGTCTTCAAGACCCGTTAATTTATCCTCTAACTTATCGATGCTAGGTCCATAAGAAAAGTTTTTTGATAATAACGTTTTACGTAAATCTTGATATTTTTTTTCAAGCGAGTCAACTGCCTGATGATTACTCTCATCACTTTTCTTCAAAGACACCAAAGCCTTTTTAATACCTTCAAGCGTCTTATTAATTGAAATTAATTTAACTTCAATTTCTGCCGTTAATTGGCGATTAGAAAGAAATTGGTATTTTGCATTTGCTTCATAAGCTTCGTCGATTTGTATTGTAATTTTAGGTAGTTTTGCATTTTTTACTTCTTTAAAATCTGATTCTAACGCTGAGAAAGTTTTTAGACTCTCTCCCGTCAGTCCCAAATCTTTCGTTAATCGAAGTTGTTCTTCAACTTCAGAATTAAAAATAACCTCTACTTGGTTACGAAATGTTTCGAATTTTTTTTCATTACGCTTCTGAAGAAAAAACGCCGTTGCATAGATAATAATGGCTACTACTATTATTCCAACAAAAATCTGTGTCATATCCTAATCCCGCCTTTAGCTTACTAAAATTTATATCCAATTATTCACATTCAAATTTTATGCTTCTAATCATTATATCATAGACCTTTAAAGCGTTCACTAGCTTTCTATAATATTATGGAAAGAAAATTGATTTGGCATGTAAACAAACATGAAAACAGATTGACATTAGTCTCCAAAGACAGTATGATGAACCTTGTGTAAAATAATGCAGCGGTGAGCGGTAAGCTCGTCAACAGTTTGTTGCCCAATTTTTTTGGTTCAATTAGTACCCTTTCAGCTGCAAAGGTGAACATTGCAAAACAAACTGCACGAATACTAAGCTCACAAAGGATTATTTTACTCCAAAACAAATATTGGAGGAATTTATATATGTCACGTTATACTGGCCCAAGTTGGAAAGTTTCACGTCGATTAGGTCTTTCTTTAACAGGTACTGGTAAAGAATTAGCTCGTCGTCCTTATGCACCCGGTGATCATGGTCAAAACAATCGCCGTAAATTATCAGAATATGGTTTACAATTACGAGAAAAACAAAAACTTCGTATGATGTACGGTTTATCAGAACGTCAATTTGCTAACTTATTTATTAAAGCTGGTACAATTCGCGAAGGTAAGCATGGTGTTAACTTCATGCTCTTACTTGAAGGTCGTTTAGACAACGTTGTTTATCGTTTAGGTTTGGCTTCTACTCGTCGCCAAGCTCGTCAATTGGTAAACCATGGTCATATTACTGTTGATGGCAACCGTGTTGATATCCCTTCATACGCTGTTGAAATTGGTCAAGTAATCTCATTACGTGAAAAATCAAAAACTTTACAAATTGTTAAAGACTCAATGGAAGCATTAGTTGGTCGTCCACAATTCGTACAATTTGATGCTGATAAATTAGAGGGTTCATTAACTCGTTTACCAGAACGTGAAGAACTTGAAGCAGATATTGACGAATCACTTATCGTTGAATACTACAACAAATTATAATTTCAAAATAAAAAACATCTCATTTTTAATGAGATGTTTTTTTTGTCCAAATTTTATAAATATCAATTAATGGTATCAGCGTTTGCTTTAAATAATTAAGTTGCTCGTCTTTATCCAACTCAAAAAACTTATCCATTACGTCTAAGTTTCGACCTATCAATAATTCCCTGGTCTGTACCTGACTCCACTTTTGACCATCAGCTTGCGTAATCATATTGGCTGCAACTGTCGCTTCTTTGTTTGTATGATCCACTGAGCAAACAAATGAACTATCTAATTCTTGAATCATTTTAACTGATTCAATGACGTTATCTCCATACACACTTTTATCTTTAATATCCGCTAGTGCTGATAACCAGATGAATAACCGATCATCCCAGTAACCAATTTCGAAATGAGGCATCATTTTATAACCACGCTTGTTCTCGCTAAAAGCCATCCAAGTATCAGGTGGCGGATTTTTCGATCTTCGTGCGTGTTTTGCAATATGCAAATACATTTCACTATCTAACTGTTTGCTTAAAAACGGTATTAGCTCAGTACCCATCGTTTCAAATTTTGGATCAATAATTGTTTTAATCTTTTCCAATCGGCCATCTAAGGTCTGATCTTTAAAAATCAAGAAATCGTCTTTAATAAACATTTCATTCTCTCCTTTTGTACCAAACATGGTATGCTAAAAACATAACTTATATAGAAGGTGGTAACAACAATGACTGATAATAATATAGACCCGCATCTTCAATCTGGATTGTACGGGGTCCCACAGCTTCATCCAGACGAACAAAGAAAATACTTAGGTACATTCAGAGAACGGGTCAGTTTAGCAATGACAATTAACGAGGTGACGGCCGCCGATAATATGACCGGATTCGAAAAAGAATTAGTAGCTCATCCGGACTACCGCGTCTTACTAAACGGTATGATTGATCAAGATTCACTTGCACCTTATATCACCCTAGCTCATCAACACAATGTTAATTTTACATTAACATCAAATAGTGAAGATCCAGCAGGTGCTGAGATTATGGGCTTGGTTGTTGCAACTGAAAAAACGGCAATAAATGAACCTGTTATTGCAATCAATGAGAAGTACCCAATCGTTAAAAGTGAACCACAACAAAGTAAAAAATCGTTTTTTGAAAATCTATTTGACTAAGCCAGTAAGAACTAAACTTAACGCCATTATCTATTAAGCGTTAGGTTTAGTTCTTATTTTTTGTAGAAGTTCTATAATTCTATCGGCGATAACTTGTTTATCTCCAAAATTTGGAAATGAATTAATCGCTAAATCTGGACTTGTTTCAACCGAAAGAACGATCAACGAATCCGCATGTTTCGCATCATATGGTATATACAAATTGGTTATTACCACATCAAATGCTCCAATCATTATTTTTAATCGTTTGGCATAATCCCCTATTAATGAAACGTAGGAATCGTCCATTTGCCCACTAACTTCGTTCTGGCTAGCCCCGGCATTAAAATTATTATCGTATCGAATAATGGCTTCAGATCCTCTTGGAATAATAGTCGTTTCATTTATGCCCTGTGTTTCCAACGTTTGCCTTTCAACTTCTAGCAAATTAAGTTGGTGCCAAGGGCCCCGACTAGATCGACCTATTTTCGCATTTTTTTGCGCAATTAATTCTGCTAACGTTTGTCGACCATCACCAACTACACTGACGGGCAACCTTTCAACAACTCCTTGCACACGCCCATCAACCATCATAAACCGATAAACTGAACCAACAACAATTTGCTCAATTAAAACTTGAGTGTCTACCAGTAAATTTCGTTTAATAGCTTCTCTGTATTCATTTAGCGTTGGTGCCACTCGGAAGATGTGCGTCATTTGGCTGCTTTTAACGAACCTAGGCTTAACAACTAACGCCTTACCGACGATATCAGGATAATAAGCCATTGCCTCATCTAGACTACGTACGCTAATCCCACTGGGAACCTTGATATCAATCTGTCCCAGTACTTTTTTCAGTGTTTGTTTGTCATGTACAATTTGATTTAATATACTTGAGTCTAAATCTGAAATTGTCCCATGTTGCAACAAATGTCCGTTAATTCTGATAACATCACCGTCATCATCAACGAGGTCAAAGCGTAATCCTTTTTTTAATAATCCAGCCAAAATAAGCTGCGTATTACTTGAGTAATTATTGAATCCAGTTAGCGAATTTAATTGTGATTGATAGAATCGTCTATTTAAATTTGCTCGGTTCATTGCAAAATTAACCAGCGATTGATTAATCACTTGATCATTGATTCTTGCACTTAAACTTAATTCAGGTTGTTCAAACTGCTCTTTATAACTGACCAACTCGTCTTTTAATTCATCATCCAAATAGAAATTATTATTAAATAGAATTAATTCATTTAATAACTTTATACCGGCATTTTTAGTAACTGAATTAGTTCTAGGATCCTCCATCGCAACCTCGTCATTAAGCTGTTTTGCTTTAAGTAAGGTCAGGTCAACTTCGTCTTCTGCCAAATCAGGCGTCATTAGAAAATAAGCTGAAAGTAATTGGATAAATTTAATCGTCTCACTCTTGATACCTACGCGTGAAAATGGATCAATATCTAATCCACTCAATTCAAAATAATTGATACCACTTGAAATCAAAGAATCCTCATTTTTATCAATTGACTTAAATTGAACGTCCCCGTAAAATTCAGAAAACGATAACAGTTTTCCCTCTTGAACCATTTTTTTCAATGACGTAACGTAGGCCTCGATAGATTGATATGATGCCTGAATAGAATCGTCTATATTGGTATAGCCAAGTTCACTATTTCTAACACTTCTAACGGAATCACGAGTGTTATTATCGTCTCCATTATAAATCGGCGTTGCCCCAAACAAGTAAGTTAACAGCCACCTATTTTGAACGAATTTACGACCAATTTTCACATAGATAAAATTATGAAATTCTACATAAGAGTCGAAATAGTTATGAAACTCAGATGTGAATAACGTCTGAATTAACTTTTCTGAAAGACTAAAATTAAGATGCACAGATGTGAAAAGCTGTCTTTTTTTACCATATTTCTTTATTAATTTATTTCTATATAGAAAGCCTTTTTCGTCTGGGTGAGCGACCCTAATTTTAGACTCATCATCTGGTAATTCGGGAAGCGAACTTAATGTCCAAAATTGTTCATTATCCGGCAAATTCTGGGTCGCAACTTGTTGAATAGCGTCTAGATAGTTCACAACGTTATCAGCGCCTTCAATTGGTGGCGTAATAAATTCCATTTGCGCTTCACCAAAATCCGTTTTTATATAATTATGTTTCAGTCTGTCACCTAATGATTGTGGATGGTCGCTTGAACTCAAAACACCCGTATTCATGACCCTCTGTGTTTCTCTCTCCAAACCAATTAGCGACCGTCTAAGCAATGGTCCCAATTCTTCTTCTTGAATTTCCAATCCGATTGCGTCTAGTTCCATATCGTCATCCCTTTCAGTTTTCTTCTACAGTATACCAAATATTGGCATTTAACCCTCCTATTTACGATACCTTTGGGCAATTAAACTCATGCTACTATGCTATACTATTCCTTAGTAATTAACGCGAAAGGAGCTATCATTCATGTTACAACCACTTGCATTTAGAATGCGACCAACAAAAATTGAAGAAGTTGTCGGTCAACAGCATCTTGTTGGACCCGGTAAAATCATTAAACGTATGGTCGACGCCAAACTTCTTTCTTCCATGATCCTGTATGGACCCCCTGGTACTGGTAAAACGAGTATTGCCAGTGCTATTGCGGGATCAACCCAATATGCATTTCGTAAATTAAATGCGGCGACTGATTCAAAAAAAGATCTTGAAGTCGTGGCAGAAGAAGCCAAAATGAGCGGTACCGTTATTTTACTTTTAGATGAAATTCATCGACTAACAAAACCAAAACAAGATTTCTTGTTACCACACTTAGAAAGTGGTCGAATTATTTTAATTGGTGCTACGACCGAGAATCCTTACATTACAATTAATCCGGCTATCAGAAGTCGAACTCAAATTTTTGAAGTAAAACCTTTGGACGAACAAGATATTGAAATTGCAATTGACCGTGCATTGACTGATAAAAAAGTTGGTCTCGGTGAGCTTAATATTAATTTAGAGCCCAACGCCCGATTACATTTAGCTCGAGCAACTAATGGTGATTTACGTAGTTCATTAAACGCTCTTGAGTTGGCTGCTAAATCTACACCTGCTGATGATTCTGGAGTCATCGTTTTAACGTTAACAATCATTGAGGAATGTTTACAGAAAAAAGCACTCACGCATGATAAAGATGGTGATGCTCATTATGATGTTATTTCAGCTTTTCAAAAATCAGTACGGGGTTCGGATGTTAACGCCGCTCTTCACTACTTAGGACGTTTAATTCTGGCTGGTGACCTACCTACAATCGCAAGACGCTTAATTACAATGGCCTATGAAGATATTGGCTTAAGTAGTCCTGCAGCATGTGCTAGAACTGTAACGGCTGTTCAAGCAGCAGAAAAAATTGGGTTCCCAGAAGCAAAAATCCCATTATCAAATGCAGTAATCGATCTTTGTCTATCACCTAAATCCAATTCAGCTAATGTCGCTATCAACAATGCAATTGCTGATATTGAAAAAGGCGGATTTGGTGAGATTCCTGCTTATTTAAAAGACTCCCACTACAAAGGCGCAGAGGATTTAGGTCGCGGTATCGGATACAAATTCCCTCACGACTACCCAAATGACTGGGTTAGTCAACAATATCTACCAGATAAACTAAAAAATGCAGACTACTATGAACCAAAAAGCAATGGGCGGTACGAACAGGCGCTTAAAGAACAATATGGTAAATTACATCCATCAAAAAAATGACCTGTTCACGCTTACATCATAATTGTTGCACGTTTAAGATGTCTGTGCTATATTAAGGATGAAGTTCTGAAGTGTACGCGTTATCTTATTAGAATGTTGACCGAACAAATAATTATATCTAGGCGTTGACTTAATAGGCTAATTAATTTCAAGCCATTTCACTTGGTAGTTAGAGGTTAGTACAGTCGATGCCACCTGCTTTATTGCGGGCTCAACTCACGAAGATGATTAACGGCACTACGCGGATTTTCCAAAGCTTTTGCTTTGATGGCCTGGACAAACTTTGTTTGTTCAGGCTTTTTTATGTTAATAATAAAGGAGATTTTATGCTTATAATCCGAATACTGTTGGCCGTTCTTGCATTGTTACTTTTGACGATCGGTTACTATCTGTTCTCTCACCGTGGTAAAAATTTTATGATTTTTAGACCTGAAACAAACCACGTGTTGAGTACGACGTTACTTATTTTTGGGGTAATTATCGGCGTTGAAGGTCTAATTGGATTAATTTCAATTATTGTCTTCATCCCCATATTTTACGGCATTTTCGTTGCCCTATCTTGTCTCACAGTGGGTGCTTTAACCATTGTCTTATCGTTTTTTATGCATTAAACTAACTTTGTAACCGTTTTTACTTCTATTTTCATTAAATTTGTCGTAAAATGAAGATATACAAAAGAAAGAGGTGGATGACCATGTTACAACAATACAAAAATATTTTAGTTCCTGTAGATGGTTCGGATGAAGCAAAATTAGCATTTGAAAAAGCTGTACAAGTAGCTTTAAGAAATGGCGAGGATTCTACACTTCATCTTTTACACGTTATTGATACTCGAGCATTCCAAAATATCTCAAGTTTTGATACGTCAATGGTTGAACAAGTTAGTGATACGGCAAAAGAAACATTAAATAAATATATTGAACAAGCAAAATCAGCTGGTCTTAAAAATGTCGATTTTTCAATTGAGTATGGCTCTCCTAAAGTTGTGATTGCCAAAAACGTTCCAATCAATTTAGATATTGATTTGATTGTGATTGGTGCTACTGGTTTAAATACGGTTGAGCGTTTATTAATTGGATCGGTTACAGAGTACGTAACTCGAGTGGCAACTTCAGATGTTTTAGTTGTTAGAACCGATTTAAGCAATGCACCCGCTCTTAAAAAATAATAACGATTAATAACTAACATAATTAAACGAACTCAACAATAAAATAGTTAGATTTAATGATAAAAAACTACACCCAAACCGGGTGTAGTTTTTTTGTTTACTCCGCAGCTTAGATACATGGATTATTGCCACCCGATTACTAATCATTTTAACTATTTAACAAATAACCAAGTGTTAAAATTACCTCCAATGTAATAACAGGTGCAATAAGTGAAAAATAACAATTAAATACATCATGGATATAATACTAGATTAGAAATAACCTAGAACTATGCGTAAAATATTAACATAATTTAACATTACATTGACAAAACATTTAATATTATTGATATATTATTAAATTATGTTAACATTATATCTAAACAATAAAAAGGTGGGAATTATTATTAATACATGGTACGAGAATATGACGGATGAAGATATGAATTTTATTAAGCGTTTTACGCTATCGTCCGGATCATTGAAGCAAGTAGCAAAAGAATATTCAGTCTCCTACCCCACAGTACGGAATAGACTCAATGAAGTTATAACTAAAATTGGAATAATTGATGAGAAAGATAGTGAACCATTCATAGTGAATCTTATGCGTCTTGTAACGGATGACCAAATTAGTTATAGCGCTGCAAAAAAAATTATAGAATTCCATGAAGGAGAAAAAAATGACTGAGTTAACATTTTTTGCAATAATAATACTTTTAATTCTGATTGAGACATACGGTTTGGCAAATACAAAATATTTTTGGCTTGGTGGGATAATACCATTGTTAGGTACAATTAGTATCGTTTTGATAATGGTTAATAGTGAACACATAATCTTTAGAGATTATATAATGGCAGCTGTTGGAATTCTTGTTTTGTTAGTCTTTTGGGGTCAAGGTCATGACCGATATACTAAAAGAACTTTAAAAGAAAAAAATAAAATGTTGAGTAATGATTTGAGTCAAAAATAGGCAAAATAAAAAAAGAAATTAACCATTTAAATGGTTAATTTCTTTTTTTATTTTGTCTTAAATGCGCATGACGCTAGATGATCATCTACCATCCCCATACTCTGCATCAGCGAATAACAAATTTTCGGCCCAACAAACTTAAAGCCTAACTTTTTTAATTCTTTAGATAATTGTTTTGAAATATCAGTCTCTGTTGGAACTTCTTCCGCGTGATTCCAAAGATTATTAAGTGGTTTATTATTTACAAACTGCCATAAAAACATATCAAATGATTGTCCACTTTGATTCATCTTAACGATGGCCTGTGCATTTGTAATAATTGCTGAAATTTTACGTTGATTACGAATAATTTTTGAATTTTCCATTAGCTCAGAAATTTTTCTTTCATCAAATTGACTGACCTTTTGAATAGAAAAATTTTCAAAAGCAAGATTAAAATCAGTTCGTTTATTTAGAACAGTTTGCCAGCTCAAACCCGCCTGCATTAGTTCTAAACTTAATAACCCAAATAACTGTTGATCACCGAAAAGTGGTTTTCCCCACTCTTCATCATGATAATCTTGCATTAACTGATTACCGGACTGTGCCCATGGACATCTCTCCATATTATTCTCCCCCTTTCAAATAAAAAAGATTACCAGTACTGTCTCCAGACTAGTAATCTTTTCAGTTTTAGATTTCAGGTAGTTCAGTGAAATCGTAATGTAATTCTTTAACAGCGGCATGTTCGTCGAATGCTAATTGAATTAATTTATCAATTAGTTCTGAGTAACCAATTCCCGAAACTTCCCACAATTGTGGATAAAGTGAGATATTAGTAAATCCTGGTAACGTGTTCAATTCACCAAGATATGGAATACCATCTTTAACTAAGAAATCAATTCGTGCCAAACCACGACAACCTAATGCTTCAAAGGCACGTAATGACATATCTTGAATTTCCTTTGTTAATTCATCAGGTAATTCAACTGGCATTTCAAACTCAACTCCTGAAGCATCAACGAATTTATTGTTGTAATCGTAAAACACATCCGATTTTGGTACAATAACTGCGCCTAATTTTGAAGCTTTTAAATCAGTATTTCCAAGAATTGAGCATTCAATTTCATCAGGATTTTCGATTGATTCTTCAACCAAAATCTTTGTGTCATATAAAAATGCGTCTTCAATACCTTCGAGGAATTCTTTTTCATTATGTGCTTTATGGATACCAACTGATGAACCTTGGTTAGCTGGTTTGATAAAAACAACATCCCCAAGTTCTTTGCTGATATGTGCATAAGACATTTCAACACGGTTATTAGCCTTAACGACCAAGTATTTAGTATTTCTGATATTATTTAACGTCAACATTTTTTTCGTTAAATCTTTATCAAACGAGATTGCAGATGAACGAACATCACTACCAATGTAAGGCTTGTCTAAAAGTTTAAACAGACCTTGGATAGTACCATCTTCACCCATATTACCATGAATTACTGGGTAGAAAAGATCGATATCCTTAACTTCAGTTAAACTCATAATGTTTGCTAGTGGATTTGTAAAGTCGATTGTTGGTAAGACATCAGCAACAACTTTTGCTTCTGGTTCGCCATCAAAAATACGACGTGAAGCAGCATCGCCAAGTAATACCCCTTCTTTTGTAAACATGAATAAGCTAACTTCATATTTATTTTTATCCATTGCATCATAAATATTATGTGCTGAACGTTTTGAAACATCATGTTCTGATGAGTTACCACCAAAAAGTAATCCGATGTGTATCTTTTCACTTGTCATCATATTATCCATTCCTATTCGTATTATATTTTTTATTCGTTTAAACCCTTAGTCTAAATAATACCATGTTTAGACCGGTTCTGTCATTTAGGTTTGCGATTTTATTTAAACATTTAAGATCCACATGAAAAGTAGGAATATGAAAAATAATCCATACATGATGGGATGAATATCTTTACGACGACCAGCTGCAATCATTGTAATGGGATAAAGAATGAACCCTAAAGCTATTCCGTCAGAAATACTGTACGTTAGGGGCATCCCTATAACAATTAAGAATGACGGTATGGCAATTTCCATTTTTGACCATTCAATTTTTGTTAATGATTGTGCCATTAATACGCCAACAATAATTAATGCTGGTGCAGTAACTTGTGTTGTCACAACCGATAATAATGGTGAGAAAAACATACCGGCAACGAATAATAGTCCCGTTGTAACGGCCGTTAATCCTGAACGTCCACCAACAGCAATACCTGCTGAAGACTCAACAAAGGCACCAACTGGTGATGTCCCTAAAACAGATCCTGCGAGCATCGCTGTTGAATCAGCAGCGAGCGCTTTACCCACACGTGGCATTTTATTATCTTTCATGAATCCCGCTTGTTGTGCTAATCCAACTAGAGTTCCTGCCGTATCGAAAAACGTCACTAACAAGAAAGTAAGTACAACGACCCATAGTTGAACCGTGTTAATATCTCCGATATGTTTAACACCCTGCATAAAGGTAGGTGCTAGACTTGGCGCAGCAGAGACAATACCTGTTGGTGCCTTAATTAATCCCGTAATGAACCCAAGGATAACTGTTGCAAACATCCCTATGAATATCCCACCAGGAACACGTCTAACCATTAAAATTGCAGTAATAACTAACCCAAATATCGTTAACCAAGTTGTCCCAACGCTCAATGAACCTAATCCAACGACTGTTGATTTATTAGAAACAATTAGTCCTCCACCTTGTAATCCAATAAAAGCAATGAATAACCCAATCCCACTTGAAATCGCATATTTTAAATTGCTGGGAATCGCATTAATAATTAATTCTCGTAATTTAAAGATAGTGATTAAAATAAAGATTAATGAGGCAACAAAGACGCCTGCCAAAGCCGTTTGCCATGGAATACCCATCCCGATAACAACCGAGTAAGAGAAGAAGGCATTAATACCTAGTGCTGGTGCAGTCGCAATTGGGTATTTAGCTAGAACACCCATTAAAATACAACCCAAGGCACTTGATAATGCGGTTGCCGTAAAGACGGCCCCCTTATCCATTCCTGAAGCGCTTAAAACCGTAGGGTTAACGAATAATATATAAGACATTGAAATGAAAGTCGTAAATCCAGCCAAAATCTCACGTTTTACCGTCGTTTGTAACTGATCAATTTCAAAATATGATTTAATGCGGTTAATCATTGTATATCTCCTTTTTAATAAATGCTTTTGTTCGTGTTTATCCCATTAACGAGCAATTACAATTTTACTATATTCGGATATTAATGTAAATCATATTATTAAATCATATTTTGTTAAGAATTCATTCAAATAAGTCTTATACCGTTAGAATTTTGTTAATTTTAATATCAAATTGGTTATCAAGCCATTGTTCAGAAGTTACGTTTTGGACATCAAGACAAAGTGAAACAGTCGTAGGCTGATGTTTGGCAATAAATCGGTCATAGTAACCTCCACCAAATCCAATTCTTTGATTATTATTTAAATTAAACCCAACCCCTGGCACAATAACTAAATCTAACTCATTATTTTCTAATGCCATATCATAACTGGGTTCTAAAAGGCCATAGCTACTTTTTATTAATTCTTGCTCGGCAGATAGATATGGCAAAAATGCCAACTGCTTTTCGGGCATCGTCTTTGGTACGTATACCCTTTTTTTCTGTTCCAAAGCTGTCAGAAGTAACTCATTTGTTGAAAATTCAATTGATTGACTAATCGTCAACCCGACAGAACTGGCCATTTTCCATTCCTCTGAACGCAGTAACTTATCAATAATTACTAATTCTTGTCGTTTTTTTTCAAGCGACTTATTTTTAGCTAAGTCTGCCATTTTAAGAATCGTTTTTTCTCTGATTTCTTGTTTGCTCACTGATTTAAACCTCCGCGTCGAATTCACCGGTAATGACAAGTTTACCGATCATTGCACCACCTTCAACAGTTTTAGTAGCTGCTCGCAAATTATCAGCATTAATTCCTTCAACTGATTTAGTCATCGTTGATTTTATGCTACCTTCATCTAATAATTTAGCCAATTGATTTAAGGTAGCCCCTTGCGAAGCCATGTCTGCGGTATGGTAAATGCCTTTTGTAAATATTGTTAACCATTTGAAATCGTTACTTTTATTTTTTAAAATACTCAATGGTAACTCCGCAGTTGTTGCCACAATAGACATGACAATTCCCCGTGGTTTAATCAGCTCTGACGCCACATTAAAATATAGTTCAGTTGAATGTAACATTAAAATACCATCAACTTCATGAATTCCTAATTCATCTAATTGTTTTTTCAAATCTTTTCGATGATTAATCACAATATCAGCGCCCATTTTTTTAACCCAATCAATTGTCTCTGGCCGTGAGGCAGTTGTGATTACCTTAATTCCTGCCCACTTCGCGAGTTGGATGGCAATAGACCCAACACCGCCGGCGCCATTAATAATCAGAATTGATTGGCCCTGATTGGCATCTTTTTTTGGTACAAAAGCTAATTTTTCAAACAATGATTCCCATGCTGTTACGCCAGTTAACGGGATGGCAACCGCTTCGGCAGTCATTATCTTCTTAGGGGCATGACCAACTAACCGTTCATCCACTAATTGATATTCTTCGTTACTTCCGGATCGGTTGTTTACACCCAAATAAAAAACTTTATCCCCAACAACAAAATTAGTCACATCTGCACCAATCTCTGACACGGTTCCAATGGCATCGAATCCTAAGATACGCGATTGGTCCTCTGATTCGATTAACATTCTCGTTTTAAAATCAATAGGATTCACCGAAATCCCCGCTATTTTCACAAGAATATCATGATCTTGAGGCACAGGTTTATCAATTTCAACATCTTTTAGCACCCTTACATCTTCTATTGGATATTTACCAAACGCTGCAATAGCTTTCATTTTATTTATCATTAGTTAATCCTTCTTTCGTTTAATATGAATTATGCTATTCATCTTACTACAGTTAATAAAAAAATGATTGTATTCAGATTTAATTGACTTTAACGGCTAATTTTTGTACGATTTGGGTGTACAAAATCTAAAAATATTGGAGATTACCATGATGGATAAGCAATTAAAAACTAGAAAACAGCTAAAATCTGAAACAAAGACACTCTTTAAGGGAAATTGGAAATCGGCAATCTTAATTAGTCTCATAGGTGTCCTTGCCTATATCGTTTATTTACGCTTATATGCCTATGAATATTCAAGATTATTTAATTCTGAGTCAGGCTCTTATGTTTCGCCGTTAAATCTTAATCCAACAGTTTCAGCACTAATGATTTTTCTTGTTCTCATTTTTGAAATTTTACTTATGGGTGCTTCATATGCCTTTTTAACTTGGGTGAGTTCTAAAAAAACACCAGATCGCGCATTCACGCAAAGTTTCCAAGTTTTCTCAAACGAATTATTTTTTTCAACTATTGCGTTAGCAATTCTTAAAACTATTTACACTATTTTTTGGTATCTTTTACTCTTCTTTCCCGCAATCATTAAACACTATTCGTACTCGCAAGCATTTATGATTAATAAGGACTTGCAAGATAACCCTAACCACCCTGATATCAAGACTAACAAAAAAATTACATTAAGCCGTCAATTAATGAACGGTCATAAATTCGACTTATTTGTACTTGATCTTAGTTTACTAGGTTGGTACTTATTATCACTTATTACACTTGGCATTGGGTTCATCTGGTTCTTACCCTACCAAAAAGCGGTAAAAGCTAATTTTTATAGAGACCTTGCCGGTGATCAATTTTTAACCTTAAAATAATAGAAAAGGACTGAAAGAAATTTCAGCCCTTTTTATTTTATCGCTAAATGTTTAAGACCTTCCCGAACGGCCAATTTTGATAAATCATGTCTTTTAATGAATGTTTTAACCCACTCCATGTCAGTTTTCGCATATTCACGCAGCGACCACCCGATTGCCTTTTGAATAAAAAATTCATCCGTTGTTTGATCGTTCATGATCATTTTTGTTAAATACGCTAAATTAGTCGCTTCTCGATATCCTAACTGAAGATTTATACCCACACGGCGCATCCAAAAATCTTCATGCCCTTCAAATTGCTGACTTATACGACTAAAATATTCCGGATGTAATTTAACGAAGTCACTGATAACTTTACGTAAACTGTCTACCGAGTCCCACCATGCTTTAACGGGAATTAAATCAATAAGAACTTGAGCTTCGTTCACGGTTAATCGCTTAACATTTTTTTGAGCTAAATCAATTGCAACATACTGGTATTCTCTTTCATTACGATCGTAGTAAGCTAAAATCTGTGAGGTAAGTTCTTCCAGCGACCAGGTTTTTGATTCCTTCATTAAACCTTGAATTAATTTTCGTCTGTCAGGCGCTCGGATTCCTAAGAAAACAAACCTATTTTTCATATATGCTTTCATCTTCTCGACATTTTTATTATCCGCTTCGAAATCAATCATTTTAGTTCTCCTTTGTTGAAACCGCAACCATATCAGTTGGATAACGAATTTTATGATGTTATACTGTGGTTAATCATATAAAGGGGGAATCATTATGTCAATGCACAACAATTTAAAAGAATTACTTACAATTAAAGAAGGACCTGTCGTATCAATTTTTATTAAGACATACCCAGGGATTAATTTTGCAGCGAAGAACCAATTAAAACTGAAAACTAGTTTAAAAACTGCAAAAGAAGAACATGCAGATATTGATAAAAAAGCTTGGGGTGCAATTGAAGGTCAACTTACTAATTTCATGAACGATATCGCTGATCGAATTGGTCAATTCCCTAGCATCGCGCTTTACTTAACACCAAATAATTACTTTAAATTTAATTTGAACCATGCCATTGAATTGGATCAGGTGATTGTTGGACCTGAAGCTTACACATTACCTTTACTCGCTCAACAAGCAACAAAATTATCTGGCACGATTTTGAGTTTAAATCGTGATTCATTCGAATTACACCAATTTAAAGAAGGTATCTTGCTGAAACAAGAATTACCAAAAGATGCACCTATCGATATGGTATCAGCCCTTGGACCTGAAAGAACAGATACAACAACAACTCATGGCCCTACTGGTGCTCTTCATGGCTTAAACACTAAAGATGAAGAAAAGGCAATTGATAATAAAAATTACTACTTAGCAATTGAGCAATTCTTAATGGCTCATACTGATTTAATTTACAAACGTCTTTTCATTATCGGGTTACCTAAAAACCAAAGTTTATTCCGTGATTTAACAAAATTAAAAACAGTTAATTCAGAAATTACAATTAAAAAATCTCCTAGCGCATTAACAACTGCTGAAATCGAAAAAGAATTATTGGATCAAAACCAAGTTTTAATTGATCAAACGGTTGAAAAATTATTGGATCGTGCGCGTTCGCTTGATGAAGTTAATCCAAGCGAAACGAACCCAGCAGACTTATTTGCCCTTTTAACACAACATCGTGTTAAAACTTTATTAATTAATGAGGAATCAACGTTCCCTGGTTTAATTGTCGATGGTCAAATTGTTGATACTGAACCCGGAAAAACTACGAATAACTTATTAAATGATCTAGCCAACTTCACATTGCGTAATGGCGGTGACGTTTACGTTATCTCGGCTACCCACTTTAATTCTGGCCAGTTCGTTTACGGCGTTTAACAAAAAAAGGAAGGCATACGTCTTCCCTTTTTTTGTGCCCAATTGGTCATGTGATGTTATACTTAAAAGACAAATACGTATTCAGGGAGACGACATTTAATGAATAAAGTTTATTTAGCAGGTCCGTTTTTTGATGACAAACAACGTGATCGTGTTTCACAAGTTGTGTCCGCATTAAAAAAAAACAAAACAATTGATGGTGACAATATTTATTTACCACAAGATAATCAAAGTGAACAGTATGAGCAATTCAGTAAGCCTTGGCAACGTGCCGTTTATCTTGCAGATACTCGCCAAGTGCATCGTGCTGACGTTGTCGTCGCTATCCTAGATTATAAGGATGATGAAGGCAATGAACCTGACTCTGGTACTATGTTTGAGGTTGGCATGGCCGTTGAAGCACGTATCCCGGTTATCTTGGTCCAATTCGAAGCTGGACGTGTGATTAACTTAATGTTATCTGAAAGTCTAACAGCCTTCTTTGATGTTAATAAGAACGGTTTAAAAAATCTTTCTGAATACAATTTTGATGTTTTAGAAGAAAAATTAACCGAAAATAAAATTTTATAGAAAAAAGATACGAAGAAATAACTATCTTCGTATCTTTTAATTTAATTATATTTCTAGACAATCGGAAAAAATCCGATTGTCTTTTTTTATTTTCAAAAGTTAATAACCAATTAGTCGTACTCTCCTACCAGATATTAACTCTTTCATCGGGATTTTTGTACATCTTATCGCCTGGATTAATACCAAAAGTAGCATAAAAATCAGCTAAATTTTGAACCTGGATATTGGCGCGTAATTTAGCAGGTGCATGTACATCAATTGATAGCAACAACTGCATATATTGTGTTGAAGCCTTCATACGCCAAACTTGAGCCCAGTTAATGAAGAAAGCGGAAATATCAGCATTTGGCTCTGCCTTCGCGGCTTCTAACGCGCAACTCAATCCACCGGCATCCGCAATATTTTCGGATACTGTTAAAGTCCCATTAACTTTTTGACCAGCATACTCAGTTCCATCAAATTCGGCAACCATTTGCTGAGATAATTCTTTAAAATGAGCCAAGTCAGCTTCACTCCACCAATTATTTAGGTTACCATATTCATCAAATAATGCGCCATTATTATCAAACGCATGCGAAATTTCATGGGCAATTACGGCACCAATTCCGCCATAATTAGCACTGCTACTTTGTTCTAAACTATAAAATGGTGCTTGAAGAATAGCTGCCGGGAAGACAATTATATTCTTAAATGGATGGTAATATGCGTTAACAGTTGCAGCACTCATCTCCCAGAGATCACGATCAACCGGTTGATTCCATTTACTAAACATATCTTCCGTTGCTAATTGATCAAAACCCATCGCGTTTTCTAATAACGGTTTTTTCGTATCAACATGCATTTTTTGATAAAGTGGATTAATTTTGTCCGGATAGCCGACTTGAATACCTAATTTATTTAATTTCAAGATGGCTTTGTCGCGTGTAGCGCTAGTTAACCATTTATTATTGGCCAATCTATTTTGATATACACCAATCATTTTTTCAACCATTCGTTGAACATCTGTTTTGGCATCTTCACCAAAATATTTATGCCCATAATATTCACCAACAATACCGCTATAAGCGCCCATGGCTAAATAATAAGCAAATTTTTGTTGTTTCTTCGGCCCCTTACTTCCGGATAACGCACGTCCATATTCACCAGAAATAACGCGTATATCATCTGATAAAAATGAGCTAAGGCTGACAACTGTTTTAACAATTAGCCAACTTTTAAATTCATTAAAATGGGCTTCATTCAATATATCGTCGATTGCAGCCAAGTACTTAGGTTCAGTCACAATTATTTTTTCTGGCTCTTGACCATTTAATAACTGCTTAACAACCACTTGTAGATTTACATTTTTACTTTGTAATCCAAATTCAGTAAACGTTTGTGGATTGTACGCTTTACTATAATCAGCAGATTCTTCAGCACTTTTAACATGTGGCACTAAATCGCGATCAAAAATTAATGCCTCTGAAATAACTTTTTTCACATCTTCTTCACCGTAATCTAGAGCGCCCAATAATTTTGTCATCATTTTACGGAATACGTCGAGTAATTGTTCGGCTTGTTGATTATCTGCCTCATAATAAGTTTTATCCGGCAAAATAAGTTTTGGAGCCGCCGCAAAGAAAGCATTAATCTTAGCATTCTTCATGTCAGCGTCAACGTCAAAATTAAGTGGTGAAGGATATCCAGCAAGTACAAAATTAGCCCATTTAGCATTAAAGTCAGCTAAACCTGTTAAATTTTCTAACGGCTCTAAAACGCTCTTCAACGGAGTTGTTCCTTCTAATTCACGGCGATCAAAATCAGCCGCTAGCGCATAGTAGTTTAAAAATTCTTGCATTAATGCCGATTGCGTACTTGAATCAGATGTCATTTTTTCAAAATCACTCATTAATGTTTTATCAATCTCATCAGCTAAATCATTAAAGCCACCCGTTGCAGGCTTATCATCAGGAATTTTGGCAGTTTTTAACCACTCACCGTTCACGGCTTCATATAAATCATCTTTAATTAGTTGTTCATTTACAGTCATTATTTTTATCCCCTTTTACATTAATATGTATTTAAGTATAAACGTTGTACTGGAAATTTAATAATTATTCACTCAGAAATAACGCTTTAACTTCTTAAACCTCGACCCTTATCAATAAGATTCCAACAAATTACGTAAAGTACTGCAATAAATGCAACAAGAATCCCCATAGATAAGAAAATGGGCACATCCATTGATCCTAAAAATCCATAACGAAACCCTGAGATCATATATACAATCGGGTTCACTTTTGAAATAGCCTGCCAAATTGGTGGCAACATTGATATTGAATAAAATACGCCTCCAAGATAGGTTAATGGCTGTAATACAAATGTTGGCACAATAGATACATCATCAAAGGACTGCGCAAAAATACCGTTAATCAGGCCTGCTAATGAAAATAAGATGGCCATCATCAAAAGGGTCACAACTACAATTGTCCATGAATAAACATGCAACGGAACAAAAAATAAGGAAATCAGGGTTACAAGTGACCCCACAAGAACACTTCTCCCAACCCCGCCAATTACAAATCCCCAAATAATAACATGCGTTGGTACCGGCGCAATTAATAATTCTTCGATATTTTTTTGAAATTTCTGGGAGAAAAAGGATGATGACACGTTCGCATATGAACTAGTAATTGCCGACATCATGATGAGCCCTGGCACAATAAACTCCATATATGAATATCCACCCATTTGACCAATTCGTCCACCAATCATTTTCCCAAAAATCACAAAATACAAAGATGTTGTAATTACGGGAGGCACCAATGTCTGTACCCAAATACGCAGATAACGGTTCGTTTCTTTTACATCATGAAAAAGCCCATTAAAAATAGACTGACACCTGTGAAACGTTAGCTCACAGGTGTCAGTCTATTTTTAATTATAATATATCATGTATTAAAGCAAAACTGAATTATAAAAACCTGGTACAATACCGCATTTATATTACAAAAAACTTTCTTTACCTAATTCATTTCTTTAACTTTACCTTCAATGAAGTTAATCTCATTTTGACCTAAACCATATTTTAGATACAGATAATGATCAATCTCTGGAATAGTCTTTGACCAGTCAATATCAGAATTTAAAGTGAAATCTTGTAATGGAATATATGCCCACTTAAGCGGCGGGTTATGCTGAGTAACTTTTAATATACCAAGTAAAGTTCTAACAAATTTTGTTTTTACATATTTTAATAAATTTTGCGCCTCCACTTCGTTATTAAAAGAACCTATTGAAATAAATGTTGGTGTATTTGATGTACTTGGAGTACCAATCAACGGAGTACTAAGAACTTCACCCATTAAACCACTACCATTAGATTCAGGAACAAAAACTTTATAATTCTCTAAATTGTTATTTTCTGGGTACCTAGCAGTCATAAACTCTTTCTCTATCCACCGATAGCTACGTTCATTATTGTATATGCCTAAAATTTTCCAATAATTTTCTGAATTACCTGGCTCCCCTTTAAAAAAGGCATAATCTAAAGAATCAAAAGTTGAAGACTTTAGTTCATATTCCTCATTTGAACCCAATTTCAGTACTTCGGGGTGTTTTCTTTGTATTTGCTCGAGACGTTTTTTAAGAGAATCTGGATATCTTTTTAAAAATTTATCATTAAATTTTAAATCCGAACGACCTCCAAACATTATTGTTGTTAAATTGTTCTCTGCTTTTGAATCGAACTTACTAGCAATCTTTCTTAAAGTTTCATCAGGAATAAAATTATTAATTGCTCCAAATTTTTTCTTAGAATCTCTGTATAAAACAACAATACCTCCTTTTATATCGGTATTTTGAAAAACATCCCTAGAATTTTGAACATAATATTCAACATTCAAATATTCATCATTCAGCATTTTATGATTCCAAGGTTTTGGCGTAAGTCCTCCATTAAACAAAAATCTTGCTGGTGATATCAAACAATATTTTGAAGCTACACGCTCTGATAAATCATAAAAGTAATGATAGATAGCTTCTCCTTTATTATTATTTGATTGACTCTCTTGATATGGTGGATTTCCCACCACTACGTCAAATTTCATTATTTCTACCTCCAAATAATTCATCACACTTCTCTTCAAAATTTCCTTCACCACGAGCAAATGGCGTTGTATCTAAATATACAATATGTGAACTATCAATATTATGTCCTTTTTCATCAAATCCAAAAATAAAATTTAGTGCAATATTAAAGATGATTTCACTCGGTGCAAAACCGTACACTTGATGTTCAAGTATATGTTTCAATCGTTCATCATCATTCGGAATAATGTTTTCTAATCCTACATATAGCCTTTTTACAATTTCAGTGATGTAAAGACCTGATTTCATATATAAGTCAGCAAATGTTTTTTTCGGATCCGTAAAATCTTCAGGGCTCTCCGCTTGTAATTTATCAATCATCATTATAACAACTTTTTTTGGTGTGAAAATTTGGTTAGTTTGTTGTGGTGGAATGTAATCAAAAATATCTTCATCATGTGTCTCATCAAAATAATTAGAAAGTTCAATACGTTTTCTTAAAAATTCTTGTACTGACTCGTCAAATACAATTTTATCAAAGAAATGATAAGTATCACGTAAAGTTCTAAATTGGTCCAAAGTAATTCCGGTTACTTCTTTAAATACGTGATCATTAATTGTTGTATCAAATGATGATAAAGTAGTGTCCATTTCTCCATATGCCATTAAAAATGATGGAATTGTTCTAGCAAATCCCCGTAACCGTGCACGTACATCATCTTCAACAGTATTTTTTTTCTTATCTTCAGACTTCTTTAAAATTGTTTCAGTAGACTCATGAACCAATTCTTGAGTCTTTGTTTCAACTGTCTCAATTACTTCTTTATTAAACTCATTATTGATTTGTTGTTTTTTCGTCTCATAGTTAACCTGGGCCTCAGCAATCACTTCTTCATTATTACGAGACTCTTCAACTATACGCTTATATTCAACTTTTGCTTCAGAATGTTTAATTTCTGCTTGTTTTTGTACTATTTCTACTTCATGAGCCATTGCATTTGCGCTATTCTGTGAAATTTTTTCAGCGGCTTTTGTCGTTAGACCATTTTCTTTTGCCAAATTTCTTACAGCATCTTGAGTCTTTTGTTTGAATGTATTAGATATTGTATTTGCAATATTCTTTATATCAGCACTATTAACTATCTCTTCAATCGATGAATTAATATCTGCGTAAACCTTTTCACCAAAGTGAGCATCTGTTTGACTATTCACAACATTTTGTTCAACAACCACTTGACTATCATTATTAATTTTAACGTCTCTCGTATCAATTCTATCATCTGTCTTACGAGGTACTGCCTTACCTTGATCAACCGGATTTAATTGCTCAAGAATTTCACGAGCACCTGCTGACGCAAAAATTCCAGAAACATTTTGAAACAATAGATTAGACATAAATCCACGACGAACTACTTCTTGAGCTTTAATTGCCTTAGGCATAGTCAACACCTGATTAACATCAAGTTCAACCATCTTTCCTTCATTATCTTCAGCAATAACTGAAAAGAAGTTTAATAATATTCTAATGTTATCTTTACGATTTTCTGGTGTTCCACCACCATTGGTTGTCTTACTTGATAAATTATTAGCAAAATCGTCATAAATCGTAAGCGTACGTTCTGGTGCAAAATCAAAAACATATGCATTTTCTTTTTGATGTACTTGTCCATCTGTCTTAAAATCAAATGGATTCTGAGCTCGAAATGCTGCTTGCATATACAGACTTGGAGACTTCATATTAGATAACATAAGTACCGCTGTCCATTCTGGAACAGTTACACCTGTAGTTAATTGTCCTACCGATAAGGTGATTGTTTTATCATTATTTTTAATTGCTTCTTTTACACGATCAAAAGATTTTTGGTTAATAATTTGTTCATCTGATGTTTTACCATCCCCTGCCGCAAGAACAATTTTATAATTTTCAAATACAGGATGATTTTCCAATAATTTTTTCAATGCTTTAGCACTAGCTACTCGATTTAAAATCCAAAAAGTATGATTTAATTCATTTCTTAATTTTTTAGTTGAAAAAGGATATTTTTCATTTTGAGACAAAGTATTTAACCATTTATTTATATCTAACTCATGAATAAATTTACCTGTTTCATTAGTTTCAAAAAATTCATTTAAATCAAAGGTATAATCAATATTTTTACCATTAATTTCAGCACCTTTGTTAACTTCATCAGTAACCATTTGACTCATTTGATAAGAAAATAAGTTTAATCGTGGTAACTTTTCATATGGATTATTTTTCTCAATGTCCACTGGCCAATTAACTTTAGCTTCTTGTTCATCTGCATACGACCAGTTAAAAATTTGGTCATCTGAAAATTCTCCTGAAGCAACTGCTTTAAAGGGTGTTCCCGATAGATATAAAGTGAAATTACGTTTAATATTCTGAAAAGCTATATCTGTTTTAAATGTATCTATTCCCTCATGACTTTCGTCAATAACAAGAAGATCCCATTCAAGTGATTTTACCCATTTTAATTTGTCATAACTACCACCAAAAGAAATAGCTCCTTTTAAATCTTGTAACGAAATAAAAGAAATCATTCTATCTTTACCACTCTTAAGCGATTGATCATTAAATTCATCACGTGTCATCACTGGTCTATCTTTAAGTGAATCGTTTGTAGATACAAAAGAAAAGTCAGTTTGCCAAGCAATATATTTTTCGAAATCATCAAACCAAGAATTCGCAATTGTAGGGCGATTAGTTACAATTAATACCTTACTTGCATCTAATTTACGAGCGAGATCATAAGTAGTTAGCGTCTTGCCAAATCGTGGCTTTGCATTCCATAAAAATTTACCTTCTTGATGATTCTTGGCATATTGCAAAGTCATGTCAACGGCAGACTTTTGCTCATCACGAAGTTCGTACTGTAACTCTTCTTTAACTTGACTACGTTCATTATTACGGAAATCATTAAAATCAGTGTGTGCAACTTCAGGATTTTTATCGTAATAAAACCATTCTGTACCTTGTCGTTGTTCTCTTTTTTTGTATTTACGTAAATAACTATGAAGTGGTTTATCCGTGAACCAATCGTCTATTTTACTAAACTTAGCAGGCTCTGACCACAATGTTTTTGTTACAATCCCCGCAGTATGTGTCTGCTGTTTAATACGATCATCAACATTACGTTTTTCAGTATATCCGATTTTTATCCAGCCATCATTTTCACTCGCAGTAGGCGTAACATATGCATAAACCTGTGGATAGATAGTCTTAGTCGTTTTAATAAATGTCTTATCCCTCATACCTAATTAACTCCTTTATCAAAAAATTCCATTTTGTTAGTTTCCCAGTTCATTACTTTTACACGTTTTCCAGGCTTAATTTCCCATTTTTCTTCAGGTTCCTCAGTATCAAAAAGTGATATTTGAGTCTCAACTATTCTTTCTCGTTTTTCCGTGAACGGAATAATATATTTTAACCCATCCATTTGAAAAATATTATAACTAATTATTTTAGCAATATCTTCAAACAAACCATATAGAGGCTCCTCAAGCCACTTATCATAATAATAGTCTCGGTAAGTGTACAGTAAGTTTTCTCTTGCAAGTAGTAACGAGTCCCCACTCCACTCAAATCCGTAACTTGCTTTATACGCTTCAACAACTAATCGTTGCCACTCAGCCTTATCATCAACCTCACGATTAATTCGTTTTATCTTTCTATCAACAAATCCAACCCTATCATTTAACTGTATACTTTCCCCAGTCTCCATATCATACCTACTTGCCATATAAGGTGCTTCACCACAAGTTATTTCCAGCCACACGCGTTTAACATAAGTCTCTAAATCATCATTTAGAAAATCTTTGTCAACTGTATCATTTTGCTTCTTTATAATCCAAGTTGGCGTAAATACTTCAGCTTTTGACTTAGTTCGCTCTTTTTGTGTCTCTTTAGACTTCAAAGCGCGAGGTTTAATAATAATGCCCATCTCACCTGTCACCAGTTCTGGTTGTATTTGAGCCATTTCAGAATAAAACTTACTACCATATTTAATATAATTATTATTTGCCCAAATAATATTTTTCTTATGCTTTTGTGTCGATCTAGTACGATCCAATAAAAGAATATCTAATATTATTGGCATTTTTTCTCGAATATTAGTTTCAAGAATATCCGTTGAGTTTATTATATTCATCGTTTTTATTCCTTTCTCAGTGGAATTTTATCGGATTCCATGTCTCAACTAACTTCTTGTCTTGTACTTCCACCATTTATTTTAATTCTATATAACTAAATTGGCCTTAAAAAGCCCAACTTCATAATTTTTATTAAAAATACTTTATTTACATCATTAATATACCAGTTAAAAATTTAATGTTTATTCATTATCTAACATATCACTTTTTCCAGTGAAAATTAAAATGTCTTTCCGCAGCATCACCATTATCTTTAAAAATTTTTTCAAATAACTCTTTCATTTCTTCAGTCGTTTCAGTAAATGATTCCGATGAATAATCATCAGTAGCAAAATGCGAATTTACATTAAATAGTTTTAAATATTGCTCATTTTCTTTATAAAATTCTTGTTGTGGTGTTTTTGTAAATTCTATATAAGTATCTATAATTCTGCGCATTGTATTGAGCATTGTATTACGTAAATTTAATCGCACCAATTCGTGAAGCTCAATCCAAAGAGCATCGTAGCTTGTTTTAAAATCTTCTGATTCACTGTTTATTTTAATAAACTTCCCATGTTGAAGATGATAAAAATTACTCTTATCGTATTTTTTGTATTCCCTTATATAGTTTTGACCACTTTCATTTATTTCAATTTTAGTGCCAATTACATAGTTTGCTTGTGGTTGTACATTTAAATAAAAATGAATATTATGAGTCAATACAACTAAATAATCTTTTTCATAATTATACTTCAATCCTGCTTTTCCTTGATACAATTTTTGTAACTCCGTAATAATTAAATATTGCATTCTATCATCATTGGAGTTCATAGGATCATCAAAAATAATAATTTTAGATGCTTTTTTATCCTCGTTTACTTCTTCTAATTTCTCTATAAAATATAAAAAAGCAATAATATTTTTTTCACCTGTTGATAAATCTTTTATATCACGACTTCTCTGGTTTCCGTCATAATTCTGAATAATTTTATAATAACCTGAACTTTCTTCTTCGTAATAATCTAATTTCCATGAAACAGATAATTCTAATTTCCGATTTATATGTTCAACGGCTTGTTTTTCCGATACAGGTTTAAGTACTTCAATTTTTTTATTTAAAATATTAATATTTTTTTCAATTTCAAGCTTTTTATTTTTTTCATTATTGAAAAGTTTATTATAATACTCATTATTCTTCTCCAAAGTATCCAACTCTATTTTTTTCTCATAATATTTATATTCATTTAAAAATAGTTTAATATAATGACTTCTAAGTTTTTTCTTGGATTCTTCTTTTTCATCATCAAAATTTTTCCCAAAATTGTTATTTTCCTCGACAATTTGATTAAAAGCACTAACATCTATCATCTGAGGTAGTTTTAAATTTACTTTATCAGAAACCGAAAATAAATTTTTTTCTTTTTCTGACAAAAGATCCTTAATAGCCTCTAAAAATTTTATGCTTGAATCTAATTGTTCCTTAACTTCGGCACCTTTATTCTTAGCATCTTCAATAAAGTTAGGATAAAATTTATCGATACCCATATTTAATGTTTTACAAGAATTTAATTGTGTTTCTATTAATTGGTTTTCTTCAGAAATTTTTTCTTTATATCGACTAACTTCATCTGCAGAAAAATAATCTTTTAATTCTTTAAATGTAGATTCATGAATAATATTTCCACAAAAAATGCACGTATTTTCTTCCGTAAGTTCATGTAGATGTAGAGCTTCCTCAGCAAAATTAATTTTTCGATCCGTATCTAACCTTGTAATAATTCTTGTTTGTGGAACTTTACTAGTTAAAATAGTATTTACCCTATCGACCATCTTTTTTAAATCAAATTTATCAATATTTAAAATACTAGCAATTTTTTCTTCCGACTTTAAAATTCGCTTTAATTTATCAACGTCCACCTCTTGTAATATCTGAGCGCTATTTAATTCTTTTACTAAATCATTTTTTTTATATGTCGTTTTAGAAATTTGAGGATCAGACATGTTTTTTATCTTCGCAGCAGAAGCAGTATAGAACTCACTTATTTCACTCTGCTTATCACTTAAATTTTTATTAGAATCAGACAATTTTCTAAATAAATTTATATCATCAGTATTCGACAATTCGGTTAAATTATGATTCATTTCATTCAATTCATTTTGTTTAGTAATCTTTTTATTCTCTATTTCCTCAATCTTTTTTTCATTTTCACCCGCATTAACCGCTAATGAAAATGCTCCTAATTTTTCATTTTCTCCTAAAATTTTATCAAATCCCTGAAATATTCTAACATCATAACTATCAGAAAATTGCTGTTTTAAAATATCTACAAATGTTGATTTACCCGAACCATTTTTTGCAAAAATATAATTTTTATTTTTTAAATAAACGGATTCGTCTTTAAAAATTTTAATTTCATCTTTAAAACAATGTTGTCCCAATTCAATTTTCAATTCCTCAATACCATTTCTCATAAAATTCTCCCTCGATTAGCTTACACGCTTATTAATTGCTACTCTCTTTTTATAAATTTTATATTCTTTTCTGATATATATTACTTAAACGTAATATATTGAAAATATTTATTCTTAATGTTTTCCAATAACACGTTATTAGTGCTCATTTGAAATTTTGCCTTCTTCATATACTCGCTATCTAATGCTTTGTTAGCAAGTCCCATGGATATAGCTCTTTTTTGTGAAGATAATTTCAAAAGATCTTCATATCTTCTTTCTGCAATTACTGTATCTAAATCATCTATATTGTCTTCTTCCATTTTGTTTATATTTAATTTTTCTAACCAAGTTTTAATCTCATCTAACATTACGTCACTAGTTTCCAAACTATTGATCCTATAATTTGAAAGTTCATTATCTAAATATTTTTTTATGGATTGTCTAACTATTATTTTTCTTTCTTCATTTACTTTATCAAAAAATTTTTCAGTAAAATCCTTTATTCTAAAATTTATATCTTCTTCTGAAAAACTATTCTTTAAAACGCCTGTCATTACGTCCTTAGTAAAAAATATCATTTCTATTTCATTAAAGGGTAACGTATATATGTTATTTTTTTTATAATTTAAAATTTGCTTTGCGCTCATCAAATCAGAATCTACGATTCCGTATGCACAATTATTATCTAAAACTGGTGAATTATTATAGGCCTTTGTGTATTGAATAACCTGAGTATGTCCTCCAACTGGAACTACCACTACTTTATCTCTAAATAAATTACTGTAAACGAAATAATCGTCTGAATCTTTTCTGCCTTCACAAAAAAGAATGGGTATTCTAGCGCCAAGTATTTCTGAAAGTAATTCTTTTGGAAATTCACTAGTTAAGTTACCGTCATCTATTCTCTCGATACTCCAATTATCCGGATATGAAAATTTTTTACACCATAACATGTCTGTATTAGAACGGCTCGCTATAAAATCAATCGTATGAGAAATGTAAATAAATTTACAATCGTGTCTGTATTTCTCTAGACTATCCCATAATCTACTAAAATTAGAAACATTTAAAAACGTCTCAGGTTCGTCAACTATGATGAAACTATTGGGCTCTGCTAAAAAAACTTGACAAATGTAATACAACATTGCTTTTTCACCATCGCTCATAGAATTTATTGAATAGCTACGTCCTTTTTTCTTTGGTTCCAATGTCCGATTCATTGTATCAAGTTCCAAATTAATATCGGGAATAAGCGCTCTCCACAATTTGTTTACTTTACATAAAGTAGTCTCTTCTCGCTTTACTTTACTCATACCATCTGTTTTGAATGCTTGATTTTGTTCCTCAACTTGTTCATTCGCTATAACTGTTATTAATTTAGAAAATAATTCAGATAATTCATTCATATATTCGCTAACAACGTAATTCCGTTCGTCACCGGTAAATTTTCCTTTTCCAATAAAATTAGTATTTTGAATATTCCTCATTGTACTTTTATCAGTAAGATACAAAGCCTGTATATCTTTTTTATAAAATAAAAATTTCTGAGCGGGTATTACAACAATATTTTGTGACATTGATTCCTTCAAGTAACTAGCAAAACTAGATTTTCCGGCTCCGTTACCACCAACTAATACGGCATTTTTTTCACGAATCATTAAGAGATAATTAATTCTTTTAAATTCTATCAGTAAATTGGTAGCGGTATCTTGAATATTCATATATTTTTGTAAACCGTCAGAATAATATTCATTTTGTATACTCAAAAATTGGGTATTGTATCTATCAGTAATTTCATTAATTAAAGTATTTAATTGTTTTGTATTGTTTTCATCAACAATTTTATCTTCACTAATTACTTTAATTGTTCTTTCCATAAGAGCCGGTAGTTCTTGAATAACTTCATTTTCTTTAATCTTTTCATCATTTATTTCAACAATTTCGGTACTAAAACTATTTAAATTTGTTATTATTTCACTGATTTTACTTTTAATTTCCATGCTTTCCCCCAATAACCATTTTTACCCAACTGATCCTTCCATCTGATACTCAATCAAACGGTTCAACTCAACAGCGTATTCCATTGGTAATTCCTTCGTAAAAGGTTCAACAAACCCCATCACGATCATCTCCGTTGCCTTGGCTTCAGAAATACCGCGACTCATCAAATAATACAATTGCTCTTCAGAAATTTTAGAAACTTTCGCTTCATGTTCCATTGACACATTTCCATTCAAAATTTCGTTAAACGGTATTGTATCACTCGCAGATTGATCATCCATGATAATCGTGTCACATTCAACATGCGCAAATGAGCCATCACTATGTCGGCCAAATTTTAAGTACCCACGATAATCGACCCGACCGCCATCTTTACATAATGACTTAGACACAATCGAAGAAGTTGTCTTTTTCGCATTATGAATCATTTTTGCACCAGTATCCTGGATGATATTACCACCCGCAAATGCAATTGATAGCATTGTGCCATGCGCACCTTGTCCGTCTAAATAAATACTTGGATATTTCATCGTGACTTTTGATCCAAGGTTCCCGTCAACCCACTCCATAGTCGCATTTTCTAGAGCTCTCGCACGTTTAGTCTCTAAACTATATACGTTATCCGACCAATTTTGAATCGTCGTGTAACGGCAGTAAGCATCCTTCATGACATTTACTTCTACGACAGCAGCATGTAAACTATCTGCGGAATAATTAGGTGCCGTGCATCCCTCAACGTAGTTCACACTTGCGCCTTCATCAACAATAATCAACGTCCGTTCAAATTGTCCCGTGTTCTCAGCGTTAATCCTAAAATAACTTTGTATGGGAACTTCTGTCTTCACACCTTTAGGCACATAAATAAAAGTGCCACCGGACCAAACGGCTGAGTTTAACGCAGAAAATTTATTATTTGAAGCAGGCACTAATTTGCCAAAATACTGTTTGACTAGTTCAGGATATTCTTGAAGGGCAGAATCAGTATCCATAAAAATAATTCCCAATTTTTCGAAATCTTCCCGCATATGATGGTAAACGACTTCTGACTCATATTGCGCTGAAGAACCGGCTAAATATTTACGTTCAGCTTCTGGCACACCCAGTCGATCGAAGGTCTCTTTAATTTTATCTGGTACGTCATCCCAATCTCTGGCAATAGTATCACTCGCTCTTTGAAAATAACGCATGTTCGCTAAATCTAATTGCGATAAATCAGGTCCAAAACTTGGCATGGGCATTTTTTCATACAAAGAAAATGCACGAAGTCGGTAGTCTAACATCC
This sequence comes from Dellaglioa carnosa, assembly GCF_026948345.1. Classification (NCBI taxonomy): domain Bacteria; kingdom Bacillati; phylum Bacillota; class Bacilli; order Lactobacillales; family Lactobacillaceae; genus Dellaglioa; species Dellaglioa carnosa. Next base: position 186,326 of record NZ_JANXLI010000001.1, on the reverse strand, counting down.
ATTCTGGCTCATTCTTAGCTGCGGATATTTCTCGAACGGTTGCCTCGGTTAACCCACGGCCTGTTGAATAAATCGGTTCAAAATTATCTTTAAACCCATATGCGTATTCGCCACCAACATCTAATTCTTTCACACCGAACCCTCCTCTCTAATTTTCTAAGTTAATCGCTTGATACGCTGCTTTCCAAGCTAACGTTGCACATTTAATCCGTGCGGGAAATTGTGCGACGCCTTCTAAAATAGCCGCTTCACCTAAAAGGTCATCATCAATTTCTTGACCCATAACCATTTTTGAAAATGTCGTGACCATTTCTTCTATTTCTTCTTTTGATTTACCAATTATTTCATCCGTCATCATACTTGCGGATGCCTGACTAATTGTGCATCCCGTCCCAGAAAAAGCCACTTTTTGAACTTTATCATTTGCCATAACAAGTTCAACTTTTAAGACATCTCCACAAGTTGGATTTCTAAGCTCGATGGTTTTTTCACTATCGTCCAATGATCCAAGGTGATGTGGGTGGGTTGCATGTTCCAAAATAACTTGGCGATATAAATTATCTAATTTAGATAGTCCCATTTTTAAAGAACTCCTTTGTGGCGATTAACGCTTCAATAAATTTTTGATTTTCTTCTAACGTATTATATAGATATAAACTAATTCGAACGGTTGATGAAACGCCCATCCGTTTCATCAGTGGTTGCGCACAATGATGGCCTGCGCGAACAGCAATTCCTTGCATATCCAGAGCCGTTGCGACATCATGTGGATGTAAATCTTCCAAATTAAATGAAATGACGCCTGAACGTTGCTCAATATCAGTCGGACCGTAAACAACTACACCCGGGATTGCCTTTAACTTAGGTATTAAATCAGCAACTAAAACTTGCTCATGGTCATGAATATTAACCATCCCAGCTTCTTTTAAATAATTAATTGTCGCACCCAAAGAAATAACACCCTCAATGTTCGGTGTTCCGGCTTCAAATTTCCAAGGAACTTCTTTAAAAGTTGATCGTTGTTCCTCAACGAAATCAATCATTTCGCCACCAAATTCAAGTGGCTGCATATCATTTAAATACGTACTTTTCCCATACAAAACACCGATACCGGTTGCAGCACCCATTTTATGGCCTGAAAAAGCAAAAAAATCAACATCTAAATTCTGTACGTCAATTGGCATGTTGGGCACTGATTGTGCTCCATCACAGATAACGATGGCTCCAATATGATGCGCTATGCGTGTTAATTCCTTAATCGGTGTAATGCTACCTAAAACATTTGAGATCTGAGTTAATGACACAATTTTTGTTTTGCCTGTCATTTTTTGTCTTGCATCATTAATGTCTAAACGCCCATCGTCCGTTAATCCAATGTAAACTAGCTTCGCGCCAGTCTTTTGTGCGACTTGTTGCCAAGGAACAAGATTACTGTGATGCTCCATAATTGAAATTAAAATTTCATCCCCAGGTTTCAGCCGATTCTGTGCAAATCCTTGTGCCACTAAGTTCAGGCTTTCAGTTGTTCCTTTCGTAAACAAGATCTCATTGGCACTTTTTGAGTGAATAAAATCCGCTACCAATTGGCGTGTTGCTTCAAATTGTTCAGTCGCACGTTCAGCTAAGGTATGCACACCTCGGTGAACGTTCGCGTTATCATGTTCATAGTAATGCGAAATGGTATCAATAACAACTTGCGGTTTCTGAACAGTTGCGGCATTATCGAAATAAATAAGTGGTTCATCATTCACAAGTTGATCTAAAATAGGAAAATCAGCGCGATACTTTTTCAAATTTTTGGCCATTAATGAGTTTCCCTTCTATCGTTTCAATGAGTCGTTCACGTACATCAGCTGCCGGAATGGCTGTTAAGACCGGTCCTAAAAATCCACGAATAACTAATCGTTCTGCTTCTTCTTTCTGTAAGCCGCGGCTCATCAAGTAATATAATTGTTCCTGATTAACGCGTCCAACACTCGCTGCATGTCCAGCTTGTACATCATTTTCATCAATTAATAGAATCGGATTAGCATCTCCACGTGCTTTTGTGGATAACATTAATACGCGACTTTCTTGCTGCGCATTTGCGCCCTTTGCGCCTTTAATAATATGTCCAATTCCATTAAAGGTTAAGGTCGATCGTGATAAAATTACTCCGTGCTGAAGAATTTGACCAATTGAATGTTTGCCATAATTAGTCACTCGCGTATCGATTCCTTGAATCTGGTTCCCCGTTGAGATTGCAACAACCTTAACATCTGCATGGGCACCAGCACCAATTAAATCAGAATCAAAATCGCCAATGATATTTCCATTATTGAGCAGCCCGATTGACCAATCTATTTTGGCATTATCAAGTAAATAACCCCGTCGATTAATATATGCGGTCGTATTTTCTCCCAGTTGATCCACACCAGCAAATTTTACGTGACTATTTGGTTCAGCAATCACTTCAACAATGATATTTGCGGTTGTTGCCTCGTTACCTAACGTATCTCGATTTTCCAAATATGAAAAACGGCTATTCTCTGCCGCAACGATTAAGACGTGGTGCACATAGTCTTGTCCATCACGCGCATCTTGCGTTAAGTAACTCGTAATGGGTTCATCCAGTTCAACATTTCTAGGAACATAAATGAACAAGCCACCCGTTAATTGTGCTAAGTGAACTGACGTCAACCGATCCGCGTCCCATTTAACCGCCTTCGTCATAAAATACTTTTGAACTAAATCTGGATGTTCTATCAACGCAGTTTCCCAGTCACAAATAATAATATTTTTTTGTTTCAATTCATCAGATAATTTTAAACTAAGCGTTCGCGATCCAACCTGCACAACTGTATTTCCAACCGCTCTTTTTTGATCTAATTCAACTTTTATAGATTCCAAAAGCATTCGTTTAGGCATAATCGGCCATCTTTGATATCTGATTTTCTCAAATGATGGGAGCTCCAATATAGTCATTTTAGTAAAGGCAGCTTTTCTTAATTTTTGAAACCACTCAGGTTCTTTTTTTAAGTTAGAGAAATCAACCATACTTTGTTCTAAGACCTTTAAGTCACTCATTTTATGGCCCCCACTAAACATTCTCGTCAGTCAATACAACGTCCAAGCCTAATTCATCACGTAATCCCGCATAGCCTTCTGCTTCCAATTTTTCTGCGAGCTCGGCACCACCTGTTTTAACTACACGTCCATCCATCATAACGTGCACAACGTCTGGCACGATATAATTCAATAATCGTTGATAATGTGTAATCATCAAAGTCCCAAACTCAGCATTTTTTAACATTTCATTAACGCCTCTAGAAACAACTTTTAGTGCATCGATATCTAACCCTGAGTCAATCTCATCCAATATCGCAAATTTTGGTTCAATCATCATTAATTGTAATATTTCATTTCTTTTCTTTTCGCCACCCGAAAAACCTTCATTTAAGTAACGATCAGCCATTTCTTCAGTCATGTCTAAGGTTGTCATCATTTTATCCAACTTTTTTAAAAATTCTCTAATTGGAATTTGGTTATCTTCCGGGCGCCGGGCATTAATTGCTGCACGCAAAAATTCAGCATTTGTGACCCCAGGAATTTCCGAAGGGTATTGCATGGCTAAGAATAGTCCTGCTCGAGCCCGTTCATCAACTGGTAATTCTAAAATATTAACACCGTTCAACAAGACTTCACCCTCGGTTACTTTGTACGCTGGATTTCCCATAATGGCTTCAGATAAAGTTGATTTACCCGTACCGTTCGGACCCATAATCGCATGAACTTCGCCAGTCGCCATCTTTAGGTTAACACCTTTTAGAATTTCTTTATCTTCAATCTCTACATGCAAATTTTTAACTTCAAGTGTCGACATTTTAGCATTCCTCCGATTTATTAATATATTCCATTCTATCTCAATAAATTGCCTATTTCAATGAAGCGTCAATCCTAGCAATCTTTATTTAATTAAGTTAAACTTAGAAAAAGTAAATTTTGAGGAGGATTATTTATGAAACCTATTATTGGTATTGTTGGGAATCCTAACCGGAACCCAATTGAAGGCCTGCACATGGACGAAATAACTTATACGCCCCAAGGTTATATTGATGCTATCTTCAAAGTTGGTGGCTTACCATTAATTATTCCAACAAATTTGGATGACGTATCGAAATATCTTGATTTGGTGGACGGTTTATTGTTAACAGGCGGCCAAGATATCTCGCCTGAATTATATGGACAAGAACCTCATCCAAAACTACAAGAACTGAACCCACCTCGTGATGAAATGGAAATGGCTTTAATTAAAGACGCTAACTCTCGTAACATGCCCATACTTGGTATTTGCCGAGGACTTCAGATACTGAATGTTGCTTTTGGTGGCACATTATACCAAGATTTATCTGAATATCCAGATTGGAAAGTAAGACATTTACAAGATCCAACTTTACCGGAATATGCCACTCATTCCATTTCAATTGAACCAAACAGTTACCTTTCAGAAGTTTATGGTCAAAATTATCGCGTTAATACCTACCATCATCAAGCAATTAATCAATTAGGCGAGTCCTTGGTCGCTATTGCGGAGAGCCCGGATGGTCTAGTTGAAGGATTAGTCAGCGATGACAATCGAATTCTTGCCGTTCAATGGCACCCCGAAATGTCATTTACAAGAAATCAATCAGATTTAGCTATTTTTAAATGGTTAATCAATAAAATTGAAAAATAAAAAGAATTGAAACTAGTGACTAATTAGCTAGTTTCAATTCTTTTTTATTTGGCCGGAATCACCGCACCTTTATATTTAGTTAAAATCCATTTCTGGGTATCTTTTGATTGTAATGCTTCAACCAATTTCTTAATTGCCGGGTTATTTTTATTTTTTGGTGTAACGGCCACTAAGTTTGCATAAGACGATGTATTACTTTCCAACGAGATGGCTTGTTTCATCGGATTCAATCCCGCCTCGACGGCGTAATTTGCATTGATCACAACCGCCGCGCCTTCATCATTTGCGTATAAATCAGACATTAATTTAGGTTCATAAGTATGCTTAAAGTTTAACTGTAACTTATTCGTTTGAATATCGTTAAAGTTTGCCGTCGCAACATCTGTTCCTTTTTTCAAAGTAATCAGTCCGGCATCTTTAAAAATAGTTAGTACGCGCCCATAATCTGAAATACTGTTGGATACAAGAACGGTGCTCCCCTTCTTTAAGTCGGTCAATCGTTTAACTCGTTTAGAGTAAACGCCAATTGGCTCTAAATGAACGTTTCCGACACTAATAAGGTCACCATTATTCTGTTTATCCCAATTATCTAAAAATGGTTTATGTTGAAAATAGTTAGCGTCCAAATCTTCAGATTCTGTCGCCTTATTAGGCATTACGTAATCCTGAAAGACCTTTACCTTTAAGTCGATACCTTCTTTTGCCAACATCGGCTTTACATGAGCCAATATCTCGGCATGTGGAATATTACTAGCACCCACAACCAGCGTATTTTTATCATCCGCTCGTTTTCCACACCCAGTTAACAGAATTATCACAAAGAGAAGTGAAAAAAATAGTTTCTTATTTATTTTCATCATATATCCCTCCCTAGTTATTCCGTTTATCAATTAGTTTAGCCGATTGATCTCCAATAAGTTGGAAAATGGCCACAATAATAATAATCGTTACCGTTGCAACTAACGTGACTGTATTATTATTAGCTCCGTAACCCTCAATAAAGGCCCAATTTCCTAATCCACCGGCTCCAATTGTTCCAGCCATCGCAGTATACCCAATAATGGTTATTCCCGTAACCGTAACACCAGAAATCAGTGCTGGTAAACTTTCTCGCAACAATACTTTGCAAATGATTTGTATCTTGTTAGCGCCCATTGCTTCAGCAGCTTCAATTACACCATAATCAATTTCGCGAAAGGCTAACTCGACCATTCGCGCATAAAATGGTGCCGCGGAAATAATCAAAGCCGGTAAAGCAGCAACTGGACCAATAATTGAACCAACTAAAGCTTTCGTGAATGGTAATAATAGCACAATTAAAATAATAAATGGAATTGAACGAAAAATATTAACCAAAGCTGAGACAATCCAATTAATGACCTTAGCCCAGATCGTTATCTTACCCGTCGTTTTCTGCTTTGTTTCAAACAGGATCAGACCCAGGAGAATACCTAAAATGGCAACTGCAATGGTAGAAATCAATGTCATGCTGATTGTTTCCCAAGTATTCGCCCAAAAATCAGCCCAATTAACGGCATTAAAGTTAAAATATGATGCCCACGTATTAGTCCCCATAATGAAGCACCTCCGTTTCTACTTTCATTTTTTGTAAGAATGGAATGGCTTGATCCAAACTTTCTTTTGGTCCAGTTAATTGAATATATAATGTTCCAATCGGACCACCTTGTGTTTGATGAATTGATCCTTCAACGATATTAAAATCAATTTCTGGAATTTGTCTTAACATTTCAGAGATAATTGGCATTTGCGTTTGAGTACTATGGAACGTTAACTGAACAATTAAGCCTTGTGGATAAGCTTCAATTAATTCATGGACGGCAATTTCAGTATCGTGCATTGCTGGTGTTACCTCTTGATTAACAAATCGTTTTGTGACGTCTTGTTGTGGCCGTTTAAAAACGTCTAGGACTAAGCCATCTTCAACTAATTTACCATTTTCCATGACCGCAACATGATCACATATTTTACGGACAACGTGCATTTCATGTGTAATTAAAACAATCGTCAAATTTAATTTATGATTAATTTGGAGTAATAAATCTAATATTTCATCAGTTGTTTGTGGATCCAAAGCGCTTGTCGCCTCGTCACAGATTAAGATTTCAGGGTCATTGGCCAATGCCCTAGCGATACCAACACGTTGTTTTTGACCGCCAGATAACTCTGAGGGATAAGCATTTTCTTTCCCTTTTAATCCGACTAACGTTGTTAATTCCTCAGCCTTGGCCAGACGTTCAGCTTTACCTAAACCAGCAATTTCAAGTGGAAACATAATATTTTCCACAACTGTTCGGGACCAAAGTAAATTAAAATGTTGAAAAATCATTCCAATTTTTTGACGTTGCTTTCTTAATGCCTTCCCTGTTAATGAAGCAATTTTAGCCCCGTTCACATCAACTTCTCCTGAAGTCGGCGTCTCCAAACCGTTCAGCATTCTAATTAGCGTACTTTTTCCAGCCCCAGAATAACCGACGATTCCTAAAATATTACCGTCTTCAACCGAGAGGTTCAAATCAGAAACCGCACTTACTTTACCATTATTCGTGACAAACTCTTTAGATACATGTTTAAATTCAATCATATTCATTCCTCCTTTTTTTCAAAAAAAATAGCCTCTCATCCCCCGTTTAATAAACGGAAGGACGAGAAGCTATAAACTTCACGTGTTACCACCTTGTTTTATTGTTACCTCACGATAACAATCTCATCAGGTACGGGCTAATCACTTAGCCGATACCCTTTCGCTGTATTGGGCGTACCCAAGGTAGATTTACATTGCTCATCCACCAAACGTTCCAAGACCATCTTCAATTCCGTAATTTCGATCCTTTTTCAGCTACCAGGACTCTCTTCTCTAATTACTAAAACCTACTCATCTTTTCAAAACGTCTCATCTGTATTTCTTATTGTAGTTGATTATAGCCAGATTAAAATTTAATGTCAATACTTTTATTTATTTAACCAATTTTTTTCGAATACATCTTCCTTAAATCCAGTTGTCATTTTGTCGCCCTCAATTAATACGGGGCGCTTAATTAACATTCCATCTGACGCTAGTACCTGACTTGCTTGAATATTTGACATTGTTGGTAATTCGTCTTTTAATTTTAATTCACGATACTTTTCACCATGCGTATTAAAAAAATAAGTCATGGGCTGTTCGGATTCATTCAACCACTTCTCAATTAAAGCCGCTTTCGGTGTATCTTGAATAAGGTCTATCGTACGATAGTCAACACCATTTTCATCTAACCATTGTTTCGCTTTTCTACAAGTTGAACATTTAGGATACCAATAAAAATCAAGCATTATCGTAAACCTCCCAGTTTTAAAAAAACGACGACTCACAAAATAGAATCGTCGCGCCAGTATTTAATCAAAATCTTCATCATCGTTACTAAACATATAGCTCTTATGATGGAATCGCATTGACATGATCAACCCAATCCCAATCATATTACCTACCAGGGCTGACCCTCCCTGACTGACAAATGGCAATGGAATACCTGTCAATGGTAACAATCCGATGCTCATCCCAATATTTTCAAAAACATGGAATAAAATCATCATAATAACACCTGTTGATAAGTAAGCATAAAATTCATTTTTCGTATCAAACGTTGCACGAACCATTCGATAAATTAACAAGAAATAAATGAAAATCAAGATACAGCCACCAATGAATCCAAAATTCTCACCAATAACGGAAAAAATCATATCAGATTCACGAACGGGTACATAGACATTTGAGACGTTAAATCCTTTTCCGGTCATTTGTCCAGACCCGATAGCCTTCATACTCTGCCATAATTGATATCCCGTTCCAGATGTATCTTTTGAAGGATCCAACCAGTTATCCACACGATCAAATTGATACGCGGCGAAGCCAATTTTCTCTAAAATTGCTCGACCAGTCGTTGAAATAACCATGTACAACGTTGTTCCACCCACAACTGCAACAATCCCAAATGCTGGTCCAATAATTTTCCAGGTGATTCCAGAAACTAAAATGACGCCACCTAAAATAGCAAAGAAAACCAACATCGTTCCAAAATCATTTTGTAATTTTAACAAAATAACGACTGGAAGCGTCCAACCAATCATCTTAGCTAGCAAGATAAAATCTGTACTAAGCTTATGTGTTGGATAATCATTATTATGCACTGTAACGACACGGGCTAACATCAAAATAAATGCCGGCTTCATCACTTCTGATGGTTGGAACGTTAATGAACCAACAAGTGGTATCCAACTTTTAGCACCTGTACTTGCATATAAACTCCGACTATAAACAACCAAAACAATCGCCAACAAGAACAGGCCAACACCGTAGACAATCGGTGCAATCCGCCACAGTTGTTCTGAATCGAATTGCATTATAACCACAATTGCAACGACCCCAATGGCATACCACATCAACTGTGAAACCATTTGGCTAACAATTGAAGTAGCACTCGTATCATGGGAAGCCGATACATAAATCGAAGCAAGTCCAATGATTGCTAAGACTAAAACGGCAAAAATAATACCATAATCAATCCTTGCCTCACTATCGATCTCATCTTTTCTACTACTCATAGAATATCCTCCACGCTATGTTGCTTATTTCATTAAATTTATGACTAGACCAATAGTTAACTTATAATTAATTAGCCTCGGTGTAAATGGAAATCACGTAATAAAGTATCGATTCCTTCATCGCGAGTTTTAGCTTTAAACGTTTCTCCGTTGCTCAATATGGCAACAAATTTTGCATCTTGTTGCATCACCGTTCCAATTTCAATACCACCGACCGTTAACGAAACAGCTTCTTCACCGTTAATTTTAATATCATTTTCTGCAACTTCAATTTCTTTTTCTTTCTTAGACATGTTTATTTTCTCCCTCTGGGTTCTTATTTCTGCGTACGGTAAAGTAATCAGGCACTGGATCAAATCCGCCCCTGACAAAAGGATGGCATCTTAAAATCCTACCGATACCCATAATAATGCCTTTTGCGCCATGTTTTTGAATGGCTTTAATCATATAATTTGAACATGTTGGATAATAACGACAGCTAGGTGGGAACATTGGTGAAATAAATTTCTGATAAAACTTGATTGGTGCTAGCATTAAGTTTTGCATAAATCAATGACCCCCTATATTAAAAGGTCCATCAACAGATTGCCCCGTTAATAGACCTCCCCTAATAACCTATATAAAAGTTCTTATCTACCTTGTTTTTCTATATGATCAAGTAGGTATCCAGTCCCTTTTGCAACATCATCCAATGGTGTTTCAGATACCATTACCGGAATATCTAAATTCTCTGACATCAAAAGGTCAACACCATCTAGCAATGCACCACCACCAGTTAAAATTACACCGGTATCGATAATATCTGATGCCAATTCTGGTGGTGTTTGTTCAAGAACTTCTTTTGTTGCTGATACAATTGCTTGCATCGTTTCGTGAGTTGCTTCTTCAACTTCAGCAGAAGTAAGTGTGATTGTTTTTGGTAATCCCGTCACAACATCTCGTCCACGAATTTCCATCTCTAATGAACGGTTACCTGGGTAAACCGTACCAATTTCAATTTTAGCTTTTTCGGCTGTACGTTCACCAATTTGAAGATTATGTTTTTGTTTAACAAAATTAATAACATCACTATTTAGTTGGTCACCCGCAACACGTAATGAACGGCTTGCCACAATATCGCCTAACGAAATAACAGCAACATCACTGGTACCACCACCAATATCGATAACTAAACTACCACGAGGTTGATAAATATCTAAACCAGCACCGATCGCAGCAACTTTAGGTTCTTCGGCAAGATAAACCTTGCCACCACCAGCTTTTTCAGCAGCTTGAATAATTGCTTTTTGTTCAATTGATGTAATGTTTGTTGGACAACAGATCAAAATACTTGGTTTTGACAAGAAGCCACTCACATTTAATTTTTTAATAAAGTAAGTTAACATTTGTTCCGTAATATCAAAATCAGCGATGACACCATTTTTCATGGGTCTGATTGCTCTGATACTACCGGGTGTTCTCCCGACCATTTTGTATGCTTCTGACCCAACTGCTAGAACGCGTCCTGACTTTGTGTCAATTGCGACAACAGAAGGTTCATTTAAAACAATACCTTTATTTTGAACGTTAATTAATACGTTTGCGGTTCCTAAATCAATACCAATATCTTTAGCCATTGTGTTTCTCCTCTCGGCACTTAAAACTTATACTAATGTCAGTATTATACCATATATATACACAATAAAAAAATGTCCAAAATGGACATTTTTCTTATTTCACTTCATTTGATGTCTTAATGATGATATCTTGTGTATCATCATCAATTCGTTTAATTTCAGCGCCTAGTGCCCTTAATTTTTGATGGAAGTGATAGTAACCACGGTCAAGATACTCAAGATGCGTTACCTGCGTATAACCACGAGCAACTAAACCGGCAAGTACAAGTGCTGCTGCTGCTCTTAAATCAGTAGCGGCAACTTCTGCTCCATTGAAATCAGTTGGGCCATACATGACAACTGAATTACCTTCAACCTTAAAGTTAGCATTCATACGACGTAATTCTTCTAAATGCATAAACCGATTTTCAAATACAGTCTCAGTTAACGTGCTTGTACCAGATGCCATTAATTGAAGCACTGTCATTTGTGGTTGCATATCTGTTGGATAACCCGGATGAGGCAATGTTTTAACCGTAATCGGTTTAATTTCATCTGTACCAATTACTCGAATACCATTTTCTTCTTGAATTACTTCAATACCCATCTCTTCTAACTTAGAGATTAATGGTTTATTGTGTTCTGCAATAGCTTCTTCAATTAAAACGTTACCTTGAGTTACTGCTGCCGCAACCATAAAAGTTCCTGCTTCAATACGATCTTGAACAACTGCATGATCTGCACCATGAAGTTCTTTCACGCCATGAATACGGATTGTTTCAGTTCCAGCACCTTGAACCTTAGCACCCATCTTATTCAAAATGTTGGCCAAGTCAACAATTTCTGGTTCTCTCGCAACATTTTCTATTACGGTTGTTCCCGTAGCCAATGTTGCAGCCATCATAATATTCTGAGTTGCACCTACACTTGGAAAATCAAGGTAAATATTTGCGCCTTTTAATTCATCGACGGTTGCTTCTATGTAACCATCATATTGTTCAATATGAGCACCCATGGCTTCAAAACCTTTTAAATGTAAATCAATTGGTCTAGAACCGATTGCACAACCACCAGGCATTGCAATTTTAGCATGCTTGAGTCGCGCCAAAAGTGGACCCATCACAACAATTGATGCACGCATTTTTGAGACATATTCAAAAGGTGCTTCTGGTGATAATTCTTTAGCAGCACTCATTTTAACTTCGTTTGTTTCCTCGTTAAAATCAACATCTAAATTTAAAAAACGTAATACATTATTCATAGTGAAAACATCAGATAAAACAGGTACATTTGATAACGTGTTTTCGCCCGTACCTGCTAAAATACCAGCTGCTAAAATAGGTAATACAGCATTTTTTGCGCCTTCTATATGAACCGTTCCATTGAGTGGGTTACCACCCTTAACAATAATTTTTTCCACAATTATTCCCCCGTTATTATTTAACTAAAAAAACTAAATTACGTATATTATCCATAAAATTTAAGAAGAACGCGCTACTTGTATAACCTAATAAGATAGCCAACATCACAATTAATGCCTTGATTCTTTGCTGATTGCTTTGCGGGAAAAATCTGTCTATTCGTAAACCTTGAATGGCCCAAAAGGCGATCCCAATAAACATCAAATGACTCATCAAAGTAACCAGCGATTGTATTCCTACGGTATTCATAAAAACACTCCTAAAATTTATTCGTTATAAGCATAGCATATTTTGTATCACTTGTCGCTAATATTTGTAACAAAAATGAAATATTTAATATATGTATAAAAAAAAGAACGCTGAATTTTTTCAGCGTTCTTTTTTGTTAATGTTTTGAAATTTTGATTCGGTTAACCGCACGTCTAAGCGCAATTTCCGATCTTTTAAGTTCATTTGTATTATGCGTTTCTTTTGCTTTAGAAATCATTTCTTCGGCACGGGCTTTAGCCGCTTCTGCTCGATTTTCATCGATATCCGCTTGGCACTCTGCCGCATTTGCAACAATTGTTGCAACATTTTTTGAAAATTCGACAAATCCACCACTTACGGCAATTTCATCTTCTTTGTCATCACTAACCTTAACTCTGACAGCGTCAATATCAAGAGAAGCAATAACTGGAATATGGTTGGGTAAAATACCCATTTCTCCACTGGGCGTTTTGACAATAAGCATTCTAGCCTCATTTTCATAAACACTACCATCGGGAGTGACGATACTAACGGTCAAAACTGAATCTTCAGCCATCTGTTATTACCCCCTATTTTGCCATTTTGTTTGCTGCTTCAATAACATCTTCGATTGGGCCGACACCATTGAAAGCATCTTCAGGGAGTGCATCATATTTACCATCAAGAATATCCTTGAAACCTTGAACAGTTTCGGCGATTGGTACATATGATCCAGGTTTCCCTGTAAATTGTTCAGCAACGTTAAAGTTTTGTGAAAGGAAGAATTGAATACGACGCGCACGTGCTACAATCACTTTTTCTTCATCAGATAATTCATCCATACCTAAAATAGAAATAATATCTTGTAATTCACGATAACGTTGTAACATATGTTGAACTTCCGTAGCAACACGATAATGTTCTTCTCCAACAATTTCAGGCGTTAATGCGCTTGAAGTTGAAGCCAAAGGATCAACAGCTGGGTAAATACCTTGTTGCGTTAAACTACGTTCCAAGTTAGTTGTTGCATCCAAATGGGCGAACGTTGTAGCAGGAGCAGGATCAGTATAATCATCGGCAGGAACATAAACTGCTTGGATTGATGTAACTGAACCTTTTTTAGTTGACGTAATACGTTCTTGCAATTGACCCATTTCAGTAGCTAATGTTGGTTGGTAACCTACGGCTGAAGGAATACGACCTAATAAGGCTGAAACTTCAGATCCGGCTTGTGTAAAGCGGAAGATATTATCAATAAACAATAGCACATCTTGTCCTTTTTCATCACGGAAGTATTCCGCAATTGTAAGACCAGTCAATGCAACACGCATACGGGCACCAGGCGGCTCGTTCATTTGACCAAACACCATGGCCGTCTTCTCTAACACGCCGGATTCTTTCATTTCGAAGTAAAGGTCATTACCTTCACGAGTTCGTTCACCAACACCGGTAAACACTGAAATACCATTATGTTCTTGAGCAATATTATGAATCAATTCTTGAATTAAAACGGTCTTACCAACACCGGCACCACCGAATAATCCAATTTTACCACCTTTAATATAAGGGGCTAACAAGTCAATAACTTTAATTCCTGTTTCAAGAACTTCAGTACTTGCACTTAATTGATCATACGTAGGGGCATCTTTATGGATGCTACTACGTTCTGCATCTTTACTAAATTCAGGACCACCATCAATGGTATCTCCTAAAACGTTAAACACTCGACCAAGAGTATCTTCACCAACGGGGACAGAAATTGAAGCACCTGTGTCTTCAACAACTGTTCCGCGTTGCAAGCCATCCGTAGAATCCATGGCGATTGTTCTCATAACTCCGTCACCTAATTCAAGCGTAACTTCAATAATTAGAGCAGTCCCATCTTCACGCGTAACTTTCAACGCATTATTGATATCTGGTAAGGTTTCGTTTAAAGAGAATTGTACATCGACGACGGGCCCGATAACTTGAACAACTTTACCGAGACTCATCTTCTGTATTTCCTCCTGTCATTTTACTCTAAAGCAGCTGTTGCACCAGTAATTTCAGTAATTTCTGTTGTAATAGCACTTTGACGTGCACGATTATACGTCAATTCTAATGATGAAATAATATCTTTGGCATTATCTGTCGCAGATTTCATCGCTGTAGAACTTGAAGCATGTTCAGCTGTTTTAGCATCTAAAATCGCACCATATACTAGGCTTTCAGCAAACTGAGGTAGCACAACTTCAAGAATTGCATCTCCTGAAGGTTCCATGTCATAATCTTCGTTACCCATTGCATTAGGCATTTCAACGCCTTCTGAATCGGTATCCAAATTCACTTCTGAAATTGGTAACATCTGTTCAGAATGGAAATCTGATTGTAAACTGTTAACGAAGTGATTATAACAAACGAATAGTTCATCATAAACTTCACTATTATACATCGTCACCATTGATCTAACGATTTCACGAACTTCAATAAATGTTGGAATATCGCTTACACCACGATGTTCATAAGCAACATCGTATCCTCTATTTTTGAAGAAGTCTGCGCCAGTACCACCAACAGCGATGATAACAGTGTTATCTACAGTACAGCCATTTTGTTTCATTAAATCTAATGATTGTTTAATCACGTTACTATTGTAACTACCAACTAAACCACGATCAGACGTAATGATTAAATAACCACTTTTTTTAACAGGTCTTTTCTGTAACATATCAAAACCTGAAAATTTTGAACTACCGTCCTCAGATGATTGTTTTGCATTTCCGGCCTTAGCATCTAAAAGGTGAGATTGGGCAAGATGGGTAATGACACTTCTAATTTTAGAAGCATATATCTGATAACTTTGAGTATGACGTTGAATTTGACTTAGCTTAGCAGTTGAAACAACTTGCATTGCACCAGTTATTTGCCCCGTTTTCTTAGTCGAAACAATTCGACGTTTTACTTCCATTAATGAAGCACCCATTAATTCTCACCATCTTTCATTTACTTTTAGTTTACGCTTTTTCAGGAGTTACTTGGAATCCTTCTGAAAAATCTTTGATTGCAGCATCAAATTTATCTTCATCAGGTAAATTACCCGTTTCTTTAATGTGATTTAAGAGATCACTATGATTGTTATCAAAGAAATCAAAAATTTCACCTTCAAAGCGAAGAATATCATCAACGGGAACTACATCTAAGAAGCCATGTGTTAAAGCATATAAAATTAAAACTTGTTTTTCAACAACTAATGGTTTGTGTAATGGCTGTTTAAGAACTTCAACCGTACGATGACCACGATTTAATTTAGCTTGCGTTGCAGCATCTAAATCAGATCCGAATTGAGAAAATGATTCTAATTCACGGAATGATGCAAGAGCCAAACGAAGGCTACCAGCAACTTTCTTCATAGCTTTAATTTGAGCTGAACCACCAACACGAGAAACTGACGTCCCAGCATCAATAGCTGGACGAGTCCCTGAATAGAATAAATCACTATCCAAGAAGATTTGACCATCGGTAATCGAAATAACGTTGGTTGGAATGTATGCAGAAACATCACCAGCTTGAGTTTCAATAAATGGAAGAGCGGTCATTGAACCACCACCCAATTCATCACTTAACTTAGCTGCACGTTCAAGTAAACGTGAATGCAAGTAGAAAACATCACCAGGATAAGCTTCACGACCCGGCGGACGTCTCAAAATTAATGACAGTTCACGGTAAGCCGTTGCTTGTTTTGATAAATCATCAAAGACAATCAAAACATGTTTACCGTTATACATGAATTCTTCACCCATTGCTGAACCAGTATATGGAGCTAACCATAATAATGGTGCGGGAGAAGCAGGACCAGCACTAACGACAATTGTATAATCCATTGCGCCTAAACGACGTAATGTTTCCACTTGCGCGCTAACAGTTGATTCTTTTTGTCCAATAGCAACATAGATACAGATCATGTCTTGATCTTTTTGGTTTAAGATTGTATCAATCGCAACTGATGTCTTACCAGTTTTACGATCACCAATGATCAATTCACGTTGTCCACGGCCAATTGGTACTAAAGCATCAATAGCCTTAAGTCCAGTTTGTAAAGGTTGGTCAACAGATTTACGATCCATAACTCCTGGAGCCTTTTTTTCGACTGGACGAGTTTTGGTTGTCTTAAGTTCACCTTTACCATCGATGGGTTGACCTAAAGGATTAACAACACGTCCAATAAGTTCTTCACCAACGGGAACTTCCATGATTCTACCCGTACGTTTAACAACATCGCCTTCGCGGATACTTTCATAGCCACCTAAAATAACGATACCTACATCGTTTGTTTCTAGATTTTGAGCCATACCATAAGTACCGTCAGAAAATTCCAACAGTTCCCCTGATAAAGCATTATCCAAACCGTGTGCACGAGCAATACCATCACCAACATAAGTAACGGTACCTACTTCATCAACGATAAGTTCGTCTTTATATTGTTCTAATTGTTCTTTAATTAAAGCACTGATTTCTTCAGCTTTAATGCTCATACAAGGTTCACCTCTTAACTACTTTAATTTATTGATTTGCTAACAATCGTTTTACTTTATTGATTTTTGATGAAATTGAGCCATCAAAAATCTGATTATTCGCTTCAATAACAACGCCACCAATAATCTTTTCATCGATAATATTGTTAAATACTATCTTGTTTGCACCGATTCGTTCCGCAAACTTGGCTGATAATTTTTCTAATTGATCATCATCAAGTTTAATTGCAGTTGTCACGGTTGCATGTACAACTTTTTCTTTAACATCACATAACCGTTCGAATTCTTCGATTATTCCGACCATGTCACCCATCCGACCATAATCAAAGACCATCTGGATAACATTCGCAATAATTGGAGAAGCGTCTTTGAGTAAGACCTTAATTAAACCCTGCTTCTCTATCAAATTAAGTTGGGCACCAACAAGTACGTCACTTAATTGTGGATTTGCAAGAAATACTTGTCTAAGTTCTTCTAATTCTTCGGAAAAGGCAACAATGTTACCTCGCTCTTCAGCAATTTCAAAGATGGCTTCTCCATAACGATTAGCAACAGTTGCTTTATCTAGTTTCATTTTACTTTACCAGCCCTTCAATATAAGAGTTGATTAAGTCTTTTTGATCATTTTCATTTAATTCTTTTTGAATAATCTTAGAAGCAATTTCAATAGATAATTCAGCGACATCACTCTGAACGCCACTCAATGCTTCTTGACGTTCTTGCTCAATATCTTTAATTGCATTTTGTTTTAACGTCGTTGCTTCATCTTGTGCTCCGGTAACAATATCATCATGTTGCTTTTTACCGTTATCTTTTGCACGACTAACAATTTCAGATGCTTCTTGACGTGAATTATCTAATTGGTTTTGTCGCTCTGTTGCTAAAACGTTGGCTTTCTTTCTTGAATCTTCAGCAGAATCTAAATCGTTTGCAATTTTTTCTGCACGATCACTCATCATTTTTGTGACGGGGCCCCATGCATAATGTTTAATGATCAACATCAAAATAACGAATGAAACGATATAAAAAAGAAAATCACCAGTCTGAAAATTACCAACAGCACCGAAAACTAAATCTGAAAACATCTATTGACACCTCCTTTTAAAATTAATATATTTCGTCATAATTAACGAAGAATAAAGCTTAATTTCAAAAATTATTTAGCCATCAATAAGAACGAAATAACGATAGCGATGATAGGCACGGCTTCAATCAAACCGACACCAATAAACATTGTTGAACGTAATTGACCTGATAATTCAGGTTGGCGAGCCATACCTTCAAGTGTTTTAGAAATAACTAAACTGTTACCAATACCTGTTGCAAGAGCGGCTAAACCGGCTGCAATACCTGCTGCTAATAATCCCATAATATGTGTTTCCTCCTTATATATATCTTGTTTTTATTCTTTTTGTACTTTTCCACCAATATAAACCATTGACAATGTTACGAATACGTAAGCTTGGATACTTCCGATAAACAGAGAGAACCCTTGCCAGATCATTTCAACTGGTAATGCGACAACTGTCATTACTGGTCCCATAGAAACGGCACCACCAATTAACGTTAACAACACTTCACCAGCGTAAATGTTTCCGTACAAACGAAGAGCCAACGTCAACAAATTAGTAAATTCTTCAATCAAATTAATTGGTATAAACATGGCAACGGGGCTCAAATAAGAGTTCTTGAGATACCCTTTAAAGCCTAACTGTATAACACCCATAAAATGCGATAGTAAAATAACTAAAAATGCAAACGTTAGAGTCGTTAGCGGACTTGACGTTGGACTTTTGATCAACGTCTTGTCGCCAAAACCGATTTGGAGAAATAAACCCAATTGGTTAGATACGAAGATAAATAAAAATAGCGTAAATGCTAATAAATTAAACTTTTTACCTTCTTCTCCTGGCATTGCACTTTTAACAATACCGTTAGTGAAATCAATGAGCCATTCCAAAACGTTTTGTTTTCCGGTTGGCTTCATAGATAATTGTCTAGATAGCGCAATCACGACTATTGCGACAATTATAAATGCGACCAAACCCGAAGCAATATTCGTAATATTGAAAGGCAGTCCATAAAGCTTTACAACGAAAGCTTCTCCATCCACAGAATTTCACCTCTTTCCAAACTTTGATTTGACCGTTTAAAACGGCATAAATTAAAGAGAACAACTTTATAAATATTCTCCAATTACAAAAGAAATCATACCACCAATTGAAATAAAACACAAAAGAATTTCAAACTTATTTTTTGTTTTTTTTCTTGTTAAAAAAGATGACACCTAGATAGCTTATACATAAGCATTCTAAGAGTCATCCATTTAATTATTTCGTACCGAATAATCGATCGCCAGCATCGCCCAAACCTGGGACAATATAGCCATCTTCATTTAATCGGTCATCAAGTGCTGCTGTATAAATATCAATGTCAGGATGCTTTTCACGTAAAGCTTCCACACCTTCTGGAGCCGCAACAAGACAAACAAACTTAATTGTTTTTGCGCCACGCTTCTTCAATGCGTCAACGGCCATAATGGCAGAACCACCAGTAGCAAGCATTGGGTCAACAACCAGAAGGTCACGACTAGCAATATCTTCTGGCATTTTTACAAAGTATTCCGTTGGTTGGAATGTCGTTTCATCACGATACATACCAATGTGACCAACTTTAGCTGCTGGTAATAATTCTAAAATACCATCAACCATTCCTAAACCAGCTCTTAGAATAGGAATAATCGCAATTTTTTTACCAGCCAATGTTTTTTGCGTTGTTTTGCCCATAGGCGTTTCAACGACAACATCTTCTAAAGCAAAATCGCGAGAAACATCGTATACCATCAACTCGGCAATTTCATTAACAACTTCTCTAAATTCTTTTGTTCCACAGTTCTTATCACGTATAATCGTTAATTTATGTTGAATCAACGGATGGTCCATTACTTGAAATTTGCCCATTACGAAACACTCCCTTAAATTTAGTCTATTCTATTTTAGCGAACTATCACTTAAAATACTAGTCTTAAACGTATTTAATTTGTGAAATTGGATGATTATTAGATAATGCTAAAACTTGTGACCCAATTTCAGCTAATTTATCATCATCATCATGGAATTGAATTGCGTACAGAACTAAGATTGCGATTACCTTAACGTCCTCACTATCGAAACCACGCGTCGTAATAGCTGGTGTGCCAATTCGGATACCAGATGTTTTAAATGGACTTAATGGTTCATTTGGAATTGTGTTCTTATTTACTGTGATATGAACACGATCTAGTAAATTTTGAACTTCTTTCCCATTCAATCCAGATGGCGATACATCCAAGTTCATCAAATGATTATCTGTTCCACCGGAAATAACTCTAACTAAATCTGACTGTGCGAAAACGCCAGCCATAGCTTGCGCATTTTGAACAACTTGATACATGTATGATGTGAATGCTGGTTGCGCCGCTTCAAAAAATGATGCCGCTTTTCCAGCAATAACATGTTCTAGTGGCCCACCCTGTGTTCCAGGGAAAACAGCAGAATTTAATTTCTTAGCATATTTTTCCTTGGCAAGAATCATTCCACCACGAGGACCGCGTAACGTTTTATGCGTCGTTGTTGTCACAACGTCTGCAACATCGACAGGATTAGGATGTAATCCTGTCGCTACAAGCCCTGCAATATGAGCCATATCGACCATTAGATAAGCGCCAACTTCATCAGCAATTGCTCTGAATTTAGTAAAATCAATCATTCGACTGTAAGCTGAGGCACCGGCAATGATCATTCTGGGTTTTTCTCTGAGCGCAATTTCGCGAATCATATCGTAATTTAATCGTTCCGTTTCAGGGTCAACACCATAACTAACAAAATCGTATAGTTCACCCGAGAAGTTTACGGGTGAACCATGTGTTAAATGACCACCGTCATTTAACTTCATCCCTAATATCTTATCTTCCGGTTCTAAAAATGCCTGGTAAACAGCCATATTTGCCTGTGATCCAGAATGTGGTTGTACGTTAGCATACTCAGCATGGAATAATGTCTTAGCACGATCAATGGCCAATTGTTCAACCACATCAATATACTCGCAGCCACCGTAGTAACGTTTCCCAGGATAACCTTCTGCATATTTATTGGTTAGAACACTACCCTGAGCAGCTCTCACAGCATCGGAAACAATATTTTCAGATGCAATTAATTCAATATTATCTTCTTGGCGTTTTTCTTCGTGCGCGATTGCTTCCCACAATGCTTTATCTTGTTGTTTATATTTTACTTTTTCAGCTTCCATAAGGTCGGTTATATTTTGCTTGCTTGCCGCTTTCTCAAGTCGGTTCATATAAGCGACGCCAAGTCCGGTTTTATCGAATCCTTCGACTAAAATCATTTGCACATTAGGGTTATCATCAAAATAACGTAGTCCATCAAAAAGGGCTTGGCTTGCTGACTCCACGGTCTTTCCTAAAGAAGAGTACCCACTATTTTTTGGCAATTGATCAGTATCGATTTGGCCTTCCTTAGCCATTAGCCCAATTGCGATATCTTGTTTAGCAACCCAATCCAAAATATCTGACCATTTTTGTTCTGGATTCACAATCACGACTTGTGCCCTTGGTGCATAATGTCTGTATTTCATGCCAGGTGCTTTGGGCGTCTCGCCCTCGGCAATCTCGTGTGTCTCATCACTAACTGGTCCGATTACCGCCTCAATCTGCGATAATGTTACAGCGCCAGGTCTCAAAATTGTTGGTACTTCCGTGCTCATATCCAAAACAGTTGATTCTACGCCAATTTTTGTCTGCCCATCATCAATGACGGCAGCAATTTTTCCGGTCAAATCATGCATGACATGTTCTGCCATGGTTGGGCTTGGTTTCCCAGAAGTATTTGCTGAAGGACCAACGATTGGGACACCTGCCTTAGCAATAAGTTCTAGCGTCACCTTGTTATCTGGCATTCTAAATGCGGCAGTTTCTAATCCACCTGTGACTGTTTTCGAAAGAACCCCTGGCTGTAACTTTAAAATAAGTGTCAACGAGCCTGGCCAAAATGCCGTGATTAATTTTATTACGTTGGCAGAAAGTGGTTGTGCATACTTTCTAACGGTATCAAGGTTGGCAACATGCACAATTAACGGATTATCACTTGGTCGACCTTTTGCAGCATATACCCGTTTAACCGCCTCTTCATTGGTTGCGTCAGCACCTAATCCATAAACAGTTTCAGTGGGAAATGCCACTAATTGTCCTTGTTTCAGTAAGTCTGCAGCCTTTTCTGTTTCATTAGGTTGATAAATAATTGTTTCCATGATGTCAACACTCCTTTTATAATTTTGCTTGGATCATCCGCTGATTACCAAAACTATCTTTTTTTCCTTCTATTAAGTAAGTACTTTTAAATGTATCCATTAACATTTCCATTACAGCTATTTCTTGCTGGTACCCTATCTCAAAAAAAATAGCTTGTGGTAGTTGTTTAAATTGAGCCATTTCTTGAATCATTCTTCGATATAGACTCAAGCCATTTTCAGTAGCAAACAACGCTTGATGGGGTTCGTACTCAATAACGCTTTTATCCATCACATCTTGCTCATTCTCAGCAATATAGGGTGGATTCGATACGATGACATCCATCTCCATCTTTTTAATTGGTTCCGTTAAGTCACCAACTAAAAAGGTTATATCCGCCTGTTGTTTTACAGCATTCTCTTTTGCGACACTAAGAGCGTCTTCTGAAATATCACTTGCGAATACTTGCCAATTAGGTCGTTCTTGCTTTAAAGCTAACGCGATAGCTCCCGTTCCGGTACCAATATCAGCGATTCGTAAATTTTCATTTTGTGGTAATGATTCCAACATCCATTCTACCAATTCTTCCGTCTCAGGTCTCGGGATAAGCGTTGCGTTTGTCACTTTTAATTGCATACCAAAAAAATAAGCATGTCCAATGATGTACTGTGCGGGCATTCCATCACAAAACGACTTAATATCAATCTGGAATTGCTGCCACTCAGCTTCAGGCATTTTAGTTTGATAATGCATTAATAAATCAGTCGTTGACCAGTTCAGCCGTTCCAACAAGAGCCATTGAGCACTTTCAGTTTCCAGCTTATGTTCCTCTATACACAAAGAAGCCCATTTCAAGGCTTCATAGTAGGTTGGATTAGTCATTTTCTTGCAACTTTTCCATTTTTTGTGTTTGATCATATAAAATCAATGAATCAATAACTTCTTCAAGTTCACCATTCATAACACGATCTAATTTGTTCAATGATAAACCAATTCGATGATCCGTGACGCGGTTTTGAGGGAAGTTATACGTTCTAATTCGTTCAGAACGGTCCCCTGAACCAACGGCAGATTTTCTATTTTCGTTGTACGCACTTTGTTCTTGTTGTGAATAAAAATCGTAAACACGTGCCTTCAAAATTTTCATTGCTTTTTCACGATTTTGTTGTTGTGAACGTTCATCTTGCATTGCTACAACAATATTAGTTGGTAAATGAGTCATTCGAACAGCTGAAGATGTCTTATTAACATGTTGTCCACCAGCACCTGATGAACGGTAAACATCGGTTCTAATATCTTTTGCATCAATTTCGATTTCTACATCTTCAGCTTCTGGCATCACACCAACCGTTGCAGTTGATGTATGTACACGCCCAGCTGATTCCGTTGAAGGAATTCGTTGAACACGATGCGCGCCACTTTCATATTTTAATTTAGAGAAGACACTATCACCGTTAATTAGCAATACGATTTCTTTAAATCCACCTACTTCGGTTACATTCTTATCCACAATTTCAACAGTCCAGCCTTGTTTTTCGGCATATTTTGAATACATTGTGAATAAATCAGCAGCGAATAAACTCGCTTCATCCCCACCAGCGGCACCATGAATTTCCATGATAATATTCTTATCATCATTAGGATCCTTAGGAATTAAGAGCACTTTAATTTCATCTTCCAACGCCGTTTTTGACTTCTTAGCATCAGATAACTCTTCCTTTGCCATTTCAGCCATCTCTGGATCAAGGTTCTCCCCTAGCATTTCTTCGGCATCCGCAAGTTCTTGAACAACAATCTTATATTGACGATATTTTTCAACAGTTTCTCGGATACTTGCCATTTCTTTTGATAGTTCCATAAACCGATTATTATTTGAAATAATTTCTGGATCAGAGAGTAATTCGCCTAGTTCTTCATAGCGATCATCAACTGATTGTAATTGGTCATACATTTCATCCATTTATATTGTCTCCCTTTAATTCCTTATCGTATAGTCTATCTGAATTATTCTAACTGTCCCATTAACGGATTATTGTAGTGTTTACGACATACCGGATAATAAGCTTCATTACCACCTATTTGAATTTGTTCACCATTGTAAACCGGTTGTCCATCATGAATCCGTAAGTTCATAATCGCTTTTTTGAGGCAGAACCAACAAATTGTTTTCATTTCTTCAATTTTATCAGCATATAATAATAAATATTTTGATCCTTCAAACAATTCATTTCTAAAATCATTTTTCAAACCAAAAGCCATTACTGGAATATTCAGTTCATCCACAATTTTAGCTAATTGAATAATATGATCTTGTTTTAAAAATTGTGATTCATCAATCAGGACACAAGCGGCTTTTGAATTTGTCTGTTGCACCAATTCAAAAACATTTGTTTCATCAAAAATGGGCGTCGCTTCACGTTTTAGTCCAATACGACTCGACACGAATCCGACGCCATCTCGATCGTCTATTCCACTTGTTAAAATAATGACTGATTTATTTTGTTCCTCATAATTATGCGCAACTTTTAAGATTTCAATTGTCTTACCACTATTCATTGCACCGTATTTAAAAAATAATTGCGCCATAATAATCCTCTTTTATCTTTCAGATTTCCGTCTTTAAGTATATCCGATTTACGCATAGATTTCATTAAATAAAAATTTTTTCTTAATATTAAGCATTTTATATGTAGAATTTTGTAATTATGCTATTATAGACATTATATAAATTCAGTAATTAGACCGTGTTATGCTCTTAGCATATCCAGTTAATTTTTCTAAAAACGGAGGATATTCAATGACGATAAAAAGTGCTATGGCAACTGCTGCCGGAAAATCATCGTACTGGTTTTTACATACCTTCTTAAAAGGTGGTAGCTCATTACCCGGCAAAATAACTGCCGCATTAGATCCAGATATTTTGAAAACATTGGGTGCAAATTATGATGTCATCGTCATTACCGGAACTAACGGTAAAACATTAACGACGGCCTTAACGGTTAAAGTTTTAGGCGCCAAATATGATCATATTTTAACTAATTCAGCCGGATCGAATATGGAACAAGGTATTATTACCGCGTTTTTAACGGATAAACGTAAGAAAAATGAACGTCCGCTTGCTATCCTTGAAGTTGACGAAGCCAATGTCATTAAAGTGACACAGTATATTACGCCAAAAGCATTTGTTCTAACGAATATTTTCCGTGATCAAATGGATCGTTATGGCGAAATCTATACAACTTATAAAAAAATTATTGATGGTATTAAATTAGCCCCTGAGGCGACAATCATTGCTAACGGCGATGCGCCTATTTTCCATTCGATTGACTTACCAAATCCTTTTGTTTTTTATGGTTTTAATCATGAAGAAGAATCAGAGAGCCTGGCACCAACAAATACAGATGGTGTTTTATGCCCCGTCTGTCAGCATATTTTACATTATAAAATTCGTACGTATGCTAATCTTGGTAAATATTATTGTCCAAATTGTCATTTTAGTCGTCCCGAATTAGACTATCAACTAACGTCTCTTTTGGAACAAACACCAACATCGTCTCGCTTTATCATTGACGGACAACCTATGGAAATTCATGTTGGCGGCTTGTATAACATCTACAATGCGCTTGCTGCTTATGCAGTTGGTCGCTTTTTAGATGTTGGACCCGCAGCAATCAGTAATACCTTAAGCAAAGATGATGAACAAGTCTTTGGCCGACAAGAACTTATACAAGTTGATGATAAAGAGATTACGTTAATTTTAGTTAAAAATCCAGTTGGACTTGATCAAGTATTGGACATGATTGCAACGGACACAGAACCGTTCTCCCTGGCCTTTTTACTGAATGCTAATTATGCAGATGGTATTGATACGAGTTGGATTTGGGATGGTAATTTTGAACAATTAACACAAATGAACATCCCCCAATTTATGACTGGTGGCGAACGTTACAAAGATGTTTCGTTCCGTTTTAAAGTTGCCGGTGTTACTGATGACCAATTAATTAAAGAACCGGACGTTTCTAAAGTTGTTGACCAACTTAAATCTTTCCCAACAAAACATATTTACGTTTTAGCCACTTACACGGCTGTTTTACAATTACGTAAATCATTGGCAAGTGACGGTTATATTAAGGAAGGGATGTAAACATGGCAAAATATCATTTAAACGTCGCCCATCTGTATGGTGACTTATTGAATACTTACGGCGATGTCGGCAATCTACTAGCCTTAGAATATTACGCCAAACAAATGGATGTTGAACTAAAAACTGAAGTTATTAGTTTAGATCAACCTTTTGAAAAGAATCACTTTGATTTAACATTCTTTGGTGGCGGTCAAGATTTCGAACAAAAAATTGTTTCAAAAGATATTCAAAAAAAGAAAAACGATTTAACCGATTATATTGAAAATGATGGTCCACTACTCGCGATTTGTGGCGGTTACCAATTGCTTGGACAATATTATGTCGGTGCTGATGGTGAAAAAATTCCTGGTATTGGCGCAATGAGTCACTACACGGAAACTCAAGATAACAATCGTTTTATCGGGGACATTACTATTCAAAACGAAGAAACCGGCGAAACATATCATGGTTTTGAAAATCATAATGGGATGACTTTCCTTGGTGAAGACGAACGTCCACTTGGCAAGGTCTTAAAAGGTAAAGGTAATAATGGTGGGGATGCATCAGAAGGTGTTGTTTACAAAAACGTCTTCGGTTCATACTTCCATGGACCTATTTTAACTAGAAATGGCGAACTTGCTAAACGCTTGTTATTAATTGCCTTACATCGTAAATATCCAGATGTTGATTTCAGTCAACAAGAAGCACTCGTTA
Organism: Dellaglioa carnosa; assembly: GCF_026948345.1. Taxonomy (NCBI): domain Bacteria; kingdom Bacillati; phylum Bacillota; class Bacilli; order Lactobacillales; family Lactobacillaceae; genus Dellaglioa; species Dellaglioa carnosa. The sequence goes on along the minus strand of NZ_JANXLI010000001.1, from coordinate 159,137 downwards.
TTGAACCAACCTTTTAAATAAAAAAATAAAGTTTCGAATGACAACTATGTATTGTCGTTCGAAACTTTATTTTTTTAAGCTTTTTCTCCAGGTTCTGATGCAATAATCTGCATGTTGCCTGTAATCGTCCATTTCTTAACTTCATTAGGTAAAATAAAATGCATGCCCATTGTTAATTCAAATGCCTTACCATCAACTTCGATTTGGCCTTCTCCTTTTAGAACAGAGACAAGCGTATATGGTGCAATTGTTCGCTCAAATGTTGCAGAACCATTCATAATTAACCATTCATAAACACTGAAAAATGGTGTTTTAACAAAGCTCGTCACTTTTGCGTCACCAATCATTTGCGTTTTAATATCTAACTTTGGCACAACATTAGGAACATTCGTAACATCAATTGACTGTTGAATATGCAAATCACGTTTTTTACCAGTAGTTGCGTCAACACGATCAAAATCGTAAACGCGATAAGTTGTATCACTACTTTGTTGTGTTTCAAGGACCATTACACCTGAACCAATAGCATGAATTGTGCCACTTGGTACGTAGAAGAAATCTCCAGCTTTAACAGGTACATGGGTAAATAGTGCATCCCATTTTTCATCATGAATCATTTCTGCCAATTCTTCACGCGTTTTAGCATGATGACCATAAATGAGTTCTGCTCCTGGTTCAGCAGATATCACATACCAACACTCCGTTTTACCAAGTTCATGCTCATGTTCCATCGCATAAGCATCATCAGGATGAACTTGAACCGACAAATCTTGATTGGCATCCAAAATTTTCGTTAAGAGCGGGAAAACATCCCCCTTAACGTTTCCAAAGACTTCGCGATTTGAATCCCATACTTCATTTAATGTTTTACCAGCATATGGACCATTTAAAATGGTACTTGGTCCATGTGAATGAGCCGAAATTGCCCAAAGTTCACCGGTGTGGTCGCTCGGAATATCATAACCAAATACTGTTTTAAGATGGTTACCACCCCAGATTTTTTCTTGCAGTACGGGTTTTAAAAATAGAGGTTCTGTCATTAGTTATGTTCTCCTTCATCTTAAGTTATTATCTTTTTATTTTATCACAAGCGGTTACATTTTAGAATGTGAATCGGTTACAATCTCATTGTGTTCCGTTAAAAAGCTGGTTACAATCTCATCACGTTTTTCGAGGTAGAGCGTATTATCGCTCGTTGGATATACCCTATTGGTCAGAACAACTAATCCATCTTTTGTAGTCTGGTTCATTAGCATGAACGTCCCCGTAAAACCAGTATGGTAGACATATAAGTTCTCGCTACTTCCACGAAGGTCCCAGCCAAGCGACCGACCTAGGCGTCTAGTTGGCGTTTGATCGCTAAATAACATTTGGGTCGTTCTTGGTTTTAAAACGGGCCGTGTAGGGTCGTCACTCATAAACCACCTCATAAATTTAAGTAAATCAGATACGGTTGAAAAAAGTCCGGCAGATCCACAATTCTCTTTTAAAATGCGCGCCTTAGGATCGTGGACAATTCCTCTCAAAAGACCCAATTCAGGAATGATCTCTGTTGGGACACTTCTATCAACATCAGGATTAAACGTGCTATCAGCTAAGCCAAGAGACACTAGAATTTCTTGTTTCAGCGCCTTTTGGACCGGCATATCTAAAATTTCTTCAATAATAAATCCTAAAAAAATGAGTCCAATATCACTATAAACAACCGTCTTACCAAGACTATTACCATTAGTTAATCCAAATAACGCTTGCTTTAAAGCGGGCGCAGATAACTGATTTCGGTCCTTTATATACCCTTGAAAATCGGCCGTGTGCGTCAATAAATGTCGCAAAGTCACCCGTTCATCTTGATAATTAGTTAGATATTTTTTTACGGAATCATCAATATTCAATTTTCCTTCTTCTTGTAACTTCAAGATAAGCGTGGTTGTTCCAACAACCTTTGTCAAAGAGGCCACATCATAGAGCGCATCATCAGCTAATATTTCAGATTCGGGAACTAATTGTGAATAACCAAGAAAATTTTGCACTATTATTTTATTATGATGCACAATTCCAAATGAAGCTCCTGGAACGATTCCTTCATGGACTAACTGTTGAATTTTATTTGTCGTTTCAGAATATAACAACGACAATCACCCCTTTTGGTTAATCTTAACAACTTTAAACTTTCCTTTTTCAAAATCAACGTTACTAACACTGGCATTTTTTAAGAGCATTATCGGTAATTGATTTTTTTCTAAACTATCAATAAAACTTGATAAAACAAGTCCGTGTGACACAATTAAAATATTTCCACCGCGCGTTTGGTACTGACTACCAATATCAGTCAGCGTCTCAATAATTCGACTAGTCATGCTGTCATATGTTTCAGCTTGACTTGTCCCCTCAAGTTCCGCAAACATATCGACTAGATCCTTAAATCGATTATGTCCTAGTACGGCTTTAATCACCTTAAAAAATCCAAACTTTTTCACAAGTAACGGAATTAATTTTTTATTTTTCATTTCTTCTAACCGACCAAAATCAACTTCCCTAAGGCCTTTTAACGGTTGTATATCAAACGCATATCTATTCTTCTCAAGAATAAAGTTCGCGGTATCCTGTGTTCGTTTTAAATCACTAGTATAAACTGCTTCAAAGTCCATATCTTTTAATTGCGTGCCTAGGTTTCTAGCCGCTTCTCGTCCTTTATGTGTCAGACGAGAATTAGTCACTCCTTGTAACCTCTTTAATCTATTTAAACGTGTTTGACCATGCCTTACTAAATAAAAATGAACCGTCTTCATCGCCGGCACCCCCAATAAAATAATTTAATGTTTGTATTATTAAGTATACGCTACCATAAAGATTTTACCTAAAGAAAAACCCATAAATTGAAACAACTTTTAATCCGTAAATGCCCATTTAATTTATGATTATGCTAGAATAAAACTAAACAATTTCATTTAGCCTTATATAATAAAGTAAATCATTCTAGGAGGCACACACTTATGGCTAGTAATTCAGATTCCATATTCTTCGTCTTATCTTTTATTAGACGACATCCCGACCAAGTTTTCTTTTCTCGGTTAACTTATACAAATTCACTTACAATCGTTTTACCCGGTAGTACTAGAGTTGCCGATGCTGATATTTATTTTCTGCCAGATCAGCTAACTGTTAATCGTCTTGCCGATGAATTCGTCGCAAAACATGGTGATCTACTGGATTATTTTAATAATAAATTAGAAAATTCAGTTCCCGACTATATGGATGTTTGGGTAACGACCACCTACTTAACGCATCACGATAAATATTTAATTGAACTGTCATTTGAACAGGATATTTAAACAGAAAAAGAGTTAACACGACGATGTGTTAACTCTTTTTCTGATAATTAAAATTTTATCTGTAAGCACTCTGATCGCCCAAACGGGGCTCGAACCCGTAATTCCGCCTTGAGAGGGCGACGTCTTAACCAATTTGACCATTGGGCAAAAATACTCTTTTAAGTATAACCCATACAGAATTGATGTCAATGCTTTTTCTGCCAAATTAAAAATTGAATAAAACAGCAATACACATACAGACCTAGACAATATATCGCAGCACCCCACATAACAAATGATAACCACTCGTATTGTAAGATAACCTTCGTCGTCCCTATCAGTAATGTTGTAACACTCGCAATCAATAATCTAGTGTATAATTTTTTTAATTCACGTCTTAATTTTATTTCCAATATGTTCGCCTCAGTTCATCTCTTAGAATGAAAACTGCTATAATAGGCTAATAATTTTAACCTTATACGTTATTTATTATAGCTTCTTATTCTAATTATCAAAGTTAAATTTACTTTTCTTTAACAATAATTAATTAACTTTACTAGTTATTATTCACACATCCAATATTTTATTTGACAAAAAGTTGTTATATCGCTAAAATTAGGAAGTTAATTATTCTTGGGTAATAGCCAAACTGGTAAGGCGCCGGACTCTGAATCCGCAATCTGTAGGTTCGATCCCTACTTACCCAATTAAGTATTTTACAATGCTGCATCTAAGTTCGGCAAAATAGACCATTCGAAAATATAACGTACTAATGCACTTGCTCAAATGAGCAGGTGCATTTTTTTATAATTAAGGCGCCCATGTCATATCACGAAATACAAAAAAAGCATCCGCTATTGCGAATGCTCTAAGCTATATTTATTCCATTTTAGTAGACTCGACGGTCACGATTAATTTTGTGTCATTACTGAATCCACTATACTTTTAGCACCAGATTCTGTTCTTAAATTCATAGTAATTACATCTTTACCATGAGGTTCCGTCCATGACCCGAAAGTAACTCCCGTACCTTGTGTTGTATATGGAATAGTACTTCCATCAATTACTACATACGTTTTTGTTATCGTATATTTAACGTCAAATGCACTCCTCATTTGTTCCATACGTATCGTTGAATCGTTTTTAACGTATCCTACCTTAGTATAGTCACTAACAATATTCTGTGGTGCACCTGATTTTTCCATTGCTTTATCAACATCCATGCCGTTAAATAGTTTAGGCGATAAGACAAATCCCTTAGCTAGTTCGTTCCTTATGGCTGTCATTGCGTTAGCCGCTTTGTCCGAGCTTTCCGCCGCAATACTAGACGCTTTAGCGGCCGATATCGATTCAGCCTTACTTTCAGAAATAGCTGTGGCCTTTTCCCCTGACTCTTTCTTCATTGACTCTTTTTTACTTGACTCTCTCTTCATTGATTCTTTTTTACTTGAATTTTCTTTTTCCTTTAACATGCTAGACGACTTTGCCTCAGAAGACGATGAATCCTTAGATGTACTCTCACTCTTCCCACATGCGGCTAATGATAACAAAACAACCGTTGTTCCCAAAACTGTCAATACCTTTTTCATTCTTAATCTCCCCCTAAATTTTTTATCAGTCTCTATTAAACAACAAAAAACAAAGTTGTACAACATAATAGTATGGACATAATATTATTATATTTTTTAACTTGTACAGTATTTCTAACAGACTATCTTTTTTTGACAAATTTAGAATACACATGTTAAAGTACAATACACAGAAATGAGGTGACAACCCATGGAATATGAAAATATAATGGTTTGCGTCGCCGTAGATGGACGAGGACGTTTTTTCGCAAATTAAATTTTAGGAGAAATTGTGATGAAAAACGTCCGAAAAAAAGTCCCATCCCTAGCATTAATTATAACTTTAGTGGGTTTCCCACAAATTAGTGAATCAATCTTTACCCCAATTTTACCGGCCTTAAGTCAGGCTTTAAATGTTAGCGCCAACCAAATTCAATTAACAATGAGCATCTACTTTATCGCATTTGCCATTGGCGTTTTATTTTGGGGACAACTGGCTGACTATTGCGGTCGCCGACCATCGATGTTGGGCGGTATTATCATTTATTTAATCGGAAATATTGGTCTTTACTGGAGTCCTTCTTTCAAATGGCTACTGTTCTTCCGATTAGTTCAAGCTTTTGGCGCCAGTGCGGGTTCTGTTGTCACGCAAACGATTATGCGTGAAAGCTTTTCGGGTATTACAGGAACAAAAGTATTTGCTAAAACCGGTGCCGCCATGGCTTTATCTCCTGCGTTAGGACCCTTAATTGGCGGTTTAGTCCAAACAACGTTAGGCTATCGAAATGTCTTTACAACGCTAATTAGCCTCGCTGTAATCATTTTACTGTACAGTGGAATTCGATTACCTGAAACACGGCAAAAACAGCCATCTACATTAATAAAGGTTTCCCAGTGGCTTGTTTTAAAACAATTATTGTCTAATCCTGTAGTCTGGTGTTATGGCCTAGTTATTGGTGGCATAAATGGTATTTTATTTAGTTACTACGCGGAAGCACCTTTTATTTTCGAGGGACATTTTAACTTTTCTGCCTTTCAATATGGCCTGTTAGGTCTCATTATTGCCAGTGCTAGTCTCTTAGGAGCACTTATCGTTAACCACTTAGTTAATCGGTATCGTCCTGAAATTATTGCCTTTAGCGGACTTATTTTAAGTACTATCTCAGCCGTGGGACTTTTAGTTGCTGCAACTGTTGATCAACCTGTATGGATGTTAGCTGGTATTTTCTTTGTATTCCTGGGTTTAAATATTACGTTACCTAATGCTTTAAATCGTGCGTTAATTGGATATGAGCAGATTATGGGAAGCGCCAGCGGCTGGTTCAGTCTGGGCTATTATTTAGTTGTCAGTGGTTTAACTTACTTAATGAGCCTTATGCACAATGGTTCCATTACAAGTTTACCGTTATATATTTTAGGATTATGCTTAATGATGTTAATCAGTTATGCCCCATTGATTAAATTAAAAGAAATCAAATAAAAAAAGAGACTTTCTGAAAAATAATTTATCTCAATAATTGACGAAGGCTACCAACAAAATTGCTGGTAGCCTTCTCACTGAATATTTATATTTAATTTATCTAATTAATTTTAAAATAAGTTACTAATTCTACTTCTAAACGATGTAACCCTACCTACTTTACATCCTTGCAACTCCTTGGTTGCGCCAGCATGAATAAATGAATAGAAATCATCAAACTGAATAATTTATGCTAAGAATATTAATATTGAGCTGTCATAACTTTAACACACTTTCATGTATTGTCAAATATATATTTATTAATTAGCGTTATTTTCTCATTTTTCGTTTAATTTATGATATAATAAATGGGATATTTTAATGATGGTACTTAAATTAATAAAGTGACAGCAACTTAAATCCCCAATTCAATTCTGTCTCCTTCATTTTGAATACACTATAATAATAGTTTGGAGGTTTATACACTATGTTAAGTAGAACAAAAAAATTTTTAAGAGCAAATAATATTTTTTATGATAAAGAGCACGTTAACCCGCTCATGGTCCCAGATCGCATTTACGTCCTTAATTTTGGTCTAGAAGAAGATGCTCTCAATAATAGATTTATTGTTGAGTACGCATACACTTGGACTGGTCGAATTAAGATTAATAAGATTACAATTCGACTTCACAACCACGTTGGTCCACACGAATTTCGTAATGAGTCTGAGTTACTCCACTATCTAAAAAAACACACAAAACCAAACAAATAAGTTTGCATTAATCGTCATTAGGTGTTATATTAAACTTATGTATTTATGGTTCGGTTATTTAAAGGTGATTTGTTTCATTTATGAACACACTTCTTTTTAATAGTTCAATCAACAAATGCAAAATATATTAGTGCTTACAGCACATGGAGGTTTCATATTATGGAACAAGGTACAGTAAAATGGTTTAACGCAGATAAAGGTTTTGGTTTTATTACTCGCGAATCTGGCGATGACGTTTTCGTTCATTTCTCAGCTATCCAAGGTGACGGTTTTAAATCACTTGACGAAGGCCAAGCAGTTACTTTCGATGTTGAAGATTCTGATCGTGGACCACAAGCAACTAACGTTGTTAAAGCTTAATTATAAGCCTTTGAAACTTACCTTCGGGTAAGTTTTTTTTTACATAAAAATACAGATATTAATATTTTTTTATCGTACACTTTTCAACTAATCATCTCCAAAAATAAATGTAATCAAAAAACGCCTGAACTTTTAAAAGTTCAGGCGTTTTTTGATTACTAATCTTAAAGACGTGCGTTTAATTCTTTTGAAAGATCTTCGAAGCCAGGTTTGCCAAGTAATGCAAACATGTTCTTCTTGTATGCTTCAACACCTGGTTGGTTAAATGGGTTAATTCCATTCAAGTAACCAGAAACAGCTACAGCTGCTTCAAAGAAGTAGATTGTATAGCCTAATGTGTAAGCATCTTGTGTAGGAATGTTTAAGATCATGTTAGGTACATTACCATCAGTATGAGCCATAACAACACCTTGGAATGCCTTTGTATTAACAAAGTCCATTGTCTTGCCTTCAAGGTAACCTAAACCATCAAGATCGCCTTCTTCTTCAGGAATAGCAGTATCATTAACGGGTGTACCCACATTGATAACTGTTTCCATCAAATTACGACGGCCTTCTTGAATATATTGACCTAATGAATGTAAATCAGTTGAGAAGTTAGCTGAAGATGGGTAAATACCCTTTTGATCCTTACCTTCAGATTCGCCCATCAATTGTTTCCACCATTCTGAGAAATATTGTAAGCTTGGTTCGTAGTTTTCTAAAATTTCAGTTGTATAACCTTTACGGTATAAGATATTACGTAATGCTGCATATTGGTATGCTTCATTTTTTGTTAAGTCAGCATCTGAATATTCAACACGCGCATCTTCAGCACCTTGCATTAAAGCATCAATATCAGCACCTGAAGCAGCGATTGGTAATAAACCAACAGCAGTAAGAACTGAGAAACGGCCACCAACATCATCAGGAATAACGAATGCTTCGTAACCTTCAGCATCAGCTTCAACTTTTAAAGCGCCCACTTTACGATCAGTTGTTGCATAGATACGTGAGTTAGCTTCTTCTTTACCATATTTTGCGATTAATTTTTCTTTGAAAACACGGAAAGCAATTGAAGGTTCTGTTGTTGTACCAGATTTAGAAATGATATTAACAGAGAAATCACGATCACCAATCAAATCAACTAAATCATGCACATAAGAAGGACTGATTGAGTTTCCAGCAAACAAGATTTGAGGTGCATTTCTTTTTTCAGCTGGTAATAAGTTATAGAAAGTATGGTTTAAAAATTCAATAGCTGCGCGAGCACCTAAATATGAACCACCAATACCAATTACAACTAAAACTTCTGAATTAGATTGAATTTTTTTAGCTGCTGTTTTAATACGAGCGAATTCTTCTTTATCATAGTCTTTAGGTAAATCTAAAAAACCACGGAAATCACTACCCGCACCCGTACCGTTGCGTAATTCACTATCTGCTGCGGTAACAAGAGCTTGCATTTCGCCAAGTTCATTGTCTTGAACGAATTTTGATAAGTTAGAACTATCGAATGAAATATGTGCCATTTTAATTATCTCCCTCATATTCTTTATTTAACAATCTATATTATACAATACTTAATAGAAAATATAACAGTGAAACGGAACTTTAATTACATATTTTGCTATTTTTTTTGCTTACTATGCGAATATCCATAACCATAGTAGGCAATCACGCCTAAAATAGTCCAAATCAGAAAAGCAATCCAAATATTTATGGGTAATTTAATCATCAGATAACCCGAAATAACAATAGACAGAATTGGTAATAAGGGAACGAACGGCACTCTAAATTGACCTTTTTTAGGTTCCCCAAATTGTTTTCTTAAGCTAATGAGAGCCAACGCCAAACTAACAAGTACGGCTAGCGTTACAATATTAGTTAATTTTGCTAAACTTTCAATTGAAATTAAACCACTCGCAATTGAGATTAAAATACCAACCGTCCATGATGCCGCCTTAGGCGCATTAGTTTCCTTACTGATTTTGGTTAGGTATTTAGGTAATAACCCGTCCCTAGCCTCCGAATAGATCATTCTCGATAAACCATATGCCAATGCGATTAAAACGCTTAAAAGCGTCATTATTGCACCAACTGAGATAATATTACCGATAATGCTTTGATTTATAAATCGCATCGCAAATGCAACAGGATCGCTCACATTTAACTGCGTGTAAGGTACGATACCCGTTAATACAAGTGTCACGATTATATAAAAAATTGCCGAAATACTAATTGCCCCAATAATTCCTTTTGGAATTGTTTTTTGTGGATCAATAACTTCATCCGAAGCCATAGCAATTGATTCAAATCCTAGAAAAGCAAAAAATACTAATGCTGCACCGCTCATAACACCACTTGTACCAAATGGCATGAATGGCTGCCAATTACCGGGTTTGATGTAAAAAACGCCGACAACCACGAACAAAATGATAATAGCAAATTTAACGAAAACCATTATTTTACTTAACCGTAACGCCTTTTTCGCTTCAAATGTTGTCAACCAAGTCACAAAAAGTGTAACAACAGCAGCTATAATATCAACATATGAGCCTTTTGAGGCATTATACGAAGCACTTAAGGCAGTTGGCATATGAATATTTAAACCCGTTAAAAACCCTTGCATATACGCCGACCAGCCTGCAGCGACGGATGCCCCTGCCAAGACATATTCACAAATGGTGAACCAACTAACAAACCAAGCAATGAATTCACCAAAAATAACATATACGTAATTATACGAACCACCCGAAACCGGTATTCTCGATGAAAATTCTGCATAAGAAAAGCCGTTCATTATTACCGCGATCGCAGCAATAATAAACGACAAAATAAGAGCAGGGCCGGCTTCTTCGCTGGCGGCGGTTCCCGTAACGACGAAAATCCCCGTACCAACGATTGCGCTTAAGCCTAACAGAATAAGATCACTGGTTTTAAGAGTTCTTTTCAATTTGCTGACGCCATGAGTTGTCGCAAACTTCTTTTTTCTTAAATCCATTAGTTAGCTCCCTTTTTACTATTTTTATAAAGTTTTCATAATCCCTAACATGATAACACCAAGGATAACGAAGATGGAACCTAATGTAACATAAACCATTTCGCGGTTTGTTTTCTTCTCGCCTAATAAGTAGATACTACCGAAAGTTGAGATAACGATTCCCATTTGAGAAAATGAGAAACTAACTGCTTGACCTAATTTAGGAATTGATAAGAACATGAAGATATTACCAGTACCCCAGATAAGTCCCGTTAAGATATTTTTAAATGTTGATGAATTCATAATAACTTCATGTGCTATGAGTGCGAAGAATCCAGCACCAATTACCATACCAACTGCTTGAGGTAAAATTGTTGCTGTTGTGAATGCTCTTGATTCTTCAGTTGTCATTCCAACGGTTGCGTAATGGACAACAATTGTATATCCTACGTAACCAATTGTTGACAAAATAATAGCACGTACGCCAGCGGCAGTATTTTCATCTTTATCTGAATCGGATAACGCTGAATTCTTTTTGTCTTTTAATGATGTTAGGGCAGCTCCTGCAATAATAACGATCATTGCAATTGTCCCAATAACAACCATTCTTGTTGTTTTCCATTCACCGAATAAAATAACACCTGCTAAAGCGTTACCGGCTAACTGTAAGCCAGTTGAAACAGGGACTGTTTTTGAAATACCGATTGCTTTCATTGCGTGAAATTGTTGGTTTTGTCCTAAACTCCAGAATAAACCTGAAATAATTCCAATAATCCAGGCCTTACCACTCATTTCTGGTTGATAAATACCGTAAACGGCAATTCCAAAGATTAAGGCACCCCAGGTCATCCCAACTGTTTGTTGGTTAGCGGTCCCACCAAGTTTTCCACTTATAAGTCCAATACTACCCCATGCGATTGCGGGGATTACTGCCATCAAGATAATCATATTTAATTAAATCCTCTATTCTCTCTCTTTATTCTTTTTTCGCGATTTAACTATTTTAGCAGTAAAGTAACCGCATTTACAACCCCTAAATTAAAATTTTAATGATTGATATAACAACATTTGAAACGGGTTACATTAAAATACCAGCAAAATCGTTCAAAAACGTTTAAATACCAGCATTTTACGTTCAACTATTTTTTTCCATAAAAAAACAATCTTATTTTATAAATAAGATTGTTTTTAATTTAATCCACTTTTATAACTAATGTTTTTAAATAATTACCTTGTCGATATTCCTTATTCGTAACAAAATCACTTGATAATCTGAATGTTTCAAGTAACGTAAATGAACGGTTCTTATTTGCAAATGCTTCCGTAATTTGTTCTTTTAATTTTTTAAGCGTTAAGCCCGCCGCATTTGTTGAGAACATGATAATACCCTCTTTTTGCGTAATATCAATGGCATCCTCGGCAAGTTTAGCGTAATCCTTTTGAACTGAGAATGTTCTTTTTTTCGAACGAACAAAACTTGGTGGATCTAAAACAACTAAATCGTAGATGATATGGTGTTTTTTAGCATAATCTAAGTACCCGAAGACATCCATACCACGAATTTCTTGTTTTTCAGGATCAATATTATTAAGCGCAAATTGTTCTTTCATCCGATCAATATTTTTATTCATAACGTCGACACTTGTCGTTTTAAGTGCGCCACCAACTGATGCAGCCACCGACGTAGCCCCCGTATTACTAAATCCGTTAAAAACCAGTTTACCTTCAGCATATTTATTCATGATTGCTTTACGCATTTCACGTTGTTCTAAGAAAAGACCCGTTGTTGCTTCATTAAGGTATGCTGCAAATTGAAGGCCATTTTCTTTAACAATAAGTGGTGTTGGTGCATCTTTTCCACGAACTTTGAATGTTGATGGTTCACCTTTCGTATCATAACGAAGGTTCGCGTAGATTCCTTTGTAACTTGTTACCGCATCAGAAAAAGCGTTATAAATCATATCTTTATGTTGGTAGAGACCTAAGTTATACCACGTGAATACATAATAATCATCGTAATAATCAATCGTTAAGCCACCGATACCTTCACCTTCACCATTAAAGAATCGGAAAGCATTTGTATCTTTATTCGTAAATAATGATTTACGGTTCATTCTGGCATTGTTAAACAATTTTGAGAAAAAATCTTCATCGATTCGTGCTTCTTCATTACGTGAAAAAATCCAACCGTCTCCACGATTTTGTTCTGCAAAATAACCATAGGCTACGAATTGATTATGAAGCGTTAAAGCAACCCATTCTCCCTCTTTGAAATCACGAGTTGTTTGCAAATCCTCTTTATCAATTAATGGATATCCATTTTTAAACTTTTTTGCTGCATGTGAAATAATTTCTACTTTTCTCAATGATTAGTACTCCTTCTGTTTTTTAAATGTTTTTTCTTTGTTAATAGTCGATTTAAAATAAAATATAACCCACAGCCGATTAATGTTCCTAATGAATTAAAAATAACGTCATCAATGTCACTAATTCCAGATCCTAGTATAAATTGTCCACATTCAATAGCGATTGATAAACTGATACCAACCAACATTGATTTAACTAAGGTGTACTTTTTAAACTGCTTTAAACTGGGTAAAATAATTCCTAACGGAACAAACCAAAGAATGTTACCATATAGATTATACACGAAATCGAACGAAGATTGTCCATTTGTCAGTTTAATTGTTTCAATTAATGGTTCTAAATTAATAGAGTGAAAATTATAATCGGAACTAACTCGGATATCCCAAGGAAAATAAACGTGTCTCAAGACCGTTAATTCAATTAATAAAATGAGATAGGTCGCTAAAATTAATTTTATGCCTTCCATTTTAAAATTAATTTTTTTCTTTTTAAAAAATAAAATACTTATTCTAATCGCAAGGTACACGATTAAGTAAAAGATGGTTTTATCAACACTTACAAAAATAAGTCGAACTAATGGAAAGTGATTAATTCCTTGTGAGTAATGTTGTGATACAAAGTCATATAATTTTGATAAAAATAACATTACGCTACCTCACTCCCCATCTGCTTCTCTATGTTAACAAATAATGATGCTATTTTTTTAATAGACGTCTTTATTTCACTTAATTTTAATAAGTTAAAAATGCATTAATAAAGCGTACCATAGATTGACACAAATTTAATAGAAACTGTAAACTACAATTACGACTTTAGATGATTACACTCGAAAGGACGGCTCAAACCGTGCAAACACTTAAACGCTTAAGACTATTTCTCAATACAAGACTTGGATTTTTCACCTTACTCCTATTCTCCTTCTGGTTAAAGACAATTACTGCCTACCTAGTTGATTTTAATTTAGGCGTTACAGGTATTTATCAGTACTTCGTTCTCCTGCTCAATCCCATTGGGACGACCATGTTATTGCTAGGACTTGCATTGTATATCAAGAAACCAATTATTTCATATTTAACAATGTTTCTAATCTACATCGCAAATTCAGCATTATTATTTTTTAATGTTATTTATTATCGTGAGTTCACCGATTTTATGACCATAAATACGATGTTGGGCTATTCCAAGGTTTCCGAAGGGATTAGTGGGAGCTCTTTTGCTCTAATGAAGCCTCACGATATTTTTTATGTTATCGATTTGGCTTTGATCATCTTATTATTTATAACACGTTACTTAAAATTTAACGCTAACCCATTTAAAAAAATAAACGCTTTTGCAATCATGTCATTCTCAATAATGTTAACGTTAGCAACTCTAACATTAGGCGAAATTGATCGACCACAATTAATTACGAGAACCTTTGATCGTAATTATATCGTTAAATATTTAGGGATTGATTCTTATACCGTTTACGATAGTTTCAAGACGGTTAAAAATAATCGTGTCCGTGATACTGCCGAAAGTTACGATTTAAATAAAGTACTAGATTTTACAAAATCGCATTACGCGGCACCAGATCCAAATATGTATGGCGTTGCAAAAGGTAAGAATGTGATCGTTATTCATTTAGAAAGTTTCCAACAATTTTTAATCAATTTTAAAGTAAATGGTAAAGAAGTAACACCTTTTTTAAACTCACTTTACAATGGTAAACAAACTTACAGTTTCCCTAATTTCTTTAATCAAGTTGGGCAAGGAAAAACATCTGATGCTGAGAATCTATTAGAGACAAGTATCTATGGTTTAGCCCAGGGATCAGTGTTCACGTCTCTTGGGTCAGAGAATACCTTTGAAGCCGCCCCAGCTATCTTAAATCAAACCTCAGGCTACTCTAGTGCCGTATTCCATGGTAACACAGGTTCCTTTTGGAACAGAGACACAGTTTACAAGAGTATGGGCTATCAATATTTCTTCGATTCAAGTTATTATGATAACTCCGCAAAAAATACGCTTGAGTATGGTTTAAAAGATAAACTGCTATTTAATGATTCAGTTAAGTACTTAGAAAGATTACAACAACCTTTTTACGCAAAATTTATTACGGTGTCAAATCATTTCCCATTTGATATTGATTCCCAAAATAAAGATTTTGAAGTTCCAAATACCGGTGATTCATCTGTTAATAATTATTTCCAAACGGCCCATTATTTGGATGAATCCGTTAAAGAATTTTTTGCTTACTTACAGAAATCTGGTTTGTATAATAATTCAATGGTTGTTTTATATGGTGATCATTATGGTATTTCCAATTCTAGGAACGTAAAGTTGGCTAAGTTACTCGGTAAGTCATCTGAGACGTGGAGTTCATTTGATAATACCCAAATGCAACGTGTCCCCTTCATGGTTCACATTCCTGGAATAAATAACGGTGGTGTTCAACCCGAATATGGTGGTGAAGTTGACGTTCTTCCAACTTTACTTCACTTGTTAGGTCAGGATTCATCATCATACGTTCAATTTGGAACAGATTTATTCTCCAAAACGCATGATCAAACTGTCGCGTTCAGAAATGAAAACTTCATTACACCTGACTATACTGTGTTAGATTCAACCATTTATGATAATACAACGGGTAAAGAGGTGACGCACCCTTCTAAGTCCGTTCAAGAAACCATTAATAAGGAACAAAAAAAGGTCAGTACCGAGTTAAATCTATCGGATACTGTTAATAATCAAAATTTATTACGTTACTATACACCCAATAATTTTAAACCCGTACAACCGGCTGAGTACAATTATAAGAACCAATATAATAAATTATTGAAACTACAACAGGAACTCAAAAATAACTCGACGAGTCTTTATTCAGAAAAAGGTAACAAGTCCACTACTAATCTATACAAAACGGATGCACCTGAATTAAAACCAGCATCTGAAAGTTCTTCTTCGGACTCAAAAACAAGTTCTGCTACACATGAATCAAATTCTTCCTCAAATTAAAAATAAACGTTACTGAAAGTTATATTTTCAGTAACGTTTATTTTTTTATTCTAACCAATTTCATAAAATATTCATACTTCTTAACTAAAATTATCAACATAAGCTTACGTAAAGAGGTGAAATCATGTCTTTAATTTTACAATCCCTATCCAGTCTTTTATATCATGTGAAACAATCTTTAGGTTTATTTGTATTTTTCTTTTTCACCCTATTCATTAGTATCTCGGCTCTTTTGTTTAATCAAATTTCGTTTGATTCATTCAAGAATTTTAAAAAAATGTTAGAGCATGTTAATATCGACACTAAATCAAGTTCAAATTTGGTTAAGATACTAACTGATATCCACGAAAAGCAAATTAACTTAATTTCCCCCATTATTACCGGATTATCGCTGATTTCACTTCTGATTGTTTTATTTATTTATTTAAAAATCATTAAAAATCGTAAGGAAGAGCACGCCAGTTTGCATCATATTGGTGAAAGTGATTCAAAGATTGCTCTTTCATTTGCGCTTGAAATCTTTCTCATTTTCATTATGGCATTGATTTCGGTAGTCGTTTTAATTTTCCTTTTTAAAAGTAGCTATGCTTCATTACTTAAAACAATTAATAGTTATTGGCTTGAGCATTCATTATCCATGCAGCTTTCATCATCCGAAATATCGACTGAACTCTTAAAATTAATGTCCCATAAATTAACAAATTTTAATGGGAATTTTTTAATATCTTCCACAGGCATGTCACTCGGTCCCCTGATATCGAAGGAACTATTTATCAATGCTGCATACTTACTCATTAGTGGTATTGTAGCCAGTCTACTCTCATTCTTAACCGCATTACTTTCAAATCATAACTTATCCAATAACAGGAGGTTCATCCATGCAGGTAAAAAAGCGTAACGAAATGAGTGGCATCGTAGAAAAGATATTTCCTACCAATTCAGTTTCAATCGTTTTAGATCAGTCATCCGAGTTCACCAATCAACTCTTGGATCAAAATCTTCTTCACTCAAAACTAATTGAATTAATCACGGTAGATAATCTTAAACTCTTGGTACCTTATTTAAGTGTCACTCAAAATATGAGTTTAACGCAAAAAAATTACAAAAAAGAGGAAAAGAGTATTATTTCTAAATTGATTTATGGACATCATTTTAACCGTCACTCACCAAATTTTATGGATAAGAAAATTACATCCTTAAATCAGATGGATAGAGCGATTATTCTGTTATTCAGAGCGGTTTTAAATAATAATTCTATAATTATTTTAACAAATTTAATAGACACTTTTTCAATAACGGAAACAAGATTTTTCATTGATTTCGTCACCGAATTAACCTTTCAACTGAATCTTCGTATTATTATTACCACAAATCAGCCAGAATTACTTACTCAACCTCAGGTTACGCCCTTCAATAAATCTCCTCTAATAAAATAGACTTACATTGCGATAACTCGCAATGTAAGTCTATTTTCGTTATTCTTGTTGCCAATCTTTTGAGTAATAATAGTCGTCCATGTGATAATCAGGTTTAGCCTGTTTTTGCGTTAAGAATGGGTTCACGTATCGATCAACGGCTACCCAGCCCTTCCAGCCTAAATGAATCGTATCAGCCATGAAATATTTTTCATTACCACGTTTGCTAAAATCTGCAACATGATCAAACCCTTGAGATTTTAATTGTTCCGTAATTTTAGTGGCATTATTTTTCAACATCTCTGCTGATAATCCCGTATATTCTGACCAACGTTTATTAACAGGTGGGATAATAAATAAAACATTGGTATGTTCTTTTGAAAATTGATTTAAAACCAATTGAAAATCTGAGAATTCAACAGAACGGTCGTAATTTAATTTAGCCTGCTTACCTGCAAATTTTCCTGTCCCATCTAAATGTCTACCCGTCCAATAACTATTTTGAATTCCAAAATTATTATTAGTCGTTCCTTTAGCCCCAAATCGACCTGCTAGAACATCCAATGTTGCTAAATCATACTTAGCAGGTAGGTTTCTAGTTTGTCTGTCAATAAGTTGCATCCTATTGGGTACAGAGAATCCTGAAAATAACTCATCTTCATGCTGTAAAATTGTTAACTTCATGCGGAATATATTAATATCAGTTCCAGATAAAGATTTTCCATCGGCAATTTTTTGCATTGCCTTCAATATAGACTCATTGCCTCCATCAGACATCAAAGCGATGAATCTTTTGGCCGCGTATTGGTCTGCCTCAGTTTTAGCATTCGCGGATAATAACCACTCCGTCGTCTGCAATGGTGAGTAAAACATATTGAAAGCTTGTTTGCTAACACCACCTGGAACAAACCATTGAGGTGATACAATAAATACGGCTTTTTTATTCTTAATTTGATCTTTTATACCTTGTAAATCAAAGTAATGGGTAAGAGACTGTGTACCACCCGTTCCCATTAAGAATGGTCGATACGAACGATTATATTTTTTTGCTAAAACCGAGGGATGCATCGAATCCATTCGTGAATATTCAGACGAACCAATAAATGGAACGTAACCGTCCTCCAACGCTTGTTGTCGAATGACGGATCCACCTAAAATGTTTTTAGATTGAGATACTGCAGCTTTTTCTTCAGTTTTTGCGGAACTGAAATTATATTTGACTGGTGCGAGTAAAATGACAACTATTAAAATAATCGCCAAAATAACAGGCCCAATAATCATGAATAACTTCTTTTTCAATCCCATTTAGATCATGCTTTCTACTTTTGCAATAATTAGATTTGGTGTTGCCCATTCAGAACGTTCAAACTCTGAGATTGGAATATCGATGCCCAATTCATTTTGCAATTCTAGAATTAATTGAATTGACCCCATTGAATCTAATAGACCTTCATCAAAGATGTTTATATCCAAATTATTTCTAACCTCAGCGCTATCTGTTGTGTTTTCTAAAATTTCTAAAACTTTATCTTTTGTATTCATCTTAATTCTCCTTTAAGTTAGTTAATTATTTATTTTATGAAAAAAACAGTTTATCTAAAAATCCTGAAAAAATTAAGAAACTAAGACAAACCACGTTAAATGTAATGAAGATTGCAAAAATTTCAGTTAATTTATTACTTGGAATACTACCTTTGTGTTTCTTTTTAAATCTGAGCCAAGTATCATTAATCACAATGGCAATTGCATGAAATAACCCGTATGCGATGTAGTACCAGGTTACCCCATGCCAGAATCCCATCAGTAAAAATAAAGCAAAATAACCAACAATGGCTGTCGTTATTCGACTCTTAATTAATTTATGTTTCATCATGAAAAAGACCAGTCTCATGTAAACATAATCACGGAACCAAAATGAGAGCGTCATATGCCAACGATTCCAAAAATCCTTAATATTATGCGAGATAAAAGGTTTATTGAAGTTCATTGGTGTTTCAATTCCCATAAAGTAACTAATACCGACCGCGAATAAGCTATAACCAGCAAAATCAAAAAATAGATCCATGCTGTATGTGTACATATAGCCAACTAACGCCCATGACATGCCGCCATGTTGCAATGCAGCATGAGCAATTGGTGGTAATAACACCGTACCAAAGAGATATGCTAATAAGAACTTATATAAAAATCCTTGAAAAATATAGAAAATTCCTTTTTGTAGCATCTCCAAGTATTTTTCTTGGCTTGGTACGCTCTGATAATCTTTGACAAATCTTCTGTAACGGTCAATCGGTCCTGAAGAAATTGTTGGGAAAAACAATAAAAATTGTAGTGTGAGCATTAAATCAAATTTTTTAATACTACCATCCCGTGATTCCATAATCATTTGAACAGCTTTAAATGTTAGGTAACTAATTCCTAAGAAACCAATAATTGATGGTATCCCGTTATTAATTGCCGGCGTAATTTTCACAATTGAAAGTGGTGAAATTGCTAAAAGAACCGCCACAACAAAAACCCATGTTTGATTATGTTTACTACGATATCGCATATACAACCCAATCATCAAGACTTCAAAAATGATATATAAGATTAAATTAAATCCTTCGTGAAGTTTAGGTCCACCAAATATCAGACAGATAAATAACAATGAGATGATTGTTTCATATACTCTAAATCGTTTGCCATTTAGGATTCCAATAATAATCGGGATTAAAAACGCAATAAGATATAAAAAATAAATTGGATTAACATAAGGTTGGAACGATACCATTAGGCATTCACCTCATTAATTAATTTTTTCCGATCGATTTTTCCATTTTGCGTTAATGGTAAAGAATCCACGTATACAAATCTTTGTGGAATCATATATGACATTGTCGTTTCAGCCATATCTTTTTTTATTGCGGCCGTCAACTCAATATCACGGTCAAATGGGTGCTCTTTTTGTACAACATACGCAATCAATTGAGAAACTTTATGGTCCTTATCGTATTTCGGAATAGTAATTGCTTGTTTTACGTATGGAGCCGATGATACATGATGATCAACTTCTTCTAGTTCGATTCGATATCCATGCAGTTTAACTTGGAAATCAATTCGACCTCGATACAAAAGCATCCCATCAGAACTTATGGTAGCCGCATCTCCTGTTCGATATGCATTCCCACCATCCATTTTGAAAAAGGCACTAGCCGTTTTATCAGGATTATTAATATATCCTTTTGAGACGCTAGGTCCAATAATGATTAACTCTCCTTCTTCTCCATTTGGAACTACTTCGTTTTTCGAATTAACCACAACCATTTTTGTATCAGCTTTTGAATAACCAATTGGTAATCGTGGGTATGCTTCTAAAATATCATTCGTAATCTCGACACTTGAAACTGCAACTGTTGCTTCAGTTGGTCCGTATGTGTTAAATATTTTGGCCATTGGGAATCTTTTCTTCAATGCTGAAGCAGTTTTATGCGTTAGTTCCTCGCCACAAAATAAAAAGCGGCTAAGATCAGGTAAATGATCCGCATCAAACGTTGGTTCCAATAAACAAATATCCATGAATGATGGTGTAGAAACCCAAACTTGGAGGTCTAAAGTAGGTAACGTTTGAAAAAGAACTTTAAAGTTATCCGTAACTTCTTGCGGTAAAACAGATAATTGACCACCCATAGTTAATGCTGGGTACACATCCATGACAGATAAATCAAATGAATATGGCGCCTGCGATAAGATATTAGGACGCTCTGGCAAAGAAAAGTCTTCTATCATCCAGTTTACGTAACTGATTAAATTATCATGACTAATCTGAACTCCCTTGGGTTGCCCAGTCGTACCCGACGTGAAGATAATGTAAAAATTGTCATTACCCTTAACTTGGAGACTAGGATCAGGGACTACAGTTCCTTGTCCATTTTCAATGATTTCTACTAATTCAGTATGTGAAATCACGGGAACATTAAGTTCAATTTCAGGTAATTCCGCAACAGCTATACAAGCAGCCGGTTTTGCAATATTTTGAATTTCTTCCAAACGTTCAGCTGGTGAATGTGAATCGATTGGAATATATGCGTGTCCAGCTTTAACACTACCCATAAAGGCAACTAACATCTCGAACTTCTGATTACCATACACCATAATTGGTGATTTTTTATCTAAGTCTAATTCAATAATATGCGACGCTAGCGCGTCAGATTTTTCTTTTAGTTGTTGATAAGTGTTTGTCTCACCCAAATTGTTATAAACAATGCGAGTTGGATCAGACGTTGCGACCATATCAATTTGTTTAATTACATTTTTTATCAATTTTCTTCGCTTCCCCTCTAAAATTCATTATAGATAAATGTACCGTTACTTATACCCCTAAATGAATACAGATAGACTAACATCGCCAATACGATAAAATAAAAGGTCGTTCGAACAATAAACATAAAAATTTCATTTTCTTTTAAATCATGCCATTTTTGACTCATAGTTATCACTCCCTTATTAAATTAATACAGTATACACTTAATTTTTTTGGTCCAACATACAACTTCGTTATGTTAACCTAACAGTTTTGTAACATCAAGATAAACGCCGTTAAATTGGCATTATTCGCACTCAAAACGCGCTATTGATTCTCATTGGTTATATAATAATTGACCGTTTTTTAGTATAACAGAATTTAATCGATATCACAAAAAGAACAATCTCTTTTTAAGGTAAAAGAAATTGTTTCTTAATTATTTATTAATAATGATTCATCCTGATCTGGAAACGTCAACATGAATGTCGTTCCTTTCCCCTCAGAGCTTGTCACTTCAACTTTTCCATTGTGCAACTGCATTAATTGATGAACAATCGATAAACCTAATCCAGATTCACCATACTTGGTATTTTTCCGAGATGGGTCCGCCTTGTAATAACGTTCCCAAATATTTTTCAACTGATCTTCTGTCATACCAATACCCGAATCAGTAATCCTAAAAATACTTTCGTGATAGCCACGTTCAGCAGAAATATGAATCGTACCAGATTCAGTGAACTGAATTGCATTTTGAGTAATATTGAATATGACCTGAACGAATCGATCGTAATCAGCGAAGACCATTAAACTTTTAGGAACGCTCAATTCAATTTGATCATTAGCCTCTACTGATTTTTTAGTTAGTTGCTCAACGATATTGTTAATCACAACAACTGAATCAAATGTACTTGGCGTAAGCGTAATTTGATTTGTTCGAATTTTTTCATAATCTAAATTTTCGTTAACTAAACGAATTAAGCGTTTAGTTTCGCTACGCATTAATTCAATACTTTTACCCTTACTTTCTTCAGGAATTGCATCATAAGCCAATCCTTCAAGCAACCCATTAATCGTTGTAAGTGGTGTCCGCATTTCATGCGCGGCATCGGCCATAAATTGTCTGCGACGATCTTCCTGACGCTTTATTTCTTTTTCGGATTCTTTAAGCGAGGAAACCATGCCATCAAAATCTTGCGCCAAATCATCTATCTCATCTCGATGTCTACTTTCAATATGAACATCAAAATTACCATCAGCAACCATTCGTGTTGCCCTCCTAAGTCGATTAATTCTAGAAACAGAATATCGTGCTAGAAGATAACTCAAAATAATTCCGGCAATCACGGACACAATAAACGCAATAACTAAATTTCGGGTCATTTGATTCATATTAGCTTGAATGTTAGACACACTTGCTCCGACCGATATAACAGCATACAATTTTCCATTATAAAAGTAAGGCTTTAAAATATCCGTCATACTGATTGCTTTCATATCAGTTTTTAATTGCCTATTTGCGTGGGGAGTACGATGGACAACCTCGCCTTTTTCTAACTGAGCCCACTGTTCTTTAGTTATATTATCTTGAACCGCATTGTAAGGATAGATAATTTTGGATTTCTTCGTATAAATTGTAAATCGAACATTTTGTGTTTTTAAAATTGATTCAGCATTTCTTAAATTGTTTAAATTCAAGTTAAATTCTGTTTTCGAATCAGCAGTCTTTAAAACCATTGATTCCGACATCAAACTATCTGAATAGCCCTCTAACTGCGTCCATGTATTTTTATACACCATGTCGCTCGTAAAGTTTAGGAATAAAGCACCAAATACTAATACCAATGTAATAATAACCGCGAAAAATGCTAACATTTGTTGGTAAAGTAACTTCATTAGTGACCAGCTCCTGAATCATCAAATTTGTAGCCGACGCCCCAAACTGTTTGAATGACTTGAGGGCCAACTTTTTCAATTTTTTGACGTAATTTTTTTATGTGTGCATCAACCGTTCGTTCATCACCAAAAAATTCATAATTCCAAACTAATTCCAATAATTTTTCTCGAGAAAAAACTTGCTTTGGCTTATTCGCTAATGTTTTCAACAAATCAAATTCTTTTGGTGTTAATTCATCAATTAACACGTCTTTCAGGTAAGCCTCTCGGCGGGCCGTACTTAATTTGAAGTGTGCCGTTTCAATATCAAAATAGCTACTTTCATCTTCATGATCATCGTCAGTCCCAACACTCGGTTTTTCTGCACGACGATGAAGTGCCTTAATTCTAGCAATTAGCGTGATAGGACTAAATGGCTTCGTGACGTAATCATCCGCACCCATTTCCAGACCAAGTACTTGATCGCTTTCCGTATCGCGAGCCGTTAGTATAATAATTGGCACGTTAGCTGAAACCTTGCGAATCGTTGAACTGACTTGCATCCCGTCCATTCCCGGCAAATTCAAATCAAGCGTCACGATATCCCAGCCATTTGGATCCTCATTGAACATGGCAACTGCATCATTACCATCGTAAGCGTATTTAACGTCCCAATTTTCTTTTTGGAAAAACATTGACATCATTTCGGAAACTGCTTTATTGTCCTCTACCATTAATAATTTCATATTATTCTCCATTTTTCACTTTAAAATACTCGTATCTGATCTCTAACAATCATTATAATCAAATAATGTGTTTTTTTTTAGTCTTTTCTTTGAGTTTATATAAATGATAATAATTTCTCGAAGGTACCATTCTCGTAAACAATATATAATCCTAAGATAATATACACCGCAGCCGTAATCCATCGACCATATTTATCAAAGGCCTTCGCAATTAATGGTATCTTACCAAAGAAATAACCCATAATACAAAATAAAGTCATCATAAAGAAAAAAGTAATTAAAACAATAATTAATTGACTCATTGTTAACGTTACAAAGAATGGTACATAAATACCAATATTATCTGCTCCGCATGTGATAATTGTTATTAACGCCACATCAATAATAATTCTAGCTTTGCCACTTGCGTGCAGCTGTTTATCAACCGATTCTTCGCCATCATCTTCGTCATTAATGATAACCATAATTCCCATAACAATCGGAATAAATCCCAGCAATCCTAAAATCCAGGGATCTGGTATTAACCCAAGAATAAAACTAATAAATAATGCGGCGGAAACCAAAACAGTTGTACCCAAGATATCTCCTAAGTACACGTATGTAAATGCCTTTGACTTTTTTATTCGGCCAAAAATAATCATTAAGATAACTAAATAATCAATACTTGTGGAAATATAAGCTGTAACTCCAGAAAGAATGGTTGTTGTCATTATTTACCCCTATTATTTTGATAATTACTTAATATATACACTATCAAATTCCTTATTTTTTTGTTGTACTAGTGAGCGATGAACTACTTTCATTCCCCGTACTGCTTGATAAATTAGATTCTGCTTTCGACGAAGATTCAACTGGTGTACTGCTTGATTCTTTAATTGAACCAGAATCCGTTTTTTTCTCAGACGTACTTGAAGAATTTGCACTTGAACTTGTCTTAACGGAGTCAGCAGATGTTCCTCCCGAGCCTCCCTGTTGAACGATAACTCTCAGTTTATCTGTCCTTTTCAATAGTTTACCTCCGCTCGGATCCGACACTATATCACTTTTCCTAGCCCATTTACGTGTGAATACGACTTTTATATCGTTTTTATCGGCCCAGCTTTGTACCTCAGATTGAGAGGTAAATTTAGGTATTTTTATATAATCATTAGCTTGCTTTTCATCAAATTTTTGTTTTATCAATGCGTCAGACAAAGTTTTCTTAAGCACGTCTAAATCCTTATTCGCCTTTTTTTCATCTAAAAGGTCTTTTTTATAATCATTAAATACTTGATACTGTTCCGTTTGTTTCGCTAAATCCTTTGCAATTACTTTTTCAATTTCATTTAAAAAAGCTAAATTTTTCCACGAATAATTCAAACGTCCCACTGCGGCGGTATACTCATTGATTTGCTGATTAGTACTGTCTTTTAAAATGACCACATCACCTGAAGTAGGTTCATAAGTGACTGTCTTCTTTGCAATATCAATCACACCGTTTATTGCCGTTGCATCTTTTGCCAACTTCAATTGTCGCTTATAAATACGTTGCGCAAACTCATCTTTATTCGAAGAATCAATCAATAATTGATTAATATATCCGAATTGCGCATTATTCAATTTTTGAATTGTTTCAGGCGTTACACTAGTTTTAATTGCTTGATTGTCACCCTTCATAAACAGATCTTGATATAACGAGTTCACTTTAACTTTTTTTGCTATATCATCGTATTTCGTCTGGTAATCGGCCCGTGAGTTAGCTGAAATATGGGCTAACGTCTGGCGTAATTTCTTCATTTCGGTTGTCGTTGCCGTGGTTGTTAAATCTTCCGTTTTAACATTATAGCTCCTCGCATAAATTTCATTAAAGTCTTGTTTTGCCGCTTTAGATTCAGCGTTAGAATCGTAGAGTGAATCTGGCGTTTGTTTGGCCATCGTTAACTCTGAATTATCGTTTTTGGACCAATCAAGACTGATTCTGTAACGATTAACAACCGTATAAATGCTCCAAATACTCAATCCAATAGTCACGAATAATAAAAGACGATATACTTGTTTCCAAAAATTTCTTGGCTCTTTTTTTAGAGCTTGTCCTTTTTTTAAATTAGTTTTGTCTTCTCGCATAACCGGTTTTTCATTTTTTTGTTTCTTACCCCTTAACCTTGGCTCCATTTTCACTCACCCTCTATCATCTCTTTGGCTGATTTGATTCCGTCATTGGCCTTATCTAGCTTTTTCTGAGTTAAATCTAGTTTATCATTTATATCTTTCTTCCATGACCCAATTTTGTATGAATCAGGTTTTTTTTGATAAGCAGCATCTTCTAATTTAACTTTTAAAATATCTTTATCTATTGTTTTTGATAAATATGTTTTGTATTCTTTAGCTTTTTTTAAGTCAATTGATTCTGGTTCCTTAACGCCTAATACGACCACTTTATCATTGGGTTCATATTGGGCTGAAAGACCAATTCCTGATAATTGGTTAACAGTCGATGGCTTTCCCCACTCACTATTATCCGCATTATTTTCTTTTGAAAAATGTTCCATCAAATCACGATATAAATTGACGTTTGTCATCGCAGAAGCGGCATCCGTGATATAATGTCCCTTTTTCATTGGTTCATCGTAACCCAGCCACATAGAAATAGATGTAGACTTGGTGAATCCGTTCATCCAGACATCCATATTCGCGGTTTCAGGGAATTTAGCTGCTGCTGAGTACCCGACAGTTCCGGTCTTCATTGCCTGATGAACACCACTTATTTTAGCATTTGGTGCTGTCCCACCAGCATTAGGGACACCTTCCATCATCGAAGTCAATATAAAAGCGGTTGAAGCTTTCATTGCACGCTTACCAACGACATCATATTTTTTAACACTGTTATCTGAAAATTTTAAACTAGTAACATAACGGGCAGCATGGTAAGTACCACCATTTGAAACGGCTCCATATGCTGTAGCCATTTGTTCAGTAGAAACATCAAGTCCGATAGCCTGCGATCCCGCCGGAGCGTTGCCCTGAGGCATACCAATCTGCGTTAAGAATTGGGCAGCCTTTGCACTACCAACAGTATCTAATGTCCTAATTGCCGGTGTATTTGCCGAAACCCGTAGCGCATTTTGCATTGTTATTGACTGATAACTAACATCATCA
The DNA here is from genome assembly GCF_026948345.1 of Dellaglioa carnosa. NCBI lineage: Bacteria > Bacillati > Bacillota > Bacilli > Lactobacillales > Lactobacillaceae > Dellaglioa > Dellaglioa carnosa. Next base: position 131,888 of record NZ_JANXLI010000001.1, on the reverse strand, counting down.
AAGTTTTGAGCCAGTAAATTAGTTCCACGATAAGCGTAAGCAGTTCCATCTAGAGCATGCGTTGTTGCCCACCCAAAATACTCAATTGCAGGACCGTAATCTAATAGTGGTTTAATTCCCGATCCTGACGAACGTTGAGTAGATATTGCCCGGTTATAACTAAAAGCTGTTTTTTGATGGCGCCCCCCATATTGGGCCACAACATTTCCCGTTTTAGGGTCGGTTATGGTAATAGCCGATTGTTCAGTTGAATCCTGATAATATTTTTCATTATCAGCTTGTTTTTTTACATAAGCATTTTGGCTCGAATCAAGTGCCGTATTGATTTGTAATGGCGTCTTCGTTAAATCATAGCCTTTATCATTCACCTGTTCTAATGCCGAAGTAATATATGCATTATTTTCAAGAATTTTTTTTGTGACAGAATTCTCCATCCAGTGACGTTTTTTTAAATCTTTAGTCACCGACTCCGCTACTGCCATTTTGTATTGAGATTTTGTAATAACCTTATTTTCTAAACCGGTCTTTAAAACGATATCTCGTCGTGCTCGAACTGCTTTGGGATTTGAATATAAATTATAGGTAGATGGCGCCTGACCCAATCCCGCAATAATTGCCTGCTGACTAACACTTAATTGTTTTAACGTTTTACCAAAATAAGTTTCTGAAATAGTTTGAGCCCCATAAGAACCTTCGCCTAAACTCATTTTATTTATATAAAATTCTAAAATTTGGTCCTTACTATAGTTGTGATACAACTGTTGTGCCAGGAAAAATTCTTTTATTTTCCGGTCCACGGTTCGGTCTTTATTGCTTGTTGAAAAAACAGTTAATTTAATTAATTGTTGTTCAATGCTTGATCCACCACGAGCTTCCCCCTTACCAACGGCTGATTTAACAGTTGAAAAAGCGGCATTAGCTAGACCGGATGGTGAAAATCCAGCATCTTTATAGAAGGTTTGATCCTCGGTCGATAATAAAAGGTCACTGTAGATTTTAGGAATATCCTTTGACTTCACATATACTCGTTTATTTAAAGCGGAAGACCAAATTAATTGACCGTCCTTGTCGTACATATTTGAGCTGGCATCTGAAATTAGTTCTTGGCTAGTAACCGTTGGAACTGACTTAATAACCGTGGCAACGTACAAACTAATCGTAGCTACTCCCAATAAAAGTAAAACACTACATATCGCGATACATCTAAAAATACGTGGGTGCTTGTATCGCCATTTTGTTTTCTTAACTTTTTCTTGTTTTCCCATTATGCCATCCCCACTTTTGTGGCGTGAGTCATTTGTTCTATGTATAAATTTAATTTTTCCCATTTGGATTCATTTTTAATAAACATGATATACCCCCAATAATCTAATCACTTACTATAATTTTAACGATGTAAAACATGATTTGCATGTTTCAACGTTTGCGTCAGTATGCTAATAACGTGTTGATCCTCAAGCCTGTAATAACTTGATTTTCCCACCTTGCGTACAGTAACCAACTGGTGTTGTTTAAACAGCTGTAATTGGTGTGAAACAATTGACTGTTCAATCCCTAACCTATCCTTGATTTGAGAAACTGTTAACTCTTTTTGCTCAAGTAGATACATAATCTGCATTCTAGTTGGGTTACTTAACAATTTAAATATTTTTTGAGCTTCGACCGCATCTTCTTTTGAAATAAGTATTAAGTCATCATTCAACAGCAAGTTCCCCCTTTTAAACGTATGTTAAATATAACATTCATATTCTCGGCATTCAAGCGCTATCATTATGTTTCAATTTAAAACTTGTGTAACCATTATCGTCTACGTTAAACTAGGGTAAGCAAATAATAGAAAGAAAGTTTGAGGTCACTATGAAAAATAAAAAAATAATCAGTTTAATCGCGATAATCGTCATCATTATTCTTGGAGGAATCGGTTTTTTCTTCTATCATCAAAGCGCAAAAACAACGAATGTTTCAGAAAGTGATTCATCTTCGAGCGTGGCATCAAATGTTGCGTTACCGCAACTCAGTTCGACAGTATCAAAAAAAGAAGCTGTTGTTGAGCTTCAAACGACAAAGGGTAATATTAAAATTAAATTATTCCCCGAATATGCACCGAGAGCCGTTAAAAATTTCTTGACTCACAGCCAAAAAGGATATTACAACAATACCCTCTTCCATCGTGTTATTAATGAATTCATGATTCAAGGCGGAGATCCTAAGGGAGATGGTACTGGTGGTGAAAGTATTTATGGTAAACCTTTCGGCACCGAAATTTCGAAAAGTCTCTACCATATTCGCGGTGCCTTAGCGATGGCCCAAACGTCTGAACCTAATTCAATTGGTAGTCAATTCTACATCGTTCAAAATAATGAAGACGTAAGTACAAGTGCTGATATTAAAGATGGAACGCCTTCAAAAATTTTAGATGCATATAAAAAAGGTGGAACACCTTCTCTAGATGGTACTTACACTGTCTTCGGTCAAGTTATCGAAGGAATGGACGTTGTTGATAAAATTGCCGCCGTTGAGGTCAACTCAGGCGATAAACCCACGACAGATGTTAAAGTTAAAACAATTAAGATCATTCAAGAAGCACGATAATCAATTCAAATTCTTAGCGTATTTCAAATTGACTATGGTATTATAAACGTAATTAAATTCAGGGAGGTTTTATAGATGTCAGATAAAGTATTAGTAGTTACAACAGAAAGTATCCCGGGTAAAGAATATGAAGTTATTGGTGAAGTTTTTGGTCTTACAACGCAATCTAAAAATGTGATTAAAAATATCGGTGCCAGCCTTAAAAACATTGTTGGTGGCGAAATTAAAGCGTACACGGAAATGATGGCAGAATCACGCGATACAGCTATTGACCGTCTACGAGAAAACGCGGCAAGTATGGGAGCAGATGCAGTCGTTATGATGCGTTTTGATTCCGGTTCTATTGGCCAAGATATGCAATCAGTTGCCGCATATGGTACCGCAGTTCGTTATATTAAATAAAAAAATTTAATCAAATAATATGAAGTAACCCTCAGAATTGGCGTAAATCCAATTCTGAGGGTTTTTATTATGGCTTCTAATGGTCTTTTAATGCCTCGTCTATTCATTTAATTTTTTAAAATGAAAAAAGACAACCCATTTTAAGAGTTGTCTTTTTTGTCTGTCATGTTGGATGGAGATGGCGGGAGTCGAACCCGCGTCCAAGCATATTGCCACTCAAACATCTACGTTCATAGTTATACTATTTGAATTTCACCAGCCGTAGCGCCGTATAACAGGGCTAACACGTCTGACTAACCTGATTAGTCTCTTTTAACTTCTCCAGGTGGAAGAAGTCAACGTAAGTCCACTTAATTTAGGACCCAGATCTAGCACATGGACGATACTAGGAGGATCTACGTTAAAGCGCTATTAAGCAGCTAAAGCGTAAGTATTACTATTATTTTTTGCAGTTATAATTTAACTGAGCGTTTTAACGAAGACGCAAACTTCGAAACGCAATCCAAGCTCAACCTATACCTGTCGAATCCTGAACATCCCCATAACAACTATAAAGATACCATATTTATCCAATAAAATAAAGACGAAAGCCGCTGACGTATTCTTTGACAATAAAATAACATTGCCCTATCGTAAGGTTAGTTATCAAAAAAGGAGTTTTAAAAATGAAAATTGGTATTATTGGAGCAACTGGGAAGCAAGGTCACACGACATTAAAAGAAGTATTATCTCGCGGACTAGACGTAACCGCCATTATTAGAAATAAGCATAAATTAACAGAAGAGGTCCCCTATATAGAAAAGGATCTTTTTGATCTCACCACTACCGATTTGGCGCCCTTCGATGTCGTTGTGGATGCTTTCAACGCACCTCTTGGCCAAGAAATCTTACATCAAACGTCTTTAGATCACTTAATCACTATTTTAGCTAACACGAAAAGTAAACTAATTGTTGTCGGTGGTGCCAGTAGCTTATTTATTGATTCCAAGAAAACAATGGTATTAGGAGATACACCAGGATTTCCTGAACCCGCCAAACCAACGGCTAAAAGTATGCGAAACGCCTTAACCGATCTTCGAAAAGTTACGAATTTTGATTGGGCTTACCTTTCGCCCGCCGCATTTTTCAACCCTAATGGTCATAAAACTGGCCATTATCAAATCGCCGGAGATATATTAACTAAAAATGAAAAAGGTGAAAGTGAAATAAGTTATACGGACTATGCCATCGCTTTAGTAGATGAAATTGAGTCAAACTCACATCATCAAGAACGTTTCAGTGTCGTTTCTAAATAAATTCAATTATCAGCTACTTTTAAGAAAAAGTGGCTTTTTTTGCGCAGAAAAATAAACGGCGACTGCCGCTTATCTTTACTTAATATTTACCCGCCAAAACATCATCAATTAAATCTAAAACACTATCATCTTGATTTGAACCAATTCGATGATCCGCCATTTTGGCTGCAGTCTCGGAAGCTTTAGCCATTGCGAAACTAAGCGGCGTGTATTCCAACATCTCTGCATCATTATCGTTATCTCCAACAGTTAGTACTTCGTCATCTTGTATATGCCAAAGTTCTTGCAAGGCATTCAATCCATTTCTTTTAGTGGCTTCTTTAACATTAATATCAATAAATCCAAAACCTGAAACTTTAGCAACCAAAGAATCATCAACATTTTCTTTCAACTCAACTGCAAATTTTTTATATTCGTCAAGTGGACCGTTAATTGTGACTTTAGAAATAATTTTATCAACCTTACTCAAATTTGGCACTTTAACAATATTTGGATAGTATAAATTAGCCATCTCAACAAATTTATCGGACTCACGTGCATCGATGTAGCCGCTCTGATCCGTCGACGCTAAAATACCATAACTAGGTGAGATTTTTTGGATATATGAAATTGTTTCTTCATACACGATTGGATCAATATTAAATGATCTAATATGCTCTTCCCCGTCGTAAATGACTGCGCCATTATCTGAAACATACCCAATATCACCAGAAATACGCTTAAAAATATCTTTAATTTTCATGACTTGGTTACCACTTGCAACTACAAAATGGATGCCCTTATTTTTCATTGCAACCATTTGACGATTAAATCTAACTTCATCAAACGTTTTGTCATCCCTCAAAAAAGTACCATCTAAATCAACTGCGATTATTTTAACTGTCAAAATATATTCCTCCACTTATGCTTTAATATATCTAGTATACCGCATCGGTAAGCGGATACAAAGAACTAAAAAAGTAGCACTTTTTCTCAAAGAGCGCTACTTTTAAAATTTGTGATTCAAAATATCATCAATGGTATCCAAAACGCTATCGTCTTGGTTCAACCCAATTATATGATTAGCCGATTGTCTCGCGAGTCGTGACCCAGTTGCCATCGAAAAACTGTTTGGCGTAAAGGCCAACATGTCTTGATCATTATCATTATCTCCAAACGTTGCGACCTCTTCGTCCAAAATATGCCAACGATTTTGAAGTAAATTAAGCCCATTTTTCTTTGTCGCATCTACAGAATTAATATCAATATAACCAAATCCGGATGCCTTTGCTTGTAGCTTGTGACTCATTTCGGCATTTAATTGCGCCGATATTTTTTCATAGATTGCTACTGGAAAATGGCCCGTTAACATTGAAATATCATGAGTAAGCACCTCTAGGCTCTCGACCCCAGTTACCCTTGGATAGTAGTCGGTTAAATCCTGAATGAATTCAGCCGGTTCACTTTTTTCATAAAATCCACCTTGGTTATTAACCGCTAATAAACCGGTCTCGGCAAATGTTTCTTTTAAATAGTTAACTGTTTCTCGATAAAGCTTATTATCAAATAGATATTCTTTCAACAATTCTTTCGCGTCTTGAATCACTGCCCCATTTTCAGCAACATAGCCTATCTTATCTTTAAATTCTTTAAAATACTCGGCGATTGCCAAAGTCGGATTGCCGCTTGCAACTACAAAATGAATATCTTGTTCTTGCATTCGTTCAAACTGACGTGTAAACCTTTCTTTGTCATACGATTTATCATCCCTTAAAAAGGTTCCGTCTAAATCTACCGCAATTAATTTAATCGTCATCTCTGCCACCTCTGACGTTATTATACATGATTTCTAAACATAACTATATTTTTCAAATGGTGTATCAAACCAATCATAGCGCATAATGATTCGCATCACGCGATTGACCGGAATCCATAATCCTGATCGAACGATGTCTTTCATTGTTTCCAAAAATAGGCTATCCCCCTGTGTGCTCACGGGTTGTTTAATTTTTATAATTTCTGAGTCTTCAGTTTTTACGGTAATGACATTGTCGTTTAACGCAATGACTTGTGCTGAAACGATATTATCACTTGTTGATACGTTATCTGGTGTATTTTTCATATTGTTAAACTTCCTTTCTGATATAAAGTTATCCTACCTCGTTTTTATGACTTATCTATGAAGATATTAGTAATAAACCATTAAAAAAAGCTTAACCAGTTCGATAACTGGCCAAGCTTTTTATTAATAAACGATAACAGGTTCATTTTGTGAGACATTTTCAAACAAGGTTACCATTGCTTCAGGTTTTGTATTCACACAACCACCAGATCCATCTTTAAGGTATGCAGATTTACTCCAGTTTGTTCTCCAACCAGCATCATGGAATCCAATCCCACTGTTTGTGAACTGAGCCCAATAATCAACTTTTACGGAATAATTTGCTTTCCCAACTTCACTACCTTTAAGTATTGATGGTGTCTGTTTATACATGATATACCAAACACCTTTAGTCGTGTCTTCACCGGTACTTTGTTTACCCGTAACAACATCTGTCGTCAAGACCACTTTACCATCTTTATGAATCCAAGCTTTTTGTTGTGCAATTGAAACTTCAGCATACGTATCGCCAATACCCTGATTTGTAGTTGTTGTATAACCAGTTCCATAAGTATTATAGCCAACACCATATTTATCATTTGTTGCATCAATTGTTGCAGTTCCATTTTTCAGTGCTGCTAAAATATGTGTCACTGAATCATTGGTTCCAAGTGCCCAACCGTATGATTGCCCACTAACTGAGACAGTTTCGCCAGTTGCAGTTTTAAAATCATATTTTTTATTTAAAGTCGCTTGCTTCTTATTAATCTCGTCGACTTTCTCAGAAATACCACTTGTATCAATGACATATTCTCCATCTTTAACAGTTGCCTTTTTTAGAATTTCTGACCCTTTTAACGTATAGTCTGTTGACTGAACTTTGTAGACAGTTTGACTAGCTGCAAGCGTATCTAATTTTTTAGTATCCGCCTTTATCACATCACTATCAGCTGATAAAGGTTGAAGCTCAGTTTCTTTTAATGTCGTAACACTGCTATAACTAGCCTTATCATAGGCGGCTAAAATTGCTTTAACATCATACTGATTCCCCTTCTTAGCAGGAATAACAGAGACCTTACCATCTTGCAAGACAGAGCTCGCATCAACAGCAACTGTTCTTGTTTTATTTAACTCAGTCAGTTTCGTTTTTAATTGTTCTTTCAGCTGCTTTCTAATCGTTGTATCCAATTCTTGTGGCACAATTGCATAGTTTTTCTTAACGTCTGAAGGAAGAATCGTACGTTGCTTCTTCATTAACGCCTTAATTGCTTCTGTATCTTTATCGGTAAAACCGGTAGTCGTATCTTTTGCGTCAACTATCTTCGCGCTACCAACATAAATTACATTTTTTGATGTTTCATTTTTTAATTTACTGATAACTTTATCGACGCTTAATCCACTCACATCCGTATTATTAATTTTAATTCCCTTATTAAAATGCGTGCTTTGATTGTAACTTGCGCCGCCAAGAATTCCCAAAACTAAAATACTACCAATACTAATACCAATTTTTAGTGACTTTTTCATGGTCTTTCACCTCATATATAAATTCATAAGTATCTTCCCAACAAAAATATCATACCGCACTCTGAATGTTGAATCAATTCTGTTGTCTTTTAGATTATACTCCTTATAACTTTTAAAATCCGTTAAATAATATTTGACAATAATCTGAGATTTATCTATACTACATTTATCAACTAACTCAGAAGGGAAATCAAAGCCTATGACTCATTTACAAGTAAAACTTAATAATCGTTGGCAAAGCCGGTTATTCAGATTGTAGTCTGTTCTTACAGATGCAGTCTGTCTATTCAGATTGTATCTGTATACCGGTTTGATTTCTATTAATCAAAACCCTCTGTATGGATATCAGTACATTCATACGGGGGATTTTGTCTTTTTAAGACGGTCCTCGAATCTGAGGACTGTCTTTTTTTACCAAAAAATAGAGGAGTACATTTAAAATGAAACGATTAATTGGAACTATTATTGCGCTATTTCTATTCTTAATGATTGCCTTTTTTTCAGCACTTCAACCAGTATCGTCAACTTCAAAAATGGTCCCTACTGTAGGGATTCTTCAACTAACCACTCATCCCGCGCTAGATGCAATCCATAAGGGCATTATTGCCGGATTAAAAACAGGTGGCTATACGCCCGGCAAAACAGTTCACATTGATTTTCAAAATGCCGAAGCCGACCAAAGCAATTTAAAATCTATGAGTGATAAATTCAACAACGAAAATGTTAATCTCATGATTGGTATCGCAACACCTTCTGCACAGTCTTTGGCAAATGTTACGAAAAAAACACCTATTATTTTGGGTGCAGTGACTGATCCTAAAGGCGCCGGTTTGGTCAGCAATAATCAAAAGCCCGGTAATAACATCACCGGCGTTTCTGATCAAGCACCAATCGATGCTCAACTGGCATTAATGAAACAATTAATGCCCGACATGAAAACGGTCGGTATTCTTTACACGTCGAGTGATGATTCGGCAACAAAACAGTATCAGCAATTCAAGACTGCAGCTCTTAATTCAGGTTTAAAAGTGAAATCTGCAACCGTCACGTCTACAAACGACGTTGATCAAGTGTCACAAACACTTGTATCGTCAGTTGATGCAGTCTACGTTCCGACGGATAATACTGTTGCATCAAGTATGCAAACACTCGTTAAGAACGCAACACAAGCTAAAATCCCTGTTTTTCCTGCCGTGGATACAATGGTTAAAAATGGTGGGCTCGCTACAATTAGTATTAACCAATACGACCTGGGCGTCGCCACAGGGAAAATGGCAGCAGATGTTCTTTCGGGTAAAAGTACCCCCGCAACGACGCCAATTAATTTTGTAAAAAAAGGTGATCTGGTTATTAATTTGAAAACAGCAAAAGCACTGAATATTACAATCCCACAAAAATTAATTGATCAAGCCAAAAGTAAAGGAGAATTAATCAAATGACAATTATTGTATCTGCTATCGGACAGGGTCTCCTCTGGGGTGTTTTAGGACTTGGCCTTTTCCTTTCATTTAGAATTTTAGATTTTCCTGATATGACTGTAGAAGGAACATTCCCAATGGGCGCTAGCGTCACAGTTATTTGTTTGGTTCATGGTATCAACCCTCTTTTAGCAACACTATTTGCATTTTTAGCAGGCACGCTTGCTGGACTCGCAACTGGTTTACTCTATACAAAAGGTAAAATACCTATTTTGTTAGCCGGAATTCTTGTTATGACAAGTTTATATTCCATTAACTTAAGAATATTAACAAAAGCAAATGTTAGTTTAATTGGTAAAGACACCATTTTTTCATCCCACTTTTTGGCCAGCTTACCTGCATCATTTGATTCCGTTGTACTAGGTATCATCCTAGTTGTTGTTAGTATTTGCCTGTTAGCTTTCTTTTTAAACACTGAATTGGGTCAAGCATTCATCGCAACAGGTGATAACGAAAAAATGGCTCGTTCGCTCGGTATTCAAACTGATCGTATGAAAATACTAGGCCTAATGGTTTCAAATGGTTTTATTGGCCTTGCCGGTGGTTTAATTGCCCAAAATAATGGGTATGCGGATATTAGTATGGGAATTGGGACCATTGTTATTGGCCTTGCCGCAATTATCATCGGTGAAGTTGTTTTCGGAAACCTATCGTTAACGGCTCGTTTGATTGCCGTCGTCATTGGCAGTATCTTCTACCGATTTGTCATCTTGATTGTCTTATCGTTAGGCTTTAACGCCAACGACTTAAAATTAATTTCTGCAATTATCTTAGCATTCTGCTTAATGTTGCCCACACTCAGAAAATCGCTACGACTTAATACATTATTTGAAGGAGGACGTACAAAATGACAGAACCCGTTTTTACACTTTCAGATATTGTCACAACAGTTAACACTGGTACTTCTGAAGAACAACAAATTCTGAAAAATTTAAATCTTACAATTAATAAAGGCGACTTTATTACTGTTATCGGTACAAACGGTGCCGGTAAATCAACTCTTTTCAATACTATTGCTGGTAATATTAAACCCGCAAGTGGCCAGATTCTGTTAGGAACTAAAAATATTACATCTGAAAACGATATTAAACGCACAAATTATATTAGCCGCGTTTTTCAAGATCCTAAAATGGGAACAGCACCTAGAATGACAGTTGCTGAAAATCTCTTATTAGCTTTAAATAGAGGTCGTCGCCGTAAATTCAAACCCCGTCATTTAAAACAACAAATGGCAAAATTTCAAAAATTAACTAAACAAATACCGAATGGGTTGTCAGAACATTTGAACACACCTGCCGGTAATTTATCAGGTGGACAACGCCAAACATTAAGTTTCTTAATGGCTACCTTAGTCCAACCTGACCTACTCTTATTAGATGAACATACGGCAGCCCTTGACCCTAAAACCAGTCAAGAGTTATTAAAACTAACTGCTAAAATTGTTGAACAAGAACAATTATCGTGCCTCATGATTACACATCATTTAGAAGATGCACTATCATATGGCAATCGAACTATCGTTTTAAACGATGGTCAAATTCAATCAGACTTATCAGGTGAGGCACGCGCTAACCTATCTACGACTGATTTACTAACATATTTTAATGATTTAGAATAGAAAAAAGTGTCACAACTAAATTTAGTTGTGACACTTTTTTCTATGATTGTATTTTCGCTTTCTTCGTCGCTAGTACAACAACTGCCAAAGCAAGTAAAATTAATAATGTCGAACCGATAAATAAACCATTGTATGATAAACGTTCAATTACGATACCACCCACTAATGGTCCTAAAGCTTTACCAATAGATGCGGCAATATTGATTGTTCCTTGTGCTTTACCTTCTTGACCTGGCTCAGCTAGCTCATTGATCCAAGCCGGGATAGCTGGAAAGGCAACCATCTCGCCTAATGTTAACAAGACCATTGAGAAGACAAAATGAGAAAAATCTTTCGCAAAAATAAGCGTTGTGAATGATAATGCGAATAATCCAATACCCATAATAATTTGTCTAAATAATGACTTCGCAATTGTCCGCGTTACAAGTGATACTAATGGTTGACCAAAAACAATCAGCCCCGCATTAATTGTCCATAATAAACTATATTGACTCAACGGAATATCTAACTTATCCATATAAATTGATAAGTTACTTTGCCATTGTTCATAACTTAACCAGATAACAAGGAATGTTATCCACATGGCACCAATAATCCAAACTTTCGGATTAACACCATTTGCTTTCTCTGATTTAGTTGGTTTAACCTTTTTACGTTTAGGATCAACTCGGTAAGCTAAAATAGCAATAATTAAAAATATTGAGTATAAAATTAAGGCCGAAACAAAGACCATTGTAATACTAACTTCTATTATGTAGCCAACTAGTAGTGTTCCAATAACAATCCCTAAATTCAATGCTAAGTAAAATAGATTAAAAACATATCGACTATCTTTTCTTCTAATAGTTGCCGCAAACGAATTTAAAACAGTTGCTACGACACCATTCCCTAATCCTAAGATAACTAGTAAAATGGGATATGCTGGCCATCCATGCATAAAGACTAACCCTAAAATGGATAACCAAGCGATAACAATTCCCACTAAAGTGGCATAGTAAGGTCGCCATTTATCAAACAAGTACCCGCCAGCATAGTTTCCAATAATTGTCGCAACTGAGTTGATTAATAATACGATTCCAGAAAATGTTAAACTTTTACCCAAGTAATTATGCATGTAAATTGTCGTTAACGGCCAAACGAAACTTGAGCCCGCACTACTGATTACTGAACCGATTAATAACCATGTTAATTTAATTTCTTTTGTCATTTTGTCCGAAAGCCCCCTTTTTAAGGTTACTTAATGTTTAATTCTTTTAAATACCTTTTATTTTTGTCACGATCAAATTCGTTTTCGGATTGTGCGATAATAACTGCTGCCAATGAGTTACCAACAACATTAACGGTTGTACGGCCCATATCTATGATTCTATCAACTCCGGCGATAAAAGCCAACCCCGAAGCTGGAACGCCAATAGTCGCAATCGTAGCCAGTAAGACGACGAATGACGCACCAGGTACACCGGCCATCCCTTTTGATGTAATCATTAGGACAACTAATAATGTAATTTGTTGACCAATTGAGAGATGAATATGGTAAGCCTGTGCTAAAAATAATGCCGCAATTGATTGATAAATTGCCGATCCATCAAGGTTGAATGTATATCCCGTTGGAATTACAAAGGACACAATACCCTTTTTAACACCAAAGTTTTCCATTTTTTCCATAATTTTAGGTAAGGCTGCCTCGGAACTTGCCGTTGAAAAAGCCAGTACCATTTCATCTTTAATTACTTTTAGTAATACAATTAAATTGATTTTAAATAATTTAGCAACAAGCCCCATTACTACAATAACAAAAAAGATCATTGTTAGATAGGTCACTATGATAAAAAATCCTAATGGTTTCAACGCTGAGACACCCAACTGAGCTATTGTAACACCGATTAAGGCAAAAACGCCAATTGGTGCTAACTTCATTACCCAATTTGTTACTTTAAACATAACTTCAGATACCGCGGTAAAGAAGTCAATAATCGGCTTGCCCTTTTCACCCAGCGTAGCCGTTCCAAGTCCAAATAAAACTGAGAAGAAAATGATTGGTAACATATCCCCTTCAACAAGTGACTTAAAAATATTGGTTGGGACAATATTCATTAAAATAGTGCTTAATCCAGTAGAAGTTGATTTTTCGGTTGTCACATATTGGCTAATATCTACTTTACTCAAAGCCGTAATATCGATAAATTGACCTGGTTTGGTTAAGTTACCCACAACTAGTCCTAATGCAATTGCAATCGTGGTCATAATTTCAAAGTAAATTAATGTTTTTCCACCGATTCTGCCTAGCTTGTGGATATCTCCCATATTGGCGATTCCAACAACTAAACACGACACGACAATCGGTAATACAATCATTTTAATCATATTAATAAAGATGGTCCCAAGCGGTTGAAGCGAATTAATAATGAGCTTATTCTGGTAGCCAAGAGCCCCAATAATAACACCTAAAATTAATCCAATTAATATTTGCCAACCAAGACTAACTCGGTATGCTTTGTAATATTTCAATTTAACCATCCTCACTATATTTTAATTTACTAATCATAATCTTATCACAAATACGAACTTTTTTGTCGTTTTTATAAAAAAAAAGAGCAAAAAACTAAATTATTAGTTTCTCCCCCTTTTATTATTCTGTTTTTAAAGATATTTATCTAATCACACTAACAGAACATTGTGCATTTTGCGCCATATAACTTGCTTGTGATCCAATGAACAACTTTTTAGATCCACTTGGTTTATTCGTTTTTGACCCACAAATTAAGATATCTGGTTTAAATTCTGGAATAATATGTTCTACAATTTCAGAACCAGGTCTACCAGCAGAAACAATTGCTTCAACATGTTCAACCCCAAAATCACGTGCTTTATCTACGTAACGTTCAATACTTTCTTCAAGTGAATGTCTTTTTTTCTTAATAACGTCCGGCGTCATGGAATCAAAAATATTCATATCGCTAGTCTCCAAAATAGAAACAATTCCTAATGGAATTTGTTGTAGTTTGGCCAAAGCTACCGCATAATTAAAAGCTAAGATTGATGATGCAGAATCGTCCTCATCTATGGCAACTAAAACACGTTTGAATGTCACAGGTGTTATCTCAAAATCCAATTTTTCTAATCTATTATTCATATCGTCACTCCTCACTTGTTATCTTGTCAATCCCATGAGTTACTTACGCCAATTACTAGGGCTCCAAAGTTGTCCCTCCATTGAACCATGCAAACTTTCAATCTCAACTGCTTGATCTTTTAACAGTGTAATCGTTGCCTCAATTAGTAATTTATTTTCTTTTGTTTCAATTTTTTTCAATTCGGTAATTGTCCATTCAACATTTCCATCCATTTTAATCACTCCTTTAGCTACCACAAACGTACCATAAATAGGTTAATAATTTGACTTTAATGCTCAATATTCTTTAATGCAATAACAACCTTTTCTAATTGTTCATCGCTCGCAGCGAAGCTTATTCTAAAGTACCCTTCCCCGAATTCAGTAAACGCACTACCTGGAATAACGGCCACTTTTTCTTGTATCGCAAGTTCCCGACAAAATTCTATGGACGTTAGCTTTAACTTCTCAGGTACTTGGACGAATAGGTAAAATGTTCCGTCAGGGTTAACTAAATTATAACCTATTTTTTTTAACAATGTAACCAGTCTGTCACGTCTTGTCTGATAAATATCTCTCATTGAAACACTATCCTGCTTACCATTTGTGACTGCTTCAAGCGCAGCTACCTGAGATAATGTCACCGCAGTTGTCACATGGTATTGATGAACTTTTTTCATGGCGGTAATTAATCGTTCTTCTGCCAATACAAACCCAATTCGCCAACCAGTCATAGCGTGTGATTTAGACAATCCCATTATTAAAATAGTCCCTTCAGGATATAAGCTAGCCATTGAAATATGAGGTTGATCATAGGTTAATTCACAATAGATTTCATCACTCATTACCCAGATACCGCTCATTTTCAGAATATCTTTAATGGCAGATAACTCTGCACGGTCGTACGAAACCCCAGTGGGATTGGTTGGATAATTAAAAATAAAACCTACGATCGATTTATCCTTATTTTGACCTAACGTTTCTTCAATGAGCGCTGCCGTGACTCTGAAATTTGTCGCACAAGTGTCCATAAATATGGGCTTAACGCCTTGCAATGCCATTAGTGGTAGATATGCCGGATAACACGGAACAGGTATCAGAACGTAATCTCCGGGTGCCGTTACCGTTTTAAGCGCCGTTGCAATTGCTTCGGTTGCGCCTACGGTTACCAAAACATTGGATGCCCCATAATTTAGTTCAAACTTTTCGTTATAGTACTCAGCGGTAGCTCGTCTTAATTCTGGATTACCCGCAGAGGCCTCATAGTGCGTTTGACCCTGGTCAAGCGCTTTTTTGGTCGCGTCCATAATATGCTGTGGTGTGACAAAATTAGGCTCTCCTAAGGTTAGCTTGCTAACACCATCTATTTTTGAAACCCATTCATCAAATTGACGAATGCCTGATAATTCTATCTGATCAACTGCCGAATTAATTTTGATCATTAAGACACCTTCTCCGAGTTAGAATAAGCCTTAATTATACACCAAAAAAATAACGATTTATAAAATTGATTATAAATCGCTATTTTAGTCTATCTAAACATTGTTTTTGTTGCTTTAGCTAGTACTTTCGGCATTTTTTCATAATGATGCATTGGCGTTAATTGTGTATCTGAAATTCCTAAGAACTTATACACAGCAACTTGTGCACAACGGAATGAATATTGTTCCGTAAAGACCATATCAAATGGCATTTCCGCAAATTGACTGATGAATGCTAAGTTTTTTGAATGTTCAGGTACAACATCTGGACGGTCGCCAATTGCACGACGATTAAATAATGAACTTGCGTAAGGCATGTAGACAGGGATAACATTAACCACACTATCCATAATCTCATCAGTATGGCGACTAATATTATCCGTTGCGGTATCCGTCTGAGCAAGATGTCCTAATAATTCTTCGAGCATTTCGCGACCTGTCATTTCAATAAATGGTTTCTGAACGAAATCACCTTTACGACGTGGGTACAAGCAGTAGCCCCAGAAAACAGTTTCATTTTCTTTTTGTGCGTGGAAATGAGGTTGATGATGAACAACAATTGACAACAAGTTATTACTATCAACCCAAGTATTTAATGCATTACCTGGTTCTTGTTGTGTAATTCGTGCGATTTCATTAACTGCAAAATGGTTATCAGTCGTAACCGTGAAACTCATCCATTCACTTTGTTGACGATCGTTAAAGAATTTATCCGGTTTACCTAAGCTGTAGAAATGTTCGGTTGCTTGTTTCCAAAGTTTAGCACTAGGTGCATATTCCATATTTTCAACAATTGGTGTATCAATATCACCCATTGAAGAGCTATCTGTAATTGATCCATTTGTATCGAAGACTAAATCACCATCATTAATAACAATCTCACCAATTTGGTTATCATTGTCGACTTCTTCATATTCAAGACCAGTAACGACAATATCGTCACGTAAGGCCGTATCTTTAAATTTAAATTCAGTTATCTTGCGGTTATCCACAAATGTTACGCCACGATCTGAAAGATATTTACGCATTGGTAAAATAATACTTTCATATTGGTTATATGGTGTTCTCGTAACGCCTTCCAACGTATTAATTCGGCTAAATTCTAGAATCATTCGATTCATGTATCGACGTAATTCCATTGCTGAACTTTCTTTTTTGAAGGCGAAAGTTGTTTGCCACATGTACCAGAAGTTCGTCGTAAACATATGTGGGCTATTTTCAAACCATTTTTCAATACTAATATCATTAATTTCTGATTCCTTTGATTCTGGCATCATCATTAATTTTGTTAATAACATACGATCACGCGTGTTAAATTGCATATGACGGTAATCATTCTTACCACCTTTATTTCGAATACCATCCATTTTATCAATCAAACGTGCAATATCGTGTGTTGGATGTGCATGGTCAAAATCTAATATTTCCTCTGTTACTGTTTTATCGGGATGATCCAGTGATGGTACTTCTCGAAGAACATCCCAGAGGTTTTCATAAGTTTCCTCATTCAGCATACGGCCGCCTTTTGCTAAGAAACCTTTTTGGTTACTTAAACTTTGATTACCATATTCAGAAATATAATCTTCAACTGCGGCACCATCATTGGCACCGTGCTTTTCTAGTCCAAACATCGTAATTTGGTCACCATGCCAACCGCCATCACGAATTAAATAAATACCTGCTGCTAAATTACCAACACCGGTTCCAATCATATATGCTTTTTGAGCCATAACTTTAGTCCTCCTTTAATTTTTCACCCTCGCGGATCATTTTAATGAGGTGTTCTAATCGATTTAACGTCTTATCAGGTGTTAAAAAATAAAATCGTTTTAATCCGGTTTGTTTAAAATCAATTAACCCGACGTCTTTTAATACTTTTAAATGGTGCGAGACTGCTGGTTGCGACAAAGACATACGATCTACTAGTTCAGACACGGTTAATTCTCGTTGATATCTTGATCCTAGTAAAATGATTAATCGCTGCCTTTTTTCATCAGCCAAGGCATTTAAAATATCCAAATTTGAAATAAATTCCTGTAATGCTTCAGATTGCCTTGGTTCTAGCTCTTCAGCTTCCATTCCCAACCATCTCCTTATATCTATCTTCATGGATATAATAACACCATATCAAAAATATAGCAACCGCTTTCAGTAAACGCTTTAAATAATTACTTTACCGTTACCGGTAATCTTGTTTTTAATTATCCCTACAAAAAAAGGCTTTCTACGTTAATAGAAAACCTGCTTACTTTACTCAATGCTGCTTACATCTGATCCATTGTTTCATTTAATAATTCGTCAACTTTATTATTACCTTCGTTATCCGCATGCCCCTTCGTCCATTCAAAATCAACATGTGTCAGAGCCGGTAGTAATTCGGCTACTTGTTGCCAAAGTTCAACGTTAAGCACGGTTTGACCATCCGCCTTTTTCCAACCTCGACGTTGCCATCCGGCCAACCATTTTTTTTCAATGGCATTCAAAACATATTTAGAATCTAAAATAAACACAATATGTTCTTCTCGCAATCCTAAATCAATTAATTTTTTTATAGCCTGTAAAAATGCCGTGATTTCCATATAATTATTTGTTTTACCTTTTTCACCATCCGTACCGGAAAATGTCTCACCTGGCGTCTTAATGTAAAAAGCCCAGGCAGCCGTGTCTTCATTTAAGACATGTCCACCTTTTACGTTACCATGATTTCTTGATCCGCCATCCGTCCAGACTTGAATTGAATCAGGTGTTAAAACGACCGGATTACGCGTGGTTTTAACACTTTTTTTACCACTAACGGACGTTGGCTTTGGTGCACCATCATCCATCCAATTTTGCGCCTCATCCCTAGTTTCAAATCCCTTATAGCGCGCACCGTCAAATCCGTTAACTAATTTAGCCACACCAGGCCATTTTGTGAAGATACCTGTCTTACGTCCCTTATATACCGCGTAGAAATTTTTTGCCATCTTAATCACTCCATTAGTCAGTTTTATTGATTCCTTTATTGTATTCTAAAACCCCACATAAATATATTTAAATAAAAGATTCTTTTAACAAAATACGCAAAAAAACCACCGTTACGATCAACGGTGGCCATCATTTATTTAACTAAATTATGCTTTTTTTGCTGCAGCTGCTGCGTCGTTAGCTTTGCTTTCTTTTAAGAAAGTAGCAAGTTCTTGTTGTTTACGACGACGGTTCTTTTTGTTTGGAGTGTTAACTGGACGACGATCGTTACCGACACCTGTATGGTTGTTTGATGACATTTCGCAATCCCCCTTTCTGACAATCTCTTAATTTTAAACTGTATTCAGAAATAATTCAAGTTAATCATTAATTTCTTACAATGGACTCAAAAAGTTAAGTTCATAAATAAAAAAAGATAATCGGCAGTAAGTCGATCATCCTCTATGAATACTGCTCAGGTAGGGATCGAACCTACGACATCTTGATTAACAGTCAAGCGTTCTACCGCTGAACTACTGAGCAATCATTTCATTTCTGTCTATACTATTTTATACCATAGATTAACCCATTTTGTAAAGAGATTTTTGGCATTCCTTACTCAATATGATTGTCCATCAATATGGCATCCAAGTCGCTCTGCGCTTCTTCAGTTCTGTACCACTCTTGATATTCCGTAAATGCTTCAATTGGCATTTCAAAATTTTCATTAATATACTTTTCATAATTGATAACGTGTGATGATCTAGGAATATTTAATTGTAAAATACGAACTTCCTTCAGAAAACCTCTTTGAACGGCAAGTTCAGCCCGACCATTTTGAACCATATTTGATAATTCAAAATATTTAGAGTCATCATTTCTGGTAATTTCTTCAATTAATGATAAAACTTCATGACTTTTCATATTAACTCCAACTTTCTACATTTATTCGCTTAACTTAAGTATAAACACATTCGTTCATAAGTACAATAAGCACAAAAAAAGCCACTACATCGCAATAGTGGCCAGCATAAGAGAGAAAGAGAATTGATAAAGGTAATTCATATACCTTACAAGATTAAGATAACATCAAATGTAAGCGTTGTCAATATATTTCTGAATTCATTTGCCTATTAAGTAAACTGATTTACGAATAAGCAAATTTCAACACAAAAAAACGTTAACGCATTTTCAGCGTTAACGTTCCACTTATTTATTTGTTTTAGATGGATGAATAAGGCTCGTTGGGTGTTCAATAATATGACTAATTGAGTGCCCTGATACATTGGCTAAACTAAAGAAGACAACTGCCAATAAAACAGCTACCGTTAACACTTTACTTGGTTTAGACATTTTTTCATTTAAAACGGAACCATAGAAATCCTTTTTTACTCTGTCAGTGATAACTTGCTTTGAAACGTCAGAATTTGCTTCTTCAGCACTTTGTTTATCAACTTGACTGACAAGATAGTCATCAATACTAAAGGCTTTTTGTGCCTCTTTTTGTTCTGACTGATAAGCCGTTTTTTCTTTCTTCGATAAACCTTTAAACCAATCGATATACTCTTTATATTTAGCCACAACGTCTTTAGTTTGGCCGACTTGTTTTAAATCGCCATATTGAATCCATGCAACACGGTCACATAGCATTTCAATCTGTTTTAAAGAATGACTAACAAAAATAATGGTTTTACCTTGATCTTTAAATTCATTAATTTTGTCGACACATTTTTGATAGAAAGTATCATCACCGACTGATAAAGCTTCATCAATAATTAAGATATCAGGATCAATATGCACGGCAATAGCAAAACCTAAACGAGATTTCATCCCACTCGAATAACTTTTAACGGGTTGGTAAACAAAATCACCAAGATCAGCAAAATTAATGATATCTTCTAAAATATCATCAATTTGTTTATTCGTTAAGCCTTGCATTAAGCCTTTTAAACGAATATTTTCTAATCCCGTTAACTGTCCTCTTAATCCGGCACCAATCGCAATAATTGACGTTTCACCACGGACATCCACGATACCTGTCGTTTGTGGGATAATGCCTGAAATAATATTTGACAATGTTGATTTACCAGAACCATTAACACCAATCAAACCGAGCGTTTCGCCGCTCATTACATCCATTGAAATTCCTTTTAATGACCAAAAATGAGGTACAGTCGTATTTTTAAAAGAAAAGAATGATTTAATATGTTCAGACTTTGTTTTAAATAAGTCATATTCTTTTGTGACATTTTTTACTCTAATTTTATAATCGACCATTTTTTTCAACTTCCTAAAAACGTATTTTCTTACAATTGTCATTATGTTACTAGACTTACTATCAACCGTCAAGCAAGCACAAAACACAAATAGAACCAATTCATTTATTTTAACGCTTTAAATGAATTAGTTCTACATATTAAATGTAACTTTATTTATTTTTTAATAAACTTGCTGCTGCTTCATCAACAATGACTGTAACATCATCATGATTTTGTAAGAAACTTGCAGGAACATCTTCTGTAACGGGACCTTCGATCATGCCTTTAATTGCTTCTGCTTTGCTTTCACCAAAGGCTTCGAGCAAAATTTTCTTTGATTTCATGATTGAACCAATACCCATTGAGTAAGCATAGTTAGGAACATCTGCTTCATTTTCAAAGAAACGTGCATTTGATTTAATTGTTGATTCTGTTAAATGAACTTTATGTGTCAAACTATCTCCGGCTGTTCCGGGTTCATTAAAACCGATGTGACCATTTTTACCAATACCCAAGATTTGTAAATCAATTGGGTTTTCTTCGATAATTTTGTCATAACGTTTTGTTTCTTTTTCTGCGTCTTCTTCAAGACCATTAGGTAAGTAAGATGTTTTAAATGGTTTTTTGCTGAAAAGATTCTCGTTCATAAAATAACGGTAACTTTGTGAATCCTTTTCGCCTAAACCTACGTATTCATCCAAGTTAACCGATGTTGCGTCAGTAAAATCTAAGTCGCTAGCTGTAATTGCGGCATAAGTTGTAAGTGGTGTACTCCCCGTAGCAAGTCCGAAAACTTTAGCATTTGCGTCTTTAGCAGCTTTAAAAACTTCGTAGCCTTTTTGGCCGCCTTCGTTTTGATCTTTAACAATAATTAATTTCATTTCATTGTCCTCTTTTCAATTGTTTATCGTCCTAATTGGTATAGTCCAATAATACAATGTTTATTTAAAAAAAGCAATAGGTCTATACCAAATAAACAAAAAATAATGCTCCCTCAATGAGGCAGCATTATTTCGTTCAGTTATGTTATTCAACAGTCACACTTTTTGCTAAATTACGAGGTTTATCAACATCGTATCCACGATTTAAACTTGTGTAGTAAGCCAATAATTGTGCGGGTACAATACTAACTAGCGGCGTTAATAAATCAGAAACGTCTGGTAAGACGATTTGATCACCCTCATTTGCCAATGATTCCGTTGAAATGGTAATTGTATTTGCACCACGAGCTAAAACTTCTTGAACATTACCTCGTGTGTGGCTTGCAGTTGGCGCATCCGTAATGATTGCAACAACAGGTGTTCCTTCCTCAATTAAAGCAATCGTTCCATGCTTCAATTCACCGGACGCAAAACCTTCAGTTTGAACATATGAAACTTCTTTTAATTTTAACGCAGCTTCAATTGAAACATCATAATCAATCCCACGTCCAATGTAAAATGCATTACGCGTTTCACTTAAAAACTCTTTAGCCAAATCATTAATGGATTCTTTTTCATCAACCATAGCTTGCATAGCATTCGCAACTGCCGTTAGTTCATGATAGACATCATAGTCAATTGCTTTTGCTTGTCCCGTTACAGTTCCTAATGCTTTTGCTAAAAGTGCTTCGACGGCAATTTGTGCCGTGTAAGCTTTCGTTGAAGCAACCGCAATTTCTGGTCCTGCATGCAACAATAAAGTATATGTCGCTTCACGAGAAAGCGTTGAATTAGCTGAATTTGTAATGGTCAAACTTGGGTACATCATTTCGTTAACCTTGACAAGAACTTGACGACTATCAGCCGTTTCACCACTTTGTGACAAGAAAATAAAGAAAGGTTTTTCTGAAAGCAATGGCATATGATACCCAAATTCTGAGGCAACATGTACTTCTGTTGGCACGTTAGCCAAACTTTCGAACAACTCTTTTCCAACTAATCCTGCATGGTAACTCGTTCCTGCGGCAACAATATAAAGGCGGTCAGCGGCTTTCATTGCGTTTAGAATATGATCGTCAATCTTAACCGTTTCTTCGTTCTCAACGTACTCACTCAGCAAACGACGCATAACAGCTGGTTGTTCATCAATTTCTTTTAACATATAAAATGGATAAGCACCTTTTTCTGAGTCGCTATCATCCATTTCAACATGGTATGAATCGCGTGAAACTGCCTCACCATTTTTATTTTCAATTTCGATGGATCCTGGTTTAACAACAACCATCTCGCCATCCATTAATTCAATAAAATCATGAGTTTCTTTTAACATTGCCATAGCATCGCTACAAACAACATTGAATCCATCGCCCACACCGATTAATAAAGGACTTTTATTTTTAGCCACAAACAATGTTTCTGGTTCTTCACGATCCATCATCAAGAAAGCATATGAAGAACCCTCAAGTAATGATAAAACTTTTTTGAAGGCTTGTTTAGCCGTCAAATTTTCTTCATCCGCGAAATAACCAATTAGTTGAACGACAACTTCTGTATCTGTTTCACTCACAAAGTTAACATCTTTTAAATATTGCGCTTTTAGTTCAGAAAAATTAGTAATCACACCGTTATGCACAAGATAGAAACGACCATCTTCAGAAACGTGAGGATGAGCGTTAAACTTACTTGGCACACCATGAGTTGCCCAACGTGTATGTCCAATTCCGGCAGTTCCATGAATGTTATCATCAATGGCTGATTTTAAGTTTGAGATTCGACCCGCTTCCTTCACGAGATAATCCTCACCCGTTTGGTTATCCACAAAAATACCTGCTGAATCATAACCTCGGTATTCCAATTTCTCTAATCCATTAATTAAAATCTCAACAGTATTTTTCTTTCCTGTTACGCCAACAATTCCACACATAGTTTATATCATCCTTTTTAATTGTATTTTAAGTTATTTTTAAAATTGGTATAGATGTCTAATAAATAAGTAACCCCTATCAATATCTATTAATATACCTTTCTGTAATTATATTGTCAACAATTATTATATTGGTCTACATAAAATATATGTAAATGTACAAAAAAAGAGTTATTTGAATTTTCATTCAAATAACTCTTTAATAACGTTTTAAACACCCATTTCAGTCTGAACAGTTTGCACAATGCGATCCACATAGGCTTTAACTTCCGTCTCTGTTGGGGCCTCAGCCATAACACGTAATAAGTTTTCAGTTCCACTAGGTCTAACAAGAACACGACCGTCACCGGCTATTTCTGCTTCAACTTCTGTGATACTATCTTTAATTTTTTGATTATTCAATGCGGCTTGCTTATCCGTTACTTTTACATTCACAAGTTCTTGTGGATAAGTTTGCACTGCCGCAGCCAATTCAGACAATTTCTTACCCGTTTTCTTCATAACGTTTAGTAATTGAATAGCGGTTAACATGCCGTCACCAGTTGTATTGTAATCTAAGAAAACAATATGTCCAGATTGTTCGCCACCAACGTTGTACCCGTCGGCACGCATTTTCTCAACGACATAACGATCACCAACTTGCGTCTTAACTGATGTTAAGTTTGCGGCTTCAAGCGCTTTGTACAAGCCAATGTTACTCATAACCGTAGTTACAACCGTTTCTTTTTTCAAACGACCGCGTTCATTCATGTATAAACCACAAATATACATGATTTTATCGCCATCAATAATATTACCTAATTCATCAACAGCAATACATCTATCGCCATCACCATCAAAAGCAATTCCAGCTTGGAGTTTCTTTTCGACGACTAACTCAGCCAAGCCTTCTGGATGCGTTGACCCAACGCCTGCATTAATATTTAATCCATCGGGCGATGTTGCCATTGTTTCAAAATCTGCGTTTAAATCTGCAAATAAACGTGAAACAAGACCACTTGTTGCACCGTTAGCAGAATCAATACCAACGTGTAAGCCTTCTAAATCATCAGGAATTGTTTGTTCGAGGAATTGTGTATATTTTAAAACGCCTTCCGGGTAATCTGTCAACGTACCGAGGCCCTCACTATCAGGTCTTGGTAGATCATCAGAATCTTTTTCTAAAAGAACTTCAATTTCTTCTTCTTGTTCATCTGATAATTTATATCCATCCCCACCGAAAAATTTAATTCCGTTATCTTGAACGGGGTTATGTGATGCTGAAATCATAATACCAGCAACGGCATTTTGTGCACGTACAAGGTAAGCCACACCAGGTGTTGAAATAACGCCCAATGAGAGTACTTCAATCCCGACAGATAATAATCCCGAAATTAAAGCTTGTTCTAACATTTGACCAGAAATACGTGTATCGCGGGCTACAAGTACCCGAGGTCTATCGTTATTTTCAAGTTGTGCATGTTCTGAGAGAACATAACCACCTAGACGGCCCAATTTAAATGCCAATTCAGGGCTTAATTCTTTGTTTGCAATACCTCTAACACCATCTGTACCAAAATATTTCATTAGTTTCTCCTCATTGATTACTTAGTTTAATGTATTCGTTGATTCACTCGTACTGTCAGAACTTGTCGCCGCTGATGAAGCAGAACTTTCACTACTCTCTGAACTCGAATCAGAGCTCGACGATGCCTGTTCAGATGTTGATTCACTATTCGTCGTCTCCGACGTTGCTGCCGTCCCACTAGAAACGTCAATCTTCACTTTAACAGATTTTGGTGATGCCGAGATTAAATTGTTCTTATCCAGATCAATATCAAGCGTTTTCGTAACGGAATCTTTAATATTGTTTATTGGCACGACAACATCAATTTTGCTCAGGCTGTCCAACGTTGCTTTTGTGCCCGTAACAGTCACTTGCTTTGTATCACTAGAAAATTTATATGTTTTCCCAGATACACCTGATCCACTCGAAACAAAATTCAACGATAATTTTTTGGTTGTCTTAGTACTCTCAACCGGTATTGTGACACCAACCGTTTGTGGTGTTACAACAACATTTAGCGTTTTCCCATCCGCATCCAAGGCCTCAAGCAATACTTCTTGTGAAATTGTAGATTTTATTTGATTACTCTTCATATTAACTTGTGCAACAACTTCTGAAATAGCGTTCACATCATCTGATGCTCCTGATACGGAAACCGTATTGTTATCTAGTACCGGCGTTCCACTCTTATACCCTTGGGCTAAGCGACGTTCATTGAACTTAACCTGAATAGGGAAGGTAGCCGTCTTACGCTTTTGTATCGTAACATCAATTGTAGCAGGATTAATTTTATAACTAATCTCTTTGTTTAATCCCTCCGCCTGCAATTTAACCGTGTGTTTACCAGGCTTTAATCCCTTTAAATCAGCATAAACGCTAAAGTTTTGTGTATTCACAGTAGTTGTAACCAAAGCACTTGGTCCATCCAGCGTTAGCTTTACATTTTTAGGGTATCCGGTAATGAAATATTTATCATTATCTGCTGAAATTTGCAGACCAGTATTAATTGTTTTTGATGTATTCGCAACTAAACTCGTTTTCTTTTCATCAGAAAGATTATTCGTATTTGATAATTGATCATAGTTCACATAGACAAATAATAGAATTGCTAAAATTAAAGACGTTCCAATATAAAACGAACGACTATTAAAAAACTTATTTAGATTCATTTTTTATTCCCCCTGTGTCCGAAATTTTCAAAAAATTCCCAGAAAGGATTGTTCTTTTTATCATCATCTTTGATTAATTCAGTATTCAATAATTTAAGATAATCTTCTTGTGACAGATCACGAATCAGTTGATTGTTACGTGTAATTGTAACAGCGCCCGTTTCTTCTGACACAACGATTGTAATCGCATCTGTGACTTCACTTATTCCGACCGCGGCACGATGCCGAGTTCCCAATTCTTTCGGAATTAAGTTACTTTCAGATAGCGGTAAATATGCCGCCGCAACGGCAATTTTATTGTCCTTAATGATCACAGCACCATCATGTAAAGGTGTATTAGGAATAAAAATGTTGATTAATAATTCCCCAGTAATTTCAGCGTTCAATGCAATACCAGTTTCGATATAATCTTCCAACCCGGTATTCATCTGAATCGTAATTAATGCGCCAATTCGACGTTTCGACATATACTGAATGGCAGAATCTAACCCGGCAATCATATGTTTCTCATCTTTATTTTTTTGTTTCCCTCTCGCAAAAAAAGACCCTCGACCAAGGTGTTCCAAACCACGCCTTATTTCCGGTTGGAAAATAACGACCATGGCAATGACACCCCAATTGATAACTTGATCCATAATCCAAGATACCGTTTGTAACCCAACAACTACACTAATTAGCTTAATCACAACAATAATAATGATTCCTCTAAAAAGTTGAACTGCTTTGGTTCCTCTTAAAAGTACCATGAGTTCATAAACAACAAACCAGACAACAATAATATCCAGTATGTTAACCATGTGTCCCCATGTTACAAGACCACCCCAGTTAATGGACATCACTCGGCCTCCTCTATTTTATTAACCGTTTTATTATACCACGTTGTCGAATCCGTTTCCTTACCCCCATTAATTTTTCTATAATTTGTCAGATAATAATTTTATTTCAACGTATTTTTTGCTACACTTAGAACATTATAGAAAAGGAAGCCCATTTATGACAAATACGAACGTGAAAAACGGTATCAGATTATTCTTTTTAGCTTACTTAATTATGATTTATTTATTTATTTCGAGCCAGGAAATACAGTTTAGTTTTCTATTACTTAATACCTTTCTGGGCTATCTACCAATCGAGATAGCCTTTCATCTCAAAAAAAATCAGTCCAGTGGTTGGTTTTGGGTACTAACACTTATCTGGTTGTTCTTTTACCCAAATGCGCCATACTTACTAACTGATCTTTTTCATTTAACGATGTTGCGACCATACGATATCACAACTGGCTTAATTAAGTTGGATATTCATATGTGGTTGAATTACACCTATCTAATGGTTAGTACAATGTCATGTACGCTACTTGCACTCGTTGGTCTTTCTCAAATTGCTGACCAGATCAAAGACAGATTACATTTTACGGCAGTTTATTCTCGTTACGCCATTATTTTTGTTCTCACGATTCTAGCATCTATCGGCGTCTATGTCGGTCGCTTTTTGAGATTACATACCGTCTACCTACTCACATCGCCCAAATGGGCATTAAAAATGATAGGCGATATGTGGAATATTAAAATGCTCGCATTTGTCGTCTTATTAACCATTGTCCAATTAATCATTATTATTAGTTTGGAAATATATCGTAAAACAATAAAATAGGAGCGTTTCGCATACAAAATGCGAGACGCTCCTATTTTAGTCTTCTTCGGAAAGCATAATAACATTTTCAGAGTAATTAATATATTCGCGTAATCTTGATGCTAATGACCACGTAATATAACCCTGTTCCATCAATTCCTGCATTGCCGTACGCTCTGCCGCAATGGCCTTTAATCTTAACTGATAACTTTGCTCCTCAGACTCAGAGCGATCAAATTCTTTAGTTAATTTTAAAGTTTCAATACGGTTACGATAATACACAATCAAATGATATATAGCCTGTTGATTAAATTGCTGATTAACATCATCAGATTTTTTTACGTAAGTTGATAGTGCCTTAATTGCTGCCTTAGCCAAAGCTTTTTCAATATTTCGTCGTTCATAAACTTTCTTCAATTCGGTTTCGGAGAAAAATGCCCGCCTAGCCATCTTACCTATCTGTCTAGACGCATATTTAATATTTCTAACCGTAACAAACGATATTTTTCGATTGTTTATTTGACTTAATTTTGCTTTTTGCTTCATAATTTTTTTATTAATAATTGCATAGTTTTGATCACTAATTGCATTTTTTAATTTCATCTTATCCAATGCTTCCAGTTCACCATCTAAAGCTATCCGTCTGATATTTGCCTCTTCTTCAACAATTTGACGCAATCGTTCATCATCCTGATCAGAAAATTCAAGTCGTCGAATCATAAATTGATATTCCAAAATTAATTCATAAGCCACTTTTTGATTACTTTCCCGTCGTTCAGACTCCAACCGACTAATTGCAACGCGCATAATATAAATACGCGCTTGTTTTTCATTAAATTGCGTGTTTCCATCCTCAGAAATAATTATTTCATCATCAACCAATCCATCTGATGATTCATTATTAGTTTTCATTATGTCTTTTTCTTTGGTAAGAATAGGTAATATTAATATTGCGGCCAACAAGCTTAAAACAATAATGCCACCAGCAATAAATAACATTAACGACCGTTCCGGAAAAGCATCGCCAGATTTTATTATCATCGGTACCGTTAGAACACCGGCCATCGTAATTGCGCCACGAACGCCTGAAAATCCTGATATCAATGAAATACGCCAACTTGGTGTCTCTGTATTTTTCGATTTACCTTTCTTCGAAATAAATAACATATTGACGTAGGTCCAAATAACACGGATTAAGACTAAGAATAGCCAAACGACGACGACATCGACAATGGCCGAAAAAGTATTACTATTATTATCCTCTATCGTATTCGACATTGCGATTGGCAATTCAATCCCTAAGATAATAAATACAAATCCATTCAGTAGATAAACAACAATCTCCCACGTTTTTTCGGTAACTAATTTAATTTCAGGTAAATAAGTTGCAAAACTATTTTTACGCGTACTTGAGATAACACCCGCAACGACTACTGAAATAACACCAGAAGCATGCAGAAATTCTTCCGTAAACATAAAAATGATAAACGGCGTCAAAATTTGTAGTATCGTGTTAAACACAACATCATTAATTCCTTGTCTCATCAAAAAATCGCGAATAGTTGAAATCAATAACATCAAGACCGCTCCAGAAATAAATCCGACAATCGCAATGTAAGTAAAATCACCGAACGCTTCGCTAAAAGAAAAATATCCCGTTACGGCAGCGGCAATTGCATATTTAAAGGCAATCAGTCCACTCGCATCATTGATTAAACTTTCACCGCTGACTAGATTTAGTATATTTCTTGGTAATTTAGCTTTCTCTGCAATTGATTGAACTGCGACCGGATCCGTTGGTGATAAAATAGCGGCCAACGCGAATCCCACGGCTAAAGGCATCTTTGGAATTAAAAAATGAATAAAAAATCCGCCGGCAACCGTGGTCAAAAAGACCAGTAAAATGGCATTCGCAAAAATGGCGCCTCTTAATTTCCAAAGCTCTCGTTTTGGAAATTTCCGACCATCATTGAATAATAATGGTGCAATAAAGAGTAATAAGAACCAATCAGTTTCCAATTCAATTGAGATTTTAAAAATTAAAGCAACAATAAATCCCAATGTAATCTGAATTAAACCAACCGGTATCGAAACCAGATAGTGACTGATCACGTTTGATAATAATACAAGCGCAGCTAAGACAATAACTGATTCAAGTAGTGGCATTAACCATCTTCCTCTCTTTTAGTCTTCTCCGATAATCCTAACTTCTGTCTCTAATTTAACATTAAATTTTTCCCAAACGGTATCTTGCACGTGTTTAATAACGTTCATGTAATCCGTTGCTGTTGCACCGTCCACGTTAACAATAAACCCGGCATGCTTTGTTGAAACCCGAGCGCCACCGACTTGGTAGCCTTGCAATCCAGCGTCATGTATTAGTTTACCAGCAAAGTACCCTTCTGGTCGCTTAAAGACACTTCCGCATGATGGATATTCCAAAGGTTGTTTCGAGGCACGTAAAAAATTAAAATTATCCATAGTTTCACGAATTTCATGCTTATTACCTTCTTTTAAGATAAAAGTTGCTTCTAAAATAATGTCATGGTCATCTTGAATCTGGCTATGTCGGTAACCAAAGTTCATTTCTTCGTTAACCATAGTTTTCACATAGCCTGCACGCGTGATAACACTCACTTCAGTTAAAACTTGGCAAATTTCACCACCGTAGGCACCGGCATTCATAAATACCGCACCACCAACGCTCCCAGGAATTCCGGCAGCAAATTCAAAATGAGTTAACCCAGCTTGGTATGCTCGTTCGGTCGTTTCAATTAGAGATGCACCCGCTTGAGCCATAATTTTTGTACCAGATACGGTAATCTGATCCATATCCGTTAAAATAATGACAAGTCCACGAATCCCACCATCTTTTACAACAAGGTTACTTGAGTTACCTAAAACAGTTAACGGAATACCATTTTCGTTGGCCATATTAACAAGAAGTTTAACTTCCGCAACCGTATTGGGAAAAGCTAAGACATCTGCCATACCACCTGTTTCGGTATTGGTATATTTAGCAAGCGGTTCTTTTTTTAAAATTCTCATAGTTGGAAAAAGTTCTACAAATGTATCATATTTCATTATTTATTCGATTCCTTTCAACATTTAGCGATTCCTTTTATTTTAACACGTTCATCGTTTATTTTTCTAATTTATCACATAAACAGCTGACTTTTAATTTTATTATCTAACTGGTATACTTTGTTAACATTATCGGACCGGGCGTATCTTTGTATCCCGGCTATTATCCCAGATTAAAAAGGAGTCGCCTATGAATTTTGTCACAATGGATTTTGAAACTGCTAATAATCAACGTCACAGTGCCTGTTCAATTGCCCTAACAGTCGTTCGAAACAATCAAATCGTCGATGAATTCTACTCGCTTATCAAACCTGAAACATCTTTTAATTGGCGAAACGTTCAAATTCATGGCATTCATGAAGAAGATGTTGCCTTCGCACCTAAATTTCCGGAATTATGGTCACATATTTCGCCACTCTTTCAAAATAACAGCTTAATCGTGGCACATAATGCGCCATTTGATAATAGCATTTTGCATAATACTTTAGATTATTACGGCTTGGAAACACCTAAATTTTTGCTACTCGATACAGTTAAAACAAGTCGTAAACTATTTCCAGATTTTCCAAACCATAAATTAAACGCCGTCTGTGATGAATTAGATATTAAATTAACGAATCACCATAACGCATTAGATGATTCAGTTGCCTGTGCTAATATTTTACTGTATCAAGAAAATAATTTTGGTCAAGACAGCTTAAAACCATTCGTTAAACCAGCTTAATAACTGTCATCAAACTATGTCAGGGGGAATTATGATGTCAATTTATGATTATCAAGTCACACTAGAAAATGGTGACGTTTACTCACTTGAAAAGTACACGGGACATCCACTCTTAATTGTTAATACAGCGACAAAATGTGGTTTTGCACCACAATTTAAACAGTTGGAACAATTATATGAAGATTATCAGGATCAGGGTTTAGTCGTTCTTGGTTTTCCTTCTAATCAATTCCATCAAGAACTCGACGATGATGCACAGGCCGCCGCGGTTTGTCGGACGACATATGGCGTTACGTTTCCGATGCACACAATTCAAAATGTTAATGGTAAAGATGCGTTACCGTTATTTACGTATTTAACCGAAGAAACAAAAGGTACTTTTGGTCGCTCAATCAAATGGAATTTCACTAAATTTTTGATCAATCCTGACGGAAAAGTTGTTAAGCGATTTGCGCCTAAGACTGATCCATTAAAAATGATCCCTGAAATTGAAAAATTAGTTCGATAACATAAAAATGGTTGATAACCCTAACTGGGTTATCAACCATTTTTTTTAGTTAACTGTTCAAGCATCTGCGTATATTGTGATCCGTAACTATCAAGTTTAATGACACGACGATTGTCGTCATCTTCATCTTTCAATAAAGTAATTCTTAACGAGTCATCTGGTAATTCATCTTGAATAAATTCGGACCACTCAACAACACTGACGCCATCAGAGTTAAAGTATTCATCTAACCCTAAATCTGCACCGCCCATTCCTTCAAGACGATAAACATCCATATGGAATAGTGGCAGACGGCCTTCACGATATTCTCTGACAATTGGAAATGTCGGACTTTTAACATTTCGCGTAATCCCTAACCCAACGGCTAGGCCCTTCGCGAAAGTTGTCTTTCCCGCACCTAAATCGCCATCTAACAGTAAAATCATGTTAGGTTCAACGAGTTGTCCTAATTTTTCCGCAATTTTTTGCGTTTCTTCAACAGAATTCACTTCAATATTCATTAATTATTTCACCCTATTACTCTAAGCTTTGTGCTGCAGTAATAATACCAACCTTGTAAATTTCTTCAACGTTAGCGCCACGAGACAAATCAGAAACTGGTTGGTTCAATCCCTGTAGAATTGGACCAATCGCTTCGAACCCACCCAAACGCTGTGCAATCTTATAACCAATATTTCCCGATTGTAATTCTGGGAAGATAAAGACGTTCGCATGTCCGGCAACCTTTGAATCGGGTGCTTTTTGTTCACCAACACTAGGCACAAAAGCCGCATCAAATTGCAGTTCACCATCAATTGCTTCGTCTGGTGCTAATTTTTGAGCAATCGCAGTGGCTTCAGCAACTTTTGAAACTTCTGGAGATTTCGCTGAACCCTTTGTTGAAAAACTTAACATGGCAACTTTTGGATCAATATCAAAAATACGCGCAGTTTTGATACTTGCAATTGCCATCTCTGCTAACTCTTGAGCAGTTGGGTTAATACTGATTGCTGCATCAGAAAATAGATATTTTTCTGTATCATTATTTCTAGTCATAATAAAGGCACCACTTGTACGGCTAACGCCCGGTTTTGTTTTAATAATTTGTAATGCAGGGCGTACGGTATCACCAGTTGCGTGAACGGCTCCAGAAACCATACCTTCAGCAAGTCCCATGTAAACAAGCATCGTACCAAAATAATTAACATCACGTAACATTTCATCGGCTTGTTCTAGTGTGTTTTTACCATTACGGCGAGCCACAAAAGCTTCTTTCATTTCGTCAAAATCTGTTGTCGAATATGCCTTGGGATCAAGTAATTGTATGCCAATTCCTTCAATGGTTAAATTAAGTTGTGCTGCCAATGATTGGATTTTTTTTACATCCCCCAATAAAATAGGCTCTGCCAAGTTATCTTCCGCCAATTTAACGGCAGCTTTTAAAATACGTTCTTCTTCCCCTTCAGGAAAAACCAATTTAATTTTTTTACTTTCAATTTTGCTTTTTAAACTTTCAAATAATGACATTTTATTTCCTCCTATAATTAAACATTTATGGGTAATTGCCAATCAATTGGTTGCAATCCCCGACTCGTTAAATTCTGATTTATTTTTGAAAATGGTTTTGATCCAAAAAATCCGCGATAAGCAGCTAAAGGACTTGGATGAGGTGATGTTATCACAAAATTATGACCCGTATCAATTAATTTCACCTTATCTTGCGCTGACTTTCCCCATAAAACAAAAATAACTGGCTGATTTGATTCTGATAAGTGCTGAATAACAGCATCTGTTAACATTTCCCACCCTTGATTCCGATGAGAATTAGCGGCACCCTCTTGAACGGTTAAAACTGTATTCAGCATTAAAACACCCTGTTTCGCCCAATCTTTCAAATAGCCATGATTAACCGGTTGAATACCTAAATCCGACTCTAATTCTTTGTACATATTGCGCAAAGATGGTGGAATCTTTTCTCCTGGTAATACTGAAAAACTCAAGCCATGCGCTTGATGCTCTTCATGGTATGGATCCTGTCCAAGTAAACAGACCTTAACCTCAGCAAACGGTGTTAATTTAAAACTTTCAAAAATCCGATTTTGTTCCGGATAAATCGTCTTACTCTGATATTCATGATCAATAAAAATTTTTAAAGCGGTATATTTTGACTTTGCAAGCTCATTCGTTAAAAATGGTTGCCAGTCATTATCGACATTAATATTCATTACGCAGCACCTCATAAATCAAGTTTACCATATTACCGGACACAAAAATAAACGATTTGATTAAAATATTGAGCGGTTTCATGTTAAAATAAAACAAGTAAATATGATTAGAGGAGTGTTGAATTTATGATAAAAATTATTGCATCAGATATGGATGGTACATTACTGAATGATCAAATGGTGATTTCTGAAAAAAATGCCGATGCGATCAAACAGGCGCAAGCTTTAGGGGTCCATTTTATCGTTTCTACGGGTCGTGGCTATACTGAGGTTAAACCCTTAATTACGGCGGCTGGATTCAATAGTCCAATGATTACGTTTAACGGTGCAGAGGTTTTAAACGAAGATGGCGAAACACTTAACACCACACCCATCTCAGATGAAGTTGCTCAAACATTGGTTCAGTTATTTAAAAAAGAAGGTTTCTACTTTGAAATGACAACTTCAAATGGTGTTTATTCTGATAACCGTGCGAGCCGCATTCAAAACGTGGCACGCTTAATTTCAGATACAAACCCAGACACACCTTTTAAAATGGCTGTCTCACTGGCCGCTGCCAGACTTGAATTAATGAATATTAATTACGTTGATGATTATCAGACAGTAATCGATGACCCAAAAATTGATATCTTTAAGTTAATTGTTTTCAGTATGGATGGCCAAGAAAAATTAACACCTTTGAAAACAAAAATTGAAGCAGAAGACTCACTCGTTGTAACATCTTCTGCACCAACTAATCTTGAAATTAATAACATAAATGCACAAAAAGGGATTGCCCTTCAAGCGTTCGCTAAAGGATTAAACATCCCTATGTCAGACGTAATGGCTATCGGAGATAACTTAAATGATGTTTCAATGCTAAAAGTTGCAGGGGTTAGTTACGCCATGGAAAATGGCCATGATGAAGTTAAACGTATTGCCAACCATTCAGCAAAAACTAATTCTGAAGATGGCGTTGGTTTAGCAATTCTTGAACAATTAGCTGAAAAATAACCACCAAACTATAAAAACGACTAATCAGTTAGATTTTCTAATTGATTAGTCGTTTTTTATTTATTAAATACTAATTATTGTTTTTTATCATCTGGTCCATTTTTCTTTGAATCATTAGAATCCATTACGTACTGTTTAATTAACGCCACAATTTGTTTGTTTTGTGGTAAATCAGAATGTTCTGATTCATTTCCCGTAACCGTTATTTCGGTGTACGATTTCGCTTGATTTTGATAAATATATTTTCCGGCATTAACACTTTGATAAGGGACAATCCCATCATTCGTGTAGTTCTCTGTCCCAGCAATGGAGTACAGCACTAAGTCTGTTGGAATTTTCTTTCGATCCGCCACAA
The DNA here is from genome assembly GCF_026948345.1 of Dellaglioa carnosa. Lineage (NCBI taxonomy): Bacteria > Bacillati > Bacillota > Bacilli > Lactobacillales > Lactobacillaceae > Dellaglioa > Dellaglioa carnosa. The sequence goes on along the minus strand of NZ_JANXLI010000001.1, from coordinate 96,043 downwards.
AATCTGCTAACATCTGTGTTCGTGTACTTTGATTTGTTTCCTCACCATTATATGGCGAACCAATCGTCATCAAGGTATTAATCGACGCAGCCTTATTATCAAAATATTTCTCTAAAAATGTCGTATAAATTAGGCCACCATTTGAATGTCCAATACCGCTGAATTGGTTAAACTTATACTTATCAGAAAGGTAATTAAATGCCGTGTTAAACCACTTGGCTTGTTTTTTTATGCTGCTATACCCATTTGAATTATCTTCAAAACCAACAACAATGAACGGTTGCATGTCACGCTTAGCTATCTTACCAGTGATTTTGAGCTCACCCGTTTTTTTCACCGTAATTTTCAATAAACTATGTGCACGATTCGTTGAAGTATTTAAAACGTCAATTAATTCATCAAAACGATTTTGAGTTGCGCTGCTTCCCGGGATTAAAATGACGGGATTCAACTTAGAATTATGGATAATCCGACTATTTTTAACTTTCTGACTATTCCACGTATTTGCCGGGATAATTATGGCTAAAAGACAGGTTAAAATGAGTATTCCCCAAAATAGATAACGACCCATTTTTCGTTTATTTTTCATTTAGGTCACCCCCATCGATAAGTGCTGCCTGATTATTCAATTTAACGAATGGAATATAAATTAAAACGGTAACGACTAGAACGATGCCTGAAACAAACAATGCACTCCAATGACCATTAGTTCCCAGAAATGCCATTAACGGTGCTGGTGTTGTTCTAGGTAAATTATAAACGGCTGGTGGCATCCACTTAAAATAAATAAAGAAGTAACCAATTATCATTGAAACAAGTGGCGATATTATAAATGGAATCATCAATATTGGATTTAAAATAATCGGCAAGCCGAACATTAATGGAAAGTTAATATTAACCAAACTCGGAATAATTGAAAATTTAGCTATCTTACGACTATTTTTATTTTTAGAAGCAACTAGAATTGCTATGATTAAAGACATTGTCATGCCCGTTCCACCAAAACTTCCAAAACTGTCATAAATAGTGTGAATTGAAATAGGAAAAGGAACACCGAATGATGTACCATGCTTTAAGGCATAACTTAAGTTACTGACAATTGAGGTATCATCCAAGCCCCCCTGCATAATACCCAAAGGTCCCGAAATACCGACACCAGATAAAATACTATTAAAAAAAGCTAAAAATAAAATAGTTATAATCAAATGCTTCGATTTCATTTCCGTTAGCCTAAACAAAGAATAAAATAACCCATTCACACCCATTTGATTAATCATTGAAGCTAGTAGCGTTAACCCAATCAAAATACCTAATACAATGGCTAGTGGAAGTAGTCCTCCCACGCCACGAGAAATGAACGTATATTGATCTACTTTTTCCTGCTTATTTCTAGGTGAGAACCATTTAAATATATAACCGACAAAAACGCCCAAAATTAAAGAAATAAAAATCCCTCTAATTCCTAGGTCTTGCATCAAAAACGTTTCCTGATTGCTATCAGAAGTGAAACTCGCTAAATTATAGTTTAAAACAAGCATCCCGATAGCTCCTGTAAAACCTGCTATTTGTTCATCTTTTTTAAACGATCTTGTCATGTACTTTGCACTTAGAAAGGCTGTCATGATTGCAATAAAATTCATCGTTACTGTATTAATAATTTCTAATACCTTTTTTATAACTTCTTCGTAAGGTAACCATGATGAAATATCGTATATTTGATTAAAGAATCCTTGCTTTGAAAAAACGCTAGAACTGAGAGCCATGCTAAGACTTCCGATAATAATAAATGGTAAAATAATTGCGAACGTTTTTTCAATTGCCTGGTAAGTAAAAGATTTTTTTATATATCGATCAACCTTTAATAATTTTTGTGAAAATCCTAACCATATCGTATTCATCAAATTCCCCCTCCAGTTGTATTTATTATAAACTATTAAAACACTAACGACCTCAATGTTCCCTTATTTCAAAAAAAGAAACCTGTTATGAACTAACCGGTTTCACTTCAATTCGTTAATTATCTACGCATTTAAGACTTTATTTAAGAAATCTTTTGTTCGGTCATTTTTAGGATGACTGAAAATTTCATCTGGTGTACTACTTTCTAAAATATAACCGTCAGCCATAAAGACAACACGATCAGCAACTTCTTTAGCAAACCCCATTTCATGCGTCACAACTACCATGGTCATACCATCTTTAGCAAGTTGTTTCATAACGTCTAAAACGTCTCCGACCATTTCTGGATCAAGCGCAGACGTTGGTTCGTCGAACAACATAATATCCGGTTTCATTGCCAATGCACGCGCAATTGCGACACGTTGCTTTTGTCCACCAGATAAAGAATTAGGCGCGGCATCAGCTTTATCACTTAATCCGACTTGGGCAAGTAATCGTTTTGCTTCTTCAACTGCTTCTTCTCTTGTTTCTTTCTTCAACTCAACAGGAGCTAAAATAATATTTTCAAGAACCGTTAAATGTGGAAATAAATTGAAATGCTGGAATACCATGCCAATATTTTGACGAATAACATTTAAATCCGTTTTTGCGTCACTAATATCATGGCCATCCACCACAATTGAACCAGAAGTTAAATCCTCCAGTTTATTCAAACAACGTAAGAATGTGCTCTTACCTGATCCAGAAGGTCCAATCATACAAACGACTTCTTTTTCCGCCACTGAAAGATCTAATCCCTTTAAAACTTCATTTGAACCATAGTTTTTCTTTAAATTTGTTACTTGAATTTTAGCTGCCATTATTTAATCTTCCTTTCGACTAAATTAGATAACCACGTTAATAGCGTAATAATTACGAGATAAATAACCGCAATAATTAGCCACATTTTGAACCCTTCAAGATTCCTTGCGATAATAATTTTACCGGTTTGTGTTAATTCTAAAATACCAATAACGGATAGAATTGAGGTATCTTTTAAGGTAATAATAAATTGATTAATAAATGACGGAATCATGATTTTAATTCCTTGTGGCATAATAACTTTCATCATTGCTTTACCATAGGGTAACCCCAAACTACGGGCCGCTTCCATTTGGCCATTATCAACGGCTTTTATACCACCCTTAACAAATGCGGCCGTATAGGCTCCCTCGTTTAACGTTAACGTGATAATTCCGGCAACGAATGCTGGAATCTTAGTCCCCGTTAAATTAGGGATACCGATGTAGATGAAGAATGCTAAGACAATCAATGGGAGTCCGCGGAAAATGTAAATTAACGTACTTGAAAGGCCATTAAGCCATTTATTCGGTGCAACACCCATCATTCCTAGAATAATTCCTAATACCGTCGCAAAAACAATTGCAACAATAGTGAGCAGCATCGTTTGTTTAAAGCCATCAAACAAGGTGCCACTATTTGTTTTCAATAAGCCTAAAATTGTTCGAGAGCTTTTTGAGTTCGAGTTAGCACTCTTGGCATTTGTACCCGTATACTTATCAACAATTTTTTTGTACTCGCCATTAGCCTTAAGTTTCTTTAAACCCGAGTTAAATTTTGTAAGTAATTCTTTGTTTGTACCCTTTTTAACGGCGAATCCATATTCACCTTTTTCATATGTTTCACCAACAATTTTCATTTTGATACCATTTTTAATTCCGTAAGCCAAAACGGGCTTATCATCAAAAGCAGCAACCGAATTACCTGTCATGACGTCATCATACATATTACTTGAATCATCAAATGTTGTCGTCGTAATGTTGTATTGCTTTTTAATTGAGTTAACAAATTCTGCAGAGGATGTTCCCACCTTGATGGCAACTTTTTTTCCTTTTAAATCATTTAATGATTTAATTGTGCTGTTGGTCCCAACTGCCATTGCTACACCAGAATCATAGTAACTCTCTGAGAAATCAAATTTCACTTGGCGTTCAGGAGAAACAGTCATCCCTGCCATTACACCGTCAATTTGGTTGGCTTCTAACGCCTGAACTGCTGCATTAAATCCCAAAGCCTTGATATCAACTTTGAATCCTTCTTCTTTAGCGATGGCCCGCATAATGTCCATATCAATACCAACGTACGACTTTCCGTCTTCTGCCTGGTATTCGAATGGTGCATAGGTCACGTCTGTTCCTATCGTATATGTTTTTTCTGCTGCGCTTACTTGACTACTATGTAAAAATAATCCAACCCCACATGCGAACATGAATGTTATGATCATTGACTGCCATTTTTTCATAATATCCTCCTCAAATTGACTTCATGTTACATAATATAACATATCCATTCTCAGCGCGCAATTGGGTTGTTTTGACAATTATTTCTATACCCTATACACTAGACTTATTCAGGAAAGGATGGTTTTTATGATTATTAGAAGAGCAACAAAAGAAGATGCACATGAGGTCGTTCCTTTAGTGAACATTATCTTAGAAGATATGGAAATCCCTATTCTTAAAGAGATTCCATTGCCTGACCTCTTCAAGGTATTGGAACTTGCATTCGAAACAGAAGATTACCGTTATAGTTATGGTCGCGTTCAAATTGCGGACATCGACGGTAAGGTTGCCGGAGTCGCCTTCGGTTACCCCGATGAAGATGAAGGCCATATTGATCACGCAATGAGTCAATTTTTCCCACAAATTGGTTTGCCTGAATCAACTGAGTTTTTCCCAGAATCAGAAGTTTTACCAGGCGAATGGTATCTCGATACACTTGCTGTTTCACCTGACTTCCAAGGCCAAGGAATTGGGACAACTCTTTTAGAGTCGTTACCAGAAGTTGCCCGTGCCGCTGGAAAGAACAAAATTGGTTTAAACGTCGATGTGGGAAACCCCAAAGCTGAAAAATTATATACTAAAATGGGCTTCAAAACGGTTGGCAACATGGTCATTAGTGGTCATGACTACCACCATATGCAAAAAGATATCTAATTAAAAAGTGGCTACCCAAAATTTGAATTTTAGGTAGCCACTTTTGTTATATTTTAATCTAAAACCTTAACAGTTACTGTTTTCCTACCCCATGCAAAACATCTCTCATTCGATAAGAAATGAACATCAATTCGATTTCCTTTAATGGCAGTTCCGGTATCACCGGCAACTGCCACACCGTAACCAGACACCCATACAACAGTCCCTAATGGAATAACTGTTGGATCCACAGCAATTTGTTGCGGATTACTTAATAAGCTCAAACCATATGAACCATGAGTTCCCATACCTGGTGCATTGGTTGAATAAGCCGTTGCTTCCATTTGTAAGATTTTCTTAGTTGTTTTACCAGAAGTATCATTACTTGCCTTTTGATCAGTTGACTCTATATTTTTTGTTGCCTTAGCATCAGCTTTCTTTTCTTCGGCTGCTGTTTTAGCATCTTCCTTCGCCTTTTTCTCTCTTGCTTCTTTTGATAATTCTTCATCTTTTGCTTTTTTTACTTTATCTAGCTCGCTTTTTGCATCACCTAAAGTGCCTTTTAAATCAGCCAATTGCTTATTCATTTTTTCTGTTTCTTGTTTAGCTTCAGATTGCTTAGACTTCAATGCTTTTTGTTCAACTTCTAACTTAGCCTTAGCTTCTTGCATGTCTTTAATATTAGCCGTGACATCTTGCATTGTTTTATTGTCAGCAGATTGTAAAACTGAAACCGCATAAACACGGTTAATAAAATCACCCGCATTTTTTGCTTCAAGAACGGCTGTTACCATTTTACTACTTGAATCATTAACCTGTAGACTTCTTAATCTATCTTTGGCATTTTCAATTCGAGTATCCAATTGCGCTTGTTCATCCTCAATTGATTTATCTTGTGAACCAATCTTATTTTCCTTATCAGAAACTTCTTGATTTAATTTATCAACTTTTGCGTACTCATCATTAATACTCGTTAATGATTTTGCAATATCTGTGTTTGCAGTTGTCACTTTTTCTTGCGCAGCAGATTCCTGCTTCTTCAAGTCGCTGATAGATGTTGCGCTAACAGAAACTGAGTTACCTAGTAGTCCAATCGCAATTACTCCGAGTCCAATAATATTTCTAATTTTCAAAATAATGCTCCTTTTTTATAAATACCTTAGCTATCTTATCCACAAAGTATAACGAACTGACAAGTCAGTCATGTGTCAATGGTATTACAAAACATCACTCATGTTACAACTCTGTGACTAATCCGCTATCATTTTCAGAAATAAACGCTTTATTAGCACGCATTTTCAAAACCGTTTCATTTTAGACTCAAAATATGCTATGATATGTAGATTATACAAACGAATAGTGAGGGTATTAAATGATAACTGTAAGTAATGTAAGTTTAAGTTTTTCAGACCGTAAATTATACGATGACGTCAATTTAAAATTCACGCCTGGTAATTGTTACGGACTAATCGGTGCTAATGGCGCTGGTAAATCAACATTTTTAAAGATTTTATCTGGTGAAATCACACCAAGTACGGGTAATATTTCATTGGATCCCAATGAACGTATGACAATGCTTCAACAAAATCATTATGGTTTTGAAGAATATACTGTTCTTGAAACTGTCATCATGGGTTATAAAGAACTTTATGCCATTATGAAAGCAAAAGACGCTATCTATGCAAAAGCTGATTTTTCTGACGAAGATGGTATCAAAGTTGCCGAATTAGAATCTGACTTTGCTGAAATGAATGGTTGGGAAGCTGAATCAGAAGCTTCAATGCTGTTACAAGGCTTAGGCTTTGGCGAAGATATGCAAGATAAAAAGATGAGCGAATTAACAGAAAGTCAAAAAGTTAAAATCTTGCTTGCGCAAGCACTTTTTGGTAATCCTGATGTTCTGCTACTCGATGAACCTACTAATGGGTTAGATATCAAATCAATTAACTGGTTAGAAGATTTCTTAATTAACTTCTCAAATACCGTTATTGTGGTTTCTCATGATAGACATTTCTTAAATAATGTCTGCACACATATGTGTGATGTTGATTTTGGTAAAATCAAATTATTCGTTGGTAATTATGACTTCTGGATGGAATCAAGTGCATTGGCTTCAAAACTTGCAAATGATTCTAACGAAAAGAAAGAAGCTAAAATCAAAGAATTGCAAGAATTCGTTGCACGATTTAGTGCCAATGCTTCTAAATCTAAACAAGCAACATCACGTAAGAAGATGCTTGAAAAAATTACGCTTGATGATATTCAACCTTCATCACGTCGCTACCCATTCATCAACTTTGAAATCGATCGCGAAATTGGTAATGATTTATTATCAGTTAGTGGTATTTCAAAAACAATTGATGGCGTAAAAGTTCTTGATAATATCTCATTTAGCTTGGGTAAGGACGACAAAACGGCCTTTACAAGTGAAACAGATATTGCTGTTACAACATTAATCAGAATTCTTTCTGGTGAATTAGAACCCGATACAGGTACTGTTCAATGGGGGGTAACAACCTCTCAAGCTTACCTTGCCAAAGATAATAATGATCAATTCGCCGATGAACATTTAACAATCATCGATTGGTTGCGTCAATTTGCTTCTAAAGCAGAAAGCGACAATACTTTCTTACGAGGATTCTTAGGTCGTATGTTATTCTCTGGCGAAGAAGTCGACAAAGAAGTTGGCGTCTTATCCGGTGGTGAAAAAGTTCGTTGTATGTTATCAAAAATGATGTTAACAAGAAATAACGTTCTTTTACTTGATGATCCTACTAACCATTTAGATTTGGAATCAATCACTTCATTGAATGAAGGTCTTTCAAATTATAAGAGTGCTTTATTATTCGGTTCTCATGATCGTGAATTTATTCAAACGATTGCTAACCGTATCATCGAAGTAACACCAAACGGTCTTGTTGATCGCGCGGACACAACTTATGATGAATTCTTGGAAAATAAAGATGTTCAAGATCAAATTGCTGGTCTTTACAAACAAGCTTAAATTAAAGTTAAACCAAAAAGGAAGTACCCAATGTTGAAATTGGGTACTTCCTTTTTTTGCTTAGTAATTTTTAAGAACGCGTTGAATTTGACGTTCTTGATCACGACGTTTAATTGTTTCGCGTTTATCATAATCGTTCTTACCTTTTGCAACACCTATTAACACCTTAGCAAACCCATTTTTAATGTAGACCTTCAAAGGGACAATTGTGACACCCTTATTCTTAGTTGCTTCATCAAATTGAGCAATTTGCTTCTTATGCAATAGCAGCTTACGATTTCGAAGTGGATCGTGATTGAACTGATTACCTTGATCATATGTTGAAATATGAACATTCATCAACCAAGCTTCGCCATTTCTAATTTGCGCAAATCCATCTTTTAAATTAATACGGCTATCTCTAACAGATTTAATTTCGGTTCCCGTTAAAACGACACCGGCCTCAACCGTATTATCGATGTTATAACTATGTCTGGCTTTTTTATTTTGAGCTAAGGGTTTATCAAAAGATGACTTTTCTTTTCGCAATCTTAATCCCCCCTGATATTATTTTTGGCGTGTATTATTTTTTCTTGGTGCGTTATTTTTGTTAGCGGATTTGTAGAATGGTTTCTTGCCATTACTACTACTTCCAGTAGCTGGTTTACCATTGCGGTTATACGGTTTCTTATCTCCTGGACGACCATTACTTGGGCGTTTGAAGTTACCACCCTTACCTCTTAAATCAGAAGTAGGTGTATTTTGTGGATTAACGATTTCAAAATCAATCGCACTTTGTTCAATATCAACTTTAGCGACTTTTACTTCGATTGGTTGACCAATTCTGAAAGTTCTCTTCGTTCGCTTACCTACTAATGCCATATGCATATCTAAATATTCATAGTAATCATCTTTCATATTACTAATATGCACAAGGCCTTCAACAGTATTTGGTAATGAAACGAAGACACCAAATTTCATTACTGAACTGACAACACCTTCAAAGGTTTCACCAACATGATCAGCCATATATTCAGCTTTTTTCATTGCATCAGTGTCACGTTCAGCGTCGATTGCACGGCGTTCCATTTGTGAAGCATGCGTTGTAATTTCAGGTAATTGTTCAGCATATTTCTCTTTTTGAGTATCCCCAACACCATTTTCTTCATAGAAACGAATTAAACGGTGAACCATCAAATCAGGGTAACGTCTAATTGGTGATGTGAAATGCGTGTAATCAGTAGCAGCCAAACCGAAATGACCCAATGATTCATCTGTATATTTAGCTTGTTGCATGCTTCTCAACAACATAACAGAAACCATTGATTCTTCAGGTTTACCAGCAACTTCCTTCAAAACGCCTTGTAACATTTTAGGTGTAACATTCTTGCTATCACCCTTAACCACGATACCAAAACTTGTCAATGTTTCAAAGAAACGCATTACTTTTTCATTTTTAGGTGTTTCATGGATACGGTAAACAAAAGGTACTTTTAATTTATCGTAATGTGCTGCAACTGTCTCGTTAGCAGCCAACATGAATGACTCAACCATACGTTCACTCGTACCACGTGTTCTAATTTGGATATCAATTGGATGTCCAGATTCGTCAACAATGATTTTAGATTCATTATCATCAAAACTAATAGCACCACGTTTTTTACGCATTTTTTCAAGAATTTTGTGTAACTCGCCCATTGTTTCAAACATGGGAACTAATTCTTCATATTTAGCTTTTGTTTTTTCATCATTTGATTCAAGAATCTTGTTAATTGCTTTATACGTCATACGTTCTGTTGTTTTAATCACACTTTGGAAAATCTTGTGGCTAACCACATAACCTTCTGGCGTAATTTCCATTTCACAACTCATAGCAAGACGTTCAACTTTTGGATTCAGTGAACAAATACCATTTGATAATTTATGTGGCAACATTGGAATCACGCGGTCAGTTAAATAAACACTCGTACCACGTTCATAAGCTTCACGATCAAGTGGTGTACCTGGTTGAACATAATGTGAAACATCGGCAATATGAACACCTAAATGGTAGTTTCCATTGTCTAATTTCCAAGCTGTAACAGCATCATCTAAATCTTTAGAATCAATACTATCAATTGTAACCAGTTTTTGATCAGTTAAATCAACACGACCAATTTTTTCTTCTGGTAAAACAACTTCTGGTGTTGCTTCAGCTTGTGCCATAACATCTTCAGGAAATTCACTAGGAATATCATGTTGATAGACCACTTGTAAAATATCCATACCTGGATCGTCTTTATTACCCACAACTTCTTTAACCAATGTTTCGATAACTAATGGTTTTTCACTCGTTGGGTAGGCCGTAATATCCGCTGTAACAACTTCACCGGCAACTGGGTGTAATCCAACTCCTGTAACTAATAAGTTGTAACGTTGGAGTTTTTTGTTTTTAACCACTAAATGACCGATTGCGCCTTGGTTTTCAAGGTCAGATGGTTCAACTTCGAATTCACCAACAATTGAAGTCACATTATGTTCAACAATTTTGTTAACTTTACCTTCTGGTCCACGTTCATCCCCAGGTTTAGCTGGACTTGTAATTTCAATTTCAACGCTATCACCATTCAAAGCTGACATTGTTTGCGTTGGGTTAACGAAAACGTCAGGTTGTTCGGGATCAATTGTCACGAAACCAAAACCACGATCATTGGCATGGAAAACCCCAACTAATTGTGGTGTTTGAAGCGCAATTTGAAATTTACCTTCCGAGGTAATTTTCACTTCGCGTTTACGTTCCATTTCAGCAAGTGTTTTAACGAGTTCCTTGAATGAGTCTTGTCCCTCTAATTTAAGGGCAGTCGTCAATTCTTCAACACTAAATGATTCATTTTCTTTAATTTTTAATTCTTTTAATATAAGTTCTTGCATCTTTTTATCCATGTATACCTCATTTTCATTTCCTTATTGGAATTACTATCATTTTATGATTAACTTGTTTTTGAATTTAAAGAAAAGCCTCCTGCTGCAACAACTATTTGCACAAGAGGCTTTGGTTAATTATTTTGAGGCTAAATATACAAGACCTAATGCTAGACCGAAAAATAAAATGCCTAAAACAAAGGTTACTTTTTGCATAAATGCTTCGAATCCACGCGGTTTTTGTTTACTAAATAAATCGTCAGCACCACCACCAGATAAGGCACCTGATGCGTTATTTGTTTTTGCAGGTTGCATCATAACAGCGATAATCATTAAAACTGAAACGATGACAATTGAAATTGTTAGTATGTTAGTCAAATCATTTACCTCCTTACCCCAATTGGATAATCTATATCTATACTAATTTAGCACAGATTGCATTAATTTTCCACCGTTATTATTTTATTAAAGCGATTCAAATCCGGATAAAGCGTCCATTTCCGTCCGAAGATTTGCTCTATTTTGATGTTCAGTTAGAAGAACTAGTGTGTCCCCTGCTTTCAAAATAGTTTCACCATGCGGAATTAATTGTTTCTCACCACGTCTCACCGTGATTAATAAGCTATTTTCGGGCCAATCTAATTCTAAAACTTTTTTATTTTCCAATTTTGATCCAGCGAAAATGGGCGTTTCAAGGCGGTCTTTTTTACCACCCAAATCGATCTCATTTTGCCCAATTAATTTCTTAAGTAATGAATCGTAAATTGGCGCGCCACCTAAAACATCCACGACCACAAAGGAAACTAACGAAATAATTGCTAGTGGCATTAAATGGTGTAAACTTCCTACCATTTCCGTGATTAATAAGATTGCCGTAAAAGGTGCCTTACCAATTCCCGCAAAATAACCAGCCATCCCAAATATAATAAAATCGGTTAAGTATTTAGCTGGTAAGATTCCCAATACCGTCATGCTTGTCGCATAAGTAGCACCAATAATCGCACCCAAAGTTAGAATAGGCAGAAAAATACCACCTGGTAACCCTGACCCATAGGATATCATTGAAAAGATAAATCTTAAAAGAAAGAGTCCTAATAAGACTGTTAAGGCCTTACTGTCAACCAAACTTAAAATTATTGTATTACCGCCACCCAAGGTTTGAGGTAAATAAAGTCCGATTGGAATCACCAAGATAAAAGGCACGATTGAACGATAAAAAACAGGAATTTTATGTAATATATTATATAAATCGGTCGCACGCAGTAACACGACCTGGTATAGGTAGCCTAGAAGTCCCAAAACAAGGCCGAGAACAATCAAATGGCCATATTGTGGTAAGGCTAAGGTTTGAATATTAATCATTTGTAACGCGGGTTTTAGACCGAAGAAATGTAACGAAATATAATTGGCTGAAATTGAGCTTGCCAAAGCCGTCGTCCAAATTAAAGGAGAAAAATTATGGTAGACTTCCTCCAAAATAAATAAGGTGCTCGCGATTGGCGCATTAAAAGCCGCAGATAACCCAGCAGCGCCACCACCAGCAATTAAGATTCGACGTTCTGATTCCGTATGTTTGGTCATCTCAGCGAACCCTTGACCAACGGCTGCACCTAACTGAATAGATGGGCCTTCTCGACCAAGGAACAAACCGGAACCAATCCCTAGCGCACCACCAATGAACTTGCGCCATAGAACAGACCACCAGTGCATTTCAAGATTTCCCGCAAGTTGGCCCTCTACTTGTGGAATGCCGGATCCCATAATATTCGGTTCCTGTTTCATCAATGTTCCAATCCCTAGTGCCATGAGAAAACTCAGAAAAACCATCGGTATCAAAAGCCACATATTTTGATTAATCAGATGATAAAAATAAATAAATAATTTAAAAATATAAATAATTGCTAGTCGAAACAAACTGACAACGACTCCTGTAATTAACCCAATCGCCAATCCTCTTAAAATAAAAATAAGATTAGTCAGATTTAAACGTTCCCTAATACCCGATTTAACCATGAATTCACAATACCTCTTCTTTATGTTTCTCGTATTTTATACAATCCCATTAGCCACAAAAGGAACTATCCTACTCAGATAGTTCCTTTAAAATGCGATACTTTTAGCCATGATACATGAAACTCATTGCGATTAATCCCCAACCCAAGTTCTTTTTAAACATCCCGGTTGTCGATATTTCCATATAGAGTTTACCAACACCGCTACTTAATTTTTCTTTATGCTTCAAACGAACCATCGCAAGTCGCCGCAACTGAGTAGCTAAATCAATCTCAGCCCTTTCGAAGTCCCCATTTTTTGCAACTTTATTTTTAAATTCAATTAATAATGCGCGTTCATCATTCGCCGTTTCTTCATTTAAAATTAAATCGTACACTCGTGAAGTTAATGCTTCTTCTGCTTTGATACGGTCTGCCTTTTTCATCCGCCGACACATCCTTAATCATAGTTTAGATGCCTGATATCTAATTCATAAATTATACATCTATAAATATTTACATACAACGTCCCCAAACAAAAAAGGGTTCACCTAATCAAATTAGGTGAACCCTTTAAATCATTAACGCTTAATTCATAAAGAATTATTTGTTGATGATTGTGTCGCGAGCATCTGAACTCAAGTTGTAGAATGAGTGGATACCTTTGTATTCAGCTGTTTCTTCTAAGTTATCTTCAATTCTCATTAATTGGTTGTACTTAGCGATACGATCAACACGGCTCAATGAACCAGTCTTGATTTGGCCAGCATTAGTTGCAACAACTAAGTCAGCGATAGTTGTATCTTCAGTTTCACCTGAACGATGAGAAACGATAGCTGTGTAACCAGCTTCTTTAGCCATTTCGATAGCTTCCATTGTTTCTGTAAGCGTACCAATTTGGTTAACTTTGATAAGGATTGAGTTTGAAACGCCCATTTCGATACCTTTTTTAAGGTAGTCAGTGTTTGTAACAAATAAATCATCCCCAACTAATTGAACTTTAGCGCCCAATTTAGCTGTCATCATCTTCCAGCCTTCCCAATCGTTTTCATCCAAGCCATCTTCAATTGAGATAACTGGGTATTTGTCAACGATTGCTTCAAGGAATGCTACCATTTCTTCTGAAGTGTAATCTTTACCATTTTCGCCTTCATATTGTAATCTATATTTGCCAGTTTCAGCATTGTAGAATTCTGATGAAGCAGCATCAAATGCGATAGCAATATCTTTACCAGGTTTGTAACCGGCACGTTCGATTGCTTCGATTAAGATTTCAAATGGTTCTTCGTTGTTTTTAAGATCAGGAGCGAAACCACCCTCATCACCAACAGCAGTAGAGTAGCCTTTTTCAGCTAAAATCTTTTGTAAGTTATGGAATGTTTCTGAACCCATACGTACAGCTTCTTTGATAGAAGGTGCGCCAACAGGCATGATCATGAATTCTTGGAAATCAACACTGTTGTTAGCATGTGATCCACCATTGATAACGTTCATCATAGGAGTTGGAAGGACATGTGCGTTAAATCCGCCTAAGTAACTGTATAAAGGAACTTCTAATTCATCAGCAGCAGCACGAGCAGCAGCAATTGAAACACCTAAAATAGCGTTAGCGCCCAATTTGCCTTTGTTTGGTGTACCATCTAATGCGATCATAGCTTTATCAATACCAACTTGATCAGTAACATCGAATCCAACAATTTCTTTAACGATAATGTTGTTTACGTTGTCAACAGCTTTAGTAACACCTAAGCCCATGTAACGAGATTTGTCGCCATCACGTAATTCAACAGCTTCATGTTCACCTGTTGAAGCACCTGAAGGAACAATTCCGCGGCCCATTGCGCCGTCTTCTGTGTAAACTTCAACTTCAACAGTTGGGTTACCGCGTGAATCTAGAACTTCGCGTGCATAAATATCTGTAATCATTGACATAAATTTGTACTCTCCTTTAAAAACGTTTTTTGGCTTGGGATTTAACACCCTTACCTTCATTTTAATAGTTTACTCGTTCATTTTCAATCTTTTTAACAGTTTAAAAGCGAATTATGCTTTGAAGTTTACAAGGTCTAAGTATGAAGCAGGTTCCATACTTGCGCCACCAACTAAACCACCATCAATATCGTCTTTACCCATTAATTCTACGACGTTACCAGGTTTAACTGAACCACCGTATTGGATACGAACTTTATCAGCAACTGTTTGGTCATACAATTTAGCAACTGTTCTACGAACAACAGCACAGATTTCTTGTGCTTGGTCAGAAGTAGCTGTTTCACCAGTACCGATAGCCCAGATTGGTTCGTATGCGATAACAGCAAGACTAACTTGTTCAACAGATAAGCCTCTTAATGCAGCAGAAACTTGTCCTTCAACCCATGATTCTGCTTCGCCAGCTTGACGTTGTTCTAACGTTTCGCCACAGCAGATAATAGGAACCATGCCATTGTTGAAAACAGCATGCGCTTTTTTGTTGATATCATCATCAGTTTCGCCGAAGTATTCGCGACGTTCTGAATGACCAATAACAACGTAATCAACACCCATTTCAGAAAGAACTTTTGGTGAAGTTTCGCCAGTAAATGCGCCTTCGTTTTCGAAGTATGCATTTTCAGCAGCAACTTTTAAGTCAGTTCCTTTAGCAGCGTCAAGTAATGCTTGTAAATCAACTGCAGGAGCAGCAATAACAGATTCAACATCCTTGAAACTTGGTAATTTACCTTTAAGACCTGCTACAAATTCAACAGTTTCTTTAGGGTTTTTGTTCATTTTCCAGTTACCAGCAATAATTGGTTTACGCAAAATAATAACTTCCTTTCGTTAATAGACAGTTTCCTACAATAATTTAATTAAAAATTATTTTGTTGTGATAGCAGCGATACCTGGTAAAGTTTTACCTTCAAGGTATTCAAGTGAAGCGCCACCACCAGTAGAAATATGAGTTAATTGATCAGCAACACCTAATTGTTGAACAGCAGCAGTAGAATCACCACCACCAACAATTGTTGTAGCGTCTGATAAAGTACCCAAGAATTTACCGATTTCAAGTGTTCCGTTAGCATAGTTGCTCATTTCGAAAACACCCATTGGTCCGTTCCATACAACTGTTTTAGCATCTTTTAAAACATCTTTAAATTCTGCAACAGATTTAGGTCCGATATCTAAAGCCATGTAACCGTCAGGAATGTCACCATCAACAGTTTTATGTTCAACATCGTTATCAAATTTTTCAGCAATGATTGAGTCAACTGGTAAAACTAATTTGTCGCCAGCTTCTTCAATGATTTGTTTAGCTAAATCAATTTTGTCAGTTTCAACTAATGATGAACCAATCTTCATACCTTTAGCAGCGTAGAAAGTATAAGTCATACCACCACCAACGATAACTTTGTCAGCTTTTTTAAGTAAATGAGAAATAACACCAATCTTATCTGAAACTTTTGCGCCACCTAAGATAGCAACAAATGGACGTTTAGGTTCGTCAACAGCTTCGCCTAAGAATTTGATTTCTTTTTCCATTAAGAATCCAGCAGCAGCTTGTTCCATGTTGCTTGAGATTCCTACGTTAGAAGCATGTGCACGATGAGCTGTACCGAAAGCATCATTGACGAATAAATCGCCAAGTGAAGCCCAGTATTTACCTAATTCAGGATCGTTCTTGCTTTCTTTTTTACCATCTAAATCTTCAAAACGTGTGTTTTCCATTACTAAAACATCGCCGTCTTTCATTGCTGCAATTGCGTCTTCTAATTGAGGACCACGTGTAGCAGGAACAAAAGTAACGGGTTTGTTTAATAAGTTAGATAAACGTTCTGCGATTGGACGTAATGATAAATCTTTTTTGTCATCTTCAGTTTTGATACGGCCAAGATGAGAAAGAAGAATAGCTTTTCCGCCATTTTCAGTTACGTATTTGATTGTTGGTAATGCAGCAACGATACGGTTATCGTTACCAATCACACCATTTTTGATAGGAACATTAAAATCAACACGAATTAAAACTTTTTTGTCAGTTACATCTAAATCTGAAACGATTAATTTAGCCATTGAAATAGCCTCCTGTGTAATTTTGATTAAATAAAAAGGCAGAGGGAGTATTGCCTCCCTCCGCCTAAGCATAGTTACTATGCGGTTAAAAAAGTTTAACTAGATTATGCTTCTAAGCTAGCAAATTTTTCTAATGTACGAATCATTTGTGCTGTAAAGCCAGATTCGTTATCGTACCAAGCAACAGTTTTAACCAATTGGTTAGAACCAGTACCAGTTACTTCTGTTTGTGTAGGATCAAAGATTGAACCGTAAGTTGAACCAATGATATCTGAAGAAACGATTTCATCAGCATTGTAACCGAATGATTCGTTGTTTTCAGTTCTTGCTTTGATAGCAGCATTTACTTGGTCTACAGTAAGATCGTTAGTATCTAAAACTGTAACCAATTCTGTTAATGAACCAGTAATAACTGGAACACGTTGTGCATGGCCATTCAATTTACCAACAAGATCAGGGATTACCATACCGATAGCTTTAGCAGCACCAGTAGAATGAGGAATTGTGTTACCAGCAGCAGCACGTGCAGCACGAACATTTCCACCACGATCAGGACCATCTTGTAATTTTTGTGTAGCTGTGTATGCATGAACTGTTGTCATTGTACCAACTTGGATACCAAAGGCATCGTTTACAGCGCCAGCAAGTGGTGCTAAACAGTTAGTAGTACATGAACCAGCAGAAGCAATCTTAGTATCTGAAGTTAAAACGTCTTCGTTTACACCGTAAACGATAGTAGGCATTTTACCAGCAGGAGCTGAGATTAATACACGTTTTGCGCCAGCTTTAATATGAGCTGAAGCTTTTTCTTCTGATGCGTAAAAACCAGTTGATTCTAATACGATATCAACATTATCGTTTTTAACCCAAGGAATATTTGATGCATCTGCTTCTGCATATACAGGAATTTCCTTACCGTTAACAACAATACCATTGTCTGTTGCGCTAACTTCTGCGTCGAAGTTACCATGGGCTGTATCATATTTTAATAAATGAGCCAACATTGATGGAGAAGTTAAATCGTTGATTGCTACAACTTCAATACTATCTGAAACTTCAGCAATACGACGGAAAGCTAAACGACCAATACGACCAAAACCGTTAATACCAACTTTTACTGACATACTTAAATTTCCTCCTTTAGGAAAATGAAGATTTATTTATTTTAAAAAGCGTGTTTACACACTACTTTTTTAAAATCGAGTTTGCAGCACCCTCATCCGTGATTAACCACGTCTGTTTAGGTGCAAGTTGTTTCATGTATGCCACAATTGCTTCGGCTTTTGAATGACCACCGGCAACTGCCACGATACATTTTATATGCGTGAGATCCTCTATTTGTAAACCGATACGAGGAATCTTATAAACGACCTTGCCTTGAGCATCAAAGAAATATCCGAATGCCTCACCTACGGCTTTGTCATCTTTCAACATGTTTATTATACCACTAGACATGTCTCGACGCTTAGCCATATGCATTGCTTCTCCAATACTGTGAATAACAGCATTGCTTTCCTTGATTAAGCTCAAAACTTCTTGAATACTCGGCTCTTCAAGAAGAGGTTCGTACGTTCTCTCACTTAATTGTTCGGGTACATACAGGGCTCTGTGATTCCCTCCTGTTTGTAATGCCATTTTACCACTAATTGAGTTGGCTTGTATATCAACTGACTCGCCGACACCACCTCTGGCTGGTAGAAAAGTTAAATCGCGTTTGATGGACAGGCGTGTTGTTAATTGATCTGCCACTTGGGCCATCGTTGTCCCACCCATTACCGCAATTAAATTCTTACCTTCAGGCAATAAGAGCGCTAACTTTGCAGCTACACTCTTACCCATTGCGTCTAAGACTTTAGGCTGTTCATCAGAATCCCCTGATACAATCAAACAATTCTCAATACCTAAAATCCGACTAAGTTCTTGTTCATCTTGTCGAACACCAACCAAATTATCCACTACTTTTTCAAGGCCGTGTAGAACTGATATGCCTTGGTCCGTTAACATCATTCCTGATGTACCGACGACAATAAGTTCCTGCTTTCGCAAAAAATCCGTCTCGGTTCTCATAACGCGTTCGCTAAGATTTAAGGTTGTTGCCAACGTTCTTCGACCAACGGGCATCATCCACTCTACCTGTCTTAAAACAAAATATCGCTGTTTTAAAACTTTGATCATGTCTGGTGCAATCGCGTCGATCCATTCTAATTCTTGATGCATCTTGCACCTGCTCTCTTGTGGGGCATAAAATGTCCCGCAGTGTCGCATTATGACCCATCAATCTCAAAAAAACAAAGCACGATAACATTCTGCGTTAATCAAAGTGTCTTCATACCTTTATTACAAGACAAATTATAGCAGTTTATTTTATGCTTTGCAAGCACTTCAACCGACTATCTGCTTTGTTAGCAATTGCCGTTTGATATGCCAGATAAGGGTCATAATGTTCCTAATCCTTGTAGCGTTTTCTCGCCGATGACGATGGAACGTTCAGGTTTTCACGATATTTTGCAACTGTTCGTCTCGAAATATCGATGTTTTGTTTCATTAATTGTAAAACTATTTTTTGATCCGATAAAGGTTTCATCTTATCTTCAGCATCAATCAATTCTTGCATCGTTAACATAATCGCTTTTGATGATAATGCCTCAGCGTTTTTCTTGTTTTTATTTGCAACTTGTCCAAAGAATGATTTTAATTCATAAACACCAAACTCAGTCTCAATGTATTTATCATTAACCGTTCGGCTTATGGTTGATTCATGAACGTCCAAGGCAGCTGCGACTTCTCTTAAAAGTAGCGGTTTAATTGGTTTTGTATTATCAGCAAAGAAAGCAGCCTGATATTTCAGAATATATTGACCAACTTTTAAAATTGTATCCCCACGTTGTCTTAATCCATTAATTAACCATTCGTATTCGCGCTTTTTATCAGCCAAATACTTAGTTACCTCAGGATCGTTGCCTTTTGACATATCATCAAAATATTTTTGTTGGAATACAATTTCAGGCTGTGCCCCGCGAACCTTAAATAAGGTTAGTTCGTCATTAATATTTTTTAAAACAAGATCCGGATATATTTTACCAATTCTAGGTGTTCCAAAGCCAGCACCCGGATTAGGTGATAATGTTCTAACAAAATCAGATATTTCTTGGATATCAGAAATGTTAACGCCATATTCACGTGCGATATGCTGCCACTTACGATCAACAAAGTCATTAAAGTTATCCTTAATAACAACGTAGGCCAACTCAGGCGCTGAACTGTCCAAATCAATCTGCAACATAATATTTTCTTGTAAGTTTCGAGCACCAACACCAGGCGGATCAAGACGCTGAATCAAGGTTAACGCATCCAATAACATAATTGGTGGAATTCCTGATTCTTCTGCCAAATCTTCCAAGTTAGCACTAAAATAACCCGTTTGTTCAACATAGTCAACAAGATAGAGAACAACTTTTCTCAGCGGCGTTTGACGCATCGTTAAGTAGATTTGATCTAACAGGTAATCTAACAATGATTGTGCTTCATCAGAGCTAACTGAGTTCATGTAATCATTGTCACCATCTGTCGTTAAAGAGACTTTATATTGAGACTCCCCAGCTTGAATGATTTGGTTATCGTCAACCGTTTCAATTAAAGGGTTTTCCATGACTTTATCGTTAATGAATTGTTGTAAATCTTCTATATTATATTGCAACATTTTAATTGACTGTTGTAATTCTGGCGTCATTGCCAATTTCTGGATTTGTGATTGTTGCTGTTTAAACTTCTGTTCAAATGCCATTTTATTCTCAACCTCCACTTTCGCTGCTTGTTTTTCTCGCCTAATTCAGATAAACTATTAGATGTACTGCGCCGTTGGTGTAATGGATAGCACGTAAGATTCCGGTTCTTGAGCTGAGGGTTCGACTCCCTCATGGCGCATCATAATTGACATTAATCAATTCACGTCCATCGTGAGTTGATTTTTTATTTAAAGTAAGCCATCGCGATGATATGTAGTTCATCCTCTATTCCTTATTATATAGTAATTGCATGCGTTTACACAACAAATTGAATACGAAAGAGTTATTTATATATCACAGCCTACTAAAATAACCTATTGTATGATTTTTAAAATAAAAAAATGGCCTTCTTCGTATTTCTACGAAGAAGGCCATTTTAATTTAACCAGAACTCACTTATTTTGACCATTTGCGTTTGAACCACATACCTGATCCCATGACCGCTAAAATAATTAAGCCTATCACTGATAAACCTGATTCTTTTACGTCATTGGTCTGAGGTAATCGAGATTGTGATGTTACGTTATTATTCGAAACAGGCGTTTTACCGTCTGGCGGTGTTGTTGGGTTGGTTGTTCCCGGACCTGGCATGCTGCCAACAAACTCAATTCCAACTTCACTCGTGTAACTAGCCGCTTTTACGGGTTGACCGAATGTACTAAAACCGACAGATAACCCTAAAAGACTAACTATTAGAGCACTCATTAGTTTTTTTCTCATATCAATACCTCGTCTGTTTTGACTACTTATCTTCTTTGTCATCTGTTTGCATTTCTGCCATAATCTGACGTTTTGCTTCTTCGATGGCATCTTCTTTATCTTTTTTGTTGCGACGACGTGCTAGGAACCAAATGATGAATAACACTAGGAGGATCAATAAGACCCCTGCCAAGATATACCACATCGTGTAATCATGTTCCAAGTTAACCGCTTTTTTGTTTAATTTATCTGCCGCTGCACCATCAATTGTGAAGTTTTCGTTCCATTTCCACTTATTCGCACCGGAAGTTGCCGTCATTTCTAAACGGTATTTACCGGGGGCAAAGGGTTGGTTATTCCAAAAAATGCCATAATTGAAGTTCGTATTAGGTGCCAGTGTCATGTTTGAAGTGGTTGAGGCAAAGAGCACTTTGCTACCATTTCTCGAATAAACTTTACCATCAACTTTCAAGTTACGGATTGGTGTCGTTGTTGGGTTTTGTAAGTTTACTTTTAACGTATTACGAAAGTTAACTGATCCAGGTTCAATGCCTAGCAGCTTCATATCGGGTTTAACAACACTTTCTGTTTCAGTTAAGGTCGTCCCGATGACAAAGGCGTAACGGTTTTTAATCTGAACGTTACTTTTCGATTTTGATTCACTATCTTTATCAATTTTTTCGTAAAAGTACAACCCACCATCAATTTCACCATCATATTGCTTGGCTGGCATCGTGATATGGAAAGTATGAACGACACTCTTCTTTGCGGGTACCGTCACTTCCGTATCCGATTTAACAATCGAAGAAAGCGGATTGGTCATTGTCTTATCCAGCTTAGGTTTCACCTGACTATATTCAACTACCCCGTTATCGTTAGTCATCGCCGAATTCGCTTCAGCCATAACAACAACGTCCTTGCTAGTTGCATTTTTTAACGTGACAGTTATATCTTGTTTTTGATTAGGCTTCATCTTCAAATTGAAAAATGTTTGACGTTTATCAATTTGATTTTTCGGAATATTCGCGGTTACCGCAAAGTTCATTTCAGCAGCTTGTGCTCGTTGAACGTGCCCTCCACCAAATAAGACCAACCCTGTCACAAATGCCATAATGATACCAACTGTTTTTTTCAATGTAAAAATCCTCTTTCCTCTCAATTTGCCTCTATGGGGCAGCAATCAATGTCCATGTTAATGTTGATGTATATGTCTCGCCTACTACTTTCTCAGAATAACCAGGCACAGTTAGTTTTACAGATTGGTTACCTTTAGAATCCGGACTAAGAGGCGACATGTTACCCATCGCTAACGTCCATGTTCCCGCAGGTTTATCCGAAACCCCATCGGTGACGACAACTGAAAAATCACGATTATTACCCAATAGCTTTGTCCTATTAGGAGAAATGGTTGACCCCACAATTGTATTATGACCTTCTATATTATCCAATAATAATGAGGCACCTTTAAGTACGCCACCGTTCGCACCGGTAAATGGAGTATTACGAACGTTTAATTGCCAGTTACCAGTTGTATTATTGGTTATCTGGGCGTAATTGGGCACATCACGGTAGCTTCCTAGACCAGTCGTTACCCAGCCACCCGTAACTGGGTCTCGGTGCCCAGACAAATCGGCCACCTTATCAAAAGCAGCAAAATAAGTCTCGGAGGTTCCTGAAATCTCGTGTGAACCAAAATGTAAGTCAGATATATAATCCATTCTGAGATCACCAGTGGTTGGCGTACCTGGGTTTAGAGGTTGTACCGGTTTTGATGGATCTAATGGATCAACTGGACCAGACTTTTCAAGCAGCGTTAGGTTAGCCGCCGTTGTTGCCGACTTCCCATCTGGCGCAACGGCCGCATTAGCTACTGAATTTCCCATTATTGAAACCGCAAAAAGGGGGACAATGGCTAATGCTAGTCGAATATTCTTATTTAAGCGCATTGTGTTCACCTGTCCCT
Source organism: Dellaglioa carnosa (assembly GCF_026948345.1). NCBI lineage: Bacteria > Bacillati > Bacillota > Bacilli > Lactobacillales > Lactobacillaceae > Dellaglioa > Dellaglioa carnosa. The sequence goes on along the minus strand of NZ_JANXLI010000001.1, from coordinate 72,803 downwards.
TTCTGTGTTTTATAGTGGTGTGTCCGACAACGTCCATGTAATTACAGATGTATATTTTTCTTTCAATTTGGCTGTTGCACCAGGTACTTCTAATGTTGCCTTAGTAACAGGTAGCGTATTAACTCCCATACCAGTACCATCAATTGCGTTCATCACTTTGACGACTTGTCCTGATCCATCTAAAGCCACTTCAGCCTCTGGTACAGCCGCATATTTAGGATCATTACCATTAGTAGCTTTATCGTTTGTAAAAGTTAGTTTCGCGCCATCTAAAGCCTTCGTACCTGTAAATTGAGTATTAGAAGCTTGTAACTTCCAACCCACATTCGATCCACGGTTATCATCAACTTGAATACTATCAACTGTAGTTAAATCGTATTTTTCCGTTGAACCGCTAATCATATGATCTCCAAAATCAACGCTTGGTGCTTTAACTAAATCAAGGGCTCCACCAGGATTAGTCGTGTTTTCTATAAAGCTAACGTCGCCCTTTGTTTCCTTTGTAATATCGGCAGCATGAACTGCTGGTGCGACTGTTGAGAATAATGTTACGGCTAAAAGCGCCGTTGTTGCGATTACTGTTTTTTTCATTGTAATTTCCCCTTTTCTTTTAAACCTAAAATAAAATCTCGATTACATACCTGCGTCTGTTAATGTCCATGTCAAGTCAGTTTTGTAAGTGGTATTAGCCGTTTTGGCCGTTTTACCAGGGACCTCTAACGAAACTGCTTTCATTGAGGTGTCTGTTGCTGATCCATCTGTATATTTACCAAATGAATCAGTCCAAGTTCCCATACCCTGACCTTTTCCAGCTTTTACAACGTCAACGTCGCTACCAACAGTGGCCGTAACCACGCCATTATTTAAAGCTGTTGGTGTTGTCGTGCCATCCATATTAGTAGAATTAAAAATTTGCCCCGACATTTTTAATACTGCACCATCTAAATCAGCCTTTCCATTGTTAAACTGGCTATTTTGGGTAACTGAAAGTTTCCAACCAATATTTGTTCCACGATTATCAGTTATCTGAAGGTAGTTAGCACGTTCGCTTACTTTACCAGTGCTGTCTTTTACCTTAATTGGTTGAGCGTAGTACGTTTCCGTATTACCAGAAACCTTATTATCCAGCTTAAAATCAAGGTTAGAAATGTAGTCAATTGATAAAGGACCAGCTGTACCCGGGTCAACCGGATCAACCGGATCAACTGGATCAACTGGATTTGTTGGGTCAACTGGATCCGTTGGATCTGTTGGGTCAACACTATCCACGAAACCTACTTGACCTTTCTCAGTATAATTCTGTGTATTATCCGCACTTACAGTTGGTGCTGCTACTAAACCTAATGTTGTTAAAACAATTGCACTTGTTACAATTTTAGTCGTTTTCATTTTAATTTCCCCTTTTGGTTATCCCCGAGTTATGTTCCAATTAAAAGTTGATTTAATTTTATAAACCAACGTCAGATAATGTCCATGTTAAATCTGTCGTGTATGAACCAACATTTTTTGCTGAGTTACCGGGCACTTCTAATGAAACTGATTTTGAAGCCGTGTCTTTAGTACCAAACGAATCAGTCCAAGTTCCCATTCCTTGGTCTTTAACAGCCGTTAATACTTTAACAGCTGATCCCGGTGTCATGGTCATAGTTGCATTATCGATAGCTGGAATGTTTGAAGGATTATTTAAGTCCATATTTTTAGAATTTAACGTTTGATTCGTCATTTGTAACTTAGCACCGTCTAAATCAGCCTTACCATCATTAAATTGTGCACCCTGTGTGACTGTAAGATACCAACCAATATTTGAACCACGTTTATCTGTAACTTGTAAATAGTTAGCACGTTGTACCTTATTACCGCCATTGTCAGTTGCTTCAATTGGATTAGCGTAGTAAGTTTTATCGTCACCAGATATTTTATTATCTGATTTAAAATCAAAGTTAGAAACATAATCAATTGATAAAGGTCCAGCTGTACCAGGAGCACCTGGATCCGTTGGATCAATTGGATTCGTTGGGTCTGTTGGATCAATTGGTTTTGTTGGGTCTTTATCCTCAATAAATCCAATTTTACCCGTTGATGTAGTTTTCTCTGTATTGTCTGCCGCATGTACAGCCGGCGCTACAGCTAAACCTAATGTTGATAAAACAATTGCGCTTGTTAGAATTTTAGTTGTTTTCATTTTAATTTCCCCTTTTTAGTTAATAACCGTCTTTTATTGTTTAAATCTTATAGTCCAGAATCTGTTAATGTCCATGTAATATCTGATACATATTTTTCTGCTACTTTTTTGCTATCCCCAGGGACAGCTAATTGAACAGATTTTTTAGCTTTTTCAGCGTCTTTAGTTGCATTACCAAAGGCTTCAGCCCAAGTACCAGAACCTTCCCCATCTTTAGCTTGCATAACTAATTTATCACCTGAGTTAGCAGAAATATCAACACTACTTGTTACGGTTGATGGTGCTGGTTTCGCTGCATTGTTATCACCATTACGTGTTTCAGGATTTGATAATGTGATAACCGTTCCATCTAACGTTTTGTTTGTTACCTCGCTTGTGAAAGCTTTTGATTGTTGAACCGAAAGTTTCCAACCTGAGACACTCCCACGGTTATCTGAAACTTGTAGGTAGTTAGCAACATCTTTTTTAGTTCCGGCAACGGGATCAATCGTCGTCACTTTAACTAGTTCAGAATCGTAAACTGCATTATTACCAGTTACTTTTTGTTTACCAAAGTTAAAGTTAGAGACGTAATCAATTGATAATGGACCTTTTGTTCCGGGATTTACTGGATCTGTTGGATCAACCGTTCCAGGATCTGTTGGATCAACTGTTCCTGGGCCCGTTGAACCGTCATTTTTTATCATTTCAATTTTACCGTGTGACGTATAAGCCTGTGTTTCTGCTGCATGTGCAGTTGTTACGACGGCCCCTGCCATCCCTGCTCCAAGTAATGCACCTAATAATAATTTGTTAGTGTTTTTCATTATATATACCCCCGTATATGTTTTATTTATAAATTAGTATCCGTCAAAGTCCAAGTTAATTCAGACTTATAAGAACCTGCTACTTTTTTTGATTCAGCCGGAACAAATAATGAAATGCTTTTTTTAGCTGATGCATTATCTTTACCAAAACGCTCCGACCAGGTTCCAACACCACTATCAGCCTTAGCCGTCATAACTGAAACGGCTTGTCCATCAGGTTTAATTTCCGCCTGATTAGCTGGTGTTGGTTGATGAGCGTTAGTGCCACTCATCGTTCCATTCATTAATGCAATAACAGTGCCATCCAATTGGTTCTTACCATTCATAAATGGTTTAGCCTGCGCAACCGTCATTTTCCAACCGGCATTAGATCCCCGGTTATCTGTGACCTGAACGAAATTCGGATAGTCACCTACCTTACCGTTCTTATCAACTAACTGGTCGAGTTGTGCGTAGTAAACACTATCTTTACCCGAAATTTGTTGCTGACTAAATTGTATATTTGACACATAATCAATTGATAATGGTCCCTGTGTCCCCGGGTTAACGGGTCTAACTGGTTTTAACGGATCCGTTGGGTCTGTTGGATTAACTGGTGGTGTAACGACAGTGCTTCCTACAAACTCAACAGTTGCTTGCGATTGATAACCTACCGTATTAGCCGAAACCTGTAGTGCAGTGAACCCGATGGGCGCCACACTACCTAAAAGAATCCCCATAATTATATTTCTTTTTAACATTCTATCCCCTCCCCTCATGAGATTTTGATGTTTTTATAATATTAGCAAAATGCTAACGATTAACGTTTGTTAAACAAGGTTTATGGCGCATCGGTCAGCGTCCATGTTATTTCCCCTGTGTATTTCCCTGCTTTAAGCGAAGTGTTGTTACCATTAAGGTTCGCAATAATCCCCTGTTTAGCATCCCAAGTAACATCTTGAGTTGCTGCCGTCTTACCCGATCCGACAATAACACTGACTTTAGATTCAGCACCAGTCGCAACCATCCATCCTTTAGCTTTACTGGTTTTCAAAATCCAATCATTTAACTTTGTACCACCCGCTAATATTGGAAAATCCGCCACTTTCGCGGAAAAACTCTTTGCATAAACCGCAGAGGTTGTATCAATGACTGTGTCATCATCTTTTACGTTGACAGAATACTAGGAACGTTCACAACTTCTTTAGGCGAATTCGTTACATCCGTTAGCGTCATATCTTGAATATAAAAACCAGGAATCTTATTATCAAGCGGTTTACTAGATGGATGTATTATATTATTAGTTTAATTCATTAAACATTGCTGAAAATAAGGTTACACGTTATTCAACCCCATCGTCCCCTTCAACAATTTAATCATTATCTTTGAATCTGTTTTCGTCTGACTAATTTTAACAAGTCACAGTATACACAAAAATTGAATTAATGCGACACCTATTTTTTTGTTCTTTTCAATATTATTGATAATATCACAGTAATCGTTTTCATTTTCCATAATATTAATCTTTTAATTTATTTAAAATCCAGCTATATCATCGCTTATACCGCGTTAATCATTTCTGTGCCATCCGCGTCGGTAATATATCTTAAATATATTTTAAAAACTTTTTATCATAAAATTCTCATATTGTTAACGGGATTGACCAACAGATCAGAAAAACATCATTCTTATATTACTATTCTTTATTTGTTTGACCTACTTATCATCATTCTAGCCATACTCGAGAGATAAATAAACTCTTTTGAGCTAACCCATCGCTTCTCAATACCTCACTTATACGATCAGATTTTAACGTTAAATCTACTGGTAAATAAAGATTTCGCAAATTTTCTGAAGTTTCATTGGCTCTTATGTTTATTTTCCTCATCTCCCCTATATAGTTTTTTTAAACTTTGGTAATAAGTCATTCACAGCAAAAGAAACCAATAACAAACTTATTCGTCTTTTTTTACTTATTTTTTGTCATGAAATCTGCAAACAAATAATATCACGACCCTATTTTCTTTTCAAATAAGGCGCTCATAATGCGTCCCGTCGGGTATTTTTATGCATTTACGTGACCCATATACACTTTTTTTGCATACTTTAATCATTTCTACATCACATCCTATTCGGATTCTTTCATTTTGCCTTTTCTAACCGATAAGATGAACTAAAATAATGATAATCCATTAATCGGGACACATTTGACAATATTCCTTCCAAACTGTGCGAGAAAAACCAAACATCTTTAACTTAATCAGAATACTTTCTGTATTAAACAAAAAATCTGTTGTCGGTAATATATTTCCCTATCATCAAAACAACAGATTCTATTAGTCACTTAAATAATAAGTTTGCGAAATTTTTCTTCAAACAAGTGATTTAGTTATTCCTACGGTGGCGTATTATCATTGGCTAACCAAAATTTATGGTGCACTTGTCAGTGTCCAAGTGATTTCCCCCGCATACGTTCCTGCTTTAAGTGAGGTATTGGAACCATCAAGGTTAGCGATAATCCCCCGTTCGGCATCCCAAGCGACATCTTGGGTTTCTTCTGTTTTACCTGATCCGACAATGGTACTACCACTATCTAGATCCATGATTGCATTGTCAGTATCAACGTATTTCAGAACGCCCTTCAAGGTGTCAGTCCCATTCGTTAATGGTTTAGAAACCGAGGCTGATAAATTCCAACCTTGTTTACCGGTATTAGAAATTGACACTTTAACCACATTATTATCTTGACGCTGCAACTTAAAGTTTTCCGAGCTATATGGTAACATAACTCCCGTTTGTGCCCCATAGCTCATATTTTTAGGCGCTGAGACAATCTTTAAGTCATTACCTGCAACGGTGATTGTTATTGTAATTTCTTTACCAGCTGCATTCGTAATGGTTGCTTTGTACGTACCGCTGCCGGACGCTGGCTTTAATTCTGTTGATTTAACGCTAACCGCAGAATCAGCACCAGTTGTGACCATCCAACCTTTGGCTCCACTATCCTTCAATATTTTTGCCTTCAATTCATCATCAGTTAATCCTGCAATATCCGTAGTCTTTACATCAAAATTATGCGCGTAAACTGCGGAAGTATCGTCAATAACCGTATCGTTATCTGTAACATTAACTGGTATCGCAATCTTAGCAACTTTGTTAGGACTAACAACTGTATCCGTTAAAAGCATGTCTTGAGTGTAGTGTCCCGCTTTCGAAGGATCAACATTTGACTTGTCAACTTTTAACGTATGTCCGGTCATATTAAGAATTTGGATATCTTTAATTAAATCATTTTCGACCGTCGAAACAGTCCCACCAACTTTAATATTTTGTGTGATTGGCGTTGCTCCCAATTTGATCACATTAAGCGTTAATTTCACGGGAGGGTCTTGCTCATGCTTCTTGTCATCAACAGCCGCAACTTTAAATTCATTTACGCCTGCATCCTTTTTTAGTTTGCTAGGATCAATTAGTACATCATTGTATTTAACGGATGTATTAACTCTCATCGTATTATACGTATTATCCGTTTCTGACGAAGTTGATTTATCTGGATACGTAATTTTAATATGACCTTTGGCACTGTCCTCATCTTTAACCGTACCGGTAATTTTAAGTCCAGTAGTCTGATCATCATAAACATTTGTTGCCAAAAGTGCCGCTGTCGCAACGGGCGCCACCCCAGGTTGAACTACGCCGTAAGTTAAATAAGCACCATTGGTAAGCGTCTCCCCGGGAGCTAACATTTTAGGATTAGCTTTAATTATAAATCCACTATTCGTGTCATTTACAGTTCCTGAAAGTTTCACCGCGGGGTTATGAATATCATAGATTCCAATATTACCTGCATCACCTTTGGGGTCCGACGCAGGATTAGCAGGAGTTGCTTCCATTCCGGTTCCAAGTGCCCCATTCAAGAAATAACCACCAATATCGCTCAGGTTATAAATCTGATTTGTTGTTACGCCACTCTTAGCATTAATATTCCCACCGGTATAATTCGTCCAACCACCCATGCGGTTACCATCAGGATCATCCAACTTAAATTTTAGAGTGTGATTTGAACCGACCAACTTAAATCCGGCATTGGCACCAAGGCTCATTATCGGAACCGTATCAGCGTCAACAAAAGTATCAACAGCCTCTACAGCACCAATTTCTCGACTAGTTGTAGCATTATTAGTGATACTAAAATAACTATAAAGGCCACCATCCGTATCATAAATTTCCATAAACGTATAACTTAATTTATATTTTGTATCATACATGGTTGCTTTAAATCCCGTTTTTTCTACGTTTTTATAAAGCTTATAATCAGTAACCTGTCCATTTTTTACTGCACTCTCAATCGTGGCAACATCAGTTCCCGCTTGAGGAACTAATCCATATCCACGATCTGCCGGAATTGCGCCATCTATTATAATACCGTATGATTTTTTTGGATTGAGATTAGTCCCATTGGTTGTTCCCGTATACGCCCAGTTAGTTGTTCTCGCACCAGTGTTATTCGTCATTGAATTAGGTTGGAACGGTTGTCTATTATTACCGCTACTATTCCCAAAATATAAAACAGGATCATTAGCCATACCTGTTTTTCCTGATGCTGAAACATATTCTGTGGTTGATTGAGCCGCATAATCTTTACTTTCGTCCCAATTCGCGCCAGAAGGATCCGTTGCAGGTCCAACATAAATGTCGGTAGGAACCGCTGTTTCCTTTTTACTAGTTGGCGCTTTTTTATTTTTAGTGGTTGTCTCTTTTTTTACTTCATATGTACCTTCGTTTTTCACATCAGAGACAGTTTTATCTTCCTTTTTAGCCGTTTCTTTATCGTTTACTGTGTAAGACGCCTCTTTTTCTTTTTGAACGCCGGCATCCGTTGTTATTTTTTCAAATCCTGTTTTTGGATCATTTGCCGTTTGCGATGAAACTGTTGAATCTTCACGTTCTACCGCGTTGACCACAGTTCCAGCGGGCACCATCCCCGCTAGAATAATTCCCGTCATTAATACCGTCGAAGCCCATCTTTTTTTACTACTATTATACTTTTTCATTATTTTCCCCCCAGAAATTGTTCCCTTACATGCTTAGATTCATTAGTTACATACCTCGAGCGTCACTCTAAGTGTAAAATAGCAATGTTTTAATCATTAACATTATACACAAAATTCATTTTTATGCGACATCTATTTTTTTTAATCCTTAATTTTTTTTGATAACCACCTCGTTTTCGGGTTTACATTATCTAAGATATATATCTTTAATTCTATCAATCCCTTTATTATCAAAGCTTTATATCAACAAATAATTGTCATACCATTTATTAAAATTATTAATTTTTTTAATAATATCAGTTAATGGGGTTGACTATTTATTCACAAATGGTCGATTTTTATACTTATTACGTAAATTTAATTTCAAATTAAGCAAAAAAATCTGTTATCAACGATAGATTTCTCTATCATCAACAACAGATTTTATGGACCAATCAACTAACAAACTTACAAAATTTTTTACACTATTTTAGTATTAATAAATCATTAACCAGATTTTACGGTGCATCGGTCAATGTCCATTCGATTTCTCCTACATATTTTCCTGCTTTAAGTGAGGCATTGCTACCATTAAGGTTAACAATTATTCCCTGTTTAGCATCCCAAGTCACATCTTGAGCCGTTTCTGTCTTACCCGATCCAACAATGACACCACCGCTATCTAAATCCGTGACAACATTATTTTTATCAATATATTCCAAAACACCAGTTAACGTGTTAGAACCCGACGTTAGATCTTTTGAAACCTTTGCGGATAAATTCCAACCTTGTTTACCCATGTTAGATATCGATACTTTGGCCGTACTATTATCCTGACGTTGCAGGTTAAAGTTTTCTGAACTGTAGGGTAACATCACTCCGTCTGTTGCCCCATAATTCATCGCGTCAGGTGCCGCAGCAATTTTTAAGCCACCTGCGATGGTAATCGTAATTGTAATTTTTTTACCATTCGCATTTGTAATCGTCGCTGTCTGATCACCACCCGAAGTTGTCGTTAATGTTGTTGACTCAACGCTAACTTTAGATTCATTTCCGGTTGCAATCATCCAACCTTTAGCTTCACTATTCTTTAAAATAAACGCATCTAGTGCGGCCTTGTTCGTTAACCCTGAGATAGCATCACTCGTCGTGCTAAAACTATGTGCGTAAACCGCGGAGTCTTTATCAACGACTGTATTATCATCCGTGACGTTCACAGGTACGGGAATGTTAACAACTTCTTTAGGCGAAGTTGTTATATCCGTCAATGTCATATCCTGGATATAGAAGCCGGGAACTTTATTATTAAGTGGTTTACCCGACGGATTTTTACTATCAACTGTTAGCGTATGACGGTTTGAGTTCATAATCGTTATATTTGTTACTAACTTAGATTCATCCGTTGAAACCGTCTCACCCGTTTTAATTGTTTGCATAATAGGTGTTGCACCTAATTTAAATAGGTTAACGGTAACTGTTACAGGCGTATCCTGTTCAAAATCATTTTCATCAACAGCCGCAACAATGATTTTATTTGAGCCAACTTTTAACTTAGACACATCAATTGCCGCAGAATAATCGATAGACTTACCAACCGTAGTCGTATCATACTTATTATCCGACATTGAAGACATTGAACCATCTTCATACGTCAATTTAATACGACCTTTAGTACTATCTACATCAGAAACCTTGCCTTTAATTGTTAGCGCATCTTTTTGATCTGCATAGGCATTAATAGTTGGCGATGTTACCGTCGCAACAGGCGGAACGCTCGGAGTTACCTCTTTATAGCTTAAGTAAGATCCATTAGTAAGCGTTTCTCCTGGTGCCAACATTTTAGAATTAGTCTTAATGACGAACCCACTATCTCTGTCACTATTATTAATTCCCGTAAGTGTTTTAGTAGGATCTTTAATATCGTAAATACCGATATTAGTTCCAGCCGCATAATTCTCCATCCCCGTCCCAGATACCCCACCGTTGAAATATTGGCCCACATTCGCCACATTCAAAAGTTTCTTTGGATAACTTCTTGTACTGTTGATGTTTCCAGCCGTATAATTTGTCCATCCACCCAATTTAGCATTGGTATTTGGGTCTCTCAGACTAAAGTTCAATGTATGCGCAGTCCCCACCATTTTGAATCCATTACCGGGTCCCAGACTGTTAACAGGAACCGCGTCATTATCAACGTAGGTATCAACACCTTCTACCGCTCCGATAGATTGACTACTTGTGTCACTATTAGTAATACTGAAATAACTGTATAAACCACCATTTGCATCGTACATTTCTTCAAATGTATAACTCAACTTATATACCGTATCGTACATTATTGCTTTAAAGCCGGTACCGGCTTTATTTTTATATAAATGATACCCATTAATTTTATTACTTGCCGATGGTCTTCTACCCACAGCGGACTCAATCGTACTAATTGTGGGAGAAGATAGCCCCACCGCATACCCACGATCAGCTGGTATTGCATTGTTGATTATGATGCCATAATATTTTTTGGGGTCAGGATTTTTAGTAGTATCAGTTGTATAAACCCAACTAGACGCGTTCGTCGTTCTGTCATATGCTTTATTATTTGTTAATGAGCTGGGCTGAAACGCAAACGCAGAGTTTCCAAAATATAAAACAGGTTCATCGTCTCTACCTTGTACTCCTGACGGAGAAACGTACGCAGACGCTGATGAATTAGCGTAATCTGTACTAGTATCCCAATCCGTATTAATTACTCGAGTTGTTGGTCCCGTGTACCCGGTGACAGATACTGCTGCCTTAGCTTTGACCGCAGTTGCCTTGTTCACTTTAGCAATTGAAGAATCTTCTTTTGTCTTAGTCGTATCATCTTTTACAACGGGAACATTTTTATCTTCCGTTACAGTTGTTTCTTTGTTCGTTACAATAGAAGAATCTTCCTTTGCTTTTTGAGCATCAACATCTTCCGTAATTTTTTCAAATCCACTTTTTGTGTCGTTAGTTAATTGACTTGGTTCTTGCGTTGAAATTACTGAATCATCACGACTTACGGCTTTCACGATAGATCCAGCTGGCATCATCCCTGTCAAAATAATCCCCGTCATCAATATGGTTGTTGCCCATCTTTTTTTACTACTGTTATTCCCTTTCATCGTTTAGCCCCCCTAAACTGTCACTTCTCATTCTAAGACTGATCGTCTTAATTCAACTCTTTCAATATCATCAAAATACGGTTTAATTACTCTCCACCGCATCTTCCCCTAATATTTCAATCGTTAATCTTCATTTAAGCTAATTTCTACAACATTTATCTTAATCACGTAGGTTTTATATCTATCGTCAATCCCATTAACAATACGTATGAAAAATGCTTACATTATTATGTTAATTCCTGTTACATATCCATTCTGTTTCACAGAATTACATCGTGTAATCTACAACCGAATAGTAACACTACACTTTTTCTTTTTCAAATAAGACGGCCTCAACAAGCATACCTTATCTTTTTTATACATTTTAATGGAATATACGCATAAATTAATGTATATTAAGCTATATTTTCCTGCACCTAATTGATTTATTTTACCTTTTCAACGGCTAAAATAAAACTTTATCATTTAGGTTCTTTCATTTGACCTTTTTTGACCAAGAAGGTAAAATTACTTTATGTTAGATTAAACAACAAATTTGGAGGTTTTTAATTATGAATGTAGTTCCTACAGTTATTGAACAATCTGCTGGTGGCGAACGCGCCTATGACATTTATTCTCGTCTATTAAAAGACAGAATTATTATGCTTTCTGGTGAAGTTAATGACGATATGGCAAATGCGATTATCGCTCAATTACTTTTCTTAGATGCTCAAGACTCAGAAAAAGATATTTCAATTTACATTAACTCACCCGGTGGTTCCGTTTCTGCCGGTTTAGCAATCTACGATACGATGAACTTCATTAATGCTGATGTTCAAACAATCGTTATGGGTATGGCCGCTTCAATGGCTAGTGTCTTAGCTACTGCTGGTACAAAGGGCAAACGTTTTGCCTTACCTAACTCAGAAATTATGATTCATCAACCACTTGGTGGCGCTCAAGGTCAAGCAACAGAAATTGAAATTGCTGCTGCACACATCTTAAAGACAAGAACATTAATCAACAAGATTTTGGCTGATGCAACTGGTCAAGATATTGAAATTCTTAACAAAGATACAGATCGTGATAACTACATGACTGCTGAACAAGCAAAAGAATATGGTTTGATTGATGAAATTATGACTAACAAAAAGGGTCTTAAATAATTTTTGCCGCTTCAAAGGCACTGACAAGTTGATTGTCGGTGCCTTTTTTTTGAGCGAAAAATTACTCGTATTGTCCTATCTTATGCTATACTGACGCTATAAAACGAAGGTAGGAATGATAAAAATGGATATTTCAATTATTGATGCATCAAAAGTAAAACGTGATCTTGGTCTCGTGATTGGTGATCCGAATGCGCCAAAAACGGTTGTGGAATTTATTAATGTCCGTTGCCCTTACTCTAAGGAATGGTTTGAAAAATCTAAAGAAACTTTAGATGGGTATATTGCGGATGGTAAAGTTAAACGTGTTATCAAACTCTTTGATAAAGAAAAAGAATCTTTACAACGAGGCAATATTGCACATCATTACCTACCACTAAATGATTCACAAAAATCATATGATTTAATTACCGAGTTATTCAAAACGCAAGAAACTTGGAAAGACCTCACGCTTGAAGAAGTAGCTACTTATATGGAAGAAACGTTTAATTTAACTGATGTCTCAGACAAGGTAGCTATTGACGCTATTATTAATGAAGCGAATGCTGCACATATCCAATTCGTTCCAACCGTAATTGTTGATGATCATATCTTTGATGAATCAATTGATTTATCAACATTAAAGTCATATTTAGATAACTAAGTCACAAAAAAATCAGATAATCGTAACAACTGAAATCTCAGTTATTATGATTATCTGATTTTTATCGTTCATTAACCTTTTAATCCCTTAGCTTGTCTGACCATGTCTTCAACAACAATATCAAAGATATCCCCAAGACTGGCACAATATTCTAGTATTTTCCATGGATAATTTGTATGGAAGTGTAACTTCATTAGGTCTGTGTCACCGGCAATCATCAGACTATCACCCTCAAATTGACGGACAATCTCATCATACAAACGATCCTCATCTAGCGTACTACCCTCAAGCAATAATTGTACATCATATTTAAATTCAATCATGAAACCCACCCTTTCAAGACATCAATTTATTTTTCACCAATTCGAACTTTTTCAGCAAACTCATTAATTTTTCGTAATCGATGATTAATCCCCGACTTTGAAATTGGACCCCCTGGCACCAAGTCACCCAGCTCTTTCAAGCTAACTTCTTGGTGTACCAATCGGGTTTCAGCAACTTCTTTTAATTTAGAGGGCAGCTGACCTAACCCAACAGAATGCGCGATAAATTCGATATTCGCAATTTGTTTATTTGCGGCATCAGCAACCTTATTCATGTTTGCCGTTTCACAGTTAACCATGCGATTCACCGAGTTACGCATATCACGGACAATTCTGATATCTTCAAACTTCAACATAGCCGTCGTTGCACCAATCAAGGATAAGAAATCGGCAATTTTTTCTGCTTCTTTCAAATAAACGATGTAGCCACTCCGGCGTTCAGTCATTCGCGCATTGAAACCGAATTTATTGATCATCTCGCAAATAGTTTGGTTATGTTCTTCATAAACAGAATAAATTTCTAAATGATAACGGCTGGTTTCAGGATTATTAACTGAGCCACCTGCCAAGAATGCGCCCCGTAAATATGAACGCATCATCATATCATCATGTGACAGTAAATCAGTTGGTACACCCATCTTAAGTTGCATATCTTCAATGATATCCAAATCTTTTAAGACGAAGTCACTCCCTGTTTTCAATCGCACGATATAAATATTATTCTTTTTTAATTTCATTTTACGGCGTACTAGCAATTCACTCGTAATATCATAAAATTCATTCAAAAGTTCATAGATTCGTCGCGCAATTGCGGGATTTTCAGTCTGAACATTTAAAACAAATTGATGATTAATAATACTCAAAGAGCCGTTCATTCGAATCAACGCCATCAATTCTGCTTTGGCATTGTTTCTCCGGACTTTGAGAGTTGTTAATTCTTTTTTTACTTCACTTGCATATGACATTTATTCACCTTATCTTCGTGCTAACTATGCTCTCTGTGTCTTAATTCATGATTTGGTCGACCAACTAAGCCCATTAATTCCTCAACAACCTTGTTGCCATCATGGAAGACACCTTGATTTTTTAATTTCAGGAAATTCGATGAAATAACACGGCAGTGTTGTTCCCTTAATCCGTTAAAATCGTGTTCAACTTGAACCAAGTTCTCATCATATTTTTCTTTGTCCATGTAACCTTCCGGTACTTGTGCCGTATTTACAAGGACTGTATTTACGAAACATTGACCAAGATGCGCATTCAAAATTCGAACGTGATCCGCATCCGTAAAGTGTTCTGTTTCGCCTTTTTGTGTCATAATATTACAAATATAAACAACTTCAGCCTTCGTTTCAGCTAGGGCTTTACCCACATTACCAATAACTAAGTTCGGTAAAATACTTGTGAATAAACTACCAGGTCCAAGTACAATCTGGTCTGCACCCAAAATTGCCTCAACTACTTCTGGTACGGCAGCTGGCATTTCAGCTTCATTTTTTTCATTTGACGTAACCCAAACACGTTTAATTGATTTTCTGGCAGCCGTGATTTCGGCTTCACCGGCTAAAAAAGTGCCATCAGAAAATTCCGCATTTAAAACTAATGGTTCATCGGCAACTGGAAAGACGTGTCCATCCACTCGCATCATTTCTGATAATTCTTGCACAGAGGCGAAAACCCCTTTTTTCATTTCGGCCAATGCGGCAATAATTAAATTACCAATTGCGTGACCGGCAAAGAATCTATCCGATGTATCAAATCGATATTGGAAAATGTCCAAATAAATTTCTGGCAATTCAGACAGGGCCGCAAGAACGTTACGAATATCACCAGGCGGCACAACATTCACGTAATCTCTGATAATGCCGGACGAACCGCCATCATCAGCTACCGTTACAACAGCCGTAATATCAGCATTTTTTTCTCTTAAACTTTTTAAAATGACTGGTAGTCCAGTTCCGCCACCAATCACAACAATTTTGGGCCTATGTCCATTTTTTGTCATGACCTATTCACCGATTCCTTACTTTTATTAATATCTCGATGGGTAACATTCACTGGGTACGTGACCTTTAGCTCTTCACTCAAGCGTTTCGCTAGAGCAACTGAACGATGTTGTCCACCTGTACAACCAATTGCTATTGTTAAATTTGTTTTACCCTCGGCTTCGTAACCGGGTAAAATTGATTCAAGCAATGATTCAAACTTTGTATAAAAACCTTCTGTTGCAGGTTGTTCCATCACATAATCATAAACAGCTTTATCCAAACCAGTCTGTGGTTTTAACTCTGGAATGTAATGTGGATTAGGTAAGAAGCGGACGTCCATTACGATATCTGCATCAATAGGTAATCCATATTTAAACCCAAACGATAAAATCTCAACGTGAAAACTTGCCGTCTCTCTTGTTTCAAAGTTATGGAAAATTTCTTCGCGTAATTGACGTGGTGATAAATCAGTCGTATTAATCACTAATTGCGCTTGTGTCTTAATATCATTTAATAATTCGCGTTCTTTTTCGATACCATCCATCAGACGGCCTTCCATTGCCAACGGATGCGCACGTCTCGTTTCTTTGTATCGTGAAACTAGTTCTGCATCTGATGCATCAAGGAATAAAATCTTAGTCGTCATGAATTCAGTATTATCAAAGCCTGATAACATTTCAATAATTTCATCATAAAAAGCTCGTGATCTTAAATCCATAACCAATGCAATTTTTGAAATCTTACCTGATTCTTTTACTAATTCCCAGAACTTAGGTAATAAAGTTGGTGGTAAATTATCAATACAAAAATAACCAAGATCTTCAAAACTTTGCATTGCGACCGTCTTACCGGCCCCACTCATCCCTGTAATTACAACTAACTCTAACGTATCTGCCATTTTAATTCCTCCAAATCTACTTTTATTAGTATAACATACCTGGTGTTTCTTTTGTATCCGTGTACAAAAAAAGAGTTGTTTCCAACCCTAAATTGTTTCACCAAAGATTTTCATTTTAATTGCTTGTCCTGTTGGTGTACTTGCTAAGCCACCAACACCTGTTTCCCTAAGCGCACTCGGCATCCGTTCACCAATATCTTTCATCGCCATAATCACTTCATCGGCAGGAACCTTATTAGATAACCCCGCCAATGCCATATCAGCAGCCGTTAGTGCATTAACCGCACCAATTGCATTACGCTTAATACACGGAATCTCTACCAAGCCAGCAACTGGATCACAAACTAGGCCCAATAAGTTACTTAATCCCATTGCGAAGGCTTCCGCGCATTGTTCCGGTGTACCACCGGTAATTTCAACCGCAGCTGCAGCCGCCATGGCTGATGCACTCCCAACTTCTGCCTGGCAACCACCCGTTGCACCGGCAATCATCGCGTTATTTGCGACAATCATTCCGAATGCACTAGACGTGAATAAAGCTTGTACCATTTTTTCATGTGATAAGTTCAAGCGTTTTTGAATCATAAAAATAACCCCCGGCAAAGTACCAGATGAACCGGCAGTAGGTGTTGCACAAATAAGTCCCATCGAAGCATTGACTTCATTAGTTGCAATTGCATATTGCATGGCTTCTAAATTAGCATCCCCCGATAACGACTGTCCTTTTTCACGATACTTCCGTAATAAAACGGCATCACCACCTGTTAATCCAGTGGAAGAAGTCACGCCCTCACCGTTAGATCCTCGTTCAATTGCTTGTTTCATAACTTCTAGATTAGTCGACATTTTTTCAATGATAACGGCTCTAGTTTCACCGGATTGTGCCATTTCTTGGTCAATCATCAATTCTGAAATTAATTTATTTTCTTTATTTGCGGTTGAAACTAGTTCAGCAATACTCTTATACAAGATGGAACCTCCTATTTTAAATAGATGAGATTATGGGTCAGTAGCCGAAGTTGTTTAAGTTCAGTTTCAGCAAGATTTTTTGTTAAATCATATTCATATATATACTCGTTTGGTGTTAATTCAGATTCATTTTGGCTAATAATACCTGTTGTCTTTTTAATTTGATTTTGAATTTTATCCTGATTAATTGGATTAGCCTCTAACACTAATATCGGTAAGCCACCCTTTGGGAAAAATTGTTGATTTTTAATCGTGAATGCTCTAATTTCAATCGTCCCACCACCGATTGAACAGCCCATTAATGAGATTTTTTTAGTTTCATTTTCAAGCGTTAGTTCAGCACTATTAGGATGATTAATAGGACTTGGATGGGAATCTTCAATAAATTGAATTTCTATCCCCATTTTTTCAGCAATTTGAATTGCTTGCGGACAGCGAACGTCATCAGGTTCAAAGCCTAGGACACCGGCAACCGTCGCAAAATCTGTTCCATGCCCGCGATGTGTTTTAGCAAATGATTCAAAGTACCGTACTTTTAATTTAGTTATCTGCCCGTTAAACAGTTGGAACCCGACTTTACCAATTCTGGCAGCGCCGGCCGTGTGGGAACTAGATGGTCCTATCATAACTGGTCCAATAATGTCAAAAACGCTCTTATACTTATTGCCCATGGCCAACCGGTCCTCCAATTTATTTCGTTCTTCTTTAAAGTTACCACTTTTTGGATAAAAAGATAATAAAAAAAGACAGATTCTCATCTGTCTTCTCACAATTACTTATTCATTCGTGCACGATCACGTTCTAAAATTGGTTTTAAGTAGTGTCCTGTATAACTTTCAGACACTTCAGCAATTTCTTCCGGTGTTCCAGTGGCGATAATCGTTCCACCACCGTCTCCACCTTCTGGGCCTAAATCAATTAAATGATCAGATGTTTTAATCACATCCAAGTTGTGTTCTATTACTAGTACAGTATTACCTGCA
Source organism: Dellaglioa carnosa (assembly GCF_026948345.1). Taxonomy (NCBI): domain Bacteria; kingdom Bacillati; phylum Bacillota; class Bacilli; order Lactobacillales; family Lactobacillaceae; genus Dellaglioa; species Dellaglioa carnosa. Next base: position 54,711 of record NZ_JANXLI010000001.1, on the reverse strand, counting down.
TCCACTAGGCGATTCAACACACCAAGTAATCGTTTAATATCATCTGTGTGTAACCCAGTCGTTGGTTCATCCAGAATGTAGAAGCTCTTACCATTTGACTGACGGTGTAATTCAGAAGCCAACTTCATTCGTTGCGCTTCACCACCAGACAAGGTTGTTGCTGATTGGCCTAACGAAACATAACCTAACCCAACATCAACAATTGTTTGTAATTTACGTCTAATCTTAGGAATTGGTTCGAAGAATTTCAAGGCTTCGCCAACTGTTAAATCTAAGATATCCGCAATTGTCTTATTTTTATAAGTCACTTCAAGTGTTTCAGAGTTGTAACGTGCGCCATGACAGATCTCACAAGGAACATAAACATCTGGTAAGAAGTTCATTTCAATTTTAATAATGCCGTCACCTTTACAGGCTTCACAACGGCCACCCTTAACATTAAAACTGAAACGGCCTTTTTTATAACCACGTAATTTAGCTTCATTAGTTTCAGCAAATAAATCACGGATATTATCAAAAACACCCGTATAAGTTGCGGGATTACTTCTTGGTGTTCGGCCAATTGGACTTTGGTCAATATTAATGACACTCTCAACATTTTGAACACCCGAAACTGATTTATATTTACCCGGTTTTTCAGAATTACGGTTTAACTTTTGCGATAAGACTTTCTTCAAAATTCCATTGACTAAAGTTGATTTGCCTGAACCTGAAACCCCTGTTACTGAGATGAATTCACCCAATGGGAAATCAACCGTCACATTCTTCAAGTTATTTTCTTTAGCGCCAGTAATTCGAATCTTCTTACCGTTACCGTCACGTCTTGTTTCAGGTAACGAGATGAATTTTTTACCAGATAAATACTGACCCGTTAAAGATTTACGACTCTTCTTAACTTGGGTTGGCGTTCCGGCAGCAATAATTTCGCCACCTAATTCACCAGCACCAGGGCCCACATCAATTAAGTAATCGGCGGCCATCATAGTATCCTCATCGTGTTCAACCACAATTAACGTATTGCCTAAATCACGCATTTTCTTAAGCGATTCGATCAAGCGATCATTATCTCGTTGATGTAACCCGATTGAAGGTTCATCTAAAATATATAAAACACCTGATAAATTCGAGCCAATTTGTGTGGCTAATCGAATTCGTTGTGCTTCACCACCCGAAAGAGTTCCCGCAGAACGTGACAAAGTTAAATAATTTAACCCAACATTTTCCAAGAAAGTTAAGCGATCACGAATTTCTTTCAAAATAGGTGCCGCAATAACAGTTTCTTTTTCCGATAATTCTACATTTTCAAAGAATGGTAAGCCATCGCCAATTGAAAGTGCAGAAATCTTACCAATATGTTGTCCGTTAACTTGTACGGCTAGCGCTTTACGGTTCAAGCGGTAGCCATGACACGTTTGACAAGTTAAACTTGTCATGTATTTACGCATCTGATCACGTGTAAAATCGCTATTCGTTTCTGTATGGCGACGGCTAATATTTGTAATAACCCCTTCAAATAGCGCATCAACATCACGAATACCACCAAAATCATTGGCATAATGAAAATGGAATTGACGTGTCCCTGAACCATTTAAAACAATATCACGTTGTTCATCCGTTAAGTCTTCAAATGGAACATCCATTGGAATCCCAAAAGCTTCCGCCGCTTGTGCCAACATTGATGGATAATATTGTGAACTAATTGGGTTCCAAGGTTCAATTGCCCCATCAGCTAACGTTTTAGTTGGGTCTGGAACAATTAAATCTTCATCAACCTCTAGCTTCATCCCTAGTCCGTCGCAGGTCTCACAAGCGCCAAATGGTGCATTAAATGAGAACAAGCGTGGTTCTAATTCACCTACCGTGAATCCGCAAATTGGACAGGCATAATGTTCAGAAAATTGAAGTGTCTCACCATCTGTTTCACCGTCAAGAATATCTGCAGTTGCATATCCTGAAGATAATCGTAATGCAGCTTCAAATGAATCAAATAAACGTGATCGAATTCCCTCTTTAACAACAATTCGATCAATCACAATATCGATTGAATGTTTCACGTTCTTTTCTAGTTCAAATGTTTCGTCAATATCGTGTAGTTCACCGTCAACGCGCACACGGACAAACCCTTCACGTTTGATTGTTTCAAAAACCTTTTTGTGTTGCCCTTTTTTATTACGAATAATCGGTGATAAAATTTGTAATTTTGTCCGATCCTCTAATTCTAGAACGCGATCAACCATTTGTTCAACAGATTGACTTGTAATTTCATGACCATCATTTGGACAGATTGGATGTCCTACGCGAGCCCAAAGTAATCTCAAATAATCATTAATTTCAGTGACCGTTCCAACAGTTGATCGTGGATTTTTTGAAGTTGTTTTTTGATCGATCGAAATAGCAGGTGATAACCCATCAATTGAGTCAACATCTGGTTTATCCATCTGACCTAAAAATTGTCGTGCGTATGCTGACAAACTCTCAACATAACGTCGTTGGCCTTCAGCGTATAGCGTATCAAAAGCCAATGAACTTTTTCCTGACCCCGAGAGCCCGGTAATAACAACTAATTTATCTCTTGGGATAGTGACATCCACATTTTTTAAGTTATGCGCACGCGCACCATGAATCACAATTTTATCGTTTTTCAAGAAAAAACCCCCTGTTTATAGCATTTGTGTTTTCAATTCCAATACCGTATCCCGCAATGATGCAGCCGTTTCGAAATCTAGTTTCTTAGCAGCTTCCTTCATTTGTCCTTCTAAACGGTCAACCATATCTTGTTGTTCTTTTTTATCCATATCCAAAAATTCTGTTTCGGTAAATGTTTTAACCGTTCCTGAATTATCTTCAATTTTTGTTGGCGTAATTAATTCGCGAATTGCTTTTTTGATTGTCGTTGGCGTAATACCGTGTTCTTTATTGTATGCCATTTGGATATCACGGCGACGCTGTGTTTCTTCAATCGCGCCTTTCATTGAATCCGTCTCTTTATCAGCGTACATAATAACGCGTCCATTTTCGTTTCGGGCTGCTCGTCCAATTGTTTGAACTAATGAGCGTTCACTACGCAAGAAGCCTTCTTTATCGGCATCCAGGATAGTCACCAACGAAACTTCAGGCACGTCAATACCTTCACGCAACAAGTTAATCCCGATTAAAACGTCGAATGTTCCCAGACGTAAATCGCGAATAATTTTTGTTCGTTCCATTGTTTTAATATCACTATGCAAGTACGCCACTTTCATCCCTAACTCTTTCAAATAATCAGTTAAATCTTCCGACATTTTCTTAGTTAAAGTTGTGACAAAGACCCGTTCATTTCGTTCTATCCTCAAATTAATTTCACCAACTAAATCATCAATTTGACCCATAATTGGTCGAATCTCAATAATCGGATCAAGTAATCCGGTTGGTCGAATAATTTGTTGAACCACATCAGTTGTTCGTTCACTCTCATAAGGACCCGGCGTTGCAGACATATAAATTACTTGATTTACATGACCTTCAAACTCAGCTAACGTTAATGGTCGGTTATCTAAGGCACTAGGTAAGCGGAATCCGTAGTCTACTAACATTTGTTTACGCGCACGATCACCATTGTACATCCCACGGATTTGTGGCATAGTCACATGCGATTCATCAACAACAATTAAGAAATCTTTTGGAAAAAAATCAATTAAAGTATAAGGTGGTTCACCCGGTTTTCGACCATCCATATGACGCGAATAATTTTCGATTCCTGAGGTGTAACCCATTTCACGCAACATTTCTAAATCGTAAGTTGTTCGTTGTTCAATACGTTGCGCTTCTAATAACTTGTCTTCACCTTTTAATTCTTTTAATCGATCAGCAAGTTCTTCTTCAATTCCTTCAATGGCATGGTCCATAACGTCATCATTAGTCATAAAATGCGTTGCGGGGAAAATGGCCATATGTTCAAGTTCACCCATAACTTCACCCGTTAATGAGTCAACTTCACGAATACGATCAATTTCGTCGCCAAAGAACTCTACCCGAACCGCTTTTTGGTCACGAGATGCTGGGAAAATTTCCACGATGTCACCATGTACTCTAAAACGACCACGTTGGAAATCAATATCATTTCGTTCGAATTGAATATCGACTAACTTTCTAAGTAAATCATCACGTTCCATCGTCATTCCCGTTCGTAATGAAATCACGTGATCCCGATATTCCGTTGGATCACCCAATCCAAAGATACTTGAAACGGATGCAACAACAATTACATCGTTACGTTCTAACAATGAACTTGTTGCTGAATGTCGTAATTTATCAATCTCATCATTAATACTTGAATCTTTTTCAATATACGTATCACTTGAAGGTACGTACGCTTCCGGCTGGTAATAATCATAGTAACTCACAAAATATTCAACCGCATTGTTAGGGAAGAATTCTTTTAATTCGCCGTATAATTGCCCAGCTAATGTTTTATTATGTGCCAAGACTAACGTGGGACGATTAACTTCTTTAATCACATTTGAAATTGTAAACGTCTTACCTGTTCCTGTTGCACCTAATAATATTTGTTCTTTTTTACCGTCATTCAACCCATCAACTAACGTTTCAATTGCTTTCGGTTGATCACCAGTTGGTTCGTACTTTGAAACTAAATCAAAAACACCATCATCATGTCTATCAATCAAGTTAATCCCTCCAATACAATCATTTCTAGAAATAAAAAAAGCCCGGAATAACCCACCAGGCTCATTTAACAATGATTATTCTCTATCAATTATATTAGCATACCGAACATACTTTCGCACGTTATCTCGCTTATTTTACTGACTTTTTTAATTAATGAGCTAGAAAAAGGAAGTCCCGCACGCCTACTTCTTGGCATACGTAACTTCCTTCTTTTATTTATTTTTTAATGATATCTAATGTTATTTTTTTAATCTTATCTTTATCTGTAAAATCTTCAGTTAATAACTCTGGTAAGATTTCTTGTAAAATATATTGCACGCTCGCTAAATCTGAGAATTCAAGAATTGTTTTCAAACTTTCTTGGTAAATTTCAGTATAAACCGCTTCAGGATTCCCCTTTTGAATTTCACCGAATGATTCATACAATAAGTCCAATTTATCCGCTACGGACAAAATTTTACCTTCTAAAGTATCATCTTTACCTTCTGATAACCGACGACGATAAGCGTCTTGAAATTCTTCTGGAATTTCATTCACGATAAAGTTCTCCGATAAGGATTCTTCAACATTTGCCAACATCTCTCTCAATGTTGGTGTGGCGTATTTAACTGGTGTTTTAATATCACCAATAAACCGTTCAGTATAATCGTGATTTAACGCTTTTTCGTACAACATTCGCCAGTCGATCTTATTTCCAGCGTTCTCTTCAACGTCGCCTAAAAATTGAGCAGCTTCTGTTACTTTAAATGAATGCTCCGCCACTGAATGTTCTTCATACTTAAAATAGCCTGGTGCCCGTCTCAATGTTTCTAAATTACTTAAACTCTGTAAGTATTGATGCATTCCCATAATTAACAGCTCCCTCGCATTTTTTATCTAAATTTTTACAATCTTACCACAGATGGAAATGATAATTCAAGCGTTACCATTTATTCCCTAAAAAAATAGCACTAAATTTACATTTAGCACTACTTTCCAATTAGGCGTTAACAATTGCCATAATTGCTTCTTCAAATGCGAGGCATTTAGCTTGCGCCTTTTCATTTGTTTCAGCTTGTGTTCCCACATAAAATTTAATTTTTGGTTCAGTTCCTGAAGGACGAATTGCAATCCAAGAACCATCTTCTAAAATATATTTCAAAGCATTTGCCGTTGGTAAACCAATTTCTTCTGATGTGCCATCAGCTAATTGTGCCATACCAGTTGTAAAGTCTTCTAGCTTGGTAACTTTATAACCAGCAAAGTCTTTAGGCGCATCTTCACGGAAAATAGTCATCAAGTCTTTAATTTTTTGAACGCCTTCAATACCTTCAAATGTTAGTGCTTTTGTGTTTTCAGCGTAATAGCCATATTCTTTAAACAAATCATCTAATCCATCAGATAACGTTTTATCAGATTGTTTATAGTATGCCGCAACTTCAGACAACATTACTAATGCTTGAATAGCATCTTTATCGCGAACAAATGGACGAATTAAGTAACCATAACTTTCTTCAAAACCAAACATGAAAGTATGTTCATTTGTTTCTTCATAACTTTGAATTTGTTCCGCAATAAATTTGAATCCAGTTAACACATTAATCATTTTTGCATGATGTGCTTCGGCAATTTTAGTTGCCAATTCAGTTGAGACAATTGATTTAACCCCAACAGCGTTGGCAGGTAATGTACCTGCATCTTCGCTGGCCGTCAAAATATAATTAAACATTAAAACAGCGATTTGGTTACCCGTTAATAATTTGTATTCACCATCAGCTTGGCGTACGGCAACACCCATACGATCAGCATCCGGATCAACAGCAATCAATAAATCAGCATGTTCACGACGACCCCATTTGATAGCTAAATCAAATGCTGGTGCATCTTCTGGATTAGGTAATTTAACCGTTGGAAATTCAGGATCACCTTCAGCTTGTTCAGGCACAATCTTGAATTGTTCAAAGCCAGCTTGTTTCAAAGCGCGTTCGCCCAACATTTTACCTGTTCCATGAAGTGGCGTGAAAACAAGTTTCATTGAAGCGCCAACTTCATCAACTAATTTTTGATTAATCGTTACTTTTTTAACTTCAGCAAGGTAAGCAGCATCAACTTCTTCACCAATAATTTGAATTGTTTTATCAGCTTTTAATGCTCTTTCATCGCCTACTTTGATAGCAAATAAATCATCAGCTTCACGAACAAAACCAGTAATCATATCTGATTCTTCAGGTGGCATTTGACCGCCATCTTCACCATAAATCTTGTAACCATTGTACTGTTTAGGATTATGGCTAGCCGTAATCATGATTCCGGCATAAGTAGCTAAATGACGAACCGCGAATGATAATTCTGGCGTAGGACGTAAACTTTCAAAGACAAAACTTGGAATACCATGAACGCCTAAAACGCGAGCTGATTCCATAGCGAAGTCCTGTGATTGGTATCGTGAATCGTAACTAATTGCGACACCGCGCATTTTAGTTGCATCATCTAAGGTGTCCATAAAACGAGCTAATCCTTCAGTTGCTTGACGAATTGTGTAAATGTTCATCCGGTTAATTCCGGGTCCCATCAAACCACGCATCCCAGCAGTACCGAATTCCATTGGTTGGTAAAAAGCTTCTTTTAAATCTTCTTGGTTATTTTTAAGCGAAACAATTTGATTTTTGAGTGTTGCATCTAACGTTTCTTCATTTAACCATGTTGAATAACTGTCTTCCCAAGTCAAAATATCACTCCCATTCATATAATATTTCTATTATACAATAAATGCGCTTACTATTCAGGATAATAAAAAAGATATCAGAATAATTCTGATATCTTTTTCCCAGAAAGGCGTTCCCGCTCAATTCCTGCTTGAATTACTTTCTCTAAAAGAACCTTAAATTGCTCGGTCTCTCCCTCGCTGAGGACTGCTACGCTCTCATCGTTAACCGCAGTTACCTTATCGAAAATAACTTGATAGTTATTAATCGCTTTAGCTGTCGGGTAGAGTTCTGTCTGCCGTTTATCAACGTCAGACATTTTCTTTTCGATCCAACCATTTTTAATTAATTTTGAGATGGCACGCGTCACGACACTGTGATCCCGGTAAATATTTTGGATTAGTTTATCCTGACTAATTCCGGGCGATTCACAAACTAATAACACATAAAAGAAATTACTTTCAGAAAGTTTAAATTCTTTTAAAGTGTCATTTATTCTCAAACGAATCATTCTATTGTAAATTGTTGTCAATTTTTCAACTTCATGCGTATCGTAAAAAGAACGTCCATTCATATTTTGCATCTCAAAACCCCTTAATTTTTTCTTTCTTTTCTAAAGTAAACTAATCCGATTAATCCGATTAGCATTGAGATTACCATAATAAAGATCATTGAAAAACGGTAGCCAATGACAAATGATGCTGGAATACTAGCAATAACAATAATAATTGTATTAAATAATGACCCACTAATTTGTCTTAATGTATTTGTTAACGTGGTTGCGTGATTAATCTCTACTGGACTTAAATCCTTCAACGCTTCAGTTGTGGCTGGCGCCATAATTGCACCAACCCCCGCCAAACGAATGGCGTAAGTTACGACTGAGAGCCAAATAGGAAATTCGGCTGTTAATAATAACATCGGTAAGACCGAAATCATTAACATTAAAAAGCCAAATACGAATATTTTTTTATACCCATATTGGTCATAGAGATTACCAACAATAGGAGAAATGATAGCATTAATTGCGGCTCCCGGCAACATAATTAAACCGGCAGTCATACCTGATAGATGTTGATTATTTTCTAGAAACATTGGCATGACTAGCTCAGTTCCTAATAGGATACCAAACACAAGCATAATCAATGAAATCATTGTTGAAAATGATCGTACTTTAAAAATACGAATATTTAAAAAGGGTTCTTCAAGTGTCAATTGACGTCGACCAAAGTAAATCATAATTAAACTTCCAATAATAATCAGTCCAAGGGCAATTAATAATTGTTCTCTAATAATTGAAATACCAATTAAGATGGCCGTTAAGGCAATTGATGATGAGAAAAATGATTTGAAATCAATTTTAACCGCTTGTTTTTCTGAGTAGTTAGGTAAAATGAACAATCCAATAATCAAGATAGTAAGCATGATTGGAATAATAAAAATAAATAATGCTCTCCATGGTAAAAAGGTAATCATGACCCCTGATAATGTTGGCCCAATTGCCGGAGCGGCTGAGATGACCAACATTGAAAGACCCATTACAGTTCCACGACGTTCAATCGGATTGATTGTAATCATGCTAATCATCGTAAAAGTCGTTAACACCCCTCCGGCAGCAGCTTGGATCAATCGACCTAATAAGATTGCCCAAAAATTAGCACCACTTGATGCAACCAGGCTACCAATAAGGAAAACGACCATAATTCCGATGAAAATCTGTCTTGTTGAATATTTTTCATACAGGGTTGCAGATAATGGCGTCGAAATGCCAACCATTAAAATATATCCCGTTGTTAACCATTGAGCCGTTGCAAAATTAACATTTAATACCGAAATTAATTTTGGTAAGGCAGTAATCATCAGTGTTTGATTTAATAATGCGGCAAAAGTCGCAAGTAATAAAATCGCACCAATTGTGTTTCTTTTTTTGTTTGTCATTCTAATTCTCTTCTCGCTTAGATTTACGTTTATACACTATTTTATGCATAAGTAGTTTAAATAAGTATAATGTGCATTTGCACATAAAGTCAAGCAAAAAAAATAGGCCCATAAAAAGGCCCATTCAATCTTTTAGTTTAATTCAGCATCTTTTAATGATTCAAGATAACCGAACGCTTGTTGTCCAGCAATCCCACCATCACCAACGGCAGTCGTAATCTGACGCAATTCTTTCTTACGAACATCACCAATCGCAAAAATACCGGGTACATTAGTACGCATATTTTCGTCAGTTGGAATCCAACCGTAATCATCAGTAATACCAAGTTTTGTGAACGCCGTTGTCATTGGTTTAACACCAACATAGATAAAGACACCACTAGCAGGTACTTCTGACGTTTCACCAGTTTGGTTATTCGTTACTTTAACACCAGTCACCTTACGATCATCACCAACAATATCTGTGACGTTACTATCCCAAACAAAATCCATTTTATCGTTTGCAAATGCACGATCTTGCAAGATTTTTTGAGCGCGTAACTTATCACGACGATGAATAACAGTCACCTTAGATGCTAATTGTGTTAAATAAGAACCTTCTTCAATCGCTGAGTCTCCGCCACCAATAACGACAACTTCACGATTTTTAAAGAATGCCCCATCACACACCGCACAGTATGACACGCCTCGTCCACCAAAGGTTTCTTCGCCTTCAGCACCTAATTTTTTATACTCTGAACCAGTTGCAATAATTAAGGCTTTTGTTTCAAAAACATCGCTATCCGTTGTAATGAATTTCGTGTCACCTTCGGTTGTAATATCACTCACGCTTCCATAAGCATATTCCGCCCCAAACTGTGTCGAACTTTCGTACATTTCTTTTGCCAAATCGGGTCCTAAGATTGATTTGAAACCGGGATAATTTTCAACTTCAGCCGTATTATTCATTTGACCGCCATAAATACCACGATCAATCATTAAAACCGATAGATTTGCACGTGATGCGTAGAGCGCAGCAGTCATTCCACCGGGTCCAGCACCAATCACAACTACATCATATTTTTTCGTCATTAGCCTAACCTTCTTCCTTTTAGTAAGTAATATAACAATACGCCATGCATCTTTTTTTGTCCATCTAATTGCTTACCCTTCAAATAAAAAATAGGTCTCAAGTTTAACTAACTTGTGACCCATTTAACTTTAAAGAATGATCTTATTTATTTTTAGCCGTATCTTCTGCAATTAATTTTGCACCTAAAGTTTTCAAGTATTCTTTTAATTCATCTTTAACTTCTTTATGTTTCAAGCCATACTCAATACTTGTCTTGAGGTAACCAAACTTATAACCAACGTCATATCTCGTACCCTTAAATTCATGGGCAAAAACACGTTGCACTTTATTCAATGCATCAATGGCATCAGTCAACTGAACTTCGTTACCAGCACCCGGTTTCTGATGTTCAAGAATACCAAAAATTTCGGGTGTTAATAAGTAACGACCGATGATAGCCAAATCGCTTGGTGCCTCTTCGGGCGTAGGTTTTTCAACAAAGTTTTTAACATTAAATAAGCCAGGTTTAACTTCAACTTCTGGATTGATCACACCATACTTCGACACTTCTTCATGTGGGACATTCATTACAGCCAAAGTTGATGCATGCGTTTCATCAAAGCGATTCATTAATTGACGCGTTAACGGCACTTTATCTTCCATTAAATCGTCGCCTAACATAACAACGAACGGTTCATCGCCAACAAAGTCTTTAGCCATTAAAACAGCATCGCCAAGACCTCTTGGATGTGATTGGCGAATGAAATACAAGTTAATATCTGTTGTTTCTTCAACTAACTTAAGTAATTCATCTTTATGCTTTGCAGCTAAATTAGCTTCAAGTTCTGGCACTGAATCAAAATGATCCTCAATTGGTCGTTTACCTTTACCCGTAACAATCAAGATATCTTCGATACCTGATTGACGTGCCTCTTCAACGATAAATTGAATCGTTGGTTTATCAACAATTGGGAGCATCTCTTTTGCCATTGCTTTAGTTGCTGGTAAGAATCGCGTTCCTAATCCGGCAGCTGGAATAATGGCTTTCTTAACTTTTTGCATTATTTAATCCCCTTTTATTCTGCTAATTCAGATTTACCATCACGGTTAAGTAAAGATTCGATTACCAAGTTAATTTCTTTATTGTTATATAAGACGTCATAGATAGCATTTGTAATTGGCATATCAATCCCTTGTTGTTGCGCTAATTCATACGCTGCTTTAGCTGTACCAACACCTTCAATAACCATGCCCATATCGGCAACAACGTCATCTAATGATTTACCTTTACCTAATTGGTCACCAGCACGCCAGTTACGTGAATGGACACTCGTGGCTGTAACAATTAAATCACCTACACCAGAAAGACCCATAAAAGTTAATTGGTTAGCGCCGAATGACGTTCCTAAACGTGCAATTTCTGCTAATCCACGTGTTATTAAAGCGGCTTTAGCATTATCGCCATAACCCATACCATGTAACATACCAGCACCAACGGCAATAATATTTTTCATAGCTGCGCCAATTTCTACACCAATAACATCATTGTTTGTATAGATTCTCAAGAAGTTATTCATAAAGAGATCTTGAACAAAACTTGCGGCAGCAGGGTCAGCACTTGCTGATACGATTGTTGTTAAATCACGATTAGCAACTTCTTCAGCATGACTTGGACCAGAAAAGACAACGACACTACCACGAATATCAGCAGAAATTTCTTCTTCAATTACTTCTGAAATACGTTTATGTGTTACTTGTTCTAATCCTTTACTTGCATGAATAACAATTGGTTTGTTGCCTGTTTCTTTTAAGATTGCTGCTACTTGTTTAGCAACAATACGGCTTGCTTTTGTTGGAACAACAAATAAAATAGCATCAACCTGATCCAAAGCTTCTTTTAAATCGTCATACGCATGTAGATCTTTAGAATAAGTATAATCATCCAAGTAATGTGTATTCGTATGGAACTCATTCATCTCTGCTACTTGTGCTGGAACGTTTGACCAAAGTCTGATGTCATGACCATTTTCAGTTAAAATGTCGGCCAAAATACTACCCCAAGAACCGGCACCTAATACTGCTACTTTTTTTGTCATTATATAATCTCCTTCAAAATTTATTCCTTCTAAGCATACCAAATTTTGCATCTAATAGCATTAAATTTATTTCTATTGTCCGTCCAAATACCATTGATTCTGTGGTTCCCAATATCTTCTTAATAATAACCAACTAATTGAGCCAACAAAAATCACTAATGAAAGTAATTGAGAAACACGAATTGTTGAGAATAACATGAGACTATCCGTTCTCATCCCTTCAATAAAGAACCGACCAAATGAATACCAGATAAGGTACGTAAACAGGATTTCACCGCGTTTAAAAAGGTGTAGTCGATGTCGTAAGCTGATTAAGATGAAGAAACCAATCAGACTCCACAATGATTCATATAAGAACGTTGGTTGATAATATGTACCGTCAATATTCATTTGGTTAATAATAAATTCTGGTAGATGTAAATTTTGTAACGCCTCTAACGTTGTTTTTCCACCATGAGCCTCTTGATTAACAAAATTACCCCATCGGCCAATTGACTGTGCGAGTAAGACAACTGGTGCCGCTAAATCAAACAACAACCATGCTGATAAATGACGACGCTGACAGAACACAATTACTGTTATCATTGCGCCAATTAGTCCACCGTAGATGGCAATACCACCGTCCCAGATACGATAAACTTCACTTAGATGTTGCGAGTAATAAGACCACTCAAAAACAACATAGTAAAGGCGTGCAGAAACAATCGAGATTGGTAATGCCCATAAAACCATGTCATAAATAGTATCTTCATCGATACCTATCTTTTTACCTTCAAATATTGCCAAGACAATTGCGAGAATCACGGCACTGGCAATGATGACACCATACCAACGAACCTCGCTAGGGCCTAACTTAAAGGCTATGGGATTCAATGTGGCTAATAAAAAATTCAATTCACTCTCATCCAATCTCTAATCTTTTTTTGAATTTGTTTGGATTAATCCATTTAAATTATCTTCAAATACTTTTGTTGCGTCATAACCCATTGTTTTCGCACGGAAATTCATCGCAGCGACTTCAATAATGATGGCCAAGTTACGTCCAGTTTTAACTGGTACCGAAATTTTAGGTAAATTCACATCGAAAATCTTAACAAACTCTTCACCGTTACCCAATCGATCAAATTGTTTATCCGGTGACCAATTCTCTAAATGAATAATAAGTGAGATATCCGTGTCATCACGGACTGCACCTGCTCCAAATAAATTCATGATATCAATAATACCAATGCCACGAATTTCAAGTAAATGTTTCAGAATTGCAGGTGCTTCACCAACAAGTGTCTCTTCATCTTTTTGGAAAACATCTACACGATCATCAGCAATTAATCGATGCCCACGTCTAATTAATTCAAGCGCAGTTTCTGATTTACCTACACCTGAATCGCCGGTAATCATCACGCCAAGACCATAAATATCAACTAAGACACCATGAATTGATTGACGTTCAGAAAGTCTAGCTTCCAGATAGTTAACCATATTAGAAGATAGGCGAGAAGTTGTTAACTTGGAAATTAAAATTGGAATATGTCGCTCTTTAACGATTTCCAATAACTCAAGTGGTACATCTAAATCATTTGAAACGACAAAACACGGCGTTTGGTCTGTCGCCAGTTGATTCATCACAACTAGACGATTCTCATGCGTTAATCCATTTGCATAAGCATGCTCTGTCATTCCAAATAACTGAATACGTTCTTTAGGGTAAAAATTAAAATACCCCGTCAATTCAAGACCTGGACGTGAGATGTCGCTTGTTGTTATTTTTTTATCATCCAGGTATTCTTTTCCAATTAAAACGGTTAATCCCATTGCATCTACTAAATTTCTAACTGAGACTTCATTGGCCATATTAGTGCCCCCTATTGTCTATTTTGAATAAAGTAATTTGTTACAATCGTGTTGGAAATACTCATCACAATTGAAATCACAAATGCCGCCCAAAAACTCGAGAATTTAAATTCGTTACCCACGAAAAAGGACGTCATTTGTAGCATGAACGCATTAATGATTAAGTAGAAAAAGCCTAAACTAAATATTGTCACCGGTAGTGATAGTATCACCAAGAATGGTTTAACTAACATATTTAAAACAGCTAATACAAAACTAGCAATTAGCGCTACCCAGATACTTTTTACGAATAGTGTATCCGGAAAAAAGCCGGATATTGCCAAGAATAACACGGCATTAATTAAAACACGTTGCCAAAATCCCATTATGAATCACCTCATTATTATTTTTTATCTGTTACTTCAACATCTTTTATAATTTTACGGTCACTTTTATTTTTGGTTGTTGATCCAGTTCGTTGACCAGCACTAGATGTAAACTGTTCAAAAGAACTAGTAAATGCACGTTTCTTTCCTGGGATGCTAATTGCCAACAAGATATAGACAAGGATAAATGCGCCTTTTGTCGCAAAAATTAACATTAAGAATAGAAATCTAACAAGGGTTGGATTCCAATTCAAGTATTCGGCAAGTCCAGCTGCAACGCCGGATATAATTCTATTGTTTGATTTTGTAAATTTTTTATTTGTTTTCATTTTATAGTTCCTCCATTCAGAATAATCTACCACTATTGTACTTCTTATCATACTTATTTGACAATTCTAAAGCGCGTTCTTTACTTAAATTTTAACGTTTATCTAAAAAAATAGCTAACAATTGTTAAATTGTCAGCTATTGAATCATCGCTACTTATTCGTTTTCTTTTTCTAACTCAGATTTACCGGGATTTAATTCAGTAATCCGACCGTTTTTCAAGTACACAATCCATTCACAGACGTTAGTCACATAATCACCGATACGTTCAAGGTATGTGGCAACCATCAAATAGTCAGCACTTCCTACAACCGTTTCCGGATTAGTTTTCATTTCGTGGATACATTGATCATAAATAGTTGTGAAATACTGATCGATTTCAAGATCTGATTTAGCCACTTTACGTGCTTTTTCAGCATCTTTTTTAATATAGGCAGTTAGAACTTCTTCAACCATTTTACGTGCATGATCACCCATAATACCAATCTCATCTTCAATCTCTCGTACTCTTGGATTACCCTTAACTCGGATTGTTGATCTTGCAATACTTACCGCATGATCGCCCATTCGTTCTAAGTCTGAGATAGCCTTCAAAACAGTGACGATATCTCGTAAATCACTTGTCACCGGTTGGTACAACGCAATCATTTCAAGCGTTTGCTTTTCCAACTTCATCTCACGTTCGTTAATTTTGTAATCCCCGACAATGACTTCATGAGCCAATTCTTTGTCGTGATTAATGAAGGCACTGACAGATTTATGAATTGCTTCACTAACCATCATGCCCATTTCACTAAATCTAATGTGTAGCTTTTCTTGTTCTTCATCAAAAAGTAATCGCATGATTTTGTCTTCCTCCCTTAACCGAATCGACCACTAATGTAGTCATCCGTTTCTTGGTGCTTAGGTTGTGTAAATAGTTCTCTAGTTGGTGCAACTTCAATTAAATGGCCTTCCAAAAAGAAAGCCGTTCGATCTGAAATTCGAGAAGCTTGCTGTAAATTATGAGTCACTATTATAATAGTATATTTTTCGCGCAATTCTAGCAACATATTTTCAATTTTACTACTTGAACCTGGATCCAAAGCACTAGTGGGTTCATCTAATAAAATAACTTCAGGTTCAACTGCTAATACGCGTGCGATGCAGACACGTTGTTGTTGACCACCTGATAGAGCAAGCGCATTTTTCCCTAAATCGTCTTTGACGTCATCCCAAACGGCCGCTTGTTTTAAACTTTTTTCAACGGCTTCATCCAAGGTTGCTTTATCTTTAACACCAGCCAAACGTAAGCCATAAACAACGTTTTCATAAATTGAGAATGGAAATGGATTTGGTTGTTGGAATACCATGCCCACATTTTTACGTAAACTTACCGTATCCATCTTAGGACCATAGATATCTTCACCTTTTAATTTTACGGCACCAGTAATTGTGACGCCTGGGATCAAATCATTCATCCGATTTAACGTTCTTAAATATGTTGATTTACCACAACCAGAAGGTCCAATTAACGCAGTAATCCCCTTTTCATTAAAGTCGAGATCAATGCCTTTGAGCGCTTCTTTTTTACCATAATACAAATGAACATCATTCGTTTCAATTATCTTACTCATTTGCGCTCCCCCTTAACCGAAGTTTCCTGAAACATAGTCATCCGTTAATTTAATTGTAGGTCGTGTGAAAATAGTTGTCGTTTTATCAAATTCAACCGCGTTTCCTGAATGGAAAAATGCCGTGTAATCCGAAATACGTGATGCCTGTTGCATATTATGGGTCACAATAATAATTGTATATTTTTCTTTTAATTCTAAAAGTGATTCTTCAACAATTCGACTTGAAATCGGATCTAAGGCACTTGCTGGTTCATCTAACAATAAAATATCAGGTTCCATGGCGATTGCTCTAGCAATACACAAACGTTGTTGTTGTCCACCAGATAATGATAAAGCACTGACATTCAAATCATCCTTAACTTGATCCCAAAGTGCAGCTTGTTTTAATGATTTTTCAACACGTTCCTCGAGTAATTGTTTATCTTTCATACCATGACGTTTTAACGCAAACGTAATATTTTCATAGATTGATTTTGAAAATGGGTTAGGTCGTTGAAAAACCATCCCAATATGTTTTCTCATTTCATAAATATCAACATCATCTTTATTAATATCTAAGTCACGATAAATAATTTTGCCTGTAACATCAGCAATCCCATCATTCATTCGGTTCAATGATCTCAGGTAAGTTGATTTGCCAGAACCAGACGCACCAATTAATGCCGTGATTTTAAACCGTTCAAATTGTAAGCTAACATCCCTAATTGCTTCATTAGACCCATAATGAACATGTAAATCTTTTGTTTCTAAAGCAATTTCATGTTTATCCTCATTGAAGGTCATAATTCTAGATTTTTCAATATTATTTTCTGCCATGTTCTTGACCCCCTGAATGATTTATTTACTTGATGTAATTTTACGATAAAGTGCCTTACCACCAAAACGTGCCAAGAAGTTAAATAATAAAACGGCGATGATTAAGACGGCTGATGCACCAGCTGAAACAGCAGATGCATCCGGCATAATACCTTCTGAGTTAATCTTCCAAATATGAACGGCTAATGTTTCAGCTGGACGCATTGGATTTAATGGACTTGCAATATCTGCTGGATTCCAGTTTGTGAAATCTAAAGCGGGTGCACTTTGTCCGGCTGTGTAAATTAGAGCAGCAGCTTCACCAAAGATTCGGCCAGCACTTAAAATAACTCCTGTTAAAATACCGGGTACTGCATCCGGAACGACCACTCTGGTCACAGTTTCCCAACGTGACAAACCTAATGAAAACCCAGCTTCACGTTGAGAGTACGGAATTGCACGTAACGACTCTTCAATCGATCTTGTTAATAAAGGTAAATTAAAGAATGTTAACGCTAATGCACCCGATAGAATTGAAAATCCAAAGTTAAATTGAACAACGAAAATTAAGAAACCGAAAAGGCCAACGACAACTGAAGGTAATGAACTTAAAATTTCAACTGATGTTCTGATAACGGTTGTTACCCAATTATTCTTTGCATATTCTGATAGCCAAATACCTGCTCCCAATGAGATGGGGAATGAAATCAGTAACGTTAATAACAAGAGATAGAATGAGTTAAACAACTGAATACCAACACCACCACCGCTTGAAAATGATTTTGCTGGAGTTGTTAAGAACTGCCAGCTAATATGTGGTAATCCCCGAACTAATATATAACCAAGTAAAGCAGCCAGAACTAGAACAACAAATCCTGCGATACCGTATAAAATACTTGTAGCAATTTTATCTGCTTTTTTAGGATTCATTACTTAAGCGCCCCTCTCTTACCAATAACTCTTACAACCATATTAAAGAATAATGACATTAATAATAGAATTAAGGCAAGTGACCAAAGTGCATTATTTTCTAATGAACCCATGACCGTATTCCCAATTCCCATTGTCAAAATACTTGTTAATGTTGATGATGGTGTAATTAAACTTGATGGCATTAATGACGCGTTACCAATAACCATTTGAACAGCTAAAGCTTCACCAAAAGCACGTGCCATCCCGAAGACAACAGCAGTCATAATGCCCGGTGTTGCTGCCCTTAAAATAACTTTATAAATTGTTTGCCAGCGGGTTGCTCCTAAAGCTAATGAAGCTTCACGGTAGTAGCGAGGGACTGATTTCAAGGTATCAACAGTCATTGACGTTACCGTTGGCAAGATCATCACAAATAAAACGAACGTTCCTGATAAAATACCGAACCCCGTCCCACCAAAAATACTTCGGACAAAAGGTACAACTACTGAAAGACCAATAAATCCATACACTACTGAAGGAATACCGACTAATAATTCAGTAACCGGTTGTAAAATACGACTACCTTTATTAGGCGATATTTCAACCATAAAAATGGCCGTTCCAATCGCAAATGGTGTCGCAATTAATGCTGATAAGAATGTCACAAAGAATGATCCAGCAATCATTGGTAAAGCACCAACTTCTGGTTTACCTGTCTTATCTAGCGTTCCAGGATTCCAACTTTTACCCAATAAAAAATCTTTAATTGACACTTTATCAGTAAAGAATGTTGCCAATCCCTTTGAAGCCACAAAATAAAAGATAGCAAGAACAATGGCAACAATTAACCCAATACAGAAATAAGTAATTATTTTACCGCGCATCTCAAGTTTAGATGCTTTAGACTTTTTTAATAAACTTTCGCGAATCGGATCCATACTTACATCCCCTTCTTAATTGCTGTAATTTTCCCATCAACAGAACGTTTAACTTCCATCTGTGTGGTTGGAATATAACCTAATTTACTAACAACCTGTTTTTGAATTTTATCTGACGTCATATAATCTAAGAATTGTTTAGTTAAGCCAGTGGGTGCGCCATTCGTATACATATGTTCATATGACCAAATTTTCCATTTGTTTGAGGCTACATTACTTTCAGTCGGTTTCACATTATCAACGGAAAGCGAATCAACCGTTTTATCTACGTACGAGAACGCCATATAACTAATTGCGCCAGGCGTTGATCCGACAATCTGACGAACCATCCCCGTTGAATCTTGTTCCTGCGCATCCTTACTTTGTTGGCCGTCTAAGCCCCATTTCTCAAATGTTAATCGTGTTCCAGAACCAGTTGCGCGATTCAATAGAACGATTGGTAAGTCTTTACCACCTAATTGTTTCCAATTCGTTAGTTTACCGGTGAAAATTGCAATAAGTTGTTTCTTAGAGACATTTTTAACGCCAACGTCTTTGTTCACAACTGGGGTAATCCCCACAACACCGACTTGATGATCAACCAATTTGCTGGCATCGATACCTTTTTTCTCTTCGGCAAATACATCTGAGTTACCAATACTTACGGCCTTTTCCTGAACTTGACTTAACCCTGTTCCGGAACCACCACCCTGAACGTTAACAAAGACGCCAACATTTTCAGTACCGTATTGTTCACCAGCTGCTTCTACCAATGGCTGTAAAGCAGTCGATCCAACGATTGTAATTGATTTACCCGAACTCGATTGCGTTTCACATCCTGATAAAACTAATAACATAGCCGTTAAAATACCACCAAACAATAATAAAGGTCCTTTTCTCATCATAACTTCCTCCGCAAATTCTCGACATTTAACTCATACGTCCAGTTTATATTTTCAATGTAAAGGTCATGTGGTTGAATTGTAAAGATTGTGTAAAGGTTACAAAAAAAGCCATAACATATTGTTATGGCTTTAATCGTTATTTCAATTCTGGTGCGTCCGTTTTGAATAAATCTTCAGTAGATACGCCACCATGTTGTTCAATTAAACTTGTTTTTTCTTTTTCTTGTGCATTTTTCAGTGTTTCTAACGCTTTACTTTTTTTGTAATTATAATCGGATTTATTTACCTTAGTAAAATTACTTGGCGTGTAGAATCTTAATAAATCACCTGTGATAACACTATCAGATAATGATAATGACGTTGTCACGTGTTTCAATTCTTGATCGTAAGTTTTTTGTTGTTCCGCTGTTAAGGTCTTAATTTCTTTACCAGTCTTCGTATCGTATGTCGTATTCCCAACTTTAGTAAAGTTTGGCGAAACAAAATCACCATTTCTAAAGGCCACAGTTTGATTACGATTTTTCGACAATAAATCATTACCAAATTGAACTGTATCCGTATTTTTAACCCCTAATAGATCAAGCAAGGTTGGTAAAACATCAATTTCACCACCATAAGTATGATTAATGCCACCCTTAAGGCCATCCATGTGAATCATGAATGGAACCTTCTGGAACATTGTTAAATCATAACTCGTAACTTCTTTTTTACCTAAAAGTTGTGCAATTGCCTTTTTATGGTTATTAGAGATTCCGTAATGATCACCATACATAACAATCATACTATCCTTGTATAGCCCAGATTTCTTCAAATAACTAATAAATTCTTCAAACGATTGATCCAAATACTTAGATGTTTGTACGTATCCATCAACCGTACTATCATCTGTAGTCGTCTTTTTAATCGAGACATTCGCACTATCCAAATCATATGGATAATGGTTAGTCAACGTAATCAATTTCGCATAGAATGGTTGTGGTAACTGTTCAATATACTTAACTGATTGTTTCAAGAAAATCTTATCTTTCATCCCATAACCAACTTTGTAGTTAGTTTTGACGTCATAATATGGTTCGCTGAAGAAGTATTGGTACCCAAATGATTTATACGTATTATTACGATTCCAGAAACTACCCACGTCACCATGGAAAGCCGCCGTCGAATAACCTTTTTGATCAAGAATAGCCGGCGCTGATTGGAATGTATTTTGTGTCCCATAAGTTGTCATTGCTGACCCAGATGGTAATCCATAAAGTGATGATTCCAACATCATTTCGGCATCAGATGTTTTCCCCTGTCCTACTTGATGGAAGAAATTATCAAATGATAACGTATTTTGATCATGATAATATTTATTAATGGTAGGCGTCACTTCTTGCCCATCCCATTTATAATCAATCATGAACTGTTGGAAACTTTCTAAATGAAGGACAAAGACGTTTTTACCCTTTGCTTTTCCATAGTATTGAATATTTGAACCCGCACGATTCTTATTCAAGTAACTCAGGACTTCATCCATATCTTTTGATGTTGCATTTTTACGTGTCGCACTTTCTTTTTGTGTTTGATAAACATTATATCCGGCATAGAAATTTAATCCCAAATATTTAACTATATAGTTATTATCAAAAGTTCTCGTTAACAATTGAGGACGATCTTTACCGGCTAGACCTAAGTTGCCGGCAGTTAAAAGAATAGACGCAATTGTCACAATAAAAGCGTAACGTTTCTTGATCGGATTATAATCAATTTTGACTAGCTTAAATATCAGCAACAAAATTAGAAGAATAACATCAAGATAAACGAAAAAATCAGTTGGACGTAAAATACCAGCAATTCCTTTATCTAAGTTATTTGCAACTGAACCTGAATTTTTAATGATTCCTAGTGATAGAAAATCTGAAAATTCACGATAATAGACCATATTTGCAAAAAGCCATGTTGTTTGAATAAAATCAACAATCAGCAAAATCCAATATGATTTTTTACCTCTAAAGTAAATTGCAATTCCGAATAGCAATAAAGCTGTTGGGATTGGGTTTAAATAAAGTAAAAATTGTTGCATGCTCCCCGTCGAACCAAGCGTAAATTTTGTTTCGTACGCAACGACAGTTTTAATCCAAAATAAAACGAGCGTCAAGAGGAAGAAACCCCATCTTGAGCTCAATTTATCCTGAACATATTTTAAAGTTGACCGCATCTTAGTGCCTCCATTTTTTTAAGATCGATTTTCGAGAACACGAAAATGTCTTTAAATCTATGTTTCAGTTAATGATTAACCAAACAATAAATCGTAAACTTCCATTGCAATTAAATCAATATCATCAAATGGAAATCTAGTATGGTTACCTAAATCTTCTAACGTGTATGCCTTCATAGCTGGATCATATTCAACGATTCCTTTTTCAACGCCTTCACGTTCGAAGTGTCTTGTTTGGATTTCGCCATTTTCTTCTTTTTGCATAGCCTCTAAGCGGCTAATGATTGCGACTAACTGAGAATTTTTCATAGTTGTTCCCCTTTCAATATCATAGTTAATAATACCAAAGTTTCTCCGTATTTACACCTGATTATACAGATTATAATCGTTTCTTAACATGTTTTTATGCTAAACTATTAGTTATTAGACTTGGAGGCCGATAAAATGGGGTTATTTAGAAAAGATTTGAACAATCAAGTATTCAAAATAGAAGTTTCAGATATTCGTCAATTTGATGATGAAGTGAGCCAAATTCCCGGTATGATTAAGTTAACTATGGGCGAACCAGATTTCAATACGCCGGATCATATTAAAAAAGCTGCCATTGAAGCCATTAATGAAAATTACTCCCATTATATGGGGATGGCTGGTGACATCGAGTTACGTACAGCTGCCAGTGAATTTTTCAACGAAAAATATGGTGTCAGTTATGATGCTCAATCTGAGATATTAGTCACAGTTGGCGCTACCGAAGCCATTGCAACCGCCTTACAAACCATTTTTAATCCGGGGGATGCGGTTCTTGTTCCTACTCCGCTTTATCCTGGTTACATGCCATTAATTACCTTAAACCGAATTAAACCTATCTATATTGATACACGCGATAATAACTTTAGATTAACACCTGACATGATTAAACAAGCCATTGCTGATAATCCCGATGAAACCATAAAAGGAATTATCTTGATCAATCCAAGTAATCCAACTGGTATTTCTTGGACTGAAGATGAAATCATTGCGATAACTGATGAAATCCGAACACAAAAGCTCTGGGCTATCAGTGATGAAATTTATAGTGAATTAACTTATGGTCATGACCATATATCAATCGCAAAATACATTCGTGACCAAACGGTCTTAATTAACGGCCTATCTAAGTCACATGCGATGACGGGTTGGCGGATTGGGTTTTTACTCGCACCCAAATCCATGACAGACGAATTAAAGAAGGTCCACCAATATCTAGTTACATCTGCAACCAGTGTTTCACAACGTGCTGGTATCGCCGCTTTACGCGATGGCAAGGATGACGGTCGTATTATGAACGTTGAATACAAAAAACGTCGTGATTTTGTAATGACAGAAATGAAAAAAATGCACTTTGAAATGGCCGAACCCAGTGGTGCCTTTTATATCTTTGCCAAAATACCTGAGGGCTATAATCAGGATGCAATGGCATTTTGTAAAGACCTTGCATTCAATCACAAACTGGCTTTAATTCCAGGTACTGCCTTTGGCGAATCTGGTAAAGGTTATATCCGTCTAAGTTATGCCGCAAGTATGGAAAACTTAGTTACCGGTATGGAACGTTTAAATGACTATATGACAGAAAACAAGTAAACATAAGACCATAAAAATAAAGCACTAAACCATTCAGATTCTAAATGGTTTAGTGCTTTATTTTTTAACGTTTCGTTAATGAATCACTCTCAATAATCATATTTTCTAATTCAATTTGAGTAACATCCGTATTCTGAATATCAACTGTTACCCAATATTTTTTATTCATATGAAATCCAGATGTAACACCGCCCACATGTTTCATTTGATCAACATGTTCTGGTTTTAATTTTAAGTTTAACAACAACTTGTCATCTCTTTCAAAAATCATTGCCATCATCTTGCCACTGCCAACTTGTTTCATAATCGTCCACAAGATGGTTTGTTTTCGGCTCGGGTTATTGAATGGATAAGATTCAGTTGTGTTCGTTCGATCTAAAATGAATTGAATTAATTCTTGACGTTTCAAATCCATAACGACCCCACCTCTTATCTATTTAATCATCTAATCCTATTTCTTCTACTTTATCCGGCTTCATCACTAATGCGAACATTCCAGCAAACAGACCAAGATAGTAAGTTAAAACGCGCCACAGCAGCATGGCTAAAATTAATTTACTATGACTCGTCATGAAGCTAGAAAAAACAATTGCGAAGCTGTATTCCGCTCCACCGGTCCCACCAGGAATTGGGAAGAGTGAAATAACCATCACAATCAGCACATGAAGCGCCGTAATCATAACGATATCCACTGACGTGTAACCGAGTGACAACATGATGAAGTATGGTACTAGATAGTAAAAGGCTAACTGGAAAAATGTGAGTACGAAAACATCAAATAATATTTTCTTTTCGTTTTTCATACGTAAACTTTCTTTATGAAAGTTCTCTATTTTTGAATAGATACTCGTATTTAAACGTTCAAATTTATCACCTTTAACAAATAACTTAACGACTAACATACAAGCGGCCACTAATTTCTTAGTAAAGGCGTACCAGTACATGATCATTAACAAGCCAATGATTACGGCTAAATGGATCACAAATCCAAAAATCACAAAAACCATCAGGTAGTTCACTTTATCTTGTATGTATTGAAATCCAATCAATAAACAAACAATAAAATTGATCACAATCATTGCCTGATATACAACGAATTTCATTAATAAAATTGAACTAGCACGTCCTGCATCAATACCTGATTGGGCCATTGCAAATAACTGTGCGGGCTGACCACCTGTTGAAAAGGGTGTAATTCCATTAAATAATTGTTCAATTAACGGGATACGGATAGCATTCTTGAATGTGAACTTTTTATGTTGTCCCCTAAGAAATCGTTTGACGATAAACGCTTCAAATACAAAGTACATACAAACGCAAAATACCGCAACGAGTAGCCACCAAACATTTATGTTAACTAAATCCTTAATGAGTGACTCTAGCGACACATTTCTTAATGAATACGCAAATATACCCATCCCAATTATGACCATCAATATCAATAGTCCTACATTTTTTCGAGTCATTTTTTAATCCTCTTTGCTCTGGTCCAAATAAAATTGATGCCAAATCTCTGCCAGCCTGTCCTCAGAATAATAAGCCGACGCCTGATCCGCTTTATCGTGTAATACCGTTAAAGCGTTAGGATCTTCTTTTAATTTTCTCAATTTAATTTGCATGTCATCAACATCTGTTGCGGCATCATAATAACCATCAATAACCGCTTTATAGAGATCCAGGTCACGCAATAATACCGGCGTACCACAACTAAATGCCTCTAACACTGACATTGGAAATAGTTCGTTAAAGGATGGTAATAAGAAAAGATTCGCAATATTGTAGTAATTAACTAAAGCTTCGCGATCAATAATCCCAGTAAAAATTAAATTACTTGGTGGATTATCGACCACTTTTTTTAGTTCCGCGTAACCATCAGTTAGCTTCCCAAATGAGAAGCCGCCTGCCCAGATAAACTGCATATCAGGATTCTGTTTAGCCAACGTAATAAAGTCGGGCACACCTTTTCTTTCTTGAACTTGTCCATCACCAAAGACAATGAACTTATCAGCTGGAATATTTAATTCATCCCTGAAAGCTTGCTTCTCTTCCGCCGTTTTTTCATAAAAAACTTTTTTTGACACAAAATTAGGAATATACGTCACATGTTCTTTAGAAATCTTAGCTGCTTCGAGTTTTGGTATAAAACTTGGATTAACAACAACGATATGATCCATTCGCTTATAAAAAGCAATCACATACCAGTAAAAAATGGCTTTAAAAGGTTGCGGAATTTTAACACTGCCTTCTAGCGTTTCCGGTAAAAAATGGACGTAACCAATTTTTTTACCGCGACCAGGCATGAAAGTTGAAAGATAATACGGAAAATTAATCGTATGGTAGTGACTAATATCGGAACGACTGTATTTGTTCACACTGATTTTAAATTCAGTCGGAAAACGTTCTTTGAGTAACCTCATCATTTCGGTATAGGCACTACCGACCCCTTGTCCCTTAACCGAGTCGGCTGCAGAAAACATGTTAATTAATAGCATGGCTGAAACTCCTTTAAAAAATAGGTACGTTTATAAATGACTAATTTCGTCATCTTCCTCTTCTAATTCTACATATTGAATTTGAGCATCTTGATAGAATGCGGCAACTTTAGAGCCAAATGTTGCTGCCGAAATCTCTTTTAATTTATTTAAACGTGGTTCAGGATCAATTTCTGCATCACGTTTATTGAGATAATCAATAATATCTGTAACCATCTCGTCTTCAGAAGCAAATGTCTTCCCGATTTCTGGTTGGTCCATTAACTCATCAGTATAATCACCTGTCTTAGCAAGTACTGGTGTGCCAGCTGCCAGGGCTTCAATAAACGTTAATCCTTGTGATTCTGTAACCGAAGCTGAGATAAATAAGTCGGCCAATTGATAGTAATGGAAGACTTCGTCATTATCGACTTCTCCTGTAAAACGCACATTAGATTCTAAATTCATGCTAACGACCTGTTCTTCAAGCGTCTCACGAGCTGGGCCGTCCCCAACAATTAAAAATAAAATATCTGGCGTTTTTTCAACAATTGCAGGCATAACATCAATTATTTCTTTTGTATTCTTCTCAAAAGCTAATCGACTCAAAGCAAGCATAACTGGTCGATCTTCAGCAATACCTAACTTAACACGATAATCCTCAGTTTCTAATTGCTCAAATTGAGAGATATCTACACCGGTTGGGATAATACGCATTTCTGATTTCACACCATATTTTTGTAGTAGATTTTGAACACGATCACTTGGTGCCACAATTCCACTCATGTGATAAGCAAATGTTTTTGTCATTTGTTTAACATGATAAGGTTTTAACAGTTTACCATTAGCAATATAATGCAAATAATCCTCGTACATCGTGTGATACGTGTGTAAACAAGGCACTTTTAAATTTCTCGCAACAAATTTACCAATCCAGCCCATAGAAAATTCGGTTTGCGTATGAATAACATCTAGGTTTAATTCCTTAGCCACTTGATATGCTTGAAATAAGCCTCTAACAGCGATTCGTCGATCCGTAAAGGAAACGAATGGGATGCTAGAAAACCTAAAGATATTACGTTCATAAACCGTCTTATCAACATGTGGATCCGTTGTTGTAAAGATATAAACTGTATGGCCCTCTTTTTCGAGCTCGTTTCTTAGTGTCTTTATTGAAGTCGCCACACCGCTCACTTGTGGAAAATATGTATCTGTAAAAATCCCAATATTCACGATAAGGTCCCCTTGTCTGTCCTAGTATAATATCCTTAATTATATTGGTTTCTGGCTCGTTATGCAATAAAAGTACATTATTCTCATTCATTCCCAATTAAACACAAAAAAACTGATAATCGAAATTATCAGTTTTTTTAATATTTGAATTACTTCATGTAAGATTCAACTAATGCGATAACTTCTTCATTAGTTTCACAATCAGTGACAGCCTTATCAGCTAATTCTTTCATTTTTGTTGTATCTAATTTTTTCATTAAACTACGTGTTTTAAGAATTGATGAAGCGCTCATTGAGAATTCATCAAGTCCCATGCCGGCTAGGATTGGCACGGCAATTTGATCTCCGGCCATTTCACCACACATACCTGCCCACTTACCTTCTTTATGAGCCGTATCAATTACCATTTTGATCAAACGTAAAATTGATGGGTTATAAGGTTGGTAAAGGTATGAAACTTGTTCGTTACCTCGATCAGCAGCCATTGAGTACTGGATTAAATCATTTGTGCCAATACTGAAGAAATCAGCATATTTAGCTAAATGATCACCATTCATAACAGCAGCAGGAATTTCCATCATCATACCAACTTCAAGTTTCTCTGCAACTGGTACACCAGCATCAATTAATTTAGTACGTTCTTCAACGTAGATAGCTTTAGCTGCCTTAAACTCATTAACAGTTGCAATCATAGGGAACATGATTGCTAATTGTCCATAATGAGAAGCTCTAAGCAATGCGCGAAGTTGTGTTCTGAAGATATCTTGACGATCCAAACTAATTCGGATTGCACGATAACCTAAGAAAGGATTCATTTCTTCTGGTAATGGTAGATAAGGTAATTCTTTATCGCCACCAATATCCATTGTTCTTACGACAACTTGTTTGCCGTTCATACCTTCAACTGCAGCTTTGTAAGCTTCAAATTGATCATCTTCTGAAGGTAATTCACTAGCATCCATGTATAAGAATTCTGAACGGAATAAACCAACTGCCTCAGCACCATTATCTAATGCGCCGGCAACATCTTTAGGCGTACCAATATTAGCAGCTAAATCAAAATGCACACCATCAGCCGTAACTGTTTTAGCGTCTTTTAATTCTTCCCATTCAGCTTTTTGATCAGAAAAAGCTTTTGCTTTTGCTTCATAAGTTGAAATTTCTTCAGCAGTAGGATTGATAATTCCGTCACCGTTGATACCATCAACAATAACCATATCACCTTCTGTAATTGCAGTCGTTGGATCTCCAGCGCCTACAACAGCGGGAATTTCAAGTGTACGAGACATAATAGCAGAATGAGAAGTACGTCCACCAACATCAGTAATAAACCCTTTAACAAATTTACGATTTAATTGAGCCGTATCCGATGGTGTCAAATCATGCGCAACGACCACAACTTCTTGGTCAATAAGTGCAGGATTTGGAATTGAAACGCCTAACAAATGACTCATTACACGTTTTGTAACATCACGGATATCGCCTGCACGTTCTTGCATATAAGCATTATCAGTCATGCCTTCGAACATTGAGATGAACATATCTGTAACATCTTTCAATGCAGCTTCAGCGTTAACTTTATCATTTTTGATTTTATCGCCAATGTTACCCATAAGTTCAGGATCTGAAAGAATTGTCAAATGAGCTTCAAAAACCTCGGCTTCTTCAGCACCGAGGTTTTCTGCAGCTTTTTGTTTGATTAACTTCAAATCTTCGCTTGCCGCTGCAACAGCAGTATCAAGACGTTTGATTTCTGACTCTGGGTCTTCAATGCTTACTTGCGAGAATGATAAATCGGGTTGAACTAACATATATGCTTTAGCAATGGCAATACCATCACTAGCAGCAATCCCTTTTAACATTTTCGACATTATTCAGCAAGTCCTTCTTTCGTCATTGTTTCTGTAATAGCTGCGATTGCGTCTGCTTCGTCAGCACCATCAGCAGTGATCGTTACGTCAGCATTTTGGCCAACACCTAATGACATAACGCCCATGATTGATTTTAAGTTTACTGATTTTTCTCCATAAACTAAAGTAACGTCAGCAGCGAATTTGCTTGCTGCTTGTACCAATAATGTAGCTGGACGTGCGTGGATACCTGTTTCTGCGATTACGTGAAAGTCTTTCTTTTCCATAATTAATTATCTCCTTGGTGTTCTATATTTTTTATTTTAGAAAAATGCATAACCCACTTACAAAAGCAAAGAACGCGTTTTCATTAGTAAGTTTAACGCATTAATCTCTAGAGATAAATAGTACCATTATTTAAAAAATGATACAAGTCTTTAGTCATTTTTTTAGTTTTTTAAACTGACATACTTATAAATAATTTGACCTTCTCTTTGCGCATTTCCAACAATTGCTTTACGTAACTTCTCTTTTTGCCAAACAAGTTGAAAAGCCATAAATTCATCTGGGTTAATCGTGATTGTCTCTATCTCTCCAGCAATTAACGCATCAATCTTTGCTTTGTAATCCTCGCTCATTTTAAGACCCCTTTTCGCTAAAATCTTCTATCTTTATTTCATTATAGATTAGCCACTATAAAATGTAAAAAAGTGAATGCAAATTACTTGCAGAAGTTTTTGACATTTTGTATACTAATCATCGAAGGTCAAAGAAGGTCAACTTACTTTGATCTTAAATATATTATGAAATAATAACGAATTAAATATGAAAGGTTGTGCACATATGATCTGTCAAAATTGTCGAATCAATCAAGCAACGATCCACTTATCAACTAACTTAAATGGCCAACATCAAGAATACGATTTATGCCAAAATTGTTACCAATTACTTAAAGATGAACAAGAACGTTTAAGTAATGGTCAAATTCGCAATAATCAACAAGATCCATTTAGCTTTGGAAACCTTGATGAATTATTTAATGCCATCGCGCCAAATAGTCAAAATAATAACTCACAAAGAAAAGATCAAACGCCCCCTACTCAAGCTGGTAGAAACGGTGGCGGTAATAAGAATAATGGCAAGGATACTATCCTTGGCCAATTTGGTCTAAATCTGACCGATGAAGCACGGGCAGGAAATATTGACCCAGTCGTCGGCCGTGACCAAGAAATTGATCAAATCATTGAAATTTTGAATCGTCGTACGAAAAACAATCCCGTTTTAATCGGAGAAGCCGGTGTCGGTAAAACGGCTGTGGTTGAAGGTTTGGCTCAAAAAATTGTCGATTCAGCTGTTCCACAAAAATTATTGAACAAGCAAGTCGTTCGTTTAGACGTCGTTTCATTAGTTCAAGGAACCGGAATTCGCGGTCAATTCGAAGAACGTATGCAACAATTAATGAAAGAATTAAAAGCAGATAAAAATATTATTCTTTTCATCGATGAAATTCACGAAATTGTTGGTGCCGGAAATGCCGAAGGCGGTATGGATGCAGGTAATGTCTTAAAACCTGCTCTTGCTCGAGGCGAATTACAATTAGTTGGCGCAACAACACTAAATGAATATCGCCAAATTGAAAAAGATGCCGCCCTTGCACGTCGTTTACAACCCATTCAGGTTGATGAACCTAGTGTTGAAGAATCAATTGTGATTTTAAAGGGTATCCAAAAGAAATATGAAGCTTACCATCACGTTCGTTACAGCGATGAAGCAATTGAAGCGGCTGCATCCCTATCTGACCGCTACATTCAAGACCGTTTCTTACCAGACAAGGCAATCGATTTGCTTGATGAATCGGGTTCAAAAATGAACTTAACCATCAAAGCAATTGATCCTAAGTTGGTTGAAGAAAAAATCAAGAATGCTGAAACGCAAAAGCAGACTGCATTGAGTGATGAAGATTACGAAAAAGCAGCTTACTACCGTGATCAAGTTGCAAAATTCAAAGAATTACAAGACAGTAATACTGATTCTGATGAATTACCAATTGTGACTGAAAAAGAAATGGAACAAATCGTCGAAGATAAAACGGGTATTCCAGTAGGCGAATTGAAGGAAAAAGAACAACAACAATTGAAGAATTTAGCTGTCTCTTTACAAGCCAATGTGATTGGACAAGATGCGGCGATTGATAAAGTTGCTCGTGCCATTCGTCGTAACCGTATCGGATTCAATAAATCTGGACGTCCAATTGGCTCATTCCTATTCGTGGGTCCAACTGGTATTGGTAAGACTGAACTTGCCAAGCAATTGTCAAAAGAATTATTTGGCACGAAGGATTCAATGATTCGCTTCGATATGAGTGAATATATGGAGAAACATTCCGTTTCTAAATTAATTGGCTCGCCTCCAGGTTACGTTGGTTATGAAGAAGCCGGACAATTAACTGAACAAGTTCGTCGTAATCCATACAGCCTAATCTTGTTGGATGAAGTTGAAAAGGCGCATCCTGATGTGATGCATATGTTCTTACAAATTCTTGAAGATGGTCGTTTAACGGATTCTCAAGGTCGCACGGTTAGTTTTAAAGATACGATTATCATTATGACATCGAACGCCGGAAGTGCTGATGCTGAAGCCAATGTTGGTTTTGGTGCAACATCAACGGGAGCAACACATGCCATCATTGATAAGCTATCAAATTACTTCCGTCCTGAATTTTTGAACCGTTTTGACGATATCGTTGAATTTAACCCATTAAGTAAAGAAAACTTAGTATCAATCGTAAGTTTGATGCTTAATGATGTCAACGACGTGCTTAAAAACCAAAACTTAGAACTTCGCGTGACAAGTCCCGTTGAAGAGAAATTGGTTGATTTAGGTTACAATCCTGCTATGGGTGCCCGTCCGCTCAGACGTGTTATTCAAGAACAGATTGAAGACCAAATCGCTGACTTCTATCTTGATAATCCTGATGTAACAAAATTAGCTGCAAAAATTGAAAAAGACGAAATTAAAATTTCAGCGGATACTACTGCTGAAGTTAAAGATTCAACTAGCGCTGAATAAAGACCAAATCAAAGCCATAACCTCCAGAAAATCAATTCTGGTAATTATGGCTTTTTTTTTTAATTCGTTTACACAAATAAACGATCATTTAGATACTTTTTTCCAATAATCACGTTTTTTAGGTTATAATTATGGTATTAGATAACGAATGGAGCTGTTTAAAATCGCCTTAAGAGATTTCTTCCGGAATGTGTTGTCAGTTTTCACAAAAACTGAACAACCCGATTCCACTACCGATATCCAATTCACATTTAATCCTAAAATGACTCATAAACAGGAAACTATTAAGCCAAAAAGGCACGAAGTTGTTGAAGAGCAGACTTTTTTACCAGCGTCTGTTTCAGATGCGACAATGATTATTTATTATAAGAACCAAAATAATGATGATTTATTACGCCCCCAAATAATCAGTGGGACAAAAGGTAGTGACTTAAGAATTCAATTTGAACCAATTAATGATTATAATTTAGTTGGCATCTCGGGTTTTACCAGTACCTTTGTTGAAAGTTATGGCGCCATTATTTTAAGTTACGAAAAGAAACATGGTGCTGCCGTTTGGATTTATAATCAAGATATCGACGGTGGTTATCTCATTGGTTCGCCAACTTTATTACGAGGCCATTTACATGAACCATTTACATATGATCCAATAAACATTCCCGGGTTCAACTTATTACGCGCCTCAAAAACAAGTTACGGCACATTTACGGAAGAGCAACAAACTATCTACTACTATTACCGTAATCTCAATTGGCGAACGGTCGATAAAATTGATGCCTTTATTCAAATTACGGAACGCACCCGTTGTTACGACTTACCTGACGGTAACTTCTATTCTGCTTTTCTACCCGCAGGCGGTATTTTACAAGTATTCGAGAAAATTGAAACTAACTCCGGCACCATTTGGTACGGCATGGGTGGTAATCAATGGTTGGAAAATACATCGAATGTACATCTCGTTGATCAGCCAGAATATGCTCTACTACCTGAAAAAGAAAGTGATAACTTTACAAAAAAGAAGATTAACCGCCCTGCCCTAATTGATTACATTCCCGGTAAATCTGTTACTATCTTTGCCGAACCAAATGGCAAAAAATTACGTCGCTTGATGGATAATACACAGGTTATCCTCATCAACGAATTAGAATCACCAACTAGTACCGTTTGGTTTGAATTAAAAGATGGCGGTTTTATTAATGAAGTTTATATTAAAATTCCTTATTCATTGAACTAATAAATGACAAAAGAGGTATACCAAATTACTGGTATACCTCTTTATTTTATAATTTTGAAGTTAATTTAACATCTGGATATTTATCAGCGAACCATCGTTCTGCGAATGCATTTTCGAATAAGAATAATGGTAAGTCTTGTCGATCTTTAACAAGTAAGTTACGAGAACTCGACATTTTTTCGTCTAATTGCTCAGGATCAATCCAACGGGCAGTTTTAGATCCCATTGGTGTCATGATAACTTCTGAGTTATATTCGTTTAACATTCGGAATTGGAATACTTCAAATTGAAGTTGACCAACGGCACCAAGAATATAATCACCAGTATTATAACTTCTGTACAACTGCACGGCACCTTCTTGAACCAATTGTTGAATGCCTTTATGGAACGATTTTTGTTTCATCACATTCTTAGCATTGACACTCATAAACAATTCAGGCGTAAATTGAGGTAATTTTTCAAACGTAATTGGCTTTTTCAAGTTACTAATCGTATCGCCAATTTGAAAATTGCCCGTATCATATAACCCAATAATATCACCTGCCACAGCTGATTCTAAAACCTCACGTGAATCAGCCATAAATTGAGTTGAATTTGATAAGCGCATTTTCTTTTCAGTTCGTGCTAACTTAACATCCATTCCACGTTCAAATTCACCTGAACAAATCCGAATAAATGCGATTCGATCACGATGATTAGGATTCATATTAGCTTGGATTTTGAAAACGAATCCGGAAAAATGCTCATTAGTAGGTTCAATCAATGTTTCTTCTATTGTTTTATGTTCTTGTGGTGCTGGCGCATAGTTTAGGTAAATATCTAAGAAAGTTTTAACCCCAAAGTTAGTTAAAGCTGAACCAAAGAAGACGGGTGTTAAGTCCCCTGTTGCAATTTTAGCTTCATCAAAGGTATTACCAGCATCGCCTAATAATTCCACTTCATCTAACACTTCTTGATAGATACTATCTTCTTTTAAAGGATGATCGCCTTCAATTTCGCCGGCATCATTTAAATCGACATAATTAATGCCTTTATCTTCTTTTTGGTAAAGTTCAATTCGGTGATTATAAATATCATATAATCCTTTTAATCCTTTACCCATTCCAATTGGCCAGTTCATTGGGTAAGATTCTACACCCAAGACTTCTTCTAATTCGGCCATCAAATCAAGTGGTTCGCGGCCATCACGATCCATTTTATTAATAAACGTAAAAATAGGAATACCACGCATTTTACAGATTTGGAATAATTTCTTTGTTTGGGGTTCAATCCCTTTAGCAGAATCAATTACCATGACTGCTGAATCGACGGCCATCAATGTTCGGTACGTATCTTCTGAGAAATCTTCATGTCCGGGTGTATCCAAAATATTAACGCGTTTATCGTCGTAATCAAATTGCATCACTGAACTCGTAACAGAGATTCCACGTTTCTTTTCAATTTCCATCCAATCGGATTTTGCGAAAGTACCTGATTTTTTACCTTTAACGGTTCCGGCAGAACGAACTACCCCACCAAATAAAAGTAATTGTTCAGTAATCGTTGTTTTACCGGCATCGGGATGAGAAATAATCGCGAATGTTCGGCGTTTTTTTACTTGAGTTTCTAATTCTTCTGTATTCATTTTTTGTCCTCTCTAAAACATATTACTTATAGTTTATCATAAATGATAATGAACTTCGACGAAAAATAAATAAGGTCAACAGAGCCTTCGGAGTTCTGCCAACCTTATTATCTGACTGTTTATTATTTATCTTTTGGTTCATCCGTTGAAACGGCCGTTGGAATAATTACTTTAAGTTCCACTAATCGGGAACCATCCATCTTTTCCGTTTCAAGAATTAACCCATTATCAAGAGTAACTTGCAGCTGTTCATTGTCATCCGGAATTCGACCTAACTCGGTTAGAACAAATCCAGCGATTGTATCTGCATCTTTCATATGAATATCGCAATTGAATTCATCATTAAAATCATCAAGCGTCATACGTCCTTGTACAATGTACTCGTGGGCATTGATTTTTCTCAATGTATTATCGGGACTATCAGATTCATCATCGATATCGCCAACAATCTCTTCAATTAAATCTTCAATTGTTACTAATCCAACAACTCCACCATATTCATCCAGTAAAACAGCCAATTGCGTGTGTGTCTTCTTCATTTCAAATAATAAATCATCGACAGCCATTGTTTCTGGAATAAACATTGGTTCCTGCATAATTTGACGTAATGTAATCCGCTCAAATCCATGCTCTCTAGCCGATTTGAGTAGGTTTTTAATATGAACGACTCCGACGACATTATCTTTGTCATCACTATAAACAGGAACACGGGAAAATGGTTGATTTAAAATAGCATCGATATTTCGATCGTTATCATTTTGTAAATCGATCATAAATGCATCCGTTCTAGCAACCATGACTTCCCTGGCCAACTTCGTATGTAACGAAATTACCCCTTCCATCATCTCATATTCATCTGAATCAATGGCACCGCGTTCTTCACCTGTTTGAATCATATGCACTATTTCTTGTCGGCTAATAACTTCGGTATCATTTTTATTAAACTTAATCGGTGTTATTTTTTCTAAGGTAAGGAGTGAGATTGACAATAACCAGTTAAATGGTTTGAATACAACCGCAATCACTTGAATAGGTCCGGTCGTTGCTCTAGCAATTTTGTCCGGCATTTGTAATGCCAATTGTTTAGGATATAACTCGCCTAAAACAAGTGAAAAATAAGACAAAATTAATGTCACAACCACCACGGCAACATCATGTGCCCAAACTGCATTTCCAAACAACGGTTCAACATATTTTGCCAAAGCCGTTGCGGCAAAAGCTGAAGACAAGAAACCAGCAAAAGTAATGCTGATTTGAATAGTTGATAAAAATGACGTTGAATTATTCAAGATACCGAGAATTCTTATTGCACCTTTATCTCCGGCCTTTGCTTCTGCTTCAATTTTATTACGATTTACTGAAACTACTGCTAACTCTGCAGCTGAAAAATAGGCATTAATTAACGTTAATATGACTAATAATAACAGCTGCAGCAGCAATTCGTGACCAGGATCTGAACTCATTTACTCATCCGCTCCAATTCATTTACATTTATTTTTAAGTTACCGAATAGTATACACTAATTAATAACTAACACCCGAAATACTTATTGATTATCAGTTGTCGTGTCGCTACTTGAACTTGATGTATCTGACGTTGAGTTCGAATCTGAACTCGTTGTTGTGTTATCAGATCTTGTATTAGAATATGTTTCTGTTTCCGTGTTTGTATCTGAACTTGTCGTATTATCTGAACTCGTTGTGTCAGAACTTGAGCTCGACGCGTACGCACGGCCACTTCCAGCAACAACTTTAAGTACTTGACCGGGTCTTAATGTCGTATTTTCCATATCATTCAATGATACCAACGACTTCACCGACATACCATGATTAGCCGCAATAGATGACAATGAATCACCATAAACGACTGTTATTGTATCCGTATCAATATCAGAACTAGATGATGACGAAGACGTTTTTGTTGATGATTTTTTACTTTCTTTTGATTCGGCTTTTTTCTTTTTGGGTTTTTCTTTTTTAGATTCTGAACTAGAGCTTTTCTTATCTTCTCCGTATTTTGCCTCGGCTAATTTTTGTTGTTCGGCGTATTCCTTTTTTTGTTGAGATTCCGACCCAACCTGACCGCGACTAGCTACCCATTCGACCATATCTCGACCAGATTTTGTACTGGCTAAGATTGTCCCACCACCAACACACACAACTACAACAATACTAACAATTACTTTAGTTCTTAATTTCATAACTTCCTCCGAGTTAACTCATATTTATTTAGGCACTTTTATTTTTTGACCTATGTGTAAAAGATTTGACGACAAGCTATTAATATCCATTAATTTATCACTAGTTGTATCATTATCAGTTGCAATACTTGATAAGCTATCGCCATCGCCAATTTCAACCGTTTTTGTATCAATTTTACTGATACTTTCTTTCTTCTCAGAGCTTTCCTTTTTTGCAGACTCAGAACTAGCTGCCTCTTCTGATGACACCTTAGCCGCTTCAGACACCCTTGCTGCCTCGGCCCGAGCAATAGACTCGTTCTTTTGTTTCACCGAAGAACTACTGGCCGCTTTACTTGAGGCATTTTTTTTAGAAGAATCCGCCCCTTTTTTTGATACATCGGACGCACTAATTGACTTGGCAATGGCTAATTCTTTTACCTTACTAGAGGATCTTTGCCGACTATCAACCGATATGGCCTCTTGTTTAGCATTATTCGTTTGGATATATTTTGCGGAAACTGTCCCCGCAACAGCCAAAATTAGGATACCGATCAATACTAAAGCCAATTTACTATGGCTTTTCTTCTTTTTCTTTTTTGATTCATATTTTGCATTATCAAACGCTTGTCCATTATAAAATGCTTCTCGACGCCGCAATTCAACCGAACGGGGCATATCAGGATCAAAGTGAGTTTCTTTATACTGTGTATACAACGCTTCTACATTAAACGATTTACGTTCAGCATCACGTTCTTTATCATATTTAGTTCGTTTTTCGTCAGTTAATCCGTCATACCAGGCAACGAAATCCAAATAACTCATAACAACATTTTCTGATTCGCCAATATCCATTAGTTGACCATTCTGGATCCATGCAATTCTATTCGTTAAAAATTCCATTTGTTGTAAATCTTGGCTGGCAAGGACAAACGTCTTACCTTCAGTTTGTAAACTTTTAATTTTATCAACAGTTTTCTGATAAAAAATATCATCAAGTGCTGATAAAACGCCATCCAAAATAATAATGTCGGGTTCAATAAAAAAGGCCATCGCCAATTCAACTCGCGCACGCATATCAGGTGAATAGTCTTCAATCTTGCTTTCTTTTAAGACACCCAAATCAGCAAATTTCAAAACGTTACTTAGTGTTTGATCACTATTTTTATAATCAATACTTGAGTCTGTAATTGCATCTTGAATATTCTGAACAGCCGTCTTATCCCGTCTCAGTTGGGTTTCATACGATACAATTGTCGTATGTCCGGCCATTGTTAGAAATCCTGTCGTTTGTTTTGCTTTTCCGGCAAGAATTTCAGATAAGGTAGATTTCCCCGAACCACCCATTCCAATAATACCAAAAAATTCGCCACGATAAATATCGAAAGAGATTCCCCTTAAAGCCCAATAAACGTCTTTCGAATCTTTATCTACTTTTCGATTTTTCTTACTTTTAATACCTTTTGTAACGTACTCTAATCGAATTTTATAGTCTTCCATTTTACCACCATTAAGTCACTCAATTATTTTGTTTCACAACAACCTGTATACAATTATGCTTATATAATTTTACCATTAATCACCAAAAATTAACATCTTATCCGGTCTATTGGTCATTATATTTTAAAAAAATAAAAAGCATGTTCTCCATTTTGGATGAACATACTTACTTTCCTAAAATAATATCAGAAACTTTTTGTGAAGCCTGACCATCATCCCACTCAATAAACTTATCTTGAAATGCTTTAAATCGTTTTTCGTAACCAGGATATTGGTTATTTTCGGTATAGACATCTAATTGTTTGTAGAAATTATCCTCTGTCTGAATGACTGGTCCTGGCGCCTCCGATTCAAAATCAAGATAGAATCCTCGAAGTTCGTCACGATAATGATCCAAATCATAACAATAAAACAACATCGGACGATTTAAATTAGCAAAATCAAACATAACTGAAGAATAATCAGTTATCAACATATCACTCATTAGGTACAACTCGGTAATGTTTTCATCCGCCATAATCTTGACACGGTCTTCAAACCCACTGATATCAATACTATTCTTGACCAAATAATGTGGGCGCATAATTAAAATCGTATCATCAGACACATGTTTAAAGAATTCTTCAAACGAAAAAGCTAATTTAAATTTATAGACACCTTCACGGTAGAAACTATCGTCACGCCATGTAGGCGCATAAAGTATCACTTTCGCGTTTTCATTTCCTAAATAATTTTTTTTCAGAGCTTTAATCTCTTTTTCGTTATTGTGAGTGTACAAGATATCGTTCCTCGGATAGCCAATGTCCAATGATTTATTTTTAAATGCAAATGCACGTTCAAAAATTATTTTTGAATATTGATTAGGCGCAATTAAATAATCCCAACGGGCCGTTTCAATTTTAAAATTATCATGGTACTTTTTGGTCGTTGTCCCTGGCATCGTCACATTATCCATATCAAGAGCCAGATGTTTTAACGGCGTACCATGCCACGTTTGAATATACGTCGTTTTTTTATTCTTTAACCACCAGATTGGTAATCTCGAATTAATGACCCAAAAATCTGCTCTCGCCATTTTAACGGTCCACTTAACACCAAATCGTTTCAGCAACTTAATATCTGGATATTGTTCTTTCAAAGTTTGATAGACACCAGGTTTAACACTAAAATAAAGACCATCTATTTCCTTACCTAAGTCATCTTTAACCTGTTTATAAATAGCCATTGGATTATCATTAATATCTCGTCCGTTAAAACTTTCAAATATAATTTGATTTTTTTTAATAGGAAATTTAATCATAATATCATTCAACATTATTAAAACTTGACGACCGATTCGCTTAATAATATTTTTATTGACGACTTTCTTAAAAATTACCTTTATTTTATGCATTTTTTTAATTCCTTTCGCTAAAAAGACGCAAAATATTTTCATATTTTACGTCTTTTTTTATAGATTCATGCCCAGATCTTTCTTGATTTTAGTCGTTGAGATACCATCTGTTCTTGGTAAATAAACAACTTCACAATAATCACTTAAAAAGTCAAATTTACCTTTCCAATCGTCACCCATGACGAATGTATCAATATGATTATCAACGACATCACCAATTTTTTGATCCCATTCAGTTTCTGGAATCACTTCATCTACGTACTTGATTGCTTCTAAAATAAATTTACGATCTTCATATGACGTGTAAGCTTTTTTGCCTTTAATTGCGTTAAACTCATCCGTTGAGATACATACTGTTAAATGATCACCCATTGCTTTAGCACGTTGTAAAATTCGCACATGTCCCTTGTGTAACAAATCAAAGGTTCCGTAAGTAATTACTTTTTTCATATTGTTCTCCCTCGTCGGTATTAATAATAATTCATTTTAGCATACAATCGTAACCGGTGTCTGTCTTATTTTTCTTGTAATCGTCTAATTTCAAAAAAGTATTGAACAACTACTTTTATAACCGCATATAATGGAATACCTAATATCATGCCCGGCAATCCGGCTATATTGCCCGCAACTAACAATAACACAATAATTGTCAAAGGGTGAATATTTAAGGACTTCCCAATAACGTTAGGGTATACAAAGTTGCCATCAATTTGTTGCACGATTAGTACAACAATAATAACAAAGACAATCATTTGAGTTGACTGTGTCACCGCAATAATCAATGCGGGGAAAATCCCAATATAAGGTCCGATATACGGAATGACGTTAGCAAGCCCCGCCATAACGCCCAATAATAAAATATATGGCATCCCAATAATTGAATATCCAATCGCGGTAAATACGCCGACAAAAAGACACTCAATTGCTTGACCACCAATATATGCAGATATCGTATCACCCATCCGTCCTAATAGTTCAACAAGTTCATCACCATGTTTTTCTGGAACAAGTTTTTTAAGAGTTGGTACTAATTTCTGACCGTCCTTCAACATGTAGAACAACATAACAGGTACCGTAAGTGCAACAATCGTTACAGTAGTTGCAACGCCAATCATTGACCCAATAGAGTTTGTTAAGTTTGTAGCAATTGATTGGAAATAAGTACCCATAGAATTCTCAAATTGTTTCAGGTAACTATTAAAATCAATTTCTTTGAACCAAGCATAATTGTTCAAGTGATTAAAAGTATCCGTTGACGAATCAGTAACTGCCTTCGCATAACCTGGTATATTCGTCACTAACTGACCCAACTGAGTCATTAATCTAGGAATCAGATAACCAACTAGTGCAACCAGAACGATAGCTAAAAATAGAAAAAGAATCGCTACCGCCCCAGTCCTAGAGATACTAAATTTTTTAATTTTAACTTTCATTAAAAACTTAATAACTGGATTAAATAAGTAAAATAAAAATCCGGATATGATAA
Organism: Dellaglioa carnosa; assembly: GCF_026948345.1. Lineage (NCBI taxonomy): Bacteria > Bacillati > Bacillota > Bacilli > Lactobacillales > Lactobacillaceae > Dellaglioa > Dellaglioa carnosa. Next base: position 12,730 of record NZ_JANXLI010000001.1, on the reverse strand, counting down.
TTGGCACAAAAAGTGTCGAAATAAATATTCCTATAGGACTGAATAAAAAACTAATTTTAGTACAGGTCCACACCAAGGCAGCAAGAATTAATAACTCGAGCGACCAAAACATTAATCTTGAATTTTTTAACCGATTTAACATATAAATTCCCCTTTAGTCGTATCTAACTATCTCATAATAATATCACTGTTTAGCAGTAAATTAAGGGCCCCATACAAAAAGAGAACCCCACTTTCCCGTCGCCAACTGACAGCCTAAAGAAAGGAGTTCCCTCATGTCTAAAAATACTTAATTTTTCTTTAGAAGTAGCTACTAAACACCTATTTTATAATTCTCTTAACAACCTGTTCAGACGCCGTTCCTTTATCATATTGAATGAACTTTTCGTCAAAGGTTTCAATTTTATTCTTATATTTATCAAAATAACGATCAATATCGTTAATTTCCCCAATAAGGGCGTCGGTATTCCTAATGAATGCACCAGGAGCCTCTTCCTCGAAATCAAAGTATAGTTCTCTTAGATTATCTTTGTAATTATCGTAATCATATGCGTAGAAAAGCATAGGCTTTCTTAAAAGCGCATAATCAAACATTACAGATGAATAATCCGTAATCATCATATCAGAAACTTTATATAAGTCTCTAATATCACTATTATTTGATAAATCGATTGCAAAATCCTCAAGACCTTCTAACGAGTAACTAGGGATTGAAAAATGATGCAACTTAATGACAAAAACATACTCATCTGAAAATTGTTCTTTTAGCTCGTTTAAGTCTATAGGCATTGCATATTTACCTTTAGAACGCCAAGTAGGCGCATAAAAAATAATCTTTTTATCTAACGGTAACCCATATTTTTTTAAAATATCATTCTTTTCGTTCTGGGTTATCGGTATAAATAAACTATCATTTCTTGGGTAACCTACATCTAAAAATGTTTTATCAAATAAGTAGGCAGATTTAGCAATATCAGCTACATAATCACTTGGAACTGTTAAATAATCCCATCGAGAATTACGTTCAATAAAACCTTCTCTTGCAGAATCTTTAATTTCCCCAGGATTATCAAAGCCAAGTTTTTTAAGCGGTGTCCCATGCATTGTTTGGACTTCTACTGCATTTTTACGTTTGTCATAATGGTTGGGGAAATTAACATTGTTAAAGAAATATTTTCCACGCGCTAATGTATAAAAGTACATAAACGAATTTTTACGATAAACTTTTGCGTTAATATCGCTGAAGTCCTTCAACACATTCTTTACAAAAACAACATTTTTTATGTCCGGACGATTAGCTTGAACGTACTCTAAAATTGCTTTAGGATTATCGCTGAATTCTCTACCCCAGAAAGATTCATATACGGCCGTTTTTTTCTGGATGGGTAATAATCTCATCAATGGATAAATAACTTTAGCGATTAGCAGTTGTTTTCTTGGACTATTATCTAACTTGCCCCATGACTGTTTAATTTTAATGTAGATTGTCGAGTTGTTAAAGCTATATTTAATGATATATTGTCTTTTACTGTCTTTAATTCGTAATTCATCTAGCGTTTTTCTAAATACATAGAGTTCTTCCTCATTATCATTCACATTAATTGTAATTGCGAAATAATTATCAAAGGTTTTAAACATAGTGTCAGGATCTATTGTAAACGCTAATTTCTTTGACGTCCCATCAATTTTTAAATCATTTGCTTTAACGCTAAAATGATCATTTTTTCCTGCAAATAACAGTTCCACTGAGTCTTTCGATTTTATAACATCCATGGCATCCATGTACAGAACGTTGATTGAAAAACTTTTTTTAATTACTTCAACTTTTTCAACAATAAATTGTGGCTGATCAATGGACAATACTAATCCACCTTCCAAAGTATTGTAGATGGATAATTGTTTGCCTGAAATATCATAAACCTGATTAATTAACCTTGAATCAAGCGAAACTAAATCACCCGTGCCTGAATAGACATATAATTTAGTAGAATCTAATTCATGAATTTGTTCTTTCATGAAGATTGCTTTAAATTCACCATTAGTATTGGGTTCAACATCCATTTCAAATACACTATTTTTCGAACTATCCTCGGCAATTAACTTACTTTCAGATGATAAACACTTACCGGATAATTCAACGCCGTCACTTATTTCTTTTACTTTATTAATAACAATGGAAGCCGCTCTTTTTCTAAACTCAAGTTCCCATCTTATATTATAACTTGGCGTGAGAACATAATTATCTATCAATTGATAATGGGGTTTTGTTGATAAACCTTTCTTAGGTGAATTCAAAATGGCTGTTTTCATAACACCATTAATATTATATTTAACAGATACATAATACGATTCATCGGATTGCATTTGAGGCATTAGTTCCCTAATTGGTAATACTACCTCAAACTTAGAGTAATTATAATTATCTTTTAAATAAGGTATTTTATACTTCTTACCAAGGCTACCTTTTCGTAATGTCATCATCGGATTAAACTTTATATTAACAGGGTTCAAAATTTCGATTTCCTGTGTTGCATCATGATTCACTAATGAAACTGAAACTGAAATATCTTTCTTATGTTTCTCTGAGATTCCCCATAGGAATGTCGTCCAGCTAAGCTTAAACATACCGTTATCCCAATAAGCTTCCTCGATGTCCATGTTAACCCGAAATTCTTCCTTCGATACATAGCGGTCATCGGTCGCTAAAACGTCTCTATACGGATAATCATAGCTGTATCCTTGATTAGTTTTAATTGGTTTATATTTACTTGATTTAAGTGTTCGAACAGAATCTTTAAATTCTTCTATTTTATTTTCAACAATTAATTGGTACTGAATCCTATTTTTTAAAGCAATTTTTAAAAAGACTTCTTTCGAAATTTTAGGAAAGTACTCTTGAATGGTACTAAAAAAGATTGCTTGGTAGTCCTCATCAACATCGTTCATGAGGTACATATAAAGTGGAAAATCGAATTGAAAATTTTTATAATCAAAAATATCATTTAAAGATTGTGAAATATTTTGTTTAGCAAAAAATTGGCGAACACTATTAATTGCTTTCATACGATCTCTAAAGTTATCAACAGAACTTCTTTGTTGCGTGATTGAACTATCACCAGCATCGCGAGCACGCCACTTATAAGTAATATCCGTTAAGATATCCACTTTTTTGGCCATCGCGTGCGCAGGAATGGAGACTGGAATATCTTCATATAACATCCCCTCAGGAAATTTAAAATCATTCTCCCGCCAAAAGTTGATATTAAAGACTTTATTCCATGCAGTCGTATCATTAATTAATTCAGGGGTATCATGAATGTTAGTTCCTACCATGTCTTCCCTAAAAATACGTTTATGTAAGACAGATCCGTAACTTTTTCTAGAATTAAATCGAACAACATTTCCAATAATGAAATCAGAATGTGACTTTTCAATAATATTTAACATTTTTTCGTAAGAATTATCCGGGATAATATCATCCGAGTCGACAAACGTTAAGTAATCTCCAGTTGCAGCTGCGGCTCCAGAGTTTCTTGCATAGCCTAATCCACCATTCTTTTGATCCAATAATTTGTAATTTTCGTATTTGTCCTCATAGCGCTTGGCAATTTCTCCGGAGTTATCCGTTGAACCATCATTCACCATGATAACCTCAAAATTATCAATTCCTTGAACCAAAAAGGATTCTAAACAATCTTCAAGATAATTACTAATATTATAAATTGGGACAACAATTGAAAGCTTTTTTTCATTCATACTTTGGATTCTCCTAAATCGTATTCTAGTTTACACATGTGTGTATTATATCATACTTTACTTTCCAATAAATTCAGTTTATGAGCCTTTAAACCACTCGCACAACGCTCTCAATAAATGGTCAATGCACTTTTTCATCTGAACTTTTTTAAAATAAAAGAGTAATACAGACTATAAATGACCATAGTCTGCATTACTCTTTTATCGCTTAATTGTAAGACGTTTTTATTTTATTCCATATTACTATGTGTCGCCTTCGCCTGATCGTTAGATACGTTATCTCTACGGCTAACCTTTAACACTAGGGCATCCATCGTAATATGCACACTTTGATCGAATAATGTACTCAATAATTGAATCGATTTTACACTATCATCAGCTTTCGTTGCGCCTGGAACAACAATCACCGCATCTGAAACTTGAGCTAGTGGAGACGTTCCATTACTTGTAAGTCCAATCACCTTAACACCAATTTTTCTGGCACTTTCTGTTGGTTCAAGAACACTCTTAGTTGTTCCAGATCCGGAAACGGACACTAGTACATCCCCTTTTGCGATTGATGGTGTGATAGTTTCACCAATTACAAAAACAGTATAGCCAATATGCATTAAGCGCATTGCAAAGCCTTTTGCCATGAGACCAGAACGACCGGCACCTAAAATGAAAATTCTTTTATCTTTTGTAATCAACTTTTCGGCATCATTTAATTGGTTATCACTAACCTGCCCAACAACCGTATTTATTTCATCCATTATTTCATTAAGTAAACTCATTTAATAACCTCCATAAATTTTTCCGCCATTTCCACTGGTGTCTCATTATTCATTATTTTACCACCAACAATAATTCTTTCAACAATTCCTTGCTTCGCCAACCTACTTGCCTGTTCAATATCAATACCACCGGCAACCGCAATATTTTTAATATTTGGAAAGTTGTTATGAAATTGTTCAACAGCTTTAACCGCGTCAAAATCTTGATTCTTATTATCATGTGAATAATGTAAGCCAAAAATTGCTTTATCAAATTGTCGTAATTCTTCAATTTTTTCATCGTTAACTGCCAATAAATCTATTAGCATCTTTTTCTCTTGGTTAACCGTTAATGCATAAACTTGTTCAATTGTATCTATTGATGAACTTGCCATAACGGTTAACGTATCAGCACCCGCAGCAAAGCCTTTTTCAAATTCATAAGTACCTTCATCAATCGTTTTTAAATCAAATAAAACTTCCGATTGTTTGATGCGTGAAACAATTGATTTTAATGCATCCATGCCATAGTCCTTAATTAGAGAAGTTCCAACCTCAACTACATCAACAATACCGTCCAATTTAATAACACTTTTCTGAAACTCTTCTAGCGTAACGCGATCAATTGCAACTTGTAGCTTCATTATTCTTGTACCCCTTCTTTTTTATAAAATTCTTGTAACTCTTCGGGCGTTGGGTAACCATCATTATCTCCCGGCGTCTGAACTTGAAGCGCACCAACCGCATTTCCTCGTAAAACAGCTGATTCCATTGATTTATTTTCTAATAGTGCTGTAATAACACCTAGTGCAAACCCATCCCCTGCACCTACGGTATCTACAACTTTATCAACCTTGAACCCTTTAATTGTTTTTGTGATTCCATCTTTATTTTTGATAAAAGCACCGCTTGCTCCTATTTTAACAATGACTGTCTTTGTTCGTTCCCCTTTTAAATAAAAGTCGGCAATCGCTTCTGGATCATTGCTGCCCATCAGAATTTTACCTTCTTCGACTCCCGGTAAAACAACATCCGCATAACTTGCCAGTTCGTTAACTGTTGAAACCATATAATCCTTACTTTTCCACAATGTTGGTCGTAGATTAGGATCAAACGTAATAAATTTTTTGTTATCCACAAGCCTTGTTAACAAAGTTCTAAATGTTTTTTCGGCGATATCTGAAATAGCGGGGAAAATACCAGACATATGCGCAATCTTTACGTCATCCAAATTAATTGCATCGATTCGGTCACTTGTTAAATGTGCAGCAGCTGATCCTTTACGATAATTAAACGTCTCAGGATCTCCAGTAGACACGAGTTGTTTCAGTTGATGACCAGTCCAATGATTTTCACTTTCACTGATATAGTCAATGCCGACACCATGTCCAGAAATGACGCTCTTTGCGTATTGTCCAAAAGGCTCCGTTCCAACCCGGGATACATACTCAACATCATGCCCCAACCGTTTAACACCAATCGCAACATTTAGTTCAGCACCACCTAATATTTTTAAATAATTAACTGATTCCGACAAACTTTGATCCATATCTTTTGATGCAAACGTAATAATTGGTTCTCCAATTGTTATAACTTCACTCATTATGTTTTCTTCCCTTCACGTCTTTTTTATTTTAACCGAAAAAGTAATAAACTAAAACTTCATTAATAATAGAAACAAACCACATAATTGGGACGCCTCGTTTTAATAAATCTTTTGATTGGACTTTCATATAATCAAGTCCCCAAACATTCCACGATTGTGTAATTCCCGTTGAAACTGCAAGAAGTGCTGGTACATAAAGTAAAGGTAATAAAAATGCATCATTGAACAATCCAGTTCCCGAAAGAACTGCAGCGGTCGCAGCACCAGCGCCCCATACATGTAAGGGGCCTCTAAATAAAGCAAGTGGCGCTAATATGCCAAAGACAATAGCTAAAATCAAATGATTGTGGGGTAGTATCATGCTAAACATCGACTGAAATCTAACGGCATTCAATTGGGCGGCACCGGCAAACATAACTAATGCCATTAAAAACATAATTAGACCTGCGATATCACCAATTGCTTTTTGAATGGTACTATTCAAGAATTGAACGAAACTTTTGTACCCTTTCATATTTCCGGTCACAAGAATAGCAAACAACGTTGCTAATGTCAGTCCAGGGATGGCATCCCAACCAAACACCATGTTCATCACAACAGGAATAATTGGTGCTATGAAGGCTATTTTAGGAATATGACGACTTTCATCATCTTGTTGCGTTTCACCAATTATTTTAAGATTGGCATCAACATTTTCCTGGGTAAACTTCTTACGATGTAGCACTAGGAAAATAACAACGGCAATCAATTGAACTGCCATTGCGGTCCATCCAAATATTAGATATTGACCGCCGTAAATGGCATTCGGAAAAAATGCTTTAATTTGATTGAATAAAACAACATTAATATACATGGGTGCGCCAATTGACATTACGAAGGCAGTCAAGGCGATATCCCTTGGAATACCAAGAGATAGCATAATTGGGAGTAGAATAACCCCAATAGCAATGACAGAACCAACTCCGTATGCGCTTACAAATATAAACGCTGTAACGAAAACAATCAGAATTGCGGCTATCAAGGGACGTTTCTTTCCCACTTTTTTTGTTGCTTCTGAAATTGCGGGTGCGATCCCACTATCGACTAGAACCCTACCAAACCATGACCCAAATGCGATATAGATAATAGTTGGTCCATAGTTCAGAGCAGGCTCGGCAAAAACTTTTTGAACAGCTTTATCAAATGGAATTTGGCCAATAACAGACCATAGAATAGCCATTACGAAAAAGCCAATCATAATATTTCCACCCTTTAAAATATAAACGATGAAGCCAACGAAAGTAACTAGTAACAGAATCGGTATTAGCGTTTCCATAATTTACTCCTCGATTTCTTTTTTTAGTAGTGTGATTTGAGACTGAATAAGGTCTTTATTATCCATTGGGAATTCCAGCGCAAAAGCCACATTTTTTGGTAAATGTTTCAAAATAACACGCCAATTAAACATTCCTTCATCTAAGTTTGCAGATGTTACTAAATTACCATCATTATTTATGACATTTTTTAAATGAACATAATCCGTATACTGTGATAACGATTCTGCACTTTTAAGTGCATCTTGCTTCGTAAATGCCCAGTTACCAAGGTCATAAACATAACCAACTGGTATATCATGTTGTTTAGCACTCTCTAAAAATGTTACCAACGCTTTAACACGTCCGCTCAATTCAGTTTGATCATTTTCAACATTCATCGTAATCTTATCTAATGGAAGTGCGCTGAAAGCCTGCTTTAAATCTCCCGTAAATGCCGCAAAATTTCCAATATTGAATTTAATTTTTTTAATGCCCATAATTAATCCTTCTTCAAAATACATAGCTAGTTTAGGATTTAACACACCATCGTCTAAAAAAACTTGATCTGGAACACTATAATTGATTAATAACTTATATTGCATCGCTTTTTTCGCAATAATTGGTAACTCTACAGCCAAATCTTTAAAATACTCACGTCTAACTTCAATACCATCAACGTCCAATTTTGAAACGCGATCAATTAGTTCGTCCTGTTTAACTCCATTTTTTACATCGTTTTCAAAGATCCACGTATTTAAGATAACTGTCATTATTTTTCTCCTCCACTATTAATATTTATTGAGTTTCTTTACCCGATTCATCAATGTTTCAAAATTCATATCTTCGAATTTTTCTTCATTTTTATTATCAAAATTCTCTCGTTCAATTTCGTTGAAATTTTCCGCTAAGTAATAGGCCGTTAAGTATGCAGCAAGAAAATTTTTTGCCGTTTTAACCATATTTTCGTCTTCAAACTTAGATTCTACAGTTGTTGAAGCAAACCCTAATGCAAATTTATCTACATCTAAAAAAGTTCTTTTATCCATTTTTAGCGCCTCCAATTAGTTTGTGTTTATATCTTTAAATAAATTAGGTAAACGTTTACATGACATAGTATATATACTTATTTAAAATAATGCAAGGGTTAAAATTATTTAATTATCGAATTTATGGGTAACCGTTTACACTTCAGCTTTTTCGATTTATATTTCTTTACAAAAATAGACTTACCATTAAAGGCAAGTCTATTTCCAATTATCTATTTAAATTCAGCAGGAATAATTATTTTTTTATTTTCGGTTATTATCTCGCCGTTTAATTCATTCAACAATAATTCTGCTGCGCTAGCACCCAATAAAAATGGGTTTTGATTAATTAATGACGTCCCCGGATTAATAGCTTTAATTACTTCAGTATCGGAAAATCCCGTCACCGCCACTTGTTGGTTAACCATAAATCCGTCAGCCATAATTTTGGGCAGAAGGTGTAATAACCAGCGCTCTTTCAATGCAAATATAACGGTTCTTTTATCATCGCGTATCAATGTATTCTTCAGCTTATCATAGGTATGACTTAATTTTGTATCTCCACTTGGTACCTCCATCAAAATGGCATCGGGACTAACCGATCTAATTCCGCTGTATCGTTCTTCCCGAGTCGAGACTCCAGATAACTCGCCAGTTATGACAATTACTCGCTCAAACCCTTGATTCATATAATATTTTGTTACCTGTTGGCTAATGTCAAAATTATTAGTGACAACGTTGGCTAGATTCGAATTAGATAACTCCCGATCAACAATAATTGTTGGTAGGTTTCTTTTGACTGCACCTCTTAAATCTGCTTCGGTTTTAAGCATCGGTTGCATAATTAAACCGTCAAATGATTTTTCACCAATAATTTTAAGTATCCCTTGCTCTCTATTCTTGTCAGTGTCGGAATCAAATAAAACGGCCGTATAACCTTGAGCATCTAGAATAGAGCTAATTCCCTTAAACATCTCAGTAGCAAAATAGTCGTCCACGTCTGCCACAATTGTGGCAATCATTCGACTTTTTTTCGTAATCATTTGTCGTGCGGCGTCATTAGGAACATAATTTAATTCCTTAATTGCGGCCTGAACTTTCAATGCGGTTTCTTTAGACATACGTTCTGTTTTCCCATTCAAAAACCGTGACACAGTTGCAATAGACACGGTCGCCTTGCTGGCAACATCTTTTATATTCGCTTTAGTATTCATTTTTCCATCCATTCATTTAGCTATTTTCATTCGCATACCTATTATTATTCCGTAATTAACGTACTTATATATTACCATATCTCCCAATCTGAGAAGATAAAAGTTAGTAGTTCACAAAAAGAAGAGGTGATTCCACAAGAAATATGGGTCTACAATATCTATTGTCGGTAAGAGATAATTAATTCTATACTAATGACAAAAAAGGCCCAAAAGATATAACACTTTTGGGTGGGTTCATCCAAATTCACTATTCATTCCACCCTCAAAAGAAAAATCAATAAAAAAGAAGGACTCTCCGCATGTCTAGTCATACTAAATTCTGACTTGAAATAGAAGACAACAATCTAACGATTATTGATTATTACACCTCAAACGATCACGTCGCCCGGTTTAACGGTGTTCTTGATCATCAACCAAAAACTTGTCCTAACTGCGAAATCAAGAACGAAGGTCAGATAATCAAATACGGCTGGCTTCAAACGTAACTTTAAAGAATATGTGGCGGAAAGATACAACGAGAGTTAGCGGCCGTAAGCCGCTGTGTTAACCCCAAAGGGAAACATTCGTAAAATTTTAGTTAATGAAGTCTGGGAATATTATAAAGCTAAAGAACGAAAGTTACTTTCAGAACTAAAAACGGGTCAAATTTACACGCAACGTAAATTTGATGTAGAACCCATTTTTGGAAAAATGAAGGCCTATTTGCATTTTAATCGGTTTTCGGTATGAGGACTTGAAAAAGTTACAAAGGAAGCTGGAATTGTAATTATGTTTTTAAACATCTTAAAATTTGTTGCGCTAAGGACAAATTTATCTAAAAAACCAAAAAGAAGGCTATCTGAAAAACCAAATATGATTTTCAGATAGCCTTCTTTTTCAGAGACCATTTATGTCACAGCCCCTTTATCAATTTACTTACCAACAACAGTTAACGAAGAACCTCTATTCTTACCGGTAAAACCATTTTTTATTACAACTTATTTTGATGGTCGATTCCTTAATTTAATTTTGATAGTTTTAAAATAAGTAATCAAAACGATCAATAAACTAACCATCCAAGCAAAAGCAACCACAATTAATCTTTTGTTTGTAACAATCTTAGAACGATAACTTAGACTCAGGGTGTTTTGACCCTTTTTTCTTGATATAACCGTTGGCGTCCCTATAGTTGATAGTTTTAAATCTTTTTTTGTAAGTTTTTTTCCATTCAATAAGACTTTTGAGTTTTTATAAACAACGACTGGCAACTCAACTGTCTCATTTTTTGATTTAGCAGTCCATTTAATTTTTAACGTGCCCTTATCAACGGATTTACTTATTTTTTCTTCATACTTATTAATTTTTTTATCATACGTCCCATAACTATCGTTTGTTCCACCATGATATTCAGGTAGATAATCGGGATTAGATTTCCTAACCATACTTATTCCTACCCCTAAATCTGAACTGGTAAAGCCACGAACAATCTGTTTATTACTATAATGTCCAGAATAAGTAAGTCCTGATTTTTTAACAATTGGTTGATTGCTATTCCAGTACTCATTAGTATGTTGTAATGAGTCATATGCTTGGTATAAAACAAACGTACATCCAACCATAAGACCAATTTCTAAGTTTTTTTTCATCGAAATAGTTGTTATACCGGAAAGCGTCACGCCCAAACCTGCCAGTAGCAAGACCATTGCAAACCCATTAAATCGATATGGAAATTGTAAAAATGTTTGTAATTGTGGAAAGTGTTCTGAAACCAATTTCCAAGGAAATACGTTTGAAGATAGTAATAAAAATCCTGCGCCAGTAAACGTCACTACTTTATTTGCTAATGACGCCTCTTTAATTCTGGAAAAGACAACTAGAATTTGGGCAATAAAAAGGATACTCATCACTATACCTAAATGTATGTAATCATAATTTCCAGTTGAAATATTCATTGTCCAGCCGGCCATATCTTCTTCGGCAAATGGTGAATATAAAGTATTAGATGTAAAAAGCTCTAACATTGATCCCCATAAATTAAAAGTAAGAAGTAACGCTAAAACACTAGCGAATATACATTTTAATAATAAATTTATTTTGTTATCATTTTTTATTATTGCAATTATAAAAAATATTCCCAAAACAACGACTGACATCGCCGCGCTCAACATATGAACTTGAATCATAAACGAAACAATTAATGCTAACGGAATCACCTTAAATTTTTCAGTATCGGCATCGATCATCCTGAGTCCCATGACAACAACTAGAGGCATTAGCATAATTCCCCATGTCATGAAATTTTGGTTAATTTCCCAACTTGTACCCCAGAAACTTCCCATAAAGAGAACGGCTGTCATTAATGCGATATTTCGTTTTACTTTCATTGTTCTAGATAAATAGTACATAGAATAACCACTAATAAAAAAGCCTAGAAATGAAGTAATTACCTGGAATTTAAACCAACTATGTACGGATAATAAAATAACTCCTAAAATATATGCAAAACCGGGCCCATAAACTGCATTAACCACTCGTCCACTCTGAATAAATCCATAATTCGTTTGAAAATAATTAAAATTTCCAGTTTTAAATTGCATATAAGTATCATAAATGCGGTTCATATGAAAGATAGAATCCGCACCTAATATTAAACTATGATTTAATATTTGTGGCGTTACTAATAATAAACTCACTAAAAATATAACGATAAATGATTTTTTTAATTCTTTTAACCTTGCTTTTATCATTCTAACTCCTTTTCTGTTACTCTAACAAAAAAAGATCAAAGTAGTTAACTTAACGTTATAACTTTAATCTTTTTAGTTGAATTATTAATAATGCGATCATTACTAAATATTCAATAACTCTTATTCAGTAGTGGTTTCATCAGTTGCCTTTTTTCACTAGACAACCTAATTATTCTTATTTTTCTGCCAGTTCTGAAGACGACTCTTTTGTTACACTTTGCGCAACACTTGAAGTACGATTATTAGTACTTTCTGCAACTTTAGCTACCTCTGATGAAGACTCTTTTGTTACATTTTCCGCAACTTTAGCCGTTTTCGGAGTTGATTCTTCTTTGATTGACTTTGGAGAATTATTA